>DATCMU010000024.1:7500-62433 GCA_036563245.1 Devosiaceae bacterium | reverse complement strand
GGCCAGCTGGCGCACCGCCTGGTCGTGCGCCGCCGCCAACTGGGTGACCTGCGCCTCTGCCTTGTCATAGGCGAATTGAGCGCTGTCGCGCGCCTGCGCCGAGATGCTGGCGCCCAGGGCCTTCGCGCGGTCGCGCGCCAGGGCCGCCTCCTTGAGCCCGATCCGCGCGGCTTCGAGGGCCGCTTCCGCCTGGTCGGCCGCCGCCCTGGCTATGGTATCGTCGAGCCGGGCAAGCACTTGTCCCTTCTCGACCTTGTCACCCTCCGAAACCAGTATTTCCGCGATCTGCCCGGCGACAGGGGCAGCCAGATCCGCGGTTTGCGAGGGCACGATCTGTCCGTTCACCGCCAGAACTTCCGAAACGGCTCCGGCTGTCACCGTCTCTGTCACGACGCTGGCCGGTTTCGGCGCCCAGGGCCGGGCCCACAAGGCATAGACGCCTGCGGCACCGACCAGAAGCCCGATGAAAAGAAGGCGTCTCAGTGTTCGGGCTGTGCGTGAAGACGACATGACGAGGTTTCTCAAATGATGCCCGTAGCGCGGGACGGCGCGGTTCCAGTCTAGAGTCCATTCGATTGCGACAACAGCTTGTCTACGCATCGGGATCCGTTCCGGATCGCCTTTTGCGTCATCCGGCCATCTCCGGGCCGGTCGTCACGCCGCGGCGGCGCCAGCCACTGCGGTGACGTTGAACATGCCGGCGGCGCGGGGCAGGTCACATGCTGGTTCAAAGGGTCGTATTGGCCGGTATGCTGCGGGTCGCGGCTACCCGTTGACTCCGGTCAGGATCAATGCCTGGGTGATATCCGTGATGGTGTCTCATGCAGGCAGATCAGATTGGTGATCCCGGCGCGATTCGAACGCGCGACCCTCAGATTAGGAATCTCAAGAAATCCATATTGAGACGTTGCGTTGCGTTTCGTGGAGCATCCATAACCTATTGAATTCACGATATTCTGCCATTACCTTGTTTCGCGACGTTGCACCAAGTTGCCAGTTTCGGTGGCGACCCGGTGGCGACCCGAGACAGGAAGGGCCTTCGACATGGAGCCGGTCAAGCTCACCAAGCGTGTGGTGGATGCAAGCGAGCCGCAGGCGGCACGCTTTACGGTTTTTGATAGTGTGATCCCCGGTTTCGGACTGCGTGTTTATCCCTCGGGGGCCAAGTCCTGGATATTCGAATATCGCCCCGGTGAAGGCGGACGACAGGTCGCCAAGAAGCGGATCACGATTGGCAAGGCGTCCGACTTTACGCCCGAGCAGGCACGCAAGGTGGCCGACAAGCTGCGCGCTAGCGTGAAGACCGGGCAGGACCCGCAGGGCGACAAGACAGCGCAGCGCAAGGCACTGACGGTTGCCGAACTGGCCGACGCCTTTCTGCGTGATCACGTTGGTGCCAAACGCAAGGCAAGCACCAAGGCGCACTATGCGGACGTGCTCAACCGGCTTGTCGTGCCCAAGATCGGCAAGATGAAGGCCAAGGACGTGACGCGGGCCGATCTGGCGCGCTTGCATCTTGGGAACAAGAGCACGCCCTTTCAGGCCAACCGAATTCTGGCCATTGTCGGCTCGATGTACGGCTTTGGCGGCAAGCACGGATTGGTGCCCGAGGACATGAACCCGGCGCGCGGCATCGAGCGCTTCAAGGAAGAAGGGCGCGAGCGCTATCTGTCGGTCGAGGAACTGGAGCGGCTGGGCGCGGCAATCCGGGTAGCGGAAACGACAGGCATTCCCTGGAAGATCGACCCGCGCAAGAAGACCAAGCACCTCAGAAAGGACCACCGCGCAACCGTGATCGGCGAACACGCAGCGGCGGCCCTGCGCCTGCTGATCTTCACTGGCGCGCGGCTTGGCGAAATCCTCACCCTCAAATGGGAACATGTGGACTTCGACCGGGGCCTTCTGCGTCTTCCGGATTCCAAAACCGGGCAGAAAGTGATCGTGCTCAACGCGCCTGCCCTGTCGGTCCTGTCCAACCTCACACGGATCGGCACCTATGTGATTGCCGGCGAGAACGCCGGAACACCAGACGAAAAGCCGCGATCCGACCTCAAGCGGCCTTGGGCGATGGTGAGACGGCAAGCCAATCTCGAAGGCCTGCGCATCCACGATCTGCGCCACAACTTCGCGGCCTTCGGTGCTGGCGGTGGCATGGGCCTGCCGATCATCGGCAAGCTTCTCGGCCACTCACAGCCACAAACCACGGCGCGCTATGCCCATCTCGACAACGATCCGCTGCGCCGGGCCTCGAACGCAATCGGAGCGACGCTTGCCAAGGCTATGGGGGAAGGCAAAACGGCCGGCACGGTGGTGAAGCTTGCCAGGCGCGGCAAAGAATAGGCATGCTCGACAAACGTCATCCGGGGCGCTGATCGGTTCTGGACAGACCGGTCAGCGCCTGGCACTCACTTGAGCGTCAAATATTGGTTGCGGGAGGAACTAAGCGTCAGGTGACGGACAATCAGCGATGAGGATCTTATCGCGCGGACCTTCTGGGGCCATACACCGGGACGCTGACCATCCTCCGGTTTGCGAAAGTGCGGCGATTCTAATGGCTTGCAATCGGAATGGATCCACCCGATCCTGCTGACCGATGAAGGCTAATTGGCCGTCGTTGCATGGGGACGAATAGTGAGCATTGGAACGGACGGCCATGCGTTGGCGGTGTATCTCTCACTCTCTGCTTGGCCGGTGGAGAATCCTCTGCGGTACGAGAAGACCAGGTACGCCGACATCATCGAGCGTATAGGCGAGGCGGCCCTGGAAAGAGTCGTTGTCTCGGTTATTGGACTGATTAACGGTGAGTGGCGGACACTCAGGGAGCCAGTGCGGTTCGTATCAGGCGAGTTCGGATACGATTGCAGGAATGATCCGGATTTCGGCTACGCGCATGCGTCGAACGGTTTCATGGCTGATTTGGTCTGCAAGGCAGCAGATCTCGAACCGGGCGCGTACCTCATGGAACCCATGAAGACCGAGGTCTATGAGCGCCCCAACAGCAGCGAAGACATCGAGGCAATCAACGAGCAGATCGCCATAAGGAGGATCAGGCAGCTCGTCCATTTCACGGCCGTCGAGAACCTGCAATCTATTCGAGAGCACGGGATTCTATCGGTCAAACGCATGGCAGAGATGGGGATTCTCGACCACGCGGTGAGGAACGACTTCTTCAGGGGCGACCGTCGCCCCGACGGCATAAGCCTTTCCATTTCCAGAACGAACAAGGCATTGCTGCATAGCTATTGGCGTCCCGATAGGCACCCCGACCGGGAGTACGTCGCCCTCTCCGTAGACCCGAGCGTGATCAACAACAGGATGTCCATCTTCTTCGATTCCAACGCGGCGCTGTCTCAAAATGCTCGACGAGAGCCTCGAGACGCTGCAGACGGCGAAGCATTCGCTCGCATGTTCGGCAATGACCCCCGACAACCCTTGGACTTGACCGACAGCGAGCAGGCCGAGGTGATGGTATTTGGCGACATCCCGCCGCACCTGATCAAAGGGGTTGTCTTCGAGAGCGAGCCGGCCCTGAAGAGACATCGACATCTTCTCGGAGAGATGAAGGCCCGGGTTTCCCGGCGGTATTTTCGCTAGGTCGCATCGAGTTGACGGAGTGGGGACGTGATCGGTGCACGTGGATTTCTCAAGGGTGAGGGGTTCGACTTCGACAAGAAGGCGCACCAGATTGACCGCGTATTCCTGAAGCTGTTCTCGAAGGAGGAGGCCGACGAGATCCGCGGAATCTGGCAGCAGATCCAGATTATGCGCGCCAGCCCGACAAAGCTTTATGCAGTCCCCAGGACTCTCAAGGATTGGGCGGGCACGATCACGGAACTGCAATCATGTTAACCTATTGCATCGAGTTCGGCCATGAAGGATGAAGGCAAGGCAATTGTCGGCGAATTGACACTCAAGGATATTGCTCAAATCGTCGCGAAGGCCCGGGCCTACCAGTACTATCTGCGGCGCTGCGATGATCGCGCATTTCAGCAACTCGAGTTCATGACTGGAAGCGACAGCGACGGCTATCCCTATGAGCAGACGGTCAGTATCTACCGTCGGAAGGAAGGAGTGTCCGATTGGCTGAACGACCACGAATGGCACTTCGTCGTAGGGTACGAGCAGGTGGAATCCGGCGACTTTGATTACATCGCCACTGTAAGGCACGACAACAACACAGCATACAAGACCCGTCGGCCAGGCCCCCCGGTCGACGTGAAGTTTCGCCTGGTGAACTACTGGCACCCTTACCAAACGCCAAAACAGTTGGGACTGGCGGGAGATGATCTCCGCAGATTGAAGCAGATCACCGATCGCCTGGAGTCCGCTACCGGTTCGTTAGACGGTTGGGTCAACGAAGGTCTGAGTGCCGCGATCATCTGCAAGACGTTGTTCTGCAGAGACCCGGTTGTGCTACCGCATCAGAGACTGCGCGCATTCTCCGAATCTGGATTAACCCTTGATGGGTTGAAGGCCAAGTTGGTGTGCGTCAAGTGTGGGAAGCGGAACACGTCGCTGGTCCCAGCGCCCTGACTCCTGACCTGAGCCCCGACTTCCCTCCAGGCATTTGGAGAATCCGAGGGAGCACGTCAGGAAGAGGGGCGGCGAAATGTCTGAAGGCAAGAAAGCCAAGGTGCCAGAACACGTGGCGGTGTATTTGGATGCCTTGGGCCTGATTGGGCCGGACCGAGTGGCAGAGGAAGATGCCTACTACGACATCATATCCCTAATTAATGAAGCTCCAAGCGTGCTTGCGAAGAAAACCTATGAAGAGGCACTCAGTTTCACGATCGAAGGTGAAGCGATGCGCCTCACATACTGCCGCGATCAGGTATTGAAACGGGCGTTGGAGGACGAGAAAGAAGCGCGCAGACATATCCAGCCGATAGAGCAATTTGAAGCGTTGGAACACCTTCTGGCGCAGGCCACCTACACGGACGGGTTCGGCAAATCGCGGCGGTATCCACTCAGGACTAGCGGTGGGCACTATGTCCGGTCCGCTGAGATCGCGAGAACTGCAAGGCTCTCGGAAGCCTTTCTCCCTCAGGCGATGGTTAACTCCTACTACCAGTTTGGCGTACACAGCTTCTGGGTAGGCAAGGCCATTGAAGGGATCTTCAGGCTGTTTGAAGAGCGCTACGGGCTTGATCTTGTCGACCTGGAGAGGAAGAGGTTCGCCGAACGGCGCGCTTCCAAGAAATAGCCCAATTTCTATCTGTCGTGGCGACCCGGTGGCGACCCGGGTCGATTTGGCCAAAATCAGCGCTCAGACCAGTTTCACATTATTATTGAATATCAATATGTTGAACTGGTGATCCCGGCGCGATTCGAACGCGCGACCCTCAGATTAGGAATCTGATGCTCTATCCTGCTGAGCTACGGGACCGCCGGCGCGCACACTACATAAATGGTTGCGTCGAGGAAAGTCCCCAGGAGCCAGTTGAGGCGGAGCCTTCCAAGGTTCCTCTCTTGGGCGCAGCAGGTTCTTGCGAAGGATGATTTTCGCCGCATTTGAGTGCATTGTGTGGCTTTGGTTTGTTCCTCGGGGCCACTTGTTGTCGAAACGGATCGCCTTGTCCTTCGCCGCGCTCGCCGCAGTCAGCATCGGTATGCCCGCATCCGGTTGCGAGGGGCTCGTCGATGGTCCGCGCGGCACTGTCGTGTCGGTGGTCGATGGCGACAGCGTGGTGCTCGATACGGGCATGACGGTTCGGCTCATCGGGACGCAGGCGCCCAAGCTGCCGCTCGACCGGCCCGAATTCACCGCCTGGCCAATGGCGGCGCAATCGAAGGAGGCCCTGAGCGGACTTGTGCTCGGCAAGAAGGTGAGGCTGGCCTTTGGCGGCGCCAGGGCCGACCGGCACAAGCGGGTCCTCGCGCACATGTTCATCGACGATCAGAGCGCTACATGGGTCCAGCAGGCGATGCTGGCCGCCGGCATGGCGCGGGTCTATTCCTTCGCGGACAATCGCGCCTGTGTCGATCAACTTCTGGCCAGCGAGCGGACGGCGCGTGCGGAACGGCTTGGCATCTGGGCCGATCCCTATTATGCGATCAGGAGTGCGCAGAGGCCCGGTGATCTGGCGGCAACTGCCGGTACGTTCCAGATCGTGGAGGGGCGGGTGCTGGATACCGGGTCGGCCGGCCGCTACGTCTATCTCAATTTCGGGCGCTACTGGAATGAGGATTTCACCGTGGCCATAGACAGCCGTGCGCAGCGCCTGTTCGCCGAGGCGGGCCTTGATCCGCAGACGCTTTCCGGCGCGCTGGTTCGTGTGCGCGGCTGGATCGAGAACAGGGATGGTCCGCGGATCGATGTCACCCATCCCGAACAAATGGAAGTGCTGTCCGTCAAATGAGCGTTTCGGCCAACATGCGGCGTGTTGCGGCGGCAGCCATCGCCCTGCTGCTCTCGGGCATGCTGACCGGCTGCATGGGCCTGTGGGACGGGCCGGGCATATCGGTGACGCGCACCGGCCAGGGGGCGAGCCAGGGCCAGTCGGTGCCGGCGGGGACGGACCCTTCGGACGAAGTGGTGGGGCGCCGTGAGAGCGTCAGCATCATCGGTTCTTATGGCGGGGTCTATTCCGACCGGCAGGCCGAGATCTACCTGGCGCACATGGTGGGGCGGCTGCTGACTGCCGCCGACCAGCCGGACATGCGCTATACGGTAACCATCCTGGATTCGCCCGAGGTCAATGCGTTCGCCTTGCCCGGCGGTTTCATTTTCGTGACGCGCGGCATTCTGGCCCTTGCCAACGATGCCAGCGAACTCGCCGCGATCCTTGCGCACGAGATCGGCCACGTTGTGCTGCGGCATGCCCAGGCCCGCGCCGAAAGGGCGCATACATCCGAGATCGTGGACAAGGTGATCACCTCGGTTCTGGGTGGCAACATCGAAACCGACCAGACCGCGCAACGCGCCAAGATGTCGCTCGCGTCGTTCAGCCAGGCGCAGGAACTGGCGGCCGACAAGTTCGGCATCAGCACCGCGGCGCAGGCCGGATACGATCCGACCGCGGCGGCGCGGTTCCTCGGCGCGATGGGGCGTTTCCAGGATTTCGAGACGGGCGGCGCTCCGCAGGGCGACGATTTCCTGTCCAGCCATCCATCGACGCCCGAACGCATCCAGCAGGCGAGCCTGGAGGCCTCCCAGTATCCATCGACCGGGGAAACGGACCGTGCCGGCTACCTTTCCGCCATCCAGGGGATAACCTTCGGCGACAGCCCCTCGCAGGGGATCGCGGTGGGGCAGAGGTTCATCCATCCCGGCCTGAAACTCACATTCACGGTGCCCAAGCCCTACAAGCTGCAGGTCTCCCAGACGGCGGTGGTGGCGATTGCCGACGATGGCGCGGCGCTCAGGTTCGATAGCGCCGATGTGCCCACGGACATGGGACTGGAGGACTATCTCAAGTCCGGCTGGATCGCCGGGTTGCAGCCCGATACAGTCAAGGCGCTCAGCTATAACGGGATCGACATGGCCACGGGATTTGCCCAGACGGACAAATGGGCGTTCCGGGTGTCGGTGGCCCGGCTGGACGATCACCTCTACCGGTTCATCTTCGCCGCCAAGACCGACAGCAAGGCGTTCGAAAACGTTGCGGACAGAACCCTGCAGAGCTTCCGCGCCACCCGGCCCAGCGACCTGCGCATGATCCGTACGCTGGTGGTCAAGCTGGTGACCGCGAAAGTGGGCGACACGGCCGAGACGCTGGCGGCGCAGATGCCCAATATCCCGAACGGCACGCAACTGGCCTATATCCTGAACAACCTGTTCTCGGGCGATCCGCTGCAACCGGGCCTGCAATACAAGATTCTTGCAGTGCAATAGCGCTGAATGACCGGTAATTGCCATCCCGCATTCCGGACGTGAAAAAGGGCCGGCAGGTGCCGGCCCTCTCTCGAAATCAATCCTTGGCCGTCGACGCCCCTCAGGCGGCTTCCTCGGCGTCGTTGACCTCGGCGGTCTTGGGTCCGCGGCGCGGGCTCTTGGCGAGGTTCTTCTCGATCAGCTGAACGGCCTCGGTCAGCGTCAGGCGATTGACCGATGCGATCTCGCGCGACATGCGGTCCATGGCCTGCTCGAACAGCTGGCGCTCGGAATAGGACTGCTCGGGCTGGTCCTCGGAGCGATAAAGATCGCGCACGACCTCGGAAATCGCGATCAGGTCGCCGGAGTTGATCTTGGCCTCATATTCCTGGGCGCGGCGGCTCCACATGGTGCGCTTGATGCGCGCCCGGCCAGTCACGGTATCCAGGGCCTTCTTGACCATGTCGTCGTCGGCCAGCTTGCGCATGCCCACGCTCTTGATCTTGGCAACCGGGACGCGCAGCGTCAGCTTGTCCTGCTCGAAGCTGATCACGAACAGTTCGAGGGTGAGACCCGCAACTTCCTGCTCTTCGATGGAGACGATCTGTCCCACGCCATGAGCAGGATAGACGATGTATTCGCCGGTCTTGTACCCCAAACGCTGCACTGACTTCTTTGTCGCCATCTGGCTTACTCCTGGTTGACGCCTTGTCGATCGATTTCCCTGCGGTGGGATCGACCGTGTGTTCTTCTTGAGCCCTTGGGGCACCTGCGCAGTCATCCACCCGAACGGACCGTCCCGCGGTCGGCCAGTTGGTTTCGCGTTTTTCGGTGATACCTGCCAAAAAAAAGCGTGCCCTGCGGCACACATGGTGACGGGAGTGACTGCTATTGAATTGTCACAATAGCACAAAATTTCACCAGAATCAAAACTGGCGAATCAATCATTGCACCCATCAATGTAATGGCCGCTTAACTCATATGGGTGCGGCCAGCGGGGAATCAATCCCCTTCGCCAGGCGCCTCGGAGAAGTACTTCTCGAGTTTGCCCTCGACGCCGTCGAATTCCTTGGCGTCGGCCGGCGCATCACGCTTCTCGGTTATGTTGGGCCATACCGAAGCATATTTGGCGTTCAGTTCGATCCAGGATTCAAGGCCGGACTCGGTATCTGCCTTGATCGCCTCTGCCGGGCATTCGGGCTCGCACACCCCGCAATCGATGCATTCGTCGGGGTGAATGACGAGCATGTTCTCGCCCTCGTAGAAACAGTCGACCGGGCACACCTCGACGCAATCCATGTACTTGCACTTGATGCAGTTGTCTGTGACGACATAGGTCATGAGCAGCGGCCCCGGAGATTGCCGTTTCAAGGGACGGGGCACCCGGCTGGGGCCCGTTGACGTCTGGTTGCTAGACTTTTTTTCCCGGCTTCGCAATAGCGGCGGCGGCAAGGGAATTGCGCTTTTTCCAGCGTCCGGAGAAGACCATTCCCTATGGCGTTCCTGTCGGGCCGTAGGGGCCTCCACTGGCGTCGCGATCGGGCGACAGGTCGTGGTAAAGTGCCCTTGCCTCCGAGGCCGGGCCGCGCCGGGTTCCGCAAGCCGCGACCCGCAGCACAAGTATGCGTCCGCCCAATGCAAGGGTCAGCACGTCGTCCGGACCTATGCGCCGGTCAGGGCTTCTCGTGCGTTCGGAGTTGATGCGGACAGCGCCCGATTCCACCAGTTTTTGCGCCAGCGTCCGCGACTTGACCAGGCGGGCAAAGAACAGCCACCTGTCGAGCCGCTGACGCTCGTCGTTCATTCGCGCGGGATTTTCAGCGCCGCGAGCGCTGCAAAGGGCGAATCGGGATCGATCGGTTTTTCACGGCGGGGACGTTCCGGCCGCGGCGCGCTCTTCGGCGTGACTTGTTCGCCGCCGCGTTTCTTGCCGTGGTGGCGGCGATGCCGCCCGGATCCATTCGCGTTGCCATCTTCGGCGGAGGCTGCCTGGCGTCTGTCGGGCTTGCCCGCGTTCTGGTTGTGCCGGCCGCGCGGCTTATGGTCCGCGCGACGGCCGCCGGGGAACCAGATCTCGTCGAACTGCGGCTCGGCGGGAACGGTCTGTTCGCCTTCGCCCGCCTCGTTTTCGGATGGGGGGTGTGGCGTATCCACTGCCAAACTTTCGATTGCAGCCGCCTGGGGCTCCGATGGTGCCGTTTCGGGCGAGACCTCGGGCACTCCGGCATCTGGACCACCGGATACCGCGACAGAGTTTTCCCCGGGCTCCACTGCGGCGGGCTCGGAAGCGGTGGCGGGCAGGGGACGCCGCTGGAGGCGATAGCCCAGTGCCTTGAGGATCGAATTGAAATCGTCCCCCGCACACCCGAGCAGCGACGTCATCTCCACGGTAACGCGGAACCCGTTGCCTTCTGCGGCGCCGACCGGAGCGTCGCCCACCGGCCGGGCGGCATCGTAGGAAACCAGGGGCCGGATGATGTCGGCAAGGCGTTCGAGAATGTCGACGCGAACCGCACGATGACCCATCACGCGAAAACCGGCCACTTCATAAAGATGCTTGTCGATGGACGGATCGATTTCGAATGACGTGCGGCCCGACAGCACGACATGCGGCAGGTCCGCGACGCCCGGCTGGCGAACGCCGCCGTGCTTGAGCGCCCACAGGATCAGTGCGAGCTCACGCGGCGCGGGCTTCAGCGCTTGCGGTACGTAGATATGATAGGCGCCGAACTTCACGCCCAGCTTGCGCATCTTGGCGCGCACGTCCTGGTCGAGGCCCTTGACCTCGTCCGCGACCTGGGCGCGCGGCAGAATGCCGAGGTTCTCGGCTAGCTGAAAGGCGATTCCGCGTGCCGCGCCCTCCAGCTCGGGCGGCTCGAACAGGGTCATGACGTGTTCGAGTTGCGTGTTGATGGCGTGGCGCAGCCAAAGTGACAGCCGATCCTGCACGCGCTCCAGCTCCGGCCCGGTCAAGCTCTCGTCGGCCAGGACAATAACCCGGGGTTGCAGGACGTCGTTGCCCTCGGCGAGCTCTGCCACGACTTCCCCGCGCCAGCGCACAAGGCCGTCCGTCGCCAGCACGATCTCCTCGTTGGGCGCCCCCGCCAGCTTCTCGGCCCGCTTCAGGATGGCCGGTGCGATGACGGTGGCCGCCGCGCCGCGCAGCGACTTGGCATCCGCGCCTTCTTCCGACCGGGCAAGACTGAATCGGAACCCGCTGATGGTGCCGATGAGGTGGTTCTCGACGAAGACCTCGCCCTTGTCGTTGATTTCGGGTGATACCATGCGTCTGTCTCTTAAGTGACGGATCAAAACACTCGTTCGCCGATCCACGAAGCGCTGGGTCAGCCGTTCATGGAGAGCGTCGGAAAGTCGGTCTTCAATTTCCCGGGTTTTGTCGCGCCAAAGGTTTGGATCTTCAAGCCAATTCTTGCGGTTGGCGACAAAGGTCCAGGTCCGTGTCTGCCGAATCCTGTTCGATAACGTATCAATGTCGCCAGTTGCATTGTCGCAGAAGCGCACCTGCTCGGCAATCCAGTCCGTGTCGATCACGCCGTGCCGGCTGAGATCGGTAAATATTCGGGTAACGATCTCGCCATGCTGGGCGGGCGAAATGTCCCGGTAGTCGGGGATCTGGCAACATTCCCACAGCAATTCCACGGCAGTCCGCCCGTGGGCCAGGTCCGCGGCAGGTCCGCGCATGACAAAGTCCAGGGCGATCTGGTCGGTGGCGGTGGGGACGCGGGTCAGGTTGCGGTGATCGGGCGTGGCATCAAGGCTGCGCCGCAATCCCTCCACGGAGGTGAAGTCCAGCTGGCGGTTTCGCCACTGCAGCACCTTGATCGCCTCGAAATCGTGGCCTTCGAGTTGTTCGATGAGTTCGGGCTCGAACGGATCGACGCCGGCGGTCACCCCGAAGGTCCCGTGCTGGGCGTGCCGCCCGGCCCGGCCCGCAATCTGGGCGAATTCGGCCGGCGTGAGCGGGCGCAACTGGTGACCGTCGAACTTGGTGTCGGCGGCGAAGGCGACATGCTGCACATCGAGGTTGAGACCCATGCCGATGGCGTCGGTCGCCACGAGGAAGTCGACTTCGCCGCTCTGGTAGAGCTCGACCTGGGCGTTGCGCGTACGTGGGGAGAGCGCTCCCATTACCACCGCGGCGCCGCCACGCTCCCGGCGCAGCAACTCGGCGATCGCGTAGACCTCGGAGGCGGAAAAGGCGACGATGGCGGTCCGCCTTGGCTGGCGCGATACCTTTCGCGACCCCGAATACCTGAGTTCTGAGAAGCGTGGCCGGTAGACGATTTCGGCATCGGGCAATAACGCCCTGATCACCGGCGCCATGGTCGCCGCGCCAAGCAACAACGTTTCGTTGAGGCCGCGGGCGTGCAGGATGCGGTCGGTGAAGACATGACCACGGTCGAAATCGGTCGCGGTCTGGATTTCGTCCACGGCAAGGAATTGCACCGGGATATCGAGCGGCATGGCCTCCACGGTTGCAATCCAGTAGCGGGCACCATTGGGCACGATGCGCTCTTCGCCGGTCACAAGCGCGACCGATCCCGCGCCAACCTGGGCCACGGCACGGTTGTAGACTTCGCGGGCGAGAAGTCGCAGGGGCAGCCCGATCATGCCGGTGCGGTGGGCCAGCATGCGCTCGATGGCGTAGTGCGTCTTGCCGGTATTGGTTGGGCCCAGGATCGCCTTGAGCGCCGACCTGGCTATGGGAGCTGAATGCATGAAGAACCCTGGAAGCGAGACTCAAGGAGCGTGCCGTTATGAGACATTCACATAGGCATTCTCGGCGCCCGCGTTAAGGACCAGTACGAAACCGGAACATAATCAGACCGAATCGGCAGCATCGACCGAGTCCGGCTTTGTTCACTACTGCATATTGTGTGCCCCAGGGCCACAACACCGCAAACGATGCCAAAAACGGGGCGAAGCGGGCGCCCAATCGCGTTTTGCCGTTCAGAATGGTTCATGAGACGTTAAATTACTGATTTTTGTGACCAAAACATCGCGTTTCCTTATGAAGCGTTTCGTCGAGGCGGACTTTTTTTCTTGTCTGGTTAAGGTTCGCGCGCCGCTCAGGCCCGGTACGCCGCACCGGCGTTCACCAAAGAAGTTTTGACTGTGCCAAAACGGGACAAGGTGAATCGGGCAAGCTCCGGCCGTGACGGGCGCGGCAAGAACACCGCCGCGGCGGGGCGGGCGGGAAGCAGGCGGCAAATGCCGCAGCTATTTGGTGGCGAGGTTGCCGTCGTCCTGCTGCAGGTCGGTGAGCACCATGGACAGGTCGCCCACCGTGGTGCCGATCAGAACCCGGTATGGGATGAAGGTGCCCGTTGTTCCAAGCGGCGCGTACCAGATCAGGATGCGGTCGGAATCCGCGAGATAATTGGTGACGTCGGAGGTGGTGTAGTGCCCCGAAATGGGCTTGTAGCGCATGCTGCACAGCACCACCGGCCCCTGGTACCCGGTCCGCAGGGACGTGGCCGTCTGCATGGACGCAAACGTCAGGTCGATGTCGAATCTCTCGACGCCGCTGAAGATGCGCAGGTTGCGATTGCACAGAGATTTGTCGAGGGCTCGGCCCTTCAGGACGAATGGGGCGATGGGGTCGTTGACCTGGACGAGCTGCTTGCGCTCGATGGGCACCCGGTCGATGTTGTTGGTGACCGGCGGGTCCACGATGAAAGCGGTGACGTCGCCACCGCGGTACTGAATTGTGGTGGTGAAAGTGTCGCCGCTGGCCACGGTCTTGAGATCGAAATTGTTGGCCTCGAGCCCGTTACGTCCGGATGTCCCGGTAGAATCGACCTGCGCGGTGCCGCTGGCCACCAGTTGCGCAAGACCGGCAACCTTGGCGCTGATATCAAGACTATACCTTGACCCGTCGTCCTTGAGCGATATGACCGCGGTGGCGACATTTACCCCGGACATGGTGATGGCGTATTTTGCCACAGCCGAGACCGGTGCCGCCGCCGCGTGACCGGGCAGGAGCGCCAGCCCGCAGGCGAGGGCGGCGACAAAAAGGCCGGATTGCCCCGTGCCCAGGGGGCTCGCTGCACCTTTGCCGTGGCTCAAGATCTCCTCCCGCGCGTCATGGCGTGGCCGAATCGGGACGGGCTTCAAGTTGCCTTGAAGCGCCGACGGTGGCAAGACTGGGCGTGGCGCGCGCGTGGCGCTTGACGTGACGGGCGCTGTTCTCTATTTAGGCACGACTTTTTCGACAAGCCCGGGCATGGCAGCGGGGATTCTCCCGCACATGCCGCGTATTGCGACAGGACAAGAAAAATGGCACGGCGCTGTGAACTCACCGGCAAAGGCGTGATGACCGGCAACAATGTGAGCCACGCCCTCAATCGTACCCGCCGCAGGTTCCTTCCGAACCTGTGCAATGTGACGCTGCTCTCCGATGCACTTGGCCGTTCGGTCAAGCTCAGGATCTCGGCGCAGGCGCTGCGGACGGTCGAGCATCGCGGTGGCCTCGATGCATTCCTGCTCAAGGCCAATGACGCCGATCTCTCGGTCAGGGCGCTGGGTCTGAAGCAGGAACTGCGGGCCGCACTGGCCTCGTAATCCACGGTCCGAAACAACGGTCCGGCAAATTTCGGCGCGGCATCGGATTCTGATGCCGCGCCGCTTTCGTTTTGACGGGAGCCTGTCTTTTCAGGGATTCCGCCCTCACCCGAGCGGGGCCGCTCCCGACCCGACTGAGAGGGCGATACCCGAGCCGCGCCGGTCAGATGCCGGAATTGCGGCCAACATGAAGAGGTGCATGATCGTGCTCGCTCGCTTCTTTCTTGCCGTCGCCGCAATGGCCGTGGTGGTTGCCGCCTCCAATTACTTCGTACAGTTTCCGGTCGCCGCGCATGTGTTCGGCATCGATCTCGCCAATCTGTTGACCTGGGGCGCGTTCACCTACCCCGTCGCCTTTCTCGTCAACGACCTGACCAATCGTTATTTCGGCGCCAGGGTGGCGCGGCTCGTGGTCCTGGTCGGGTTCGTGATCGCGGTGGGCTGGTCGGTTTTTCTCGCCACGCCGCGCATTGCAATCGCCTCGGGTTCGGCGTTCCTCGTCGCGCAATTGCTCGACATCTCGATCTTCGACCGGCTGCGCCGCTCGCCCAAATGGTGGCGCGCGCCCTTCATCTCGTCGATGTCCGGGTCGGTGCTCGATACGGTTATCTTCTTCTCGATCGCCTTTGCCGCCCCGTTCTCGGGCCTCGACGGCGCCTTCGGGAGATCGGACGGGTCGCTGATGATGCTGGCGCCCTATCTCGGCTTCGGCCATGACCTGCCGCTATGGCTCTCGCTGGCGTCGGGCGACTTCATCGTCAAGACGGTCGTCGCGCTGACGCTGCTGGCCCCCTACCGCGTTTTGCGCACGGTCATCGCAGACCGCGTCACAAGGCCCGCTCTCGCCTGACCGTGGAGTTCAAAGCCGCTCGTCGCAGGGTCTGGCTTGACATGCAACATTGTCGTTGCATATTGACGCGATGGAGGATGATCAACTCGATCGCGTATTGAGGGCGCTGGCTGATCCGACGCGAAGACGTATTATCAATACGCTCAAGCGGCGCTCCGGTCAGTCTCTGTTCGAGTTGTGCGTGGCGTCGGTTGCCGAGGGCGTTGGGCCGCTGACACGGCAGGCTATCTCGCGTCACCTCCAGGTTCTGCAGGACGCCGGCATCGTCACGACCAGATGGAAGGGACGTACCAAACTCCACACTCTGGATGAAGCGCCAATTCATCAGGCGATAGGCAGAGTTGGGGTGGAATGCACACATGGAAAGGGCGGGAAATGAGATTGCACGTAATGAGCGTATTCGTTGACGATCAGTCCAAAGCCATTGATTTTTATACGAATATGCTTGGTTTCACCAAGAAGCATGACATTCCGATGGGCGAGGCCCGCTGGTTGACTGTTTCCGAAAGCGGCGCAGATGGTGAGGTTGAGCTGCTCCTGGAACCCGCGGGCCATCCGGCCGTCGGCCCTTACCGTGCTGCATTGGTTGAGGACGGCATTCCGCTAGCATCCTTCGCAGTCGATGATCTTGAGGCCGAGGCGAAGCGACTGCGGGAGCTGGGAGTGGAGTTCACTCAGCCGGTCGTTGAGCACGGTGGCTACAAGACGGCGGTGCTGGACGACACATGCGGTAATCTGATCCAACTCGTCCAGTTGCCGGCGACGTCCAGGTCTGCCTAGCCGGGAAGTGCGAATTCGAGCAGGAGCGTACGTTCCCAGTCATTGAAGTTGTCGTCCGAGACCAGGAGGATTCGGGTCTCTCCATCTGGTCCTTGATGCACCGCGACCCCTTCCATGTTGTCGATGTCCGACCCGGATCCCGAAAGGATGACGCGGCCGGTCATCGTGTTGGAGGGCCGAACCTCGCCGGCCGGGATGAGACGCAAGTGCATGGTGAAGGAGAACAGGGATATGCCGCGCTCGAGCACCAGGAGGTCGCCATTGGGCAGGAAGGCGCAGTCGGTGGGGTTGGAGCCTGCCATGTCGCTCAGGCTCAGGGGGCCCTTGTCGTTGCGTCCCAGCAGCCAGGCCGCATGCGCTCCATCGCTCGCCGCGGCACTCTCGGTGATCAACAGGGTGGAACCGGCGATCGGGGAAGCGGGCGGAGCGATGCAGACCGCTTCAAGGGACTGGTTCGTGCGGATCGCCGACAGCTCGCGCGGAATGGTCACCGGCCGCGCCGGCCCGGTCGGCCTGGCATCGGCAAGGTCGAAGTCGGCTACCCGCGTGAGATTCTCGAACCCGACGCGCACGGCAGCAGGCCGACCGTCCCGGTTGACCGTTTCGATGGCCTCGGCATCGCGCGAGAAGGCGCTTGGCAGTTCCTTGCCGCCTGAATTCTCGATCGGCGCGATGGTCATGTCGGTGAAGTCGATCGGCTGGCCGGCCTTGTCATAGACCAGCCGGCCGGAAACGAAGTTACCCCGGTCCGACACCATGGCCAGCCTGTTGCCGGCACTCGTGAAGGTGATGCCGGAAAGGCCGCCGAACCGGCTGTCTGGACTGGTGAGATGCAGGCCCCCACGCCAGATCAATTCGCCGACCCTCTCACCTGGCGGCCGGCCGGCGAATGTCTCGATCCGTGAGGCGTCTACCGCGATTTCGGCGGCATGGACCGAGGTGCCGGCAAGAAGGGCGCCGGCGATCGCAAGGGCAGGGCCGATCCGGCCGCTCATCCGATCCTTTGCCGCCGTGCCTGGCGCGGTGGCTCCTCATCGAAGAGCGAGGCCAGGTTGTCGGTGATCGCGCCGGCAAGCTCCTCGGCATCCAGAAGCGTGACCGCGCGCCGGTAATACCGCGTGACATCGTGCCCGATGCCGATGGCGATCAGCTGGATGGGCGAGCGTGTCTCGATTTCCTCGATGACCTGGCGCAAGTGGCTCTCCAGATAATTGCCCGGATTGACCGATTGCGTGCTGTCGTCGACCGGCGCGCCGTCGGAGATGACCATGAGTATGCGGCGGTTTTCGGGGCGGCCCATCAGGCGCTTCTGCGCCCATTGCAGCGCCTCGCCGTCGATGTTTTCCTTGAGGAGGCCCTCGCGCATCATCAACCCCAGGTTCCGCCGCGCGTGCCGCCAGGGCTCGTCGGCGGCCTTGTAGATGATGTGGCGGATGTCGTTGACGCGGCCCGGATTGGCCGGACGGCCGGCCTCCAGCCAGGCCTCGCGCGACTTGCCGCCCTTCCAGGCCCGCGTGGTAAAGCCAAGGATTTCCACCTTCACCCCGCAGCGTTCCAGCGTACGGGCGAGGATGTCGCCGCAAATCGCGGCAATGGTGATCGGGCGCCCGCGCATGGACCCTGAATTGTCGATCAGCAGGGTAACCGCGGTATCGCGGAAGTCAGCTTCGTTCTCCACCTTGAACGAGAGCGGCTGCAATGGATCGGTGACCACGCGGGTCAGCCTTGCGGTATCGAGCAGGCCTTCATCGAGGTCGAAGGACCAGGAGCGGTTCTGCTGCGCCATCAGCCGTCTTTGCAGCTTGTTGGCGAGACGGGCCACGGCACCGGCCAGGTTCTCGAGCTGCTTGTCGAGCAGGGCGCGGAGCTGTTCGAGTTCCTCGGGCGGGCAGAGTTCGGGCGCGCGCACGATCTCGTCGTAGCGGGTAGTGAAGACCCTGTAGGCGAATTCGTTGCTCAGGCGGTCCTCGCCGGAGCCTTGCGGAGGCGGATTGGGGCTCTCCTCACCGGCATCGGTGGTGCCCTCTTCCTCGCTCTCGGCCATCTCGCTCTCGACACCCTCGACCTCGCCGGTCTCCTCGCTGTCCCCGGGGGTCTCGTCGCGTTCGGCGTCCTGCTCCTCGCCTTCGCCCTCGCCGTCCGAGGCATCCTGCTCCTCGTTCTGCGCGGGGTTGGGGTGCTGGTCGTCGCCCTCTTCGTTCTCGCTGTCCTCGCCCTGTTCGAGTTCGGCATCGGTGATCAGATCGAGATCGTGCAGAAGGCGGCGCGCGGCCCGCGAAAAACCGTCCTGGTCCTCGAACAGGTCGATGAGCTCATCGAGGGAACCGCCGGCCTTGTCCTCGATCTCTTCGCGCCACAGGTCCACGACCGCCTTGCCGCTGGAGGGGACATCCATGCCCGCCATCCTGTTGCGCAGCATCAGGCCAAGCGCTTCGGCCAGCGGCGCGTCGCCACGCTCGGTGACATGACCGAGATTGGCGCGCAGCAGCCGATCCTCGAGCATTTCCGAGATATTGGCGCGCATGCCGGGCATCCGCCGGCAGCCAAGCGATTCGACCCGCGCCTGCTCAAGTGCGTCGAACGCGGCGCGAGCTTCCGGATCCGCCGGGGCGCGGCGGCGATGCGTGTCGGGATCGTGGCTGGCGAGCCGCATGGCCATCGCATCGCCCTGGCCGCGGGCGATGGCGATATCGCGCGCCGACGGCAGGCGCGGGAGATTGGCGAGGCGCGCCTTGTCCGCCGTCAGGATCGGACGATCGGAGGTGAAGGTCACCTCAAGGCCTGCATTGCCGGAAATGGCGCGCACGGTCGCGCCCACGGCGGACTTGAAGACCTGGGTCGTATCGGGCTTGTTGGTCTTTACACGCGGTGGGTTCGCCATTGGCCTAACGCTTGGCGCCCGCGCGACAGATTGCGCCGGACGGGCCGGATTGCTGGTGTTGGCCCCCGCGGGTCGGCTGGCCGGCCGTGGGGGCGGTTGGTTTTCAGGCGCTGATCGCCAGGTTTGCCGCCGATTCGGGCAGGTCCGCGCCGAATACGCGCTGATAGAATTCGGCCACGACCGGGCGCTCCAGTTCGTCGCACTTGTTCAGGAACGTGAGACGGAATGCAAAGCCGAGGTCGCCGAAAATCTGGGTATTCTCAGCCCAGGTGATCACCGTTCTGGGGCTCATCACGGTCGACAGGTCGCCGTTGATGAAAGCGGAACGGGTCAGGTCGGCAAGACGCACCATGTTGGAAACGGTCTTGCGACCTTCCTCGGTCTGGAAGGGCTTTGCCTTGGCGAGCACAATGCCCACTTCCTTGTCGTGCGGCAGGTAGTTCAGCGTCACCACGATGGACCAGCGGTCCATCTGGCCCTGGTTGATCTGCTGGGTGCCATGATAGAGCCCGGACGTATCGCCAAGCCCAATCGTGTTGGTGGTGGCGAACAGGCGGAAGGCGGGGTGCGGGCGGATCACGCGGTTCTGATCGAGAAGGGTAAGGTGACCGGACACCTCGAGCACGCGCTGGATCACGAACATCACGTCCGGGCGGCCCGCGTCGTATTCGTCGAACACCAGCGCGATGTTGTTCTGCACCGCCCATGGCAGGATGCCGTCGCGGAATTCGGTGATCTGCTTGCCATCCTTGAGCACGATGGCGTCCTTGCCCACGAGATCGATGCGGGAGACATGGCTGTCGAGATTGACGCGGACGAGCGGCCAGTTGAGCCGCGCCGCGACCTGCTCGATATGGGTGGACTTGCCGGTGCCGTGATAGCCCTGAACCATCACGCGGCGGTTGAAGGCAAACCCTGCGAGAATGGCAAGTGTCGTATTGCGGTCGAACAGGTAGTCCGGGTCGAGATCTGGCACGTGCTCGGAGCGCTCGGCATAGCCCTTCACGACCATGTCGGAGTCGATTCCGAACGTCTCGCGCACGTTGATATTCTTGTTGGGCAGCTCGGTAGTATCGGTCATCGCGGGGTCCCTGTCGGAGGGCCTTTCGGTATTGAAACGGTCATTCTTTGCAGCGCTCTATAGCAGCTAGAGTGCTGGCGGCCTAGACGGGTCGGACGCGGCGCGGCGTCGCAAAACCGGGGATGGCGTCATCGGGCCGGCAATCTCAGATATAGCCTTTTGCCTTGAGGTGCGAATAAGCGGCAATGATGGCGCGTAGCCGATCCTCGGACGCGCGGTCTCCGCCATTGGCGTCCGGATGGTGCTTCTTGACCAGGGCCTTGTACGCCTTCTTGATTTCGTCCGCGGGATGGTAGCCGTCCAGCCCAAGGGTCTCGAATGCCCGGCGGTCGGGCTCCAGCACGCGGCGCTCCCGCGCCTTGGCATTCTGCTTGCCCTGGAAGCGGGCCGTGCGCGCAAAGATGTTGAGCGGGTCCGAGAAGCGCCGTCCGGAAAATTCAGGTCCTTGCCGCGGGCCGTTGTCGCGGCGTCCGGTGGAATGGGCGCCGCGGCCGTTTCCGTTCGTCCCCACGCGCCAGGTCGGGCGTTCGCCGGTTGCCGCGGCGCGCAGGATGTGGTCTTCGACTTCGTCGCCCTTCATGCCGGCGAAATAGTCGAAGGACTGATTGTAGGCGCGCACATGCTCCAGGCAAAAGCTCCTGTATTGCGCCGTCGAACGGTGGCCGATCGGCGCGCGGTAGGTGCCCGGCTGGTCGCAGCCGTCCCAGGAACAGGTCGGGATATCGCTCTTGGGCTCGGCGGCGTGACGAGGCTTGATGCGAATCCGGTCGAAGAGATTGGAATTGAGCTTCATTGCCTCTATCTAGTCCATCAACGAACCCGGGTCCGGTGCCGGCAGAACGGCTTTGGACCCAGACCGCGAAAGGTAAACCATCATGTCACTCCGCGACACCATGATCGCCAAGCTCACCGAACAGTTTGTGCCTGACTATCTCGAAGTGCTCGACGAATCGGAGCGACACCGCGGGCATTCGGGCTGGCGCGAAGGGGGTGAAACCCATTTTCGTGTCAGAATCGCGACCCGCAAGTTTGCCGGTCTCGGCCGCGTCGCGCAACACCGCGCTGTCATGGACGCACTCGACGCGGAGATCAAGGGTGGCGTTCACGCCCTCGCCATCGAGGTGGTTCCGCCGTCCGGGCCGGTCGACACTCTCAAAGTGGAGTGATGCGCAACTGGGTCAGCCGGTTGTTGGACTTGCGCAGCACCTTGAAACGGAAACCGTGGAAGGTGAATTGCTGTCCCTCTGCCGGAATGGTCTTTGCTTCATGGATGACGAGGCCGGCAATGGTGGTCGCCTCGTCGTCGGGCAAATGCCAGTCCAGCGTCCTGTTGAGATCCCTGATCGGGCAGGATCCGTCTATGATATAGGAGCCATCGACCTGTTTTGAAGCGCCCTGCATGACTTCGTCGTGCTCGTCGGCAATATCGCCCACGATTTCCTCGAGAATATCCTCGAGCGTGATCAGGCCCTGCACCTCGCCATATTCGTCCACGACCAGCGCAAAATGCGACTTCGCCTTGAGAAAGGCGTTGAGCTGGGATTGTACCGAGGTCGTATCGGGGACGAACCAGGGCTTGGCGGCAATGCGCTGCACCCTGATCTTTTCGGCATCGCCGCCGACCTTGGTGAGGGCGCGCAGCAGATCCTTGGCGTGGATGACCCCAACGATATTGTCGGGCTCCCCGGAGTAGAGCGGAATGCGGGTGTAGGGGCTCTCCAGGATCGCGGACACCAGTTCGGAAGGCGCCATGTCCATGTCGAGCGTGAGCATGCGGGTGCGGTGAACCATAACGTCCGAGACTTCGAGGTCGCGCAGGTCGAGAATGCCACCCAGCATGTCGCGGTCGCCCTTCATCACCTCGCCTTCACGGTGCAGCAGATCGACGGTGCCCCGGATTTCCTCGTGTCCGGTAATGCCGGAACGGTTTTCGTCGGTCTTGACACCGATCAGGCGCAGGAGCGCGCGCACCAGCACCTGGACCGTGGCCGTGATCGGCGCCAGCACGATCACGACCGGGCGCAGCACCGGACCCACACCCAGGGCGAATTCGTCGGGCTGGTTGATCGCCCAGGTCTTGGGCAGCACTTCGCCGAAGATGACCACGGCAAGCGTCATTGCAAGGGTCGCATAGACCACGCCGGACTGACC
Organism: Devosiaceae bacterium; assembly: GCA_036563245.1. Lineage (GTDB taxonomy): Bacteria > Pseudomonadota > Alphaproteobacteria > Rhizobiales > Devosiaceae > DATCMU01. The sequence continues at coordinate 40,292 of DATCMU010000024.1, read as the reverse complement.
GAAAACCGTGATCAGCACACTGGTCGCCAATGAAGAGGCGAGAATGTTGACGAGGTTGTTGCCCACAAGCAGGGCGCCGATCAGTCGCTCCTTGTTCTCGATCAGCCGTTCCACGATCGAGGCGCGCGCCGAGCCGTTGCGCGCCATCTGGTGGATGCGGGCGCGCGATGCGGCGGTGAGGGCGGTTTCGGAGCCCGAAAAGAACGCGCTGATGAACAGGAGAATGGCGATGCCGCCAAAGGTCGCCCAGATCGTGGTCGTCACTTCGTGCGTTCCTCCTCTATGAATGCGGCGACGGCAGCCGGATCGACATCGCGTTCGACGAAGGCCTTGCCGATTCCCCGGGTGAGGATGAAGGTAAGTTTGCCCCGCGTCACTTTCTTGTCCTGCGCGATCAGTTCCATCAGCCTGTCGGTTGGCGGAAGGTCGCCTGGAATGTCGGACAATGTGGTGGGCAGGCCGGCGGATTGCAAATGGCCGGCGATCCGGGATGTGTCCTGGGAAGGCGCCAGTCCCAGACGTGCGGAGAAACCGTGCGCCAGTATCATGCCGATGGCGACGCCCTCGCCATGCAGAAGGCGGTCCGAATACCCGGTTGCGGCCTCCAGCGCGTGCCCGAAAGTGTGACCAAGGTTGAGCAGGGCGCGCGCGCCGGATTCGCGCTCGTCGGCGGCGACGACGCGGGCCTTGGCGCGGCACGAGCGGGCAATCGCCTCGGCGCGGGCCGGTCCGCCGGCAAAGATCCCGGGCCGGTTTTCTTCAAGCCAGAAATAGAAGCCCTCGTCGTCGATCAGGCCGTATTTGACGACTTCCGCGTAGCCTGCGCGAAACTGGCGCTCGGGCAGGGTGTCGAGGGTGTCGAGATCGGCCAGCACCAGCCTTGGCTGGAAGAACGCGCCGACGAGATTCTTGCCGCGGGGGGTGTTGATGCCGGTCTTGCCGCCAACCGAGCTGTCGACCTGGGCCAGCAGAGATGTGGGGATCTGGACGAAATCCATGCCGCGCCGGGTAATGGCGGCTGCAAAGCCGGCGAGATCCCCGATCACGCCTCCGCCGAGCGCCAGCACCAGATCACTGCGCTCCAGGCGGGCGGCGAGCAGTCCGTCGACGACTTCCTCCAGCCGGGCGAACGACTTGGAGGCCTCGCCATTGGGGACCGTGACAACCTGATAGGCGAGCCCCTGCGCATCGAGCGCAGCGGCAAGGCGTGGCAGCTGGGCCCTTGCGACCTCGGTATCGGTGACAATGCCGAAGCGGCGGCCCGGGAAAAGGCGCGCCAGGCTTTCTCCGGCCGTGTCGAGCAGAGCGTGCCCGATGACGATGTCGTAGCTGCGCTCTCCAAGATCGACGGATACGCTCGTGGGGTCGCTAGCGGGCATCTGCGGTATCGTCCTTTGCGGCGTCCGGGGAGAGAAAAGCATCCACCGCGGCGATGACATCCGCGGCAATCAGGTCGTGCGGCTCGTCACGCGACACGACCGTGATATCGGCGAGCGCATAGACCGGATAGCGCCGGTCAATCAATTCCTTGAGTGTCTTCTTGGGGTCGGACGTTTTCAGCAGCGGCCGGTTGGAACGGCGCGAGACCCGTTCAAAAAGAAGGTCGAGATCGGCCTTGAGCCACACGGAGATCGCATTCTCCGCGATCAGCGCCCGCGTGTCGGGATTGATGAACGCGCCGCCACCGGTGCCGATCACGGACTGCCCATCCTTGAGCAGGCGCGCAATCACGCGGGCCTCGCCGGTGCGGAAATCCTCTTCCCCATGGGTCTCGAAGATCTCGGGGATGGTCATGTTGGCGGCGCGCTCGATCTCGGCGTCGCTGTCGACGAAATTCAGGCCCAGGCGCGCTGCGACCCGACGACCGACGGTCGTCTTGCCCGCGCCCATCATTCCGATCAGCACTATGGGGCGGCCGGACAGCCGCTCCGTGACGTGTTGGGCGATGGCCTTTGAAGCGTCGGTCTGCGCGCGCTGCACAAGCTGAGTTCCCCATTGTCCGAGCATCATGCCTTGAAGCGGTCGGCGTGGCGCTTGTCAAGGAGCGCGCTGAGCTGCCGCCAAACTTGATCGGTTGGCGCAAATGGGAGACAACGAGGGGCACAACCAGTTCGAGCCACTCGCACACATGCCTTCACTGATCCGATTCCTCGTTGTTGTCGTCTTCCTTGCCGGCCTGGTCTTTGCCGGAATGGTGGCGCTCTCCGTGTTCGTCGACCCGGGCCAGAAGGACATCACGGTGCGCGTTCCGGTCAAGGACCTGCTCGGTGGCTGAGGTGCACGGCGCCGACGGCGAACTGGTCGGCGCATTCCTCGAGATGATGAGCGCCGAGCGCGGCGCGGCCAGGAACACGCTGGAGGCGTATGGCCGGGACCTGGGCGACTACGTGGCGTTCGCGGCGTCGAAGGGGGGCGTGGCGGTAGCTGACAGGGCCGTGGTCAACGCCTATCTGGAACGGCTTGCCGCCGATGGACTTGCGCCGTCGTCGGTTGCAAGACGGTTGAGCGCGATCCGCCAGTTTCATCGCTTTCTTGCCGCCGAGGGCATCCGCAAGGACGACCCAACGCGGATCGTGGCGTCGCCGAAATCGCCCCGGGCCCTGCCCAAGGTCCTGTCGGTCGAGGAGGTCGATCGCCTGCTTCGTGAAGCCCAGCGCATGGTGGAGCTGAGCGAAGGGGATGCACGGCGACTGGCCTTGCGGCTGCAGACCCTGCTCGAACTGCTCTACGCAACGGGCATGCGGGTGGGCGAACTGGTATCGCTGAGGCGCGCGGCGGTCATGCGCGAGGCGAATTACCTCACGATCAGCGGGAAGGGGGGGCGCGAGCGGGTGGTGCCGCTGAACGGGGCGTCGCGCACCGCCTTGCAAGCATGGCTCGCCTCGGCGCCACCATCGGCATTCCTGTTTCCCGCGGATGGCGCAGATGGCCATTTGAGCCGGCAGGTATTCGCGCGCGAACTCAAGGGCCTTGCCGCGCGCGCGGGGATCGGCGCGGCCCGCGTGTCGCCGCATGTGTTGCGTCATGCCTTTGCGAGCCACCTGTTGCAGCGCGGGGCGGATTTGCGGGTGGTGCAGACCCTGCTCGGCCATGCCGATATCTCGACCACCCAGATCTACACCCATGTGCTCGACGAGCGCCTGCGGCAGATGGTGGAGGATGCCCATCCCCTCAACGAAGATGAAGCAACTTGACAGGCCCGGGCTTCGCCGCCACGTTCCCGCCACTTTGGCTGAGCAATGGGCCTTCGGTTTTGACCTTTTGCTGCGGGGGCAGTATGCGTGGGGCACAAACGCTGGGGGCCGGCTGCTGAGGCGGCGGTACGCGTGGGCTACCCGTTGTCATTTGTGCTGAGTTGAAACGTCGCGGGCAGGTGGGATGCAGACTTATCTCGATTTCGAAAAGCCGGTTGCCGAGCTTCAGGGCAAGATCCAGGAGTTGAAATCGCTTGCCACGACCGATCAGGCCGTGTCGATCGACGAGGAAGTGACGCGGCTTCAGCAGCGCGCCGAAGAAGCCCTGCGCGACATCTACAAGCGCCTAACCCCCTGGCAGAAGACGCAGGTTGCAAGGCATCCGCAGCGTCCGCATTTCTCCGACTACGTGAAGCAGCTTTTCACCGAATTCACTCCTCTGGCCGGCGACCGGAAATTTGCCGAAGATGCCGCCATCCAGGCCGGCTTCGCGCGCTTCAACGGACAGGCGGTCGCCATACTGGGACAGGAAAAGGGGTCGGACACCGAAACCCGCCTCCGGCACAATTTCGGCATGGCGCGTCCCGAAGGCTACCGCAAGGCGGTGCGCATCATGGAACTTGCGGACCGGTTCAATCTGCCTGTGCTCTCGTTCATCGACACGTCCGGCGCCTATCCCGGAATCGGGGCGGAGGAGCGCGGGCAGGCCGAAGCCATAGCGCGCTCCACGGAAAAATGCCTTGAAATCGGGGTGCCCAATATCTCCATCGTTATCGGCGAGGGCGGCTCGGGCGGGGCGATCGCGATTGCCACCTGCAACAGGGTGCTGATGCTGGAACACTCGATCTATGCGGTGGCGTCTCCCGAGGCCTCGGCGTCGATCCTGTGGCGCGATGCGGCCAAGGCGCAGGAGGCGGCGACCAACATGAAAATCACCGCACAGGACCTGTTGGCTTTCGGCGTGATCGACGGCATCATCACCGAACCCGTCGGCGGCGCACATCGCCATGCCGAAGAGGTGATGAAATCGACGGCGGCGGAAATCGAGGGCTTCCTCAAGGCTTTTCCGGGGTCGATGACGCGGCTCGAAGTCCGCGAACACCGGCGCGAGAAGTTCCTTGCAATGGGCACTGCGCTGGAGACGGCCGGGCGCTGACGCGGTGGATCGGCTTGCCGCGGGGGGGTCGCAAGGCGGGCCTCGTTACCGCAGTTTAACCATGACCGCGTTAGGGTGTCCGGGGACAAGAACGGATAGCTGAAAGATGTTTGCAAGGCTTGCGCGACTGGGCGTGTTGCTGCTGCTGATCGGTGCGGTCGCGGCCTGTAACGATCTGGGCTTCGACCAGCGCGCGCAGGTTCCCCTTTCCGGCAGCGTCAAGGCCAGGCTGAGCGGGATGCAATCGTCGCCCGGCGCGCCGATGCTGGTGCGGATCTTCAAGGAAGAATCGCAGCTTGAGGTCTGGAAGCAGACGTCGGCGGGCACCTACAAGCTCTTCAACAGCTACAAGATTTGCGCCTGGTCCGGCGATCTAGGACCCAAGATCAAGGAAGGCGACCGCCAGTCTCCGGAAGGGTTCTATTCGATCAGTCGCGGACTGATGAATCCGAAATCGAATTATTACCTTGCCTTCAACACCGGCTTTCCGAACAAGTTCGACCGGGCCTATGGACGGACCGGCTCGAACCTGATGGTGCATGGCGATTGCTCGTCGCGCGGCTGCTATGCGATGACCGACGAGGAGATCGCGGAGATCTATGCCCTGGCCCGCGAATCCCTTGCGGGTGGCAACAACAGCTTCTCGCTCGAGATCTATCCGTTCCGCATGACGCCCGAGAACATCGCGCGTCACCAGTCCAATCCGAACATGGATTTCTGGCGGAACCTCAAGACCGGTTACGATATCTTCGAAATCACCCGCAAGCCGGCCACATGGGACGTCTGCGACCGCAAGTATGTGTTCGATGCCGCCACGCCGGACGGCAAGCCGCTCGACGCGACCGCGCCCTGCCCGAACCTGAGCTACGATTCGTCGCTCGTGGCGGCATTGAATGCCAAGCAGGCAGCCGACGACTCCGCCGTCAAGGTCGCACTCGCCGACGAGGCGGCGGCAAAACAGAAGGCGGCCGAGGCCGCCGCGGCCAAGGCGCAGGCCGAAGCAGAGGCCAAGGCGCGCGGCGAGGCGATCTCCAACACCTGGTCAGGCTTCTGGGGCGGGCTCTTCGGTGGCGGCGGCCAGTCCGAGGGCGGCTCCGGGAGCAACGGCTAGCGCCGCCGCGACCATACGCGCGCTGGCCGGATCGGCCTTCAGGGCGTATGCATTTGCGCGCGTCCGGCCGGATTGTTCGTCGGCCGCGGTCAATGTCTGAGGGCCGGTGTCCCCATCCGGCCCGAAAGGGTCAGTTTCTTGTCGTCCGTTCGAATATTTCCCGATGAGCTTGCCGCGTCTGCCCCTGGCAGTGGGCGCCGGGATGCGCTTGCCTATGCCGGTCTTGCCCTGCTTGGCGTGCTGGTCTGGTGGGGCGACCGATTCCATGCCGCTGGCCTTCCGGTCTGGGCGCCATGGGAGTTCTCGCCGCTTTGGTTCGGTGCAGCGACCCTCAGCCTCTACTGGTACGGGCGCGGTCTGTTGCGCATGCCGGCCGGCGAGAGACCCGCATTCTGGCGGCAGGCCGTGTTCCTGATCGGGGTCGGGGCGCTCTACACCGTGCTGCAGACACGGTTCGAGTACCTTGCCGAGCACATGTTCTTCATCAACCGTATCCAGCACATCGTCATGCATCATCTGGGGCCGTTCCTTGTCGCGCTGAGCTGTCCGGGGCCGGTGCTGGCGAAGGGCCTGCCACAGCCGATTCTTTCGATTGCCCGCGCAAGGCCTGTTCGCGTGGTGATGGCGGTGATCCAGCAGCCATTCATTGCCGCGCTTCTGTTTGTCGGCCTGGTGGCGTTGTGGCTGGTTCCGGCCATTCACTTCCGCGCCATGCTCGATCCGGTTCTCTACAATGTGATGAACTGGTCGATGGTGGTGGATGGCCTGCTGTTCTGGGCGATGGTGCTCGATCCGCGCGGTCGGCCGCTGGCCCGGGCGAGTTTTGCCACGCGGGCGATGGTGGCGGTTGGCGTGATGATGCCGCAGATCGCCCTTGGCGCCATCATCACCTTCGCGGGGCGCGATCTGTACGCCTTCTATTCGTGGTGCGGCCGCATCTACCCCTCGATCGGGCCATATGACGACCAGCAATATGGTGGCCTTATCATCTGGATTCCGGCGGCGATGATGAGCGTCATCGCCCTGCTCGTGGTCCTCGACAATATGCGCCGTTTCGATGAATCCCAGCTCAAGGAACAAGACGACAATGCGGACCATGAACATGTCATTTCTTCAAGCGCCTGGACTGGCCGCTAGCCTCCTGGTGGCAAGCCTTGCGGGCGGCGGGGCCATCGCTGCCGAACCGGCCGGCATCAGCATCTCCGACGCATGGGTCCGCATGATCGTGCCGTCCCGCCCGGCCGCGGGTTACTTCACCCTCTCAAACGACAGCGACAGCGCGGCAATCCTGACCGGGGCGAGTTCACCCGCCTGCGGCTCGGCCATGCTGCACCAGAGCGTGCGGGAAAACGGTACTGACAAGATGGTGATGGTCAAGTCGGTCGACGTGCCCGCGCATGGCACGCTGAGCTTCGCGCCTGCCGGTTATCACGTCATGTGCATGGCCCCGACCGAAGCGATGAAGATCGGCGCCAAGGTGCCGTTCACGCTGACCTTCGGCGACGGCAGCAGCCTGACGGCCGAATTTCCCGTGAAAGGTCCGGCGGGCAACTGAAGAAAACGTGACCCCAAGGACGCGGATCAGGCGCCGGCGAGGCGCCTGAGATCGTCCACGGTACCATCGATCTCTGGCTTTGCGGTGCCCAGCGACGACACCAGAAGCCGTGCCTTGCCCTTCTTGTCGAACACATAGATCGCCGAGGAATGGGTGACGTCGAAACCGTCGCCCTTCGGGGTGACCGAGTAGGAGACCCGATAGCGGCGCGCCAGCTCGGTGAGCTGGTCCGGTGTGCCGCGCAGCCCGTCGACCTGGTCGCCGAAGGCATCGACATATGCCTTGAGGACTTCCGGTGTGTCGCGATTCGGATCGACGGTGACGAAGAGGAACCGCACATTCGTCGCATCCTTGCCCAGCTTGCCGAGGATCTCGGCCACATTGGCGAGCGTGGTGGGGCAAATGTCAGGGCAGAAAGTATAGCCGAAATAGAGCAGGGTGACCTTTCCCAGGTAGTCGGAGGCGGTTACCTCGGCACCGTCATCGACCCGCGTCATCTGGAAAGCGAAATCGGGCACGGCCCCCGTGACATCGGTATTGTTGAAGGGCCTTGAGGCCTCATTGCCGCAGGCTGCGAGGGCGCCGACGCCGAGTATCGCGGCACCGAGCAGCACGGATCGGCGGGTGAGCAGCGCGCCATTGGCCGGGAAGAAGCTTGATGAAGGCATGAGACGGACAATCACGAATTGGACAGGCAAGGTTTGCGGGGCGGACCATAGACCCGTCCGCACCGGGTTTGGGGCTTCAAATCGTCGCAGTTGCCGGGGTCAGAGCGGCCACACCACAAGAATGGCCGGCAGCGCAACAGCGACGACGACGAATTCCAGAGGCAGGCCCATGCGCCAATAATCGCCGAACGCGTAGCCGCCCGGACCGAGGATCAAGAGGTTGTTCTTGTGCCCGATCGGGGTGAGGAAGGCGCAACTTGCACCGACCGCGACCGCCATGAGGAAGGCGTCGGGGCTTGCATTCAGGGCGTGCGCGAGGTCGATGGCGACCGGTGCGCCAATCACCGCGGTCGCGGTGTTGTTGAGCACGTCGGAAAGGGTCATGGTGACGACCAGCAGGATCAGGAGCGCCACCCAGGACGGTGCGCCCGCGGTCAAGGCGGCAAGGCCGTTGGCGATCAACGCCGTGCCGCCGGTTGAATCGAGCGCCTGGCCGAGCGGTATCATCGATCCGAGCAGGACCACGACCGGCCATTCGATGCTGTCATAGAGTTCGCGAACAGGCAGGACCCCAGTCACCAGGTAACCCACCACGACAAGCCCCAGGGCGATGGGCAGATGGATGAGGCCGATCGCGGCGAACCCGATGGCCGCGGCGAACAACCCAACCGCCAGCCACGCCTTCTCGTGCCGGGTCACCGCCCGCGCCCCATCGGCGAGCGGCAGGCACCCCAGTCGATTGATGACGTCGGCGGTTTCCTCCGCGTCGCCGAGCAGCAGGAGAATATCGCCGGCCTCGATGGGCGTTCGGCGGACGCGCTCGTGCCGCGCCTTGCCCCGGCGGGAAATGCCGAGAAGGGCCACGCCGTGCGCGCGAAGCATCTGCACCTCGTTCGCGGTGCGCCCGACCAGGCGGCTGTCGCGGGTGACCACCGCCTCGCTCAGACTCATCGCGGCGGTGAGTTCCGCCGAGCGGTTCGACTTGCCCTGGAACTCGAGCCCGAGGGCGCCGGCCAGCGCATTGAGCGCATCCGGTGAGCCCTGGACGACGATCAGGTCGCCCTTGGCGACCTCTTCGTTGCGGGCACGGCCGGGCAGGCGTTTCCCGCGCCGCACCAGGCCCAAAAGGGCGCAGTCGTTTTCCTCGGCAATGGCATCGAGCGCCTTCATGGGTTGTCCGATTGCCTTCGACTTCTCCGCCACCACGAGTTCGGAGACGTAGTCGGAAATCGCCAGCAGTTCCTCGGCAGGGCTCTTCTTGTCCTTGGTGCCGTCGGGGATCAGCCGCCACCCGCCCAACACGATGAAGGCCAGGCCGGCAAGAGTGACTGCAAGGCCGACCGGCGTGAAATCGAACATGGCAAACGGCCTGCCCAATGCCTCACCTCGATAGGCGGCCACGATGATATTGGGTGGCGTACCGATCAGGGTGACAAGCCCGCCCAGAATGGTCGCAAAGGAAAGCGGCATCAGGGTGCGGCGCGGCGGCCACCCCGATTTGCGCGCCGCCTGCACATCGACAGGCATCAAAAGGGCAAGGGTCGCGACATTGTTCATGAAGGCGGATAGCGCCGCGCCAACGCTGCCGAACAGGGCGATATGCCCGCCGGGCGACCGGTCCCGGTCGAGAACCGCGCGCGAAATCAGGTCCACCACTCCGGAACGGCTCAGACCGGAGGATATGACCAGGACCAGCGCGACGATGATCGTGGCTTCGTTGCCGAAACCGTCAAAGGCGTGTTCGAAGGGAACCGCGCCCAGTATCACCGCGACCATCAGCGCGGCGAAGGCCACAAGGTCATATCGCCAGCGCCCCCAGAGCAGGCCGACCAGTACCAGGGCTATGATGGTGAAGAGGACTATCTGCGGATAGGTCAAAAGGCGGGCCCCGGGTGCTTGAGCAAAAGTTCAGCTTGGCGTTTCGCGGCGCGCTCTGCAAGTCCGGCCCACCGGTATTGACGACGGTTCGAATGTCATTTATATAACTAAGTAGTTTTAGAACTGAGTGGTTATATTGTGGAGCAATCCCAGCAACTCGACGCGGTTTTCGCAGCGCTTTCCGACCCGACGCGACGCGCGATTCTCGCGCGGCTGGCCCGCAGCGAAGCCTCGGTCAACGAACTGGCCGAGCCCTTTGCCATGAGTCAACCGGCCATCTCCAAGCACATCAAGGTGCTCGAGAGGGCCGGGCTGGTTTCCCGGGGGCGGGATGCACAGCGCCGACCCTGCCGTCTGGAGGTCGCGCCCCTGTTGGCCGCGGATGACTGGATCGAGCACTACAGGGCCGTCTGGGAAGCCAATTTCGGACGGCTCGACGCCCTTCTCGAAGATCTCAAGACCGGCGCAAGTCCGGGAAAGGACAGATGAAATGCGCAAGATCACACCTTGTCTCTGGTTCGAGAGCGAAGGGGAGGCTGCGGCCCGGTTCTATGTGTCGCTGTTTGCCGGCTCGCGGATGATTTCGCCGAAGGAGGCGACGCCAGACGATGGGCCAACTCCACTCGTGGTCGAGTGCGAGATTGCCGGCCAGCCGGTGCAGATCATCAATGGAGGTCCGCACTACAGCCTGTCTCCGGCCTTTTCGCTATCGGTGTCGTGCGCCGACCAGCAGGAGGTCGACCGCTACTGGGACGCGCTGGTCGCCGACGGTGGGGCCGAGAGCCAGTGCGGCTGGCTGGTGGATCGGTGGGGAGTGTCCTGGCAGATTGTGCCGCGACGCCTGATCGAGTTGATGGGGGATCCCGACCGGGAAAAGGCAAGACGCGTCACCGACGCCATGCTTGGGATGAGGAAGCTGGTTGTCGCGGACCTCGAAGCCGCGGCCAATGCCTGAGGAGAATCCCGACATGCCCACAGGATACACTGTGACCGTCGAGACGCCCGGCGATTGCGCGGTCGTCGTCAGGCGCCGGTTCGATGCGCCCGTACAACTGGTCTGGCGCGCCTATACCGAGCCCGAACTCGTCAAGCGCTGGCTGCTCGGACCACCGGGCTGGACCATGCCGGTATGCGAGATCGATCTTCGGGCCGGCGGCGCCTACACCTATCGCTGGCGGAACGAAGAGGATGGAACGGAATTCGGCTTCATTGGCGAATTCCTGGAAATCTTGCCCTGCGCGCGGATCGTGAGCACGGAGCGGCCCGTCGACCTGGAGCACACCTCCGAGGCGCACAACGTGGTGGAATTCGTTCCGCTTGGCGACATGACGGAGTTGGTGATGACCATGACCTATGAAAGTGCCGAAATTCGTCAGCTGGTCCTCGAAACCGGCATGACGGACGGCATGGGCATGAGCTTCGACAATCTTGATGACGTGCTGGTGGATTTGACGCGCTGAGAAAACCTGCCGCTGGAACGAAAAAGGCGCCCACTGGGCGCCTTCTTGTCTCTTCTCACGGTCTGGTCGCAAGCGCGATCAGAACGCGCCGTGGCAGTGCTTGAACTTCTTGCCCGAGCCGCAGGGGCAGGGGTCGTTGCGGCGAACGCCGCGCATCTGCGCCTCTGTGAGCTGGATTTTCGAGGGGTCGGCGTTTCCGCGCTCGAGCACCGCGGTCGCGGCGCCGCCGGCAGCCGCTGCCGCTCGAGCCGTACCGGGGGCGGGCGCCGGTTCGGCATCGTTTTCGCCGGTGAGCGGGTCGATATGGGTTTCCTCGAGCCTTGAAAGATCGGGTGCCTGGGGCTGCGGCGGCTCCTGCATTCGGATCTCGACATGGGCGAGCTGGGTGGTGACCAGTTCACGCAGGTTGTTCAGCAGGGTCTGGAACAGCTCGTAGGCTTCCTGCTTGTATTCATTGAGCGGGTCGCGCTGCGCCAGGCCGCGCCAGCCGATCACCTTGGAGAGGTGATCGAGAGTTACCAGGTGCTCGCGCCACAACCCGTCGATGGATTGCAGCAGGATCGACTTTTCGACCTGGCGCATGATGTCGGGCGTGAAGCGGGCCACCTTGGCCGCTGCCTGCTCGTCCGCGGCCTTGATCAGGCGTTCGCGTACCGCCTCGACGTCGATGCCTTCCTCTTCCGCCCAGGCTTTTGCCGGGATCTGGACGTTGAGATAGGTCATGGCCGCGGAGGCAAGCTGGTCGGTGTTCCACTGCTCGGGATACGAGCGTTCCGGAATGGCCTTGCGCAGGATCTCGTCGACCACGTCGTGGCGCATGTCGGCGATCATCTCGGAGACATTGTCGTCATCCATGAGTTCGAGGCGCTGCTCGAAGATCACCTTGCGCTGATCGTTCATCACGTCGTCGTACTTCAGGATATTCTTGCGGATGTCGAAGTTGCGGCCTTCCACCTTGGCCTGCGACTTCTCGATGGCCTTGGATACCCAGGGATGGGTGATGGATTCGCCCTTTTCCAGGCCAAGCTTCTCGAGCATGGAATCCATGGTCTCGACCGCGAAGATGCGCATCAGGTCGTCCTGCAGGGACAGGAAGAACTTGGAGTGGCCCGGGTCGCCCTGGCGGCCGGTACGGCCGCGCAACTGGTTGTCGATGCGGCGGCTTTCGTGGCGCTCGGTGCCGATCACGTAGAGACCGCCCGCGGCCAGGGCTGCCTGCTTCTTTTGCTCGATATCCTTCTTGATCTCGGCGATCTTCGCCTCGCGCTCGGCGCCCTCGAGGCCCTCCGCCTCAGCCGCGATACGCATCTCGAGATTGCCGCCGAGCTGGATGTCGGTACCGCGCCCGGCCATGTTGGTGGCGATGGTCACCGAACCGGGTACGCCGGCATTGGCGATGATGTGGGCTTCCTGCTCGTGGTAGCGCGCGTTGAGCACCTTGATGTCACCGATTCCGCGCTTGCGCAGCAGTTCGGCAAGATGCTCGGACTTCTCGATCGAGGTGGTGCCGACCAGAACAGGCTGCTTGCGCTTCTGGCATTCCTCAACGAGATCGGCGATTGCCTCGAACTTCTCGTCGGCGGTGCGGAACACCGCGTCTTCCTCGTCTATGCGCTGGATCGGCAGGTTGGTCGGAATCGAGACCACGTCGAGCTTGTAGATATCGGCAAATTCCTCCGCCTCGGTGGCGGCGGTACCGGTCATGCCCGCCAGCTTGTCGTAGAGACGGAAATAATTCTGGAAGGTGATCGAGGCCAGCGTCTGGTTCTCGGGCTGGATCTTGACGTGCTCCTTGGCCTCGAGCGCCTGGTGCAGCCCCTCGGAAAAACGGCGCCCGGGCATCATGCGGCCGGTAAACTCGTCGATGATGACCACTTCGTCGTTGCGGACGATATAATCCTTGTCGCGCTGAAACAGCTTGTGGGCGCGCAGCGCGTTGTTCAGGTGATGAACGACCGCGACGTTCTCCACGTCGTAGAGCGATCCAGCCTTCACCAGACCTTCGGCAAGGAGCTTTTCCTCGAGTTTTTCCACGCCCTGGTCAGTGAAGGTGGCGGCACGATGCTTTTCATCGAGCTCGAAATCGCCCTCGCCGACAATGGGTATGATCTGGTCGATGCGCTCATAAAGCGCGGAACGGTCCTCGGACGGGCCGGAGATGATGAGCGGCGTGCGGGCCTCGTCGATCAGGATGGAATCGACCTCGTCGACGATCGCATAGGTATGGCCGCGCTGCACCATCTGGTCGCGCGAATACTTCATGTTGTCGCGCAGATAGTCGAAACCGAATTCGTTGTTGGTGCCGTAGGTCACGTCGGCGGCATAGGCGGCCTTGCGCTGCATGTCGTCGAGTTCGTGCAGGACGATGCCGACTTCCAGTCCGAGGAAACGATAGATCTGTCCCATCCATTCCGCGTCGCGGCGGGCCAGATAGTCGTTGACCGTCACCACATGCACGCCCTTGCCGTTGAGCGCGTTGAGATAGACCGGTAGGGTCGCGACAAGGGTCTTGCCCTCGCCCGTCCGCATCTCGGCAATCGAGTTGTCGTTGAGAACCATGCCACCGATCAACTGCACGTCGAAATGGCGCATGCCCAGGGCGCGCTTGGACGCCTCTCTGACTGTCGCAAAGGCGGGAACCAGAATGCTTTCGAGGCTGGCCCCGTTCTCGATCTGCTGCCGGAACTCGGCAGTCCGGCCGCGCAACTGGTCGTCGCTGAGTTTCTCAAGCTCGGCCTCGAGCGCGTTGATCGCCGTTACTGCTGGTTGATAGCGCTTGACGCGCCGGTCGTTTGCCGAGCCGAATATCCGTCGGGCGAACGCAGCGATTGCCATGTGGAAGTCCTGTGTTGTTGGACGCAAGCAGGGTTCGGCCAATCAAGCCGCCCCGGCACCCGGGCATGCTCATGCCTCTAGGCGCCTCGCGGAAAAGCGAAGGCAGATGTAAGAGCGGGGCATTGTCTTGTCAACGCCACGAAAATGGGCCAAACCAAGCCCCGCGCGGACGACCGGGGGATGCCGCGCCGCAAGAGGAGTACTGAATGTCAATCCGTTTCCGGGCGTTTTCGCCCTCCAGCATCATTCGTGGCACCGGCATAGCGGCGACTGCGTTGATACTCGCCGCCGCGCCCATTTCCGCCCTCGCGCAGAACGCAACCCCGGCCCCGCAGGACCAGGCGGCCGCACCAGCGGCCCCCGCGCCCGATGCGGTTGTCGCCACCGTCGGTGGCCAGCCGATAACCGAGGCGGACCTGAGCTTTGCCGCGGAAGACCTGGCAAGCGAGCTGCAGAAGATGTCGCCCGAGCAGAGGCGTCCGTTCCTTGTGTCGGTGATGATCGACATGAAGCTGATGGCCGAGGCAGCCCGCGCCGCCAATCTCGACCAGACGGACACATTCAAGCTGCGCAAGAACTACCTTGAGGACCGCGCCCTGCGCCGGGCCTATTTCGAGGAAAAGATCGCGTCGACCGTTACGGATCAGTCCGTGCAGGCGGCCTATGACAAGATGGTCGCCGACTTCAAGCCGCAGGACCAGATTCGGGCCAGTCATATTCTCGTGAAGACCGAGGACGAGGCCAAGGCGATCGAGGCCGATCTCGCGGCGGGCAAGAAATTCGAGGATCTCGCCAAGGAGAAGTCCATCGATCCGGGCGCCAAGAATGGTGGCGATCTGGGCTATTTCACCCGCGGGCAGATGGTGAAGCCGTTCGAAGACGCCGCGTTTGCGCTTGATGTGGGACAGGTATCGCAGCCCATCCAGACCCAGTTCGGCTGGCATGTGATCAAGCTGGTGGACCGCAAGAAGACAACGCCGCCAACGCTCGACCAGGTGCGCGCGCAGTTGCAGCAGCAGATCCTCTATACCGCATTCGACCAGGTGGTGGGATCGTTGAAGTCAAAGGCCGAGGTGAAGATTCCGGATGCCAACCTGGCTGCCGCAGTCGCCAAGGAACAGACCCCCTCCAACTGACGGGCCGAAAAACGAATGGGTCACAAGGTTTCGCCGCTTGCGCCGAAGTCCTATCCTGAACTCGATGCCGTGGCCGGCGTGCGCTTTGCGACGGCCGAGGCCGGCATCAAGTACCGCAACCGCACCGACGTGCTTCTTGCCGTATTCGACCCCGGCACGACGGTTGCCGGGGTCCTGACCCGAACCAAATGCCCTTCCGCCCCCGTCGACTGGTGCCGCGAGCACCTGGGGGGCGGCTCGGCCCGCGGCCTGCTTGTCAATTCAGGCAATGCCAATGCCTTTACCGGCGCGCGGGGCCGGCAGACCGTGACGGAAACCGCCGCGCTGGCGGCGGACGTCCTGGGGTGCGCTCCGGGCGAAGTGTTCCTGGCCTCCACCGGCGTGATCGGGGAACCGCTCGATGCCGGCAAGTTCGCCGCGCCGGTGCGCGAGATGGCCGGCCGCCTTGGGGCCGGAGCCTGGCTGGATGCGGCCAAGGCCATCATGACCACCGATACCTTCCCAAAGCTGGCTGGAGCAGTGGCGAGTTTCGACGATGCCGAAGTCCGGGTTGTCGGTATCGCCAAGGGATCAGGCATGATCGCGCCGGACATGGCGACCATGCTCAGTTTCGTATTCACCGACGCGCCGGTGAGCGCGCCGGTGCTGCAGGAACTGCTGGCGGCCAAGGTGAAGCCGAGCTTCAACGCGGTCACCGTCGACAGCGATACGTCGACCTCGGATACCTGCCTCGTCTTCGCCACCGGCAAGGCGGGGATCGATCCAATCGTTTCGCTTGAAGATCCGCGCGCCGCCGTGCTTGGCGAAGCCCTGGGCGACGTGCTGTTCGACCTGGCCATGCAGGTCATTCGCGATGGGGAAGGCGCGACCAAGTTCGTCGCCGTCACCGTGGAGGGCGCGGTCGACGACCAAAGTGCCGACCGCATCGCGCGGGCCATCGCCAATTCTCCGCTGGTCAAGACTGCAATCGCGGGCGAGGACGCCAACTGGGGACGCGTAGTCATGGCAGTTGGCAAGGCGGGCGAGCCGGCCGACCGTGACCGGCTGTCGATCCGCTTCGGCGATGTCGTGGTGGCCGAAAACGGGGCTCGTGCGCCGGGTTACGACGAAGATGCGGCCAGCGCCTACATGAAAGGCGAAGACCTCGAGATCGGCGTAACGCTCGGCCTGGGAACAGGGCGGGCAACAGTCTACACCTGCGACCTGACCCACGGCTATATCGACATCAATGGCAGCTATCGCAGCTAGCCGCGTGCCAGCGGCCACCGCTACGCCTGGTTGCCAGAGTGGGAAATGGACCCGATGAAGCTGCAACTCGTGGTTGCCTGCGCGCTGGTGGACACCGATCGACGGGTGCTGATCGCCCAGCGGCCCGAGGGAAAGGCCATGGCCGGCCTCTGGGAGTTCCCGGGCGGAAAGATCGAAGCGGGTGAAACGCCTGAAGAGGCAATCATTCGCGAACTGGCTGAAGAACTTGGGATTTCGACCCGTTCGGCCTGTCTGGCACCGTTAGCATTTGCAAGTCATCCTTATGAGAACTTTCACTTATTGATGCCACTTTTCGTCTGCCGGAAGTGGGAGGGTTTCCCACGCGCCATCGAGCATGCCGCTCTGAAATGGGTGCGCCCGCAGGCGCTGCGCGACTATCCGATGCCTCCGGCAGACGAGCCCCTGATCGCGCATCTGTGCGATCTCTTGTGACAAAAGCACTGGTGGGATCGACCGATGACGGACCTGGGCATTCACTTGCGGAAATTCGCCGACGACGAAAACGGTGCGACTGCCGTGGAATACGGATTGATAACCGCGCTGATCAGCGTCGCGGCCATCGCCGCGTTCGTGGTGCTCGGCGGAGGTCTGAGCAACCTGTTCGGCATGAATGCGGGTTCGGGCGGGGCGGGCGGCGCCATCCAGAGCGCAGCGGATACGCTTTAGCCCCGATATCGCCCTGGCCGATAGAACTCACCTGACCGAAAGGTCCGGGACCGGCCACGCCTTCAAATGCATGAGTGGCGCAGCAAGGTAGCCCAATCGCGCTTTCGTCAGGCCTTGCTGCCAAGCACGGTCTTCAGGCTGACCTGGGCGCTGCCCGGCTTGAGCGGCTTCTGCTGGCTCTCATGGGGCGCCCAGCCGCTCAGCCAGACGATCTGCATCGTTGCCCGGACACGGCCATCAGGGTCCGAAGCAATGCGCCCATAGGCTTCCAGCGCAGCAGCGAGAACGCCCGGCATGGTCATGCGCGCGGGTTGCTCCGCCAGCGGATTGGACGCGCCGAGCTTCTTGATTTCGCGCATGAGTGCCAGGGGATCGGAATATCGTACGATGTGGTTTTCGAGGTCGGCGACGGGAAGTGCGAAGCCAGCGCGCTGCAACAGCCCGCCCCCGTCGCGCACATCGATGAACGGAGCCACGCGGGCAAACGCTCCACCTGAAGTCGCCGCGTCGGCCTGAAGCCAGGCCTCGCGCAATTCGGACAGCGAAGCACCTCCGAACACGGCAGCGATGAACAGGCCATCGGGCGCCAGATGCTGGTGAATGCGCGACAGGTAACCGGGCACGTCGTTGACCACCTGCAGATCGAGCAGCGATACGATCAGATCGTAGTCGGCGCGCGGGAGTTCGAGATTCTCGGGATCGACAAGATCGGCATCCTGACCGGGAAGAATGGTCGCGCGGCGCTCGAAGGCAAATTCGCCCTCGGCGGATCGGCCGCCGGAGGGCAGGGCGGCGGCATCCGGCCCCATCACGAGCGCGCGTTCAAATCGCCTCGTGATCGGCATCAGCCGGTCGGCGAGATCCTCGACGACAAGCGTGGCGACGAAATCGTCCGCCGCGTTCCGTCGGGACAGGTGCGCAGCGATGCGCTCGCGGTCGAAGATTTTCGGCGGAGTGGAAGAAGAAGGAGCGGACATCGGGCGCCGTTTCGTGCAATTTGTCCGCTTATGGACAACACGCTGCCGGAAGTCAAAGTCGTGCCGATCGCCGAACGCCTCGGTCGCGCGGTGGCTTCGATCGGCACTGCGGTGCTCGACCAGTTCTATCCCCCGGTTTGCCTTGCCTGCGGGACGGCGATCAATGCCGCGAACACGCTTTGTGCGACTTGCTGGCGCAGTCTCAGGCCGATCACCGCACCGATGTGTCCACGCCTGGGGCTGCCGTTCGAGGTTTCCCTGGGGCCGGACGTGCTGTCGGCGCAGGCCATTGCCGATCCGCCGGTATTCGAGCGGGCGCGCTCGGCCGTAATCTACAACGATCTGGCGCGGGCAATCGTGGGGCGGCTCAAATATGCCGACCACCCCGAACTGGCCCGGTTCTGCGCGCAGCTGATGCTCTCGGGTTGCCATGATCTGCTCGAGGGGGATGCGGTTCTGGTGCCGGTTCCCCTGCATCGTGGCCGGCAATGGCGAAGACGCTACAACCAGTCCAACCAGCTGGCGCAGGCGTTGGGACACCTCAGCGGGCTTGCGGTCGAGTCCCTGGCGGTCGAGCGGCGGCGGCGCACACGCCAGCAGGTGGGCCTGACAGCCTCGCAACGGGCGAAAAACGTGAAGGGTGCATTCGCGGTCGCCGAGGACGCGCTCGTGCGGATCCGCGGACGGCGCGTGGTGCTGGTCGATGATGTGATCACGACCGGCGCGACTGTGCGCGCGCTGACGCTCGTGCTGAAACGCGCAGGCGTCGAAAAAGTCGATGTGGCCAGTTTTGCACGCGTTGTCATTTCGCCGGAGGATCCCATATAGATCGGGAAATCCGTCTGCGGAGGCCATTATGGCAAAGATCGAGATCTATACCACGCCAACCTGTCCCTATTGTATCGCGGCCAAGGCGCTGCTCGAGGACAAGGGTGTTTCCTACGAGGAAGTCACCGTCCTCGACCCGCAATTGCGCGCCGCAATGACGCAGCGGGCTTCCGGGCGACGTACGGTGCCGCAGATATTCATCGGCGAGACCCATGTGGGCGGCTATGACGATCTGGCAGCGCTCGATCGGCAGGGGCGTCTCGATGGCCTGCTTGGCCGGGACTGATCGACGCAGATGACCAGAATTCGCGTGGCGGTGGCGCAAATGTGTTCGGGAACCCGGCCCGAATCCAATCTCGCCACCATCGCGGCGCTGGCCGGGGAAGCCGCTGCCGGGGGTGCATCCTACGTCCTGACACCTGAGATGAGTGTTGCCTTTGCGGCGGATCGCGAAGGTCTCGCGCAGGTCTCCGAGCCGTTCTCGCAGAATTCCGCGATTGCTGAGTGTTCGTCTCTTGCCCGGCGCAACGGTCTCTACCTGCACCTGGGTTCGCTGGCCGTGCGCTCAGGGGATGGGCGCCACGCCAATCGCTCGGTCCTGTTCGCCCCGGACGGTGAGATCGCCGCGACTTATGACAAGATCCATCTCTTCGATGCCGACCCGCCCGGCGACCGGCCTTACCGCGAAAGCGAGACCTATCGGGGCGGCGATCGAGCGGTCGTGACCACCGCTCCCGGCTTCGGGCTGGGGCTGACGATCTGCTATGATGTCAGGTTTTCCGGCCTGTTTTCGACGCTTGCGGACGCCGGAGCCGATGTGATTGCGCTCCCGGCCGCATTCACCGTGCCCACAGGTTCGGCGCATTGGGAAACCCTTGTGCGGGCGCGGGCAATCGAAACGGGTTGTTTCATCGTGGCCGCCGCTCAGGCGGGCCGGCACGAAAACGGCCGGTCGACCTACGGCCACTCGATGGTGGTGGATCCGTGGGGCGAGATTCTGGCAATTGCGGACGGTGAAAGCGAGGGTCTCATCTTCGCCGATATCGATCTGGAGGCGGTCGGACACGCGCGCCGAAGAGTTCCAGCGCTTGCCAACAGGCGCCCCTTTTCGCTAAGCGTTAACCCTGATCTGCCAGAATAGCGGGTCGAAAGGACGCAAAAGACCGTGATCCAGTACACGCTGATCTGCGAAAACGAACACAATTTCGACGCCTGGTTTCGCAACGCCGACGCGTTCGACGAACAGGTGAAGACCGGGGATGTGTGCTGTCCGGTCTGCGCCTCGGCCAGCGTGAACAAGGCCATGATGGCGCCGGCGGTATCCCGGGCCAGCTCCGAAAAGGTTGCCCTTTCCATCGGCCATCCTGAGCAGGCCCAGTTCCGCGCGGCGCTGAAGGCGTTGCGCCAGAAAGTGACCAGCGAGGCGGATTACGTTGGAGACAAGTTCGCCGAGGAGGCGCGCAAGATCCATTATCAGGAGAGCGACCCTCGCGGCATCTACGGCGAAGCCACCCGGGAAGAGGCCGCGGCGCTGATCGAGGAGGGCATCGACTTCATGCCGCTGCCCAGCGTGCCGGACGAGCACAACTGAACCTGACCATTCCTGTCGCCCAGAGCCAGCGGGCTCAGGCCTTTTCCGCCAGCAGCATATAGTTCACGCCCATGTCGCGGCTGCGCCGCCACTCGCCCGAAAGCGGGCTGTAGCTCACCCCGCAACGATCCTTGATGCGCATGGCATTGCGCGAAAGGATGGCGGCGATTTCGTCCGGCGTGAGAAATTTCTCATAGGTATGGGTGCCCCGGGGCAGCCAGCGCAATACGTATTCGGCGCCAACGATCGCGAGGGCGAAGGCCCGTGCGGTGCGGTTGATCGTTGCCACGAACATCAGGCCGCCAGGCGCGACGAGATCGGCGCAACTCTTGAGATAGAGAGGCACGTCGGCCACATGCTCAACGACTTCCATGTTGAGCACGATGTCGAATTGCTCACCAGCCTCGGCCAGCGCTTCGGAGGTCGTGGCCCTGTAGTCGATGTCCAGGCCGGACTGTTCGGCATGAAGGCTGGCGATCTTGATGTTCTTCTCGCTGGCGTCGGCGCCCACCACTTTTGCCCCGAGCCGCGCCATGGGCTCGCATAACAGGCCGCCACCGCAACCGATATCGAGCAGGCGAAGGCCCTCGAATGGCCGGCGGGCCATGCCGTCGCGCCCGAAATGGGCAATCGCCTGTTCGCGGATATAGGCAAGCCTGACAGGATTGAACTTGTGCAACGGCTTGAACTTGCCGGCGGGGTCCCACCATTCATCCGCCATGGCACTGAAACGGCCGATTTCGTCAGGGTTGATGGTTGTCGCGCTCATGGGCATGCCTTTGGCTCTCGCGGGGCTTGTCGGGTTGTTGCGATCAGGGCACGTGAGCCCTTTCGCGCGTCGCAAGTCAAGGCCGCAGAATGCATCCGACCGTGACGCCAGTTGATTGAACGCCGGTATTGTGGCAATGGACCACGCCGAATATGGGGCGCCGCGCGGGGCTACTCCCTGGCACGGTGTGAGGACAGGAATTCATGTCGCGTATCGTTATGAAGTTCGGTGGCACTTCGGTCGCCAATGTCGAACGAATCCGCCATGCGGCCCGTCACGTCAAACGTGAGGTGGACGCGGGCCACGAAGTGACAGTCGTGGTGTCGGCGATGGCGGGCAAGACCAATGAACTTGTTGCCTGGGTGGAGGAAGCGTCCGCCCTGCACGATGCGCGCGAGTACGATGCGGTTGTGGCGTCCGGCGAGCAGGTGACGGCCGGCCTGATGGCGATCGTGCTGCAGGACATGGGCATCTCGGCGCGCTCGTTCATGGGTTGGCAAATCCCCATCGAGACCGACGATGCGCACGGCGCGGCGCGCATCACCAATGTCGACGCCGCGATCCTGAACGAGCGGATGGCCGCGGGGCAGGTTTGTGTCGTCACCGGTTTTCAGGGCATTGCGCCCTCCGGCCGCGTAACGACCCTGGGGCGCGGCGGTTCGGACACAAGCGCGGTAGCGGTCGCCGCGGCGGTGAAGGCCGATCGTTGCGACATCTACACGGACGTGGACGGCGTCTACACCACGGACCCGCGAATCGCCCCCAAGGCTCGCCGCATATCGCGCATCAGCTTCGAGGAAATGCTAGAAATGGCATCGCTCGGGGCAAAGGTGCTGCAAACCCGGTCGGTGGAACTGGCGATGGCGCAAAAGGTGCGCCTCGCCGTGCGCTCGACCTTCGATGATCCGGAGGCCCCGCAGGTCGCCCCCGACGGCGGGGACTGGGGCGTGCCCGGAACGCTTGTTTGCGAAGAGGACGAAATCATGGAACAGCAGGTTGTCTCCGGCGTCACGCTGGCCAAGGCCGAGGCCAAGATCACCCTGCGCGGCGTGAAGGACCGGCCCGGTGTCGCCGCAGCCGTGTTCGGTGCGCTCGCGGATGCGCACATCGTGGTGGACATGATCGTGCAGAACATTTCCGAGGACGGCAAGGAAACCGATATCACCTTCACCGTGCCCGACAGCGAATTCGACAAGTCCATGCGCGCCCTCGAGGCAGCCTCAGAGCGGATCGAGTACAAGTCCATCTCCGGGTCCAAGGGCGGCGCCAAGATCTCGGTGATCGGCGTGGGCATGCGAAGCCACGCGGGTGTCGCCTCGTCCATGTTCAAGGCCCTGTCGGACAAGGGAATCAATATCCAGCTCATCACCACATCCGAGATCAAGACCTCGGTGCTGATCGATGAGGAATATGCGGAGCTTGCGGTCAGGGCGCTCCATACGTATTACGGACTGGACAAGGTCGATGCCTGAGAGCGCCGCCGCGCTTATGGCAGTCTGAACCGGGCGAAAGCCGCGTCACCGGCCGCCGTGTCGGCGGATGGTTCGTGTGCCGCCGCGGTTGGGGAGGCCGCAGGGGCGCTGGCTGATTTCGCGCAAGGAGGGCGGCAGCCTTTGGTTGCCGGAAAACAATGGCCACAATGGTGAGTGGTCCGCGCGTGCTGTTGCGGCAATTGCGCGAGACGATGGCCGAGCCCCTGGGTTCGCAGGACCGTCTCGACAAGATCGTCAACCTGATCGCGGACAACATGCGAGCCGATGTGTGCTCGTTCTATGTGCTCAGGGACGATGGCGCCCTTGAGCTGTTCGCCACGCGTGGCCTGAAGGCCGAGGCGGTGCACATGACCACGCTCCGGCTCGGCGAGGGGCTTGTCGGCCTGATCGCGGCGGAGGCGGAGCCGCTGAGCCTGGAGGATGCCCCACACCATCCCGCATTCGCCTATCGGCCGGAGACGGGCGAAGACCCGTTTCACTCCTTCCTCGGCGTGCCGGTTCTCAGGGCCGGCCAGACGCTTGGTGTTCTGGTGGTGCAGAACCTTGAGCGGCGGGTCTATGGCGAGGATGAGGTCGAGGCGCTGCTGACCACGGCGACCATCCTTGCGGAAATGCTGTCGACCTCCGAATTCGACAGCCTGATCAAGCCCGGTTCGGATATCGACCTCAGGCGGCCGCGAACCTTCGAGGGCGTGGCCTTCGGCGACGGCATCGCACTCGGTCAGGTGGTGCTGCACGATCCGCGCGTGGTGGTGACCAATTTCATCGCCGACGACACCGACCAGGAGACCGCGCGGCTGGACAGCGCCATCCGGCAGATGCGGATTTCCATCGACGACATGCTCAACCAGGGCGACATGCAATATACCTCGGATCACCGCCAGATCCTCGAGACCTACCGCATGTTTGCCCATGACCGGGGTTGGGTGCGTCGCATGACCGAGGCAATCGAGGGCGGTCTGACCGCCGAGGCGGCTGTCGAGCGGGTGCAGAACGATACGCGGGCGCGCATGCTGCGCCAGACCGACCCCTATCTCAGGGATCGCCTGCACGACCTTGACGACCTCGCCAACCGGCTGTTGCGCATTCTGACCAGCGGCGCCCAGACCATTGGCGGCAAGGACCTGCCGGAGAACGCGGTACTGGTCGCGCGCAACATGGGGCCTGCCGAACTGCTCGAATACGACCGGTCGCGCCTGCGCGCCGTGGTGCTGGAAGAAGGCGCCGCCACCGCCCACGTCGCGATCGTGGCGCGTTCGCTGGGCATCGTCGCGGTCGGGCAGGCGGACAATATCGTCTCGATGAGCGAGGCGGGCGACGACATCATCGTGGACGGCAATGCAGGCACGGTCCACCTCAGGCCCAACCCCGATGTCGAAGCAACCTATGTCGAGAAGGTCCGGCTTTCCGCCAAGCGCCAGGCACATTATGTGGAATTGCGCGACAAGCCATCCGTGACCCGGGACGGGGTGCCGGTGACGCTTTTGCACAATTCGGGCCTGGTGGCCGACCTGGAGGCGCTGGACGAAACCGGCGCGGCGGGCGTGGGGCTGTTCCGCACCGAATTGCAGTTCATGATCGCGTCCAAACTGCCCCGGCTATCCGAGCAGGTCGACCTCTATTCCGAAGCGATGCGGATTGCAGGCGAGCGCCCCATCGTCTTCCGGCTGCTCGATATCGGTGGCGACAAGGTTGTGCCCTACATGCGCTCGGCCGCGGAGGAGAACCCGGCAATGGGCTGGCGCTCGCTGCGCCTGGCGCTCGACAGGCCCGGCCTGCTCAGGACCCAGGTGCGCGCCCTGCTGCAGGCGGCGGCAGGCCGGCCGCTGAAGATTCTCGTGCCCATGGTTACCGAGGCATTCGAGTTTCGACAGGCGCGCCTGGTGGTCAAGAAAGAGATCGAACGCCTGGCGCGTTCGGGGCAGCCGATCCCGGCCAAGGTCGAACTCGGTGCAATGATCGAGGTGCCCTCGCTGCTGTTCGAACTCGATCAGTTGCTGCCGGAAACCGATTTCGTTTCCATTGGATCGAACGATCTCGTGCAGTTCCTCACTGCGGCGGATCGGGCCAACCCGCGGGTGGCGAGGAATTACGATCCCATTGCACTTCCCAGGCTTCGGGCGTTCCGGCAGATCGTGGAGGCCGCGGGCCGGTTCGGGGTGTCCCTGACCATGTGCGGAGAGCTGGCGGGCCGCCCGATTGAGGCATTGGCCCTGCTGTCCATCGGCATGAACAGGCTTTCGATGGGGCCATCGTCCATCGGACCGATCAAGGAGATGGTGCTTGGCCTTGACCTGGCGCCGGTTCGCCAGGCGGTCGCCGCGGCGCTGGCGGAGGGGTCGGACGGCATCTCGATTCGCGAACTGCTCAACGAATGGGCCGATCGGCAGAACCTCCCGGTGTAGATTCCGCCAGACGCACCTATATATCCCCTCATCAGGAACGACGCATTCATGGCCCAGCTGCCGCAGGAAAAACTGGACGCGCTCGACAAGCGCTATGCAACGGTGGAAGCCGCGATGGCGGCGGGACCATCGCCGGAAGACTATGTGCGGCTGAGCAAGGAATATGCCGAGCTCCAGCCCATCGTCGAGCCGATCCGCAAATACAACCGATTGCACAAGGACCTCGAAGCCGCCAGGGAACTGATGCACGGTGGCGAACGCGAAATGCGGGAGCTGGCGGAAGTCGAGGTCTACGAACTGCAGGAGCAGCTCGAAGCGCTCGCGCATGAAATCCGCATCCTGCTGCTGCCTCGGGACGAAGCCGACGACAGGAGCGCGATCCTTGAGGTGAGGGCGGGAACCGGAGGCGACGAGGCGGCGCTGTTCGCGGGCGACCTGTTCCGCATGTACCAGCGCTACGCAGAATTGCGGCACTGGAAGATCAATATCCTTGAGCAGAGCGAGGGCGAAGTCGGCGGCTACAAGGAGATCATCGCCAGCATCACGGGCAAGGGTGTTTATGCGCGTCTCAAGTTCGAAAGCGGGACGCATCGCGTCCAGCGGGTGCCGGAGACCGAATCGAGCGGGCGAATCCACACCTCTGCCGCGACTGTGGCGGTGCTGCCCGAAGTCGAGGACATCGATATCGAAATCCGGCCAGAAGACATTCGAATCGATACGATGCGTGCGTCGGGCGCCGGCGGCCAGCACGTGAACACCACGGACAGCGCGGTGCGCATCACCCACCTGCCCACGGGCATCGTGGTGACCGCGTCCGAGAAGAGCCAGCATCAGAACCGCGCGACGGCGATGAAGGTCCTGCGCGCGCGCCTCTACGAGGAGCAGCGCGAGCGGCGTGACAGCGAGCGCGCCGAGGCGCGGCGCGGGCAGGTGGGCACCGGCGACCGGTCGGGGCGTATCCGGACCTACAATTTTCCGCAGGGCAGGGTGACCGACCACCGGATCAATCTTACCCTCTACAAGCTCGAAAAGGTGCTGGAAGGCGAAGCGCTGGACGAAATGATCGACGCGCTCATCACTGAGCATCAGGCAGAGATGCTCGCCGCCATGGATGAGGACGCCGCCGGCAATGGCTGAGACGGTCGGGGCGGCCTGGCGCGCGGTGCGCGACAGGCTGCGGGCGTCGGGAAATGACAACGCGGCACTCGATGCGCGATTGCTTGCCGCAGAGGCTTTCGGCCTCGATTCGGCGGGACTGATCGCGCGCGAATTCGAGATTGCTGCCGACACTGCCGTCGATCGATTGAACGCTCTTGCCCGCAGGCGATCCGGCGGCGAACCGATTGCCCGAATCCTGGGGCGGCAGGAATTTCATGGCCTGCAGTTTGCCCTTGACCGCGCGACACTGGTGCCGCGTCCGGAAACCGAACTGCTGGTCGACCTGGCGGTCGAGGCACTTTCGGCGCGGGACGAGCCCCGCATCCTGGACCTGGGAACGGGAAGCGGATGCATTGCCATCTCGATACTCTTTCAGATCCGGAACGCGACAGCGGTCGGCGTCGACATTGCCCGGGATGCGCTTTCAGTGGCACGGAGCAATGCGACGCGGCATGGCGTGGCCGACAGGCTGGACTTGCGCGCGGGAAACTGGTTCGAGGCAGTCGGGCCCGATGAATTCTTCGATCTGATCGTTTCGAATCCGCCCTATATCGAGAGTTCGGAGATCCCCCGGCTGGAACCGGAGGTGCGTGAACATGACCCGCTTGCCGCGCTCGATGGCGGCGCAGACGGTCTTGATGCCTATCGAATCATCGTCGGACGCGCCGCGTCGCACTTGAGGCCGGACGGCGTCCTTCTGCTCGAGGTCGGGGCGAGCCAGGCAGAAGCGGTCGCAGGGCTTGCGAAAAGTGCCGGTCATGACAATGTAGGGGTTCACAAGGATATTGCGGGACACGACCGCGCCATTTCGGCGAAGCGTTAACCGAAGAAGACCGGTCAGGCTGGGTTTGGCGCATTTTTCGCTTGGAATGCCGAGGCGAACCGGTTAGGTTCCCCCCACTGTCGAAGGCGCGTTACACGCGCCGAGGCGATAGCAACCCGATCATCGGCGATGCCGTTCATAACGGCGGAGGTCCGGTTCCGGCCAAGAGGATAGTGGCCGGCGCGAGCGAGTTGCTGCACCGTGCAGGTAAGGGACGCTCAACTCGATATGAAATCGGCCTGAAATTGCGGGTTCGCCGCTCAGGACCGTCAGGGCATTTGGAGAATCCTGCCCGGGCATTCGGCCAGTTGCGCCGATAGCAGTTCAACCTTGAAGCGACACAATGAGACCAGGACAACAAAACAAGCGTTCGCGTGGCCGCAACAATGGCCGCAAGTCTTTCAATCCACTTTCACGCAATTTCGAAAGCAATGGCCCGGATGTGAAGATCCGGGGCAACGCGGCGCATATTGCGGAAAAGTATCTGCAACTGGCGCGGGATGCGCAGGCCACCGGCGACAACGTCATGGCCGAGAACTATTTCCAGCACGCCGAGCACTATTTCCGGCTGATCTCAGCGGCACAGGCGCAGATGCCGGTGCAGCAGCGGCAGGAGCAGCCTGGCTTCGAGAGCGATCAGGACAGCGACGACGATCAGGGCGAGGATGAGGTCGATACCGAAGCCGAGGCCGAACGTCCGCAACCCGAGCGTTCGCAGCCAGAGCGCAGCCCGCGCCGTGAGGCCGCGCCCAAGGAGGTGAAGGAGCCGGAAGCTTCGCGCCCGGAGGGTGAGAGTGAGCAGGCCGCCTCCGAGGAGCCGCGCAAGGTGCGTCGCCCCCGTCGGAAGCGTACGCCGTCGCAGGAGTCGCAGGCCGGGCAATCCGATCCGGGCAGCGCGCCGCAGCCTGAATTGCCCGCGTTTCTGACCGGAGGTAGCACGCCGAGTGCCGCCGAGTAGGCAGGGACCGAGTAGATTATCGGTATCAAGCAAGAGCCGGGCCCCGCGCCCGGCTTTTTCGTGTCCGCCGGACCGCCCTTGCCGCGCGCCCGCTTTTTTCAGGGCGCGGTTCTTCCGATTCGGCAAGCCTTGCCTATATCTGTCCTGACCGGGGCACGCCGCTAGACGGGCGCCCCGAGAAGCAACACTTCCGGCGACCTTTCCGCGCTGTATGAACACGGGCGGCGGGTGCGTGCGAAGAAAAGGAGAGTTGGCAAATGAATTTCGAGAAATACACAGAGCGCGCCCGCGGATTCGTGCAGAGTGCGCAAACCTATGCGCTGGGGCAAGGGCACCAGCAGTTCCAGCCGATCCATCTGCTCAAGGTGCTGCTCGACGACGACCAGGGCATGTCCGCGGGCCTGATCGAGCGCGCCGGCGGCAATCTGGCCACCATCAGGGCAGCGGTCGAGCAATCGCTGGGCAAGATTCCCAAGGTTTCCGGCGATGGCGGGCAGGTCTATCTGAGCCGCGAACTCGCCAAGGTCTTCGAGACCGCCGATTCGGCGGCGCAGAAGGCAGGAGACAGTTTCGTCACTGTCGAACGGCTGCTCCTGGCGTTGCTGATCGAAAAGGGCACGGATGCAGGCCGGGCACTGGCGGCGGGCGGCTTGACGCCGAGCGGGCTCAATGAGGCGATCAACGCCATTCGCAAGGGCCGGACCGCTGATTCGGCTTCCGCGGAAAGCCAGTACGACGCCCTGAAGAAATATGCGCGCGACTTGACCGCCGATGCGCGGGCGGGAAAACTCGACCCGGTGATCGGCCGGGACGAGGAGATTCGCCGTGCGATCCAGGTCCTTTCGCGCCGCACCAAGAACAACCCGGTTCTGATCGGCGAGCCTGGCGTGGGCAAGACCGCGATCGCGGAGGGCCTGGCGCTCAGGATCGTGAACGGCGACGTGCCGGAGAGCCTGAAGGGCAAGTCGCTTCTTGCGCTCGATCTGGGCGCGATGATTGCCGGCGCGAAATATCGTGGCGAGTTCGAGGAACGCCTGAAGGCGGTGCTCTCGGAGATCGAGGCCGCCGAAGGCCAGATCATCCTGTTCATCGACGAGATGCACACGCTGGTGGGCGCGGGCAAGGCGGACGGGGCGATGGATGCCTCAAACCTGCTCAAGCCGGCACTGGCGCGCGGCGAACTGCACTGCGTTGGCGCCACCACGCTCGACGAGTATCGCAAGCATGTCGAAAAGGATGCAGCGCTGGCCCGCCGTTTCCAGCCGGTGTTCGTCGATGAGCCGACCGTGGAGGACACCATCTCCATCCTGCGCGGACTCAAGGAGAAATACGAGCTGCATCACGGCGTCAGGATCTCCGATTCGGCGCTGGTTTCCGCGGCCACGCTCTCAAACCGCTACATCACCGACCGGTTCCTGCCCGACAAGGCGATCGATTTGATGGACGAGGCCTCGGCGCGGCTGCGCATGGCCGTCGACTCCAAGCCCGAGGCGCTCGATGAACTCGACAGGCGCATCATCCAGCTCAAGATCGAACGCGAGGCGCTCAAGAAGGAGCAGGATGAGGCGTCCAAGGGACGGCTGGGCAAGCTCGAGGCGGAACTGGCGGACCTTGAGGAAGAAGCCGGCGCGCTGACCCGCCGCTGGACGGCGGAAAAGGAGCGCCTGGCCGGCAGCCAGAAGCTCAAGGAAGAGCTCGACCAGGCCCGCTCGCAACTCGAAATCGCGCAGCGCGGCGGAGACCTGGCGAAGGCCGGCGAGTTGGCATATGGCGTGATCCCGGATCTCGAAAAGCGTATCGCGGCTGCCGAAGCCAGCAATGTGGAAGGCCCGGCCGATGGGGCGCTTGCCGAAGAGGTTGTGACGCCCAACCACATCGCACAGGTGGTTTCGCGGTGGACCGGCGTTCCGGTCGACAAGATGCTCGAGGGCGAACGCGACAAGCTGTTGCGCATGGAGGACGAACTCTCCAGGCGCGTGATCGGCCAGCACGAGGCGGTGACGGCGGTGGCCAAGGCGGTGCGCCGGGCGCGCGCCGGGCTGCAGGATCCCAATCGGCCGATCGGCTCGTTCATGTTCCTCGGACCCACGGGTGTGGGCAAGACCGAGCTCACCAAGACGCTGGCGCAGTTCCTGTTCGACGACGAGGCGGCGATGGTCCGCATCGACATGTCGGAGTTCATGGAAAAGCACGCGGTGGCCAGGCTGATCGGCGCGCCTCCGGGATATGTGGGCTATGAGGAGGGCGGTGTCCTGACCGAGGCGGTCCGGCGGCGCCCCTATCAGGTGGTGCTGTTCGACGAGATCGAAAAGGCCCACCCCGATGTGTTCAACGTGCTGCTGCAGGTGCTCGACGATGGCCGGCTGACCGACGGCCAGGGCCGCACCGTGGACTTCCGCAACACGCTCATCATCATGACCTCGAACCTTGGGTCGGAATACCTGGCGCAACTCAAGGACGGCGAATCGGTGGAACTGGTGCGCGGCAAGGTGCTCGATGCCGTGCGGGCATCGTTCCGGCCCGAATTCCTCAACCGGGTGGACGAGATCCTGCTGTTCCACCGGCTTGGACGCGAACACATGGGCGCTATCGTCGACATCCAGATCGGACGGCTCGGCAAGCTGCTGCGCGAGCGCGATATCGTGCTGGACCTGACACCTGCCGCCCGCGACTGGCTGGCGAATGAAGGGTATGACCCGGCCTATGGCGCGCGTCCGCTGCGTCGTGTGATCCAGAGGGCGTTGCAGGACGAACTGGCCGAGGAAATGCTCAGTGGCCGCATTGCGGACGGAACCAGGGTTCGCGTCGATGCTGGAGAGGACCGCCTTGTCCTCACCCCCGAGGGGTCGGTGGCCGACGCGGCATAACTCGCCTGCTTCAGCCAGGGAAGCGCAAGGGGGCCGGCGGCAGCGCCGGCCCCATTCGCTTCAAGATTGCGCCTGTCCCAAATTCGGCATCAAGTCCCGATCCGTGCTAGCCTCGACAGGCGATGCATATTGGTCAGCCGGCAAGGTTTCATCTTCCGACCCGAGGCAGCGAGCAGACTTTCTGTCCGCAAAGGCAACGCCGCTACGTGCTGATTGCCGCGATCCTTGCCTCGGCCATGGGGTTCATCGACGGATCGGTTGTATCGATCGCGATCCCGGCGATTCGAAGCGATCTGGCAGCCAGCCTTGCCCAGGGGCAGTGGATTTCCAATGCCTACATGCTGTTTCTCTCGTCGCTGATCCTGATCGGTGGCGCGGCCGGAGACCGGTTTGGCCTGCGCCTCGTATTCTCGCTGGGGGTTCTGGGCTTTGCCATCGCATCGGCACTGAGCGCGCTGGCTCCAACGCCGACCCTGCTGATCGCCGCCAGGGGGCTGCAGGGCATTGCCGCCGCCTTTGTCGTTCCCGGCTCTCTGGCGATTATCGCCAAGGCCTATCCCAAGGGCGAGCGCGGCAGGGCGATCGGCATATGGGCCGCGGCGTCGGCGATCACAACCGCCGCGGGCCCCGTCATCGGCGGCGGCATGCTCACCGCGTTCGGGGATTGGAGCTGGCGACTGATATTCGCGGTCAATCTGCCCGTGGGCGTCTTCGCGCTGTGGTTGCTGTGGTTCCGCGTGCCGCCCGATTCGGCCGGAATGCATCGCAAGCTGGACCTGGCGGGCGGCGGACTGGTCACGCTGTCGCTGTTCCTGCTCGCCTATGGCATGACCGGCGCCGGTGAGGGCGGGCAGTCCGGTGTTGCCGGACCTGGGGTCTGGTCGGCGGCGGGGGCGCTGTTTTTCGTGGCATTCCTCGTTCGCGAATGGCGTTGCTCAGAACCCATGATGCCGCTGGCGCTCTTTGCATCCCGTCAGTTCTCCGGTGCGAACGCTGCGACGTTCTTCCTTTATTTCTCGCTTTCGGCGGTTCTGTTCTTCCTTCCCATGACGTTGATCGGGGGCTGGGGGGTGAGCCCCGCGCAAACCGCCCTGGTCATGGTTCCCCTCAGCGTCGCAATCGCCGTTCTTTCCAATTTCGCGGGGCGGCTCGCCGACCGTTTCGGGCCCGGGCCGCCGATTGTCGCGGGCACGTTTCTGGTGGCGGCGGCCTATGCAGGTCTGGCCCTGACAATGGATATGCACGCGTTCTGGGAGGTGCTGCTGCCCCTGCTGGCCCTGATGGGCATCGGGATGGCGCTGGTGGTCAGCCCGCTCTCGACCGCTGTGATGACCGCTGTCGAGGACGAGGAGACCGGCATTGCGTCCGGAATCAACAATGCCGTCGCCCGCGTCGCAGGACTGATGGCGGTGGCACTGATGGGGAGCGTGGTCGTCTGGGCGTTTTCCACCAGCCTGAGCGGCGCCGGCCTGAATGCGTCCGAGTTCACATTCGGTCTGATGCCGGCCGGCTCACTGCCTGCAGATGTGGAAGGCGCGCGCGTCGCGGCGACCGATCATGGCTTTGCGGCGCTGGCGTGGGTCACCGCGGCGCTTTCGGGGTTCTCCTGCGTGATCGCGCTCGCCACGTTGGAGATGCGGTTGCCGGCCGCCAGATCGGCGACGCAGGACTGACTACTGGTTCGACGCCACCTGGATCGGCGATGCGTCGCGGGTCATGAGATCCTTGATCTGGGCGACCTGCTGGGTGAAGTCACGCTGGTATTGCGGCGGCAGCGACTTGTCGCGCGGCAACTTCACGCTGAGCGGGTCCACAGGGTGTCCGTTGACCCGGATCTCGAAGTGGAGGTGATTGCCGGTCGAATTGCCGGTCGAACCGACATAGCCGATGATCTGGCCCTGCCTGACCCGCATGCCGGGCTTCAGGCCCTTGGCAAAGGCACTCATGTGGCCATAGCCGGTTTCATAGCCATTGACGTGCTTGAGCATGACGAAG
>DATCMU010000024.1:0-2500 GCA_036563245.1 Devosiaceae bacterium | reverse complement strand
GACTGGAAAGTCCGGCCATAGTGGGTGATAGCCCCGTACCGGTAGAAAGCACTTTGGTCCTCGAGTAAGGCGGGACACGTGAAATCCTGTCTGAACGTGGGGGGACCACCCTCCAAGCCTAAGTACTCGTGTGCGACCGATAGCGAACAAGTACCGTGAGGGAAAGGTGAAAAGCACCCCGACAAGGGGAGTGAAAGAGTTCCTGAAACTGGATGCTTACAAACAGTCGGAGCCCGCAAGGGTGACGGCGTACCTCTTGTATAATGGGTCAGCGACTTAGTCTAACGAGCAAGCTTAAGCCGATAGGTGTAGGCGTAGCGAAAGCGAGTCTGAACAGGGCGTCAAGTTCGTTGGATTAGACCCGAAACCGGGTGATCTAGCCATGAGCAGGCTGAAGGCAAGGTAACACTTGCTGGAGGGCCGAACCCACGTCTGTTGAAAAAGACGGGGATGACTTGTGGCTAGGGGTGAAAGGCCAATCAAACTCGGAAATAGCTGGTTCTCCGCGAAATCTATTTAGGTAGAGCGTCAGACGAATACTCTGGGGGGTAGAGCACTGGATGGGCTAGGGGGTCTCACCGACTTACCAAACCTAACCAAACTCCGAATACCCAGAAGTACTATCTGGCAGACACACGGCGGGTGCTAAGGTCCGTCGTGGAAAGGGAAACAGCCCTGACCGCCAGCTAAGGTCCCTAAATCATGGCTAAGTGTGAAAGCATGTGGGAATGCTTAGACAACCAGGAGGTTGGCTTAGAAGCAGCCATCCTTTAAAGATAGCGTAACAGCTCACTGGTCAAGCGTTCCTGCGGCGAAAATGTAACGGGGCTCAAGCCATGTACCGAAGCTGCGGGTGTGCAGTTTACTGCACGCGGTAGCGGAGCGTTCTGTAAGTCTGTGAAGGGAGACCTGTGAGGGCTCCTGGAGATATCAGAAGTGCGAATGCTGACATGAGTAGCGATAAAGAGTGTGAGAGACACTCTCGCCGAAAGTCCAAGGGTTCCTGCGCAATGCTAATCAGCGCAGGGTTAGTCGGCCCCTAAGTCGAGGCAGAAATGCGTAGACGATGGGAATCACGTTAATATTCGTGAACCAGGTGGTAGTGACGGATCTGCAGGTCTGTAACCCCTTATCGGATTGGGGTTGCAGTGAGCCGGTTCCAGGAAATAGCTCCACCAACATTGACCGTACCCTAAACCGACACAGGTGGACTGGTAGAGTATACCAAGGCGCTTGAGAGAACGATGCTGAAGGAACTCGGCAAATTGCACGCGTAACTTCGGGATAAGCGTGACCCTTTCTCGGGCAACCGGGTGAGGGTGGCACAAACTAGGGGGTAGCGACTGTTTATCAAAAACACAGGGCTCTGCGAAGTCGCAAGACGACGTATAGGGTCTGACGCCTGCCCGGTGCTGGAAGGTTAAGAGGAGATGTGCAAGCATTGAATTGAAGCCCCAGTAAACGGCGGCCGTAACTATAACGGTCCTAAGGTAGCGAAATTCCTTGTCAGGTAAATTCTGACCCGCACGAATGGCGTAACGACTTGGGCGCTGTCTCAACGAGAGATCCGGTGAAATTTTAATACCTGTGAAGATGCAGGTTACCCGCGACAAGACGGAAAGACCCCATGGAGCTTTACTGCAGCTTGATATTGAACTTGGGTACGGTTTGTACAGGATAGGTGGGAGCCTTGGAAGCCGGTGCGCCAGCATCGGTGGAGGCGACGTTGGGATACCACCCTGATCGTATTTGAGTTCTAACCTGGTACCGTGATCCGGTACAGGGACCGTGTCAGGCGGGCAGTTTGACTGGGGCGGTCGCCTCCTAAAGTGTAACGGAGGCGCCCCAAGGTTCCCTCAGAATGGTTGGAAATCATTCGAAGAGTGCAAAGGCAGAAGGGAGCTTGACTGCGAGACGTACAGGTCGAGCAGGGACGAAAGTCGGGCTTAGTGATCCGGTGGTTCCGTATGGAAGGGCCATCGCTCAACGGATAAAAGCTACCCTGGGGATAACAGGCTTATCTCCCCCAAGAGTCCACATCGACGGGGAGGTTTGGCACCTCGATGTCGGCTCATCGCATCCTGGGGCTGAAGTAGGTCCCAAGGGTTGGGCTGTTCGCCCATTAAAGCGGTACGCGAGCTGGGTTCAGAACGTCGTGAGACAGTTCGGTCCCTATCTGTCGCGGGCGCAGGAAATTTGAGAGGAGCTGTCCTTAGTACGAGAGGACCGGGATGGACGTACCGCTGGTGTACCAGTTGTTCCGCCAGGAGCATGGCTGGGTAGCTACGTACGGACGGGATAAGCGCTGAAAGCATCTAAGCGTGAAGCCCCCCTCAAGATGAGATTTCCCAGTATGTAAGACCCCTGGAAGACGACCAGGTGGATAGGTTCGAGGTGGAAGTGCAGCAATGCATGCAGCTGACGAATACTAATCGGTCGAGGGCTTATCCTAAACCTTGTTTGGATACACCAACAAGGACTTCGGAATGCAACTAATCGC
>DATCMU010000049.1:0-2057 GCA_036563245.1 Devosiaceae bacterium | reverse complement strand
TGAATAGTAGTCAGGGCGCACGGTGTCGTCGGCGTCGAGAAAAGCCAGGAACTCCCCTCGCGCCGCCTTGCCCCCGACGTTTCGTGCATTGGCGAGACCGCCGTTGGGGATATTGACGACCTTCAATTCGAACGGCCATTTCCGGCTTTCGACCTCTGCGAGCACACGCACGGAATCGGGATCGGTCGATCCGTCGTTCACGATCACAAGTTCGATTGGCGAGTAGGTCGCTGCCGCCACCGAAGCAATCGTTTCTTCGAGATAGCGCCCCAGGTTATAGTAGGGCACCACCACACTGAGCACACCCCTCGCCCCCGCCTCGACCGGTTGGGGCGCGTAGGCCGGCAAGCGGCGCTCCGCGGGCAGGAAGCGATTGAGGAAGGGATATGCCCGGTTTCCTTCCACCAGACCGGACAGGGTTTCCTCGTGCAGTGAAATCCGGTCGTGGACATATCTTGAGGGATCGGTCATCGCGGCAATCCGCTCGCGCGCGGCGATGCCCAGATCATTGCGTTCGGCGTCTGTCATCCCCATCATGCGCCTGACGGCGCAGCCAAAGCTCTCGGGTTCCGACCAGTCGAAGACCAGGCCGCAGGTCTCGTCGTCACCGACCATCTCGGCCTGCCCACCCGACCTGGAGGCAATGACGGGAACGCCGGCCGACATGCCTTCCATGCAGACATAGGGAAAATTCTCGTAAAGCGAGGGCACCACCAGCGCCTTGGCCTGCTGCATCACACCGGCCACTTCGTCGTGATCGAGGCTCGACCACATCCTGAGCAATCCACGTTCGATGTAGCCGGAGTACCTGGCCTGAATATGGTTCCAGACGCTTATGCTTTTGGCTGGCCACCATGTGTCGCCGCCCACCATGAGCAGCCGGATGTTTTCGCCGGCATCCCACAGGGCCTTCATGCCCGCGAGCATTTCCAGCACGCCCTTGCGAATCTCGTACCGCCCCACGTGGAGCAGGTCGGTCTGCGCTTCGCGCGCGCTCGTTTCGTTGCCCTTGTAGAGGTCGAATACGGGCAGGTGGCAAACGTCTATCTCGCGTCCCGTCCGCTCCTTCAACCGGTCAGCCAGGAACCGGCTGGGGCTGATCGCGCGGTCCGCGGCAACAATCGAAAACAGTTCAGCACGCCCGATCCAGTAGTTGGGGAACCGGTAGGTCGGCTCTTCGTTGACTTTCGCAATCTCGAAGGTCGGCGTGTGGCACATGACCACAATCGGGATGTTGGCCAGCGCCGGATTGCCCACGAGCTTTTCCTTCTGCAGGAAATAGCCCAACCCGCCGTAGTCCTGAACCTCGATCATGTCCGGGGCGGGCGCGCCCGCCTCCAGTCGGCGACAGATTTCCCGGGCAAACGCGTAGGACAGCAAATGCCAGTGCCCAAGGCCATTGCCAATGCCGCGTTCGGCCCGCGCCGGAATCCTGACGACCGGATATAGCTCGCTCCAAACTTCCTCGGAAACGTCATGCTGGTCGTGCGGCGCCCGCGTGAAAACGGTAACCTCATGAGCTTCCTCGACCAGCGCCCGGGCGAAGTGGCGGCAATAGGCAGAAATGCCGCCGCCGCCGAAATGGGGTGGGAACTCCGAGGTCAACAGCCAGATGCGCATTATCTCTCACCGCAAAAATTCAAAAATCACATCTATTGGGCTGGACCGCCGTTTGGCTTGGACGCAGTCCCTTGCATATCGAGCACGGACCCATGCCGCAGTTGCAGCGTGGCGGAGCAGAACTGCCTGATCAACTCGCCCGAATGCGACGCCAGGACCAGAATGCTCGACTTCTCGACGAATTCGGCCATGCGCGTTTTCGCCTTGCCCTGGAAATCCGCGTCGCCAGCGCCGAACACCTCGTCGACAAGCAGAATCTCGGGTTGGGCGGCCGTTGCCACCGCGAAGGTCAACCTTGTGCGCATGCCCGCCGAATAGGTGTGGACGGGCACCTTGAGGAAATCGCCCAGTTCGGTGAAGGCCTCGATTTCGGGGATGCTCGCCTCGGCCTGCCCGCGTGTCGCGCCGAGCATCATCGCCATGCGCACGATATTGTC
>DATCMU010000039.1:0-3304 GCA_036563245.1 Devosiaceae bacterium | reverse complement strand
TGTCAAACTGGTGGCGAACTGCCTTGCACAATCCGAAGCGCTGATGCTTGGCAAGACGCCAGAGGAGGTGCGCGACGAGTTGCGCCGGACAGGCATGGACGAAGCGGCAATAAACGACCTCGTGCCGCACAAGGTGTTCCCCGGAAACCGGCCCTCCAACACGATCATGTATTCAAGGCTCGACCCTGAGACCCTGGGTGCGCTGATTGCACTCTACGAACACAAGGTGTTCGTCATGGGCACGATCTGGGACATCAATTCCTTCGATCAGTGGGGCGTCGAACTTGGCAAGCAGCTCGCCAGGGCAATCCTTCCGGCGGTTGAGGGCACGCAGGATGGGGAAGGGCACGACAGTTCCACTCGGGGCCTGCTGGCGCACTTCCATGCGCTGCGTGGGTAACCGGCGGCCGCGGATATTCGCCGGCCAAGCCCTATTGAGCGTGATCGAAGCCAACAACGTCCGCCTCAAGGCGGGCACGAATTCGGGGCGGCTTACTCTGCGCTGGAGCGCATGAGCCGCCATTCGTGCCAGATCAGGGCGACCACGAGAAAATCGAACAGGCTTAGCGCAATCAGCATGGGCGAATGCGTGAAGGAATAGCGGTAGAGCTGGTAGACGATGAAGGCGCCCAGTACGACGATCGAGGCAGGATAGGCCGAACGGTGTCGCCTTAGCAGTCCCAGCACGAGCACGACCTTGACCGCGCCGTGGATCAGAAGATACCACGCATAGAAGGACTTGGTGTCGATGGAGAGCCCGTGTGCCGCGTTCAACAGGGCATTGGCGATCAGGTCCTGCGGGTCCTCGCTCAGCTCGTTCTGGGTCAGCAGGCCGATCCACCCGACGATGGTCTGAGTGCTTGCCAGCAACAGCAATGCCCCGCCCAGAAGTTCCAATGTCGCATGGGCGCCCTTGAGCAGTATGCTGATGACGAAAACTCGGCGTATCTGGCTCTCGTTCATGGGAAATCGAAGACCTCGATCGAAAAGCAAATGGGCTGGGTGAACAACCTGCTCCCATGCGCGCACAATATGCAATCGGGACGGCACTGTGGCCGCCCTGTCGCGGGCTTGCCGGCGGAAGGCCAAACGGACGCGATTGTTGCCGGTTGGGGCCACTTCCGAATCCGAAAAAGGTAGGCGCGGCAATGCGTCGGCCAGACGTGAATCATGATAACCGCTACATCCACGCATCAAGGATCCAGGAGGTTGCCATGCAGTATCGAAGACTCGGCAAGACCGGTTACGAAGTCAGCGAGATTGGGCTGGGCACTTGGCAATTGGGCGGGGACTTTGGCGCGGTCGAGGCAGAAACCGCTGAGGAGATACTGAGGTTGGCGCAACGTGCCGGTGTCAATTTCTGGGACACCGCGGACGTTTATGGGGGCGGTTTGAGCGAAAGCCGTATCGGGGCGGAGCTCAGGAGCGCCGAGAATGTTCTGGTCGCCACGAAAGTGGGACGCAGTGCCGAGCTTTTTCCGGACAAATACAGCCGGGCAGGGATTGAGGCGAGCCTTCGGGGATCGGCGATGCGGCTGGGGAGAGAGACCATCGATCTGGCACAATTGCACTGCGTGCCCCGTGCAGTGCTGGAAGATGGCGCGGTGTTTGGCTGGCTCGACGACCTGAAGAGGGATGGGCTTGTCCGTCACTGGGGCGCCAGCGTCGAAACGATTGCGGAAGCGATGATCTGCCTCAGGCAGCCAGGGCTTTCGACCTTGCAGATCATCTTCAACATCTTCCGGCAGGACGCGGCCGATGAGTTGCTGGCTGCGGCGCAGGAGGCCGATGTCGGCATCATCGTCAGGCTCCCGCTGGCGAGCGGCCTGCTGTCGGGGAAATTCGGCAAGGAGCATCGCTTCGCGGCCCAGGACCATCGCAATTACAATCGCGACGGCCAGGCTTTCTCTGTCGGCGAGACGTTTTCCGGAATTCCCTTCGAGACTGGCGTAGATCTGGTTGCCGAACTCGCCACACTTGTGCCGGAGGGTTGGCCGCTCGCGCATGTCGCCTTGCGCTGGATTCTCGATCATCCGGCGGTCTCCACCGTCATCGCCGGGGTCAGCCGACCCGCCCAGTTGCAGGACAATGTGGCGGCGGCCGAGCGGCCCGAGTTGCCGGAGAAGACCATGGAAGCGCTGCGGGCTTTCTACGCAAGGAAGGTACGACCGAGAGTGCGCGGCGAGATCTAGAGTTTGAACTGACAGGAACGGCTCCGGAAGATCCAGGGCGTCTCATTTCCGCCGCTCCTGCCGGCCGGGCCCGGCATCTTGCCGGGTCCGGTCGTCAGGGAGTTGGAGCGGTATTGGGGTGTCAGTCGTACTGGCCGTTGCCGGGGCCGGGTCCATAGCTGTTGCCGGGGCCGGACGTCGCACCGGCGTACTGGTTGGGCAGCATCGGCGTCTTGACGTTTGCGCAGTATGCCTTGTGGTTTGCCGCGAACAGTTCGTTGGAGCATTGCTCGGGCGAAGGCTGTGCCGCCTCCGCCACCATGGCGAAACCTGCCATGCCGATAGCCGCCGCCGCGACCGTTGCGATAAGCAGTTTCATGATCGATATCTCCTGTAACAGGGCTAGCCCCCAATCGGGCTATGACGTCGACCATGCGCGTCGAGTTGGGCTCAATTTGGCCAGAAAGCATCACAACGCATTGATTATCATTACAAAATAGCAAGTTCTGTAAGGAATCCGGGAACGGCTCTGGGGGGAGCTTCGCGGTCGTGCAGGCGTCTACAACACTTTGGGCGGGTTCTCAGGCAGAGTGTGGGCGTCACGCCACTACGCGGCAACATGACCTTCCGGATTACAGGGCAAGGCAAGCCTTTCACGCCGGCAGACTTCATCAATTGGTTCCGAGATTGCGGCAAGGTAGCGGGGTTGCCGACTGGCCTTTCGGCACACGGTTTGCGCAAGGCTGTTTGCCGGCGTCTGGCCGAGGCTGGGTGCACGCCCCATGAGATCATGGCGATCAGCGGTCACAAAACACTGTCTGAGGTCACGCGCTACACTCGTGAGGCCGCGAAAAAGGGGCCGCAGAGAAGGCATTTGGCAAGCGGGAGAGGTCGAGCAAAGAACAAACCGCCAACAGAAATTGGCTAACCTTGAGGAAGGGTTAGCCAAAATCACCCGCAAGTCATTGAAATGGCACGGAGCAAGAGGCAGGGTGGTACGCCCGGAAGGATTCGAACCTTCGACCATCCGATTAAAAGTCGGATGCTCTACCACTGAGCTACGGGCGCCCGGGGTGGATTTCGGCGGAACATAGTGGCTGACCCTTCGGTGTCAACTCCAATTCGCGCCGCCG
>DATCMU010000027.1:0-28147 GCA_036563245.1 Devosiaceae bacterium | reverse complement strand
GGGGCGAAGCTGCAGGGCGCCTTGCGGGCGCAACCCTTTCTTTCTCCCGCCGAACCATTGAAGAGGTAGGACGTGACCAACTTGCTTCTGAGGAAGGTGGGGAAATCCTTCGGGGCGTTCGAGGCCCTCAAGGGGCTCGATCTCGAGGTTGTCTCGGGTGAACTCGTTGCGCTGCTCGGTCCCTCCGGTTGCGGCAAGACCACGACCTTGCGTCTGATCTCCGGCCTGGAAATGCCGACCGAAGGCCAGGTCCTCTTTGACTCCCGGGACATGTCGGGCGTCGAGGTGCAGCAGCGCAACGTGGGCATGGTTTTCCAGCGCTATGTGTTGTTTCCGCACATGAGCGTGGAGCGCAATGTCTCGTTCGGCCTTCGGGTGCGCGGCACGCCCAGGGACGAGATCGAACAGCGGGTTTCGGAAATCCTGAAGGTCGTTCAGCTTGAGGAATTCCGCTTTCGGTTTCCCTCGCAGCTTTCGGGCGGGCAAATGCAGCGCGTGGCGATCGCGCGCACGCTCATCACCAATCCGTCCGTACTGATGATGGATGAGCCGCTGGCCAATCTCGATACCAAGTTGCGCGGCGAAATGCGCACTTTCATCCGCTCGCTGCAACGCCGGTTGAAGATCACCACCGTGTTCGTGACCCACGACCAGGTCGAAGCCATGGAACTGGCCGATCGGGTGGCGGTGATGTTCTCGGGCCGGATTGCCCAGTACGCTGCCCCGCAGACCATCTATCACCGCCCCGCCTCGGTGGAGGTTGCCCGGTTCATCGGCGCGCCGAACCTGATGGAGGCCAAGGTGGTCCGCAATGGCGGGGCAACGGCGATCTCGACCGGGTTCGGAACGCTCGAGGTCGGCGATGTCCATGACCATGCCGATGGCGCTTCGGTTACGGCCATGATCCGC
The DNA here is from genome assembly GCA_036563245.1 of Devosiaceae bacterium. GTDB lineage: Bacteria > Pseudomonadota > Alphaproteobacteria > Rhizobiales > Devosiaceae > DATCMU01. The sequence continues at coordinate 27,238 of DATCMU010000027.1, read as the reverse complement.
CCGGAGGCGGTGATTGTTGGGCCCGACGAGGGCGCAGAGGCGGCAAACGTTCGTCGCGGCCGGATCGCCAAGGTCGATTTCTTCGGTCAGGCGATCACCTACGAGATCGAAATCGACGGCGCGATCCTGCGCGCCGACGAAATGTCCAATCGCCAGCTCAAGGTCGATGACCCGGTGCAGGTTCGCCTCGAACGCGAGCGCATCTGGGTATTTCCCGGCGGCGGGCACCACGGAATGCAAGCCTGAAAGCCACACAGAAGCAGGTTGCATGGTCAAGATGCTCTAGTCGAAAAGGGAGGAGCAAAATGCGTAAGTGGAAGCAGTTGGCAACGACCGCGGTGGCGCTCGTTGCACTGGGGACGGGGGCTGCACTCGCCTCCGATGCCGCCCAGAAATTCCAGGCGGACTATCTGGCCGGCAAGCTGAGCTGGGACCAGGTGCTGGCCGCGGCCAAGGCCGAGGGCAAGATCCAGTTCTATTACTGGGGTGGCGACGACAAGCTCAATGTCTGGATCGATCGGGTCGTGACGCCAGCGCTTGCCAAGGATGGCGTCCAAGTGGTTGCGAACCGGATCACCGGCACCAAGGACGCCGTCGATCTGGTGATCGCCGAAGCCAATGCCGGCCGCGGGATCGGGGACGGCAGTGTCGACGCCATCTGGCTCAATGGCGAGAATTTCTACACCCTCAACCGGCAAAATCTCATGTTTGGCGCTTTCGCGCAGACCATCCCCAACGCCAAGAACTTCGAGTGGGATGCGAGCGATCCGCGGTCGCTGCTCAACCTGCGCGATTTCGGCGTGGAGACCGGCTCCAAGGAAGTTCCGTGGTCCGGCGAACAGTATGTGTGCGCCGCCAACCGCGACCTGCTGCCGGCGGACAAGACCCCGCACACCTTTGCCGAACTCAAGACCTATCTTGAAGCCAATCCAGGCAAGTTCACCTATGTGAAGCCGCCGCACTATATCGGCAACACCTTCGTGCAGGAGGCGATGTACGCCTTCAACCCGGATGGCAACGGGGCGGTGCCCTTCCAGAAATCGGCCCAGGAACTGGGCCCTGACGAGATCGCGCGGCTGATCAAGCCGGGCATGGAATACCTCAAGGGGCTCGAGCCGCTCCTGGCCGGCGGTCAGGACGGCAAGGCCCGTCATCCGGAGACGCCGGACGCCACCAAGGCCATGTTCCGCAATGGCGAGATCACCATCAATTGCCAGTTCGGATTGTATGCGGTGGCGACAAGCCGGGCGGACGGTTCTTATCCGCAGGCGGCCGAAGAGATCATTTTCCCTGAAAAGACGATGATCAAGAACAAGAACTACCTGGCCATTCCGGCCAACGCACCGAACCCCGCCGCCGCGCTGGTCTTCGCCAACTACATGGCGTCGGTGGATTCGCAGGTCTCCAAGCTCAAGAATATCGGCTATCCCGCCGGTATCGACAGCTGGAAGCTTTCGGATGCGGACGCAAAGGCGCTCGAAGAAGCCGCTCCCCAGCACTTCGGGGTGACCCAGGCCGATCTGGACGCCAATATCGCGCCGGACACCAACGCCTCCCTGGTCGATATCATCGAGGCGACCTGGCTCGAATATATCGAGCGCGGCTCGACCGAACCGATCGAGGCCATCGTCAAGACGGCCTACGACAACCTCACGAAATAGGCCATGAGCACGGGAAGCCGGAGCGATCCGGCTTCCCGGACAAGCGGGTGGGGATCAAGCGGTGATTGAACAGACCATCAGTGCCGACGTCCAGAAGCAAGGTCCGCAGCGACTGGGCTTGCGCACGCTTCTCGAACTCGCGCCGATCACGCTCGTGCTCGGCGTGCTGTTCGGTGCCGCGACGGTGCTCGCCCTGGCGCAAAGCCTTGGGTTCGCGCCCTGGTATGGCGTCAACACCTTTCCCGACCTGAAGTATTTCGCGGCGCTTTGGGGCAGTTCCACCTTCTGGGTGTCGCTTGGCTACACGCTCTATTACGCGCTGGTGTCCACCGTCCTGGCGCTGGTGCTTGCCTTGCTGCTGGCCCTGGCGCTGATCAAGACGTTCCCCGGCAAGGCGCTTTACAAGTATGTCTACAAGCTGCCGCTGATGATCCCCTACATGGTGGGCATCGCGCTGGCGGTGATCATGCTCGGCAATGGGGGCATCCTGTCACGCCTCGCCGCCACGCTGGGCCTGATCTCCGATCCCGCGCAGTTTCCGCAGATCCTGAATACCCACGCGGGCTGGGGGATCATTGCCGTCTATGTCTGGAAGCAGACCCCGTTCATAACCCTTGCGGTCTATGCCGTGCTGCTCGGGGTGGGGCGCGAGACGGAGGAGGCGGCGGCGATCCTGGGCGCGAACAAGTGGCAGATCTTTTTCCAGGTGACATTGCCGCAGGTACTGCCGGGCATTGTCTCGTCCACGCTGATCTGCTTCTCGTTCAACCTTGGCGCATTCGAGGCGCCCTATATTCTTGGCGGAGGGTTCCCGGACACGCTGCCGGTTGTCGCGTGGCGCTATTTCAACGATGCGGACTACACCCTGCAATTGCAGGGCATGGCGACCGTGGTGTCCATCGGCATCGTTTCCGGCGTGATCCTTTTCGCCTATCTCGCCGCCTATCGCCGGTATGAACGCCAGCGGGGGAGGGTCTGACGATGGCCGGACGCCGCAATGCCTCAAGGGCCGCGCTGTCGCCGTTCCAGCGCTTCTACCTGCTGGCCGTCGCGACAGTCATCGTGGGACCCTTCCTGCCGCTCCTGATCCAGTCGTTCGCCTTCCAGTGGGACTGGCCGCACCTGTTACCGACAAAGTGGTGGTGGACGGCGCGCGAGACATCCTTCCTGCCCCAGGCCTGGGACTATGTCCTTTCCCCCTACAGCCGGCTGTGGGAAGCCACGGTGAACACCGTCTTCATCGGGCTTTCGGTCATGGTGTTGTGCCTTGCCATCTGCCTGCCGGCGGCGCGGGTGCTGGCGCGGGAGAATTTTCGCGGCAAGAACGGTTTCGAATTCTTCCTGTCGCTGCCGCTGATCGTGCCGGAATCCGCCATCGGCATTGCGTTGTTGATGATCTTCATCCGGCTTGGGCTGGCGGGGAGCTATGTGGGCATCATCATCGCCCATCTCATCCCGACCATCCCCTACATGATCCGGATGCTGACCGCGGTCTATCAGGGGCTGGGGCGCGAGTTCGAGGAGCAGGCGGCGGTGCTCGGCGCCAGCCGCTGGCAGATCCTTCGCATGGTGACCCTTCCCATGCTGATGCCGGGTGTGGTGGCCGGTTCTCTGTTCACCTTCCTTGTCTCCACCAACATCTTCCTGCTCACCTTCTTTCTTGGCCAGGGCCGGATCATTACCCTGCCGACCCTGCTTTTCTCCAAGATATCGGGCGGCACGCTCGACGCTTCGGCCGCCGGGCTGACGCTGCTGGTCTCGGTGCCGGGGATCGTGCTGCTGGTCATCTCGGAGCGCTTCATCAAGGAAGAGGCATTCGGCAAGGGGTTCGGCGCATGAAGCGGAAACTGGGCGTCCACCTCGCGCTGTGGACCCGCAACTGGGCCGACGATGTGGTCCCCTATGCCCGCATCGCCGCCGAACTCGGCTATGACGGTGTCGAACTGTCGCTTCTGGGGCGTGCGCGGCACGCGCCCGAGGAAACCGGGAAGGCCATCGCCGATCTCGGGCTTGGGGTGACCGCGACGACCGGGCTGTCGCGCGCCACCGATCTGGCGTCGCCTGATCCCGACACGCGGGCCGCGGGGCTGCACGAACTCAGGCAAGCCATCGAGGCGACCCACCGTCTGGGGGCCGACAGGTTGTGCGGCGTGGTCTACGGCGCCTGGGGCGTGACCGATGGTCCGCATCGCGCCGAGCGTTTCGAGCGCGCGGTGGAGGGGCTGGCAGAGGCATCCCGTCTTGCCGAGGAACGCGGCGTGAGCCTTGGGGTCGAGGCCATCAATCGCTTCGAGACCGATCTGGTCAATACCGCGCAACAGGCGCTCAAGATGGTGTCGGCGGTGGGATCGCCCGCGCTGGGCGTGCTGCTCGACAGCTTCCACATGAATATCGAAGAAGAGGATGCGCCGGACGCCATTCGTCTTGCGGGGCCGAAATTGCTGCATTTTCACGTTTCGGACAATGATCGCGGCGTGCCCGGCGGCGGGCCGATCGATTTCACCGCCGAGGCCCGGATGCTCGACGAGATTGGCTACACGGGCTGGGTAACCGCCGAAATGTTCATTGCGGCCGGGGTCGACGTCAGTTCCGATCTGGCAATCTGGCGACCGATTGAGCAAGACCCCACCGAGGCGGCGCGCCGGACGCTGACTTTCCTGCGGGAGACTTTCTGATGCTCGATCTGGATGCAACGCTTGCGGCGCTCTCTGAGTTGAGCGCGCGCTTTGCCAAAGAGGAACAGGCCCTTAACGCGCTCGATGCGGCGGTTGGCGACGGCGATCACGGCAGCACGATGCTGCGCGGCATGCGCGCGGGGGAAGCGGCGGTCCTTGGCGGGGCGGCGCAAACGCCCGGCGCGGCGTTCGTCCTTATGGCCAATGCCTTCCAGAAGGCGACCGGAGGGGCTGGCGGGACGCTTTTCTCGAGCATCTTTCGGGGGATCGGAGATGCGGCGGGCGATGTGGAAGCCATAGATGACGCGACGCTTGGCGTCGGGCTTGGCAAGGCGGCGGCAACGGTTGCGCGGCTCGGCCGGGTCAGGGTGGGGGGCAAGACCATGCTGGACGCCCTGGCCCCGGCCGCGGCGGCGCTGGAAGCGGGCGGCACGGCGGCAGATGCCGTTGAGGCATCCCGCGCAGGATGCGAGGCGACCAGGGAAATGCGCGCCAGCCAGGGGCGGGCGCGTTTCGTCTCCGAGGGCGGGCTTGGTCATGTCGATCCTGGCGCCAGATCGGTCGTCATCATCACCGAAACCCTGGCGCGCGCCTTCGGGTGAGCCCTGCGGTGGAATAGCGAGTTCAGGAAGTCTTGTATGAAAAAGATGCTCAACCAGGTGCAGAACGCCGTCGATGAAATGCTCGCCGGCTACGTGACCGCCTATCCTTCCCGCGTGGCGCGGGCGGGGGGTGACGGGCGCATTCTGGTCAGGGCAAGGCCCAAGGCTTCCGGCAAGGTGGCGCTGGTGATCGGCAACGGATCGGGGCATGAGCCGATTGCGATGGGTTGGGTTGGCGAGGGCCTGCTCGATGCCAATGCGGTGGGGGACATCTTCGCCGCGCCGCCCCCCGATCTGATCGCCGAGACCATCGCTGCCGCCGACCGGGGTGGTGGCGTATTGCTGCTGATCTCAAGCCATTCGGGCGACATCATCAATGGCGAGGCGGGAGCCGATCTCGCGCGCGAGAACGGCCATCGCGTCGAAATCCTGCTTATGTATGACGACATTTCGACCGCACCCCGGTCAGAGGCCGAATTTCGCCGCGGCGCGCCAGGCACAACCTTCATCTACAAGCTGTGCGGCGCGCTGGCCGAAGAAGGGGCGCCTCTCGAGGAGGTCAAACGCCTGGGTGAGCGCGTCCGGGACGCGACCGCGACCCTTGGCGCGTCGCTGCAGGGGGGTATTTCGCCGCTGACGGGCCAACAGATGTTCACCTTACCCGACAACGAGGTGTTCATCGGGGTGGGCGTGCATGGTGAGCCGGGCATGGCGCGGATGCCGGCGGGCGAGGCAGACGTCATCGTCGACTACATGATGGAAAAGCTACTGGCCGATTTGCCCTTCTCGCGCGGAGACGAGGTTTTCGTGCTGGTCAACGGCATGGGTGCGACCACGCTGATGGAACTGTCGGTCATCTATCGCCGCGTCGGGGAGCGGCTGCACGGGGCGGGGATCGGCCTGGCCGACGAGCCCCTGATCGGCAGCTATGTCACCACCCAGGATTCATCGGGGTTTTCGGTGTCGCTGCTGAAAGCGGACGATGAAATGCGCCGATTGTGGCGGGCGCCGGACGATGCCCCGTTCTACCACCACCAGCGCAAGGCTCCAGCCGCGCCGGTCAACGCGGTTCCGGCCCCGGCGCGGGACAAGGCGGCGGCACTCACAGCCCTTGGCGAGCGCTTTGGGTTCATGGCCGCATTGGCCATCGACCAGGGCAGTTCGCTTGGCGACATGATCGTTGCCGCCGGTGCGAAAGGAGCAGATGCGGAGAGCCTTCTGTTCGACTTCAAGCGGGTGCTGGTCGAGGAACTGAGCGAAGAGACCTCGGCCGTTCTGGTCGATCACCGGTTCGGCGACAGCCTTCAGGCGCATGCCAGCAAGGGGACGCCCATATTCCGCGGCTATGAGAGCGATGTCTATTCCGCCGAGGACGACGACCGGCTGACCACCGTGCCGCTCGACGCCAGCGTGCGCATGTTGCGCGACAATGGCGCCGCGGCGATCAAGCTGCATTGCTACTACGAGGCCGGGGGAGCTGACGACCTCAATGCCAAGAAGCGCGCCCTGGTGGAGCGGGTGGGCGCCGAGTGCGCGGCGAACGGCATTCCTTTCCTGTTCGAACCCCTGGTTCACGACAGGAACCTCAAACCAGGCACGGAAGCATTCGCGCGCCAGAAGCCGCAAATGGTCAGATCGCTGGTGGAGGAATTCTCCGATCCGCGCTACGGCGTCGATATCCTGAAGATCGAGCTGCCTTTCGATGTCTCGTTCGTGGAAGGGACAGCCGCGGCGAATGGCGCGACCGTCTACACGCGCGAAGCGGTCGCCGAGGCGACACGCGAACTGGGCAGGCTCGCCCGGGTGCCCATCGTTTTTCTCAGCGCGGGCGTGACGGCGGAAGCGTTCACGCAATCGCTTGAAATCGCCAACGAGGCCGGCGCCGCCTATGGCGGCTTCGTGGTCGGACGAGCCATCTGGAAAGACGCGATCCCGGTGCTTGCCGCCGGTGGCGTTCCGGCGCTCCGGCAATGGGCCCGGGAGACCGGACGCGATCGCTTCCGCCGGATCATCGATGCAGCCCGTTCTGGGGCACGGCTGGCCTGAGCCGGTGCGCGCCCCCGGTCAGGGCGCGCGTTTCAGCTTTTCGTAGAAGTCGCCGAAAATGGCGTCGCGGTCGACATCATGGGCCTCGCGCATGAGGTGCCGGCCGGGATCGTGGTGCCAGAGGAAATCGTCGCCGAGCCGGGGCGAGCGCACCAGGGTAGAGGGGACCCAGCCAGGGTTCAGCAGCCAGGCGATATTGATGATGTCCCAGATCACCCAGGTCCTGGCGGTGGCGTCCACCACGCCGCGTTGATGGTGAATGGGGTTGTGGGTGTAAAGGTCGAACAGATAGTCGCCGATTGCGCCGCGCCCCTTCACGAAGCGCTCCATCTCGGGAAGCGAAATCCGCAACTGCGCGCCGACGTGATAGCCGGGCAGGTACACATGCGGCACGCCGCAATCGAACAGGAGTTGCGAGGACAGCACGTCCTGCACGAGATTGAGCGAAGGCTCGTTGGAATGCGGGGCGTGACTGGGGTAGGACGACGTCCACAGGACCACGATGTTGTTCGCGATCTCGGGGGCAAGCAGCAGCGCCGAGGCGATGTTGGTCACGCATCCGATGGCAACGACATAAAGGGGCCGGTCCGGCTCGGCGAGCGCCCGCGCGATGATATGTTCGACCGCCGGCGTGCGCAGCGGCCTGTCGAAGCTTTCGAGGTAGCCGGCTGCACCGGCAAAGACCAGCCCGGCGGGATCCGCCTTGAGCTTGTCGAAAACCGTGTGGATTTCGCGGTAGCTCAGGTCCTGGCCTTCGGCTGGGCTTGTGAACACGATGTCCTCGGGCTTCTGGCCCTTGGCTGCGTATCCGGCCAGCCAGCTTGAGTATTCCGCGACGAGAGCCATTTCGCGCTCGGTGCGGGCGCCGCCACGCTCGAGGATGTCCCTGGCTTCCAGCATTCCCGCCTGCATGTGGCGGAAGGTGAAGGGCTCGGCGGTGACGCCTTCAAGTTGCAGGCGTTCCGGCGACAGCAGCGCCCAGGCGAGTGCGAACTGGTCGTCGATTTCGTTGGCCGTGTCGGTGTCGATGATCACGCGCACCGGCCCATCCGGTGGAGCCAGAAGCTGGCGCATCCGTTCGTCCGGTATGCGGTCGAACCGTTTCAGGATGTCTTCGCGCGCGGCCATGTGTTCCTCCCGTCTTTCCTCGCGTCGCACGATATTGATTATATCGAAAATAGCAATACTGATTGATTATAATCAATATCGGTGCATGCGCTGGAGCGGGGGGCAACGCCCCCTTCCATTCCGCGCCGTCGGGGTCCAGATGACCCTCTTGTCGGTCAGCCTGCGAGAAGGCGGGCGGCCAGATAGGCCGCCTTGGCCGGCACGGCGAGCAGGCGCTTCATTTCGGTGACGCGCTCCGGCGTGTAGTAATGCGCTTCGTGCAGGATATTCATGGTGCACACCAGTTCGTCCGCGAGGATGACAGGCATGTTGACCACCGAGGCGCAACCCAGCGATCCGATCAGCTCGAAGTCGGGAAAGACCTTTGCGATGTCCTCGAGCGTGTTGGCGACGAAGTCCCGGCGCTGCTTGTGGACAATCTCGAACCAGTCGTCGAAATGGATCGGCTTGGTGCCGGAGGCGGGATAGTTCGCCGGATCGCTGGTATAGGCGCGCCGGGCAAGACCCGCCGGCATGTCCACGGTCATGATGGTGAAGAGCTTCACACCGACCGTGGCTTCGGTCAGCGCCTGAAGCGCCTTGTAGGCCTCATCAGGCGTCTTCGCCCGGGAAAGAGCGGCGTCGAAATCGGCCATGGCGGTGTCCGCCGCGGAATTGGTCATTCGTGGTGTCCTTGCGAGATCAGGAAGATTTGCCGCCGCTCGCCTGGTAGAGCTCGCGGGAATAGGGGTCGACGAGTTTGCCGGACTTGAGAAGGCCCACATCCGCAACCTCGATGATGCGCCCGTGCCGCATGACGGCGAGGCGGTCGCAAAGGAAGGAGACGACCGGCAGGTTGTGCGTGACCATGAGGAAGGTCAGGTTCTGCTCCTGGCGGAGGCGCTTGAGAAGATTGAGGATTTCCGCCTGAACCGACACGTCGAGCGCCGAAGTCGGCTCGTCGAGCAGCAGCACCTTGGGTTCGAGCATGAGCGCGCGGGCAATGGCGACGCGCTGGCGCTGCCCGCCGGAAAGCTGGTGCGGATACCTGAAGCGGAACCGGCGGTCGAGACCGACGGCCTCGAGCATGGCTTCGATCCGGTTGCCGCGATTGCCGATGCCATGCACCTGCAATGGCTCGCCAAGGGTCGCATCGATGGTCTTGCGCGGGTGGAGCGAACCGTAGGGGTCCTGAAAGACCATCTGGCACTGGCGCGCGAAGGTCTTGTCGATGCCCTGCCTTCGCGGCTTGCCCAGGACCGAGATGGCGCCGGTCCACGTGGTGCCGAGGCCCGCGATGGCGCGAAGGATGGTGGACTTGCCCGAGCCGCTTTCGCCGACAAGCCCGAAGCTCTCGCCGGCGGCGACGTCGAAGGACGCGCCAAAGGTGACCTTGGTGTCGCCGTAGGAGATGTCGACGTTGTCCAGAGATATCGCGCTCATGTCGCCTCCCACTGGCTGCGGTCGAGAACGGGAAGCGTTTCGCGCGTCTCATCCATGTGCGGCATGGCGGCGAGCAGACCCCTTGTGTAGGGGTGCCTTGCCTCTGAAAGCTGGCTGGCGACGCACTCTTCGACCACCTTGCCCGAATTCATGACCAGGATGCGGTCGCAATAGCGGGCGACGAGATCGAGATCGTGGCTGATCAGGATCAGCCCCATGCCCTTGTTGCGCACCAGTTCATCCATGATGTCGAGCACCTGGGCCTGTACCGAAACGTCGAGCGCGGAGGTTGGCTCGTCGGCAATCAGGATGTCGGGTTCGGGGACCAGCATCATGGCGATCATCACGCGCTGGCCCATGCCACCGGAGATTTCGTGGGGGTAGAGACGCATGACCCGGTCCGGATCGTCGATCCGGACGGCCTGGAGCATGTCGCGGCTGCGCTGCGCAATCTCGCGGCGCGGCAGGCGGGTGTGGGCGACCAGGGCTTCGGCAATCTGGGCGCCGATGGTCATCACCGGATTGAGCGAGAACTTGGGGTCCTGCATCACCATGGAAATTCGGGCGCCACGTATGGCGCGCATCTGGCGTTCGCTCTGGGCGAGCAGGTCGATGCCGGAAAAGCGCAACCTGTCTGCGGTGACCCTTCCGGGCGCGCGGATGAGCCTGAGGATCGAGCGGCCGGTCATCGACTTGCCCGAGCCGCTTTCGCCGACGATGCCCAGGCGCTCGCGCCCAAGGGTGAATGAGATGCCCTTGACCACTTCGACACGGCCCTGCTGCGTGGGAAAGCTGACGCGCAGGTTTTCGATTTCGAGCAAGGGGGCGCTCACGAATTCTCTCCCTGACGGGGATCGAGAACGTCGCGCAGTCCGTCGCCGAGGAAACAGAAGCCGAGGCTGACGATAATGATGGCGAAGCCGGGCATGGTGGCCACCCACCACTGGTCGAGGATGAAGGTGCGGCCGCGCGAAATCATCGCCCCCCATTCGGGCAGGGGCGGCTGCGCGCCCAGGCCAATGAAGCCGAGCCCTGCCGCGGTGAGGATGATGCCCGCCATGTCGAGAGTGACGCGGATGATCATGGACGAGGTGCAAAGGGGCAGGATGTGGGCGACGATCACCCGCGCCGAGGATGCGCCCTGCATCTGGACCGCCGCGATGAATTCGGAATTGCGGAAGGTCAGCGTTTCGGCCCTTGCGATGCGGGCATAGGCCGGCCATGCGGTTATGGCGATGGCGATGATGGCATTCTCGATGCCCGGACCGAGCGCAGCGACGAAGGCAAGCGCAAGGATCAGCTTGGGCATGGAGAGGAATACGTCGGTGATGCCCATCATCACCTTGTCGATCCACCCCCCGAAATAGCCCGACACCGCGCCGACCACCAGGCCAATCGGGGCGGAAATGACCGCGACGAGCAGGACGATGGTGAGCGTGATGCGCGAGCCGTATATGACACGCGAATAGATGTCGCGGCCCAGTTCGTCGGTGCCCATCCAGTGCTGCCAGCTCGGCGGCTGGAGGCGGTTGGCGAGTTCCTGTCCGATGGGCGAATAGGGCGCGATCAGCGGGGCAAACAGCGCGGTGGCGACCAGGACCAGGATGATGACAAGGCCCAGCGTCGCCAGCGGGTTGCGCAGCAGCGCCGTCACGATGCGATAGGCTCGGCCCATGCGCGCCTGCAGGCGCGAGGTCGGCGAATCGGCCAGCAGCCATTCTCGGGTGGCAGCCATCAGCGGGCCCTGGGGTCGAGGACGCTGTAGAGCACGTCCGAAATCTTGTTGATTAAGATGAACACCGCGCCGATGACCAGCGTCGCGCCGAGCACCGCGTTCATGTCGGCGTTGAGCAGGGCGGTGGTCAGGTAATTGCCGATCCCGGGCCATGAAAACACGGTCTCGATCATCACCGAGCCTTCGAGAAGCCCGGCATAGGAAAGCCCGATAACGGTGATCAGCGGCACCAGAATGGGACGGAAGGCATGTCGCCAGATAACCAGCCGCTCAGCCACGCCCTTGACGCGCGCGGTGGTGACAAACTCCTGGCTCAACTGGTCGAGCATGAAGGAACGGGTCATGCGCGCGATATAGGCGAGACTGAAGAAACCGAGCACGGAAGCAGGCAGGATGAGGTGGGTGATGGCGTTGAAGAAGATCTCGGTCTCCCCGGCCAGAAGGCTGTCCACAAGGATGAGTCCGGTGACCGGGGGCACAAGGCCGTCATAAAAGATGTCCAGCCGTCCGGGCCCGCCGACGATCCGCAGGTGCGCGTAGAAAAAGGCCAGACCCACCAGGCCCAGCCAGAAGGCCGGCACCGAGTATCCGAGCAGCCCGAAGACGCGAATGATCTGGTCGAGCCATGAGCCCTGCCGGCTGGCGGCATAGACGCCCATGGGCACGCCGAGAAAGACGCCAATGATGATACCGATGGTCGCCATCTCGAGGGTCGCGGGGAAGAAGCGGCTCAGGTCCTCGATCACGGGACGGCCAGTGGAGACCGACATGCCGAAATGGCCCTGCGCGACATCGGCGACATAGGAGACGAATTGCAGGACCAGCGGCCTGTCCAGCCCCATGGCCTCCCTCGCCGCGTTGTAGACCTCGGGCGTTGCACGGTCGCCCACCACCGAGAGCACCGGATCGATGGGTATGACGCGACCGATGAAGAACGTGATCGCAAGCAGGCCGAGGAAGGTGAGAAGAACCGTGAGTATGAACCCGCCAATTGCGAGAACCATCCGCCTGGCGCGGCGAAGATGCAGCCCTTGCCCTGGGGCGCGAGCCGGGGCGGCAGCGACGATCTGGTCTGGAGGCTCGAAGCTCACCTGGTTGAATCCCCCCTCGAACAGACAACCGATCTCACCGGCAGCCTGAACCATCCGCCAGTCCCGATCCATCATTTTTCGCTTGCGAGCATACAAGGAATTTTGCTTAGATCAAAAAAATTTTGGTGGGAGGGGGATCACACCATGGGCGCCGCGCTGCCCGATCCGGAGCACGACGGACACCCCAGGGTTGGGGCGATCATCCGCGCGCGCCGCCGCCAATTGCAGATGACGCTGCAGGCGCTGGGCGAGGCGGCGGGTGTTTCGGTTGGCTATCTCAGCCAGGTCGAGCGCGACCATGCCACCCCTTCGCTTGGCACGCTTGCGCAGATCGCGCGCGCCCTGTCGGTGGGGGTGGATTTCTTCATCGCCACTCCGAACGCCAGGTCCGCGCTGACGCGCGAGGGTGAACGGCCCAAATTCTCCGTCGATGGCTCCTCGGTGATCTATGAGCGGCTGGGCGCGGATTTTCCCGGGAACGTGCTCTCCTCGTTCATCATGACCGTGCCGCCCGGCTATCGCTCGGAGGTCGTCAGCCATGAGGGCGAAGAAATCCTCTACGTGCTTGAAGGCGCGATCACCCAGCGCCTCGATGACGAGGAGATGGTGATGTCGGCGGGCGACAGCCTGCATTTTCGGGGCAACAGGCCCCATTCGTGGTCCAATCATACCGACCAGCCGGCCCGCCTGCTCTGGACGGGTTCGCTGACCCTCTTCCGCTCCAGCGCCAAGCCACGCGCGGTGCCGGCGCGGGACAAGAAGACCGGCGGCAGGCCGGTGATCCAGAACAGAACCCAACCCGTCAAACCCAAGGAGAAGAAGTCATGAAATTCTTCAAAGCCGCACTGTTTGCGGCGGCCATCGCTGTGCCGATGGCCTCGGGCGCGGTCCAGGCGGCGACGCCGGCGGACGTGCTCGTGGTGGCGCAGAACATCGATGACATCGTCGCGATCGATCCCGCACAGGCCTACGAGTTCACCTCTGGCGAACTGGTGACCAACACCTACGACCGGCTGGTGCAATACGATGCCGAGGATCCCACCGTGCTCGCGCCGGGCCTTGCCACCGAATGGACGGCGGACGACGCCAACAAGACCATCACCTTCACGCTGCGCGATGGCGTGAAGTTCCATTCGGGCAATCCGCTCACCGCCGAGGACGTGAAGTTCTCTCTGGCCCGGGTCATCAAGCTCAACAAGACGCCGGCCTTCATCCTGGCCCAGCTCGGCTGGACCCCGGAGAATGTCGACGACATGATCTCGACCGACGGCAACAAGGTGATCATCAAGTATGCCGGCGATTTCTCCTCGAACTTCGTGCTCAACGTGCTCGCGGCGCGCCCGGCCTCTGTGGTCGACGAGAAGACCGTCATGGCCAACCAGGTTGACGGGGACATGGGCAATGCGTGGCTGAATGCGCATGATGCCGGCACGGGCCCGTTCAGCCTTGCCGATTATCGCCCGGCCGAAATCATCCGCCTGACGGCCAATCCGGACTATTTCAAGGAAGGCCCGAAGGTGAAATCGGTGATCATCCGGCACGTGGCGGAAGCGGCGACGCAGCAATTGCTGCTCAAGTCCGGCGATGTCGACATGGCCCGCAATCTCACGCCGGACCAGATCGCCTCGCTCGATACCAACCAGGTCAAGGTCGAAACCTTCCCGCAGGCGGCGGTGCATTTCCTGTCCTTCAACCAGAAGGACCCGGATCTGCAGAACAAGGCCATCTGGGAAGCGGCGCGCTATCTGGTCGACTACAAGGGGATGGTCAACAGCTTCCTCAAGGGACAGATGGAGATCCATCAGGCCTTCTGGCCCAAGGGTTTCCCCGGCTCGCTGGACGACACCCCCTACACCTATGACCCAGCCAAGGCGAAAAAGATTCTCGCGGACGCCGGCGTGAAGACGCCCATCAAGGTCACGCTCGACGTGATCAACGCCTCGCCCTTCACGGATATGGCGCAGTCCCTGCAGGCCAGCTTCGCCCAGGCCGGCATCGACTTCGAGATCATCCCGGGCACCGGCGCGCAGGTCATCACGAAGTATCGTGACCGTACCCACCAGGCGATGCTCCTGTACTGGGGCCCGGACTTCATGGATCCGCACTCCAACGCCAAGGCCTTCGCCTACAATGCCGACAATTCGGATGGCAACTACCAGGCGACGACCACGTGGCGGAACGGCTGGGCCGTGCCGGACGACATGAACAAGGAGACGATGGCCGCGCTGGCGGAATCCGATCCGGCCAAGCGCAACGCGATGTATATCGACCTTCAGAAGAAGGTGCAGAAGGAATCGCCGATCGTGATCATGTTCCAGGCCGCCTACGAGGTCGCCATGGCCAAGAACGTCAACGGCTATGTCAACGGTGCGACATCCGATTTCGTCTACTATCGGCTGGTGACCAAATAACCTCTTTTCCTCCCGTGCCGGACCGGGGCGCAAGCGCCCCGGTCCTTTTGGTTTCCAGCAAGCGGATATTTCCAATGACCGACATTCTGTCCGAGCGCATGCAGCGGCTGCGCGCCCGCATGGCCAAGACCGGCACCGATCTGGTGGTGATCGGCCCTTCGAGCCACATGCAATGGTTGGCGGACCTGTCTCCGCATGGGGACGAACGGCCCGTGATGCTCATGGTATCAAGGACCTTTGCGGGCTTCCTGATGCCGGCCCTGAATGTCGACAGCTCGCGCCAGAAGACGGATCTGCCGTTCTTTGCCTGGTCCGATGACGAAGGGCCGAATGCTGCACTTGAGAAGCTGATCGAGGCGACGGGTATCGACCGGAACGCGGCCAGCGTCGTGCTCGATGAAACCATGCGCGCCGATTTCGCGCTGCTGGTGCTTGACGCGCTGCCCGGCGCCAGCCGCCGGTTCACTGGCGATACCGTGGGCGCCTTGCGCGCCACCAAGGACCAGACAGAATACGCAGCGCTCAAGAAGAGCGCGCTGATCAACGACGATGCCACAAGGGCTGCATTTGCCGCGCTGCGACCGGGTGTGACGGAGAGCGAGATGGCCGCCGTCATCCGCGACTACTACAAGGCCAACGGTGCCGCGCCCGTATTCACCAGCGTCTGCTTTGCCGGCAATGGCGCGTTCCCGCACCATCATACCGGCAATACGCAGCTCAGGCGCGGTGATGCGGTGCTGATCGATACCGGATGCCGGATCGATGGCTATCCCAGCGACATGACGCGTGTCGGGGCGCTCGGCGAAGCGCCGGACGAATTCGACAAGGTCCATGCCATCGTCAACGCGGCGGTTGAGGCGGCGTTGATCGCGGCGCGGCCCGGCGCCCTGGCAAGGGACGTCGACAAGGCGGCGCGCGACGTGATCGCGCAAGCCGGGTTCGGCGACAAGTTCCTGCATCGCACGGGTCATGGCCTCGGCATCAATATTCACGAACCGCCCTACATCACGGCAACGTCGGACACGGTCCTTGAAGAGGGGATGGTCTTTTCCATAGAGCCGGGGATCTATCTGGCCGGCCGGTTCGGGCTGAGGCTCGAGGAGATCGTGATCCTTCGCGCCGATGGGCCGGAAATTCTGTCCGAGTTGCCGCGAGCCGCCTGGATCGCCCCCTGAACCGCGTCACGTCTTGATTGAATCATGAGGCCGGTCCAGGTCTTTGGGTGGTCGCAAGTTCGAACCGGAACACCGGTGCTGACTTTTCCCGAACAGGTTCGGGTTCCCAGCGTTCCGGTTCCGGCGGGATCGCCAGCGCGGCGCCATATCCCAAAGGACCACGCCCGTGGTGCGCCAGGCAACCAGGGCGAGGGGTAGATGATTGACGTACCTCATGGCGTGCGCTAGGTATCGGCGCGCACAAGGGGGAAGCCGATGCCGCGCCCGACAGTCCAGGATATCGCGGTTGCCGCAGGGGTCAGCGTCGCCACCGTCGACAGGGTCCTGAACGGACGTGCCGGGGTGCGCCCCGAGACCATCCTGAAGGTGAACGAGGCCGTCGAGCGTCTCAATTACGTGCGTAATGTCGACGCGGCGAACCTTGCAAAACGCCGGACCTATCCCATCCTGTTCATCGTGCCGGAAGGCCCCAATGCCTTCATGCGCGCCCTGGAAGCGGAGATACGAAGCGCTGTGCTGCGCGAGCCGCTCGAACGGACCGAGATCGAAGTGGTCACCGTTCCCGCATTCAACGAGCGCGCCATTCTGAAGGTACTCGATGGGGTGGACCCCGCGCGGCTCGCGGGCGTCGTGCTGGTCGCAACGGACTCGGTCGCGCTGCGGCGAAGAGTCGATGACCTTGCCGAAGCCGGGGTGGCGGTGGTGACGCTGGTTTCCGACCTGCCCAATTCGCGCCGGGCGCATTTCGCCGGCATCGACAATGTTTCGGCCGGCCGCACGGCTGCGAGCCTTCTGGGCCGGTTTCTTGACGGCAGGGACGGGGCGGTCGCGGTTGTGGCCGGTTCGATGGTGGTGCGCGACCATGTGGAGCGCCGGCTGGGGTTCGAACAGGTGATGCGTTCGGAATACCCTTCGCTGCAATTGCTGCCCACCATCGAGGGGCTGGACGAGGCGACCAGGGTCGAGGAATTGCTTGGCGCGCAATTGCAGCGCAATCCCGACACTGTCGGTGTCTATAGCCTTGGGGCGGGCAATCGCGGCGTTGGCGCGGCGCTGACCTCAGCGGGTCTTGCAGGCAAGGTACGGGTGGTGGCGCACGAGCTCACGCGCTTTTCGCGCGAGGCGCTGGCCAACGGCCTGTTCGACGCCATCATCAGCCAGGACCCCGGGCACGAGGTGCGCAGCGCCATCAGGGTGATCAAGGCGCAGCGTGACGGCGTGCCGGTGGTCGGTTCGCAGGAACGGATTCGCATCGAGATATTCCTCAGGGACAATCTGCCCTGAGCAAGGCGCGGTGGCGGATTGCCATCGTCGTTTGTGAGGTACGTACATCATAAATGCCGCCCGGACCGCTCGAACGGATGGGCGTACGAACAAAGGAGCACTGGAAATGACGGATTTCTTCAAGGGCGTTGCGCCCGTCAGGTTCGAAGGGCCCAGGAGCGCCAATCCGCTCGCATATCGGCACTACAATGCCGACGAGGTGGTGATGGGGCGTCGCATGGCCGATCACCTGCGCCCCGCGGTCGCCTATTGGCATTCGTTTGCCTATGAAGGCGGCGACCCGTTCGGCGGGCGCACCTACGACCGGCCCTGGTTCTCGGATACCATGGACGCGGCGCGCATGAAGGCCGATGTCGCCTTCGAGATGTTCGACATCCTGGGCATGCCGTTCTTCTGTTTCCACGATCGCGATATCGCCCCGGAGGGCGAAAGCTTTTCGGAGTTCAAGAAGAACACGCGGGCCATCGCCGATGTCTTCGCGCGCAAGATGGAGACGTCGAAGACGCGCCTTTTGTGGGGCACGGCGAACCTATTCTCCAACCGGCGCTACATGGCGGGCGCGGCGACCAATCCCGATCCGGACGTGTTCGCCTACGCCGCCGCGCAGGTGAAGAACGTGCTCGAAATCACCCATGAGCTTGGCGGGGCCAACTATGTGCTCTGGGGCGGGCGCGAAGGCTATGAGACGCTGCTCAATACCAGGCTGGGCCAGGAAATGGACCAGATGGGGCGCTTCCTCAGCCTCGTCGTGGATCACGCCGAAAAGATCGGTTTCAAGGGCCAGATCCTGATCGAGCCCAAGCCGCAGGAACCCTCAAAGCACCAGTACGATTTCGACGTGGCGACGGTGTTCGGCTTCTTGCAGAAATACGGGCTGGAAAAGAAGGTGAAGGTGAATATCGAAGTCGGCCACGCCTTCCTTGCCAACCACACCTTCGAACACGAGATCGCCCTGGCGACGGCGCTGGGCATTTTCGGCTCGGTCGATGCCAACCGCAACGATATCCAGTCGGGATGGGATACCGATCAATTCCCCAACAATGCGCCTGACATGGTGATTGCGCTCTATCACATCCTCAAGAATGGCGGCCTCAGGCAGGGTGGTTTCAATTTCGACGCCCGGATCCGTCGCCAGTCGCTCGATCCGGTCGACCTCATCCACGGGCACGTGGGTGGCCTCGACACGCTGGCGCGGGCGCTGAAATCGGCTGCCGCGCTGATCGAGGAGGGAACCTATGACAAGGCGCTCGAAGACCGCTATGCGGGCTGGAAATCGCCCGAGGCGCAGGCGATGCTCAAGGGCGAGCGCTCGCTGGCCGATATCGCGGCCAGGGTCGAGGGCGAGGGGATCGACCCGCAGCCGCGCTCGGGCCAGCAGGAATATCTCGAGAATCTCGTCAACAGGTTCTGCTGACCGTTATCACTTCTCCCGCTCCGTCGGAGCTGTTTCGCTTTTCCTGGAAGCGCGCAACGGCTCCAAATCGTTGAATGGCCGCGCTTTCGAACCGGAAAACCGTTTCAACTTTTCCTGAAAGCGCTCTTGACCTGGCCCGCGTCGCTACAAGCGTCGCGGGTCATTTTGTGTTGCGGCGGTTGCGTGAGGGTATCCGGCTGCGTCGCCGACCCCGACGAATTGCGGATGCCGCAAAGCGCAAGGATCGGCTTCACCTTGCGCCCGGTCCGGCGTAGGTTGCGTTTGCGGCAAGCAACGGACGCAATAGGCAACAAGAACGAACAACACGCCCGGCTCGCGGGCGGGGAGGACAGAACCTCATGTTTTCCGGCAGCATGAAATTCAGCCTTGGCGACGACGTCGAGGCGCTGCGCGAAATGGTCCATCGCTGGGCGCAGGAGCGTGTGCGGCCCATGGCGGCGGAGATCGACAGGCGCAATGAATTCCCGGCCGAGTTGTGGCGGGAGATGGGCGAACTGGGCCTTCACGGAATCACGGTGCCCGAAGCCTATGGCGGGGCTGACATGGGTTATCTGGCCCATACGGTTGCCGTGGAGGAGATCGCCCGCGCTTCGGCTTCGGTTTCACTGAGCTATGGCGCGCATTCGAACCTTTGCGTGAACCAGATCAAGCTGAACGGCAGCGCGGCGCAGAAGGAGAAGTATCTTCCCAGGCTGGTCTCCGGCGAACATGTCGGCGCACTGGCGATGTCGGAGGCCGGTGCGGGATCGGATGTGGTGTCGATGAGCCTGAGGGCTGAGCGCAAGGGCGATCGCTATGTGCTCAACGGCACGAAATACTGGATCACCAATGGCGGCGAAGCGGATACGCTGGTTGTCTATGCCAAGACAGACCCTGAGGCGGGATCGAAAGGGATCACCGCATTCCTGATCGAAAAGGGCATGGCCGGGTTCGGCCATTCCGAGCATTTCGACAAACTGGGAATGCGCGGATCGAACACGGTGGAACTGGTCTTCGAGAATGTCGAGGTGCCGGCCGAAAACGTGCTGGGGGCGGAGGGCAAGGGCGTCCGGGTGCTGATGTCCGGGCTCGACTACGAGCGCGTGGTGCTCTCCGGGATCGGCACCGGCATCATGGCGGCGTGCCTTGACGAGATCATGCCCTATCTCAGGGAACGCAAGCAGTTCGGGCGGCCCATCGGCGAATTCGAGTTGATGCAGGGCAAGATCGCCGACATGTACACCGCGATGAATTCCGCGCGAGCCTATGTCTATGAGGTGGCCAAGGCATGCGACCGGGGCGAGGTGACCCGGCAGGACGCGGCGGCCTGCGTGCTTTATGCTTCCGAACAGGCCATGGTGCAGGCGCACCAGGCGGTGCAGGCCATGGGGGGTGCGGGTTTCATGAACGAGACGCCGGTCTCGCGGCTGTTCCGCGATGCAAAGCTCATGGAGATCGGCGCGGGAACCTCAGAGATCCGCCGAATGCTGATCGGACGCGAATTGATGGGCGCAATGGCATGACGGCTGTGCTTGGCTCGCAGATCTCGTCGAGATCGGAAACCTATTCCCGCAACCGCGAGGCCAACCTGGCGGCGCTGGCAGCGGTGCGGCAGGCCGCGGAAAAGGCCATGGATGGTGGTGGCGCCAAGGCACGCGAGCGGCATGTGTCGCGGGGCAAGATCCTGCCGCGCGAGCGGGTGTCGCGCCTCATCGATCCCGGGTCGGCCTTTCTCGAAATCGGCCTGTTCGCCGCACACGACATGTATGAAGGCGCCAGCCCTTCGGCTGGCGCGGTGGCGGGCATCGGCAAGGTTTCCGGCCAGGACGTCATGATCGTGTGTAACGATGCCACGGTGAAGGGCGGCACCTACTACCCGATGACGGTGAAAAAGCACCTTCGGGCGCAGGAAATCGCCGAAGCGAACAACCTGCCCTGCATCTATCTGGTCGACAGCGGTGGGGCGAACCTGCCCAACCAGGACGAAGTGTTCCCCGACCGCGACCATTTCGGGCGCATCTTCTTCAACCAGGCCAACATGTCGGCCAGGGGCATTCCGCAGATTGCGGTGGTCATGGGTTCGTGCACCGCGGGCGGGGCCTATGTGCCGGCCATGTCCGACATCACCATCATCGTGAAGGACCAGGGGACGATCTTCCTGGCAGGACCGCCATTGGTGAAGGCGGCGACCGGCGAAGTCGTCTCGGCGGAGGACCTGGGCGGGGGCGATGTGCATACCCGCCTGTCGGGCGTAGCGGACTATCTGGCGAATGACGATGCGCATGCCCTGGCACTGGCGCGGCAGGCCGTGGCGGGGCTGAACAGGATCCGTCCCTCGCAGCTCGATCTGCAATCGCCGGAGGAGCCGCGCTACGATCCCGAAGAGATTCTCGGCGTCGTTCCGGCCGACCTCAAGACCCCCTATGACATCCGTGAGGTGATCGCCCGCATCGTCGACGGTTCGCGGTTCGACGAGTTCAAGGCGCGCTACGGCACGACGCTGGTCACCGGATTCGCCCATGTGCATGGCATGCCGGTAGGGATCGTGGCCAACAATGGGGTTCTGTTTTCCGAATCCGCGCTCAAGGGCGCGCATTTCGTCGAATTGTGCTCCCAGCGGCGCATACCGCTCGTCTTCTTGCAGAACATCACCGGCTTCATGGTGGGGCGGAAATACGAGACCGGCGGCATTGCCAAGGATGGCGCCAAGCTGGTGACGGCGGTAGCGACGACCAGGGTGCCAAAGATCACCATGCTGGTGGGCGGCTCGTTCGGGGCGGGCAATTACGGCATGTGCGGGCGCGCCTATTCGCCGAGATTCCTGTGGACCTGGCCGAATTCGCGCATCTCCGTGATGGGGGGCGAACAGGCGGCGGGTGTGCTCGCCACCCTGAAGCGCGAAAGTGTCGAGCGCGCCGGCGGCCAATGGTCCGAGACCGAGGAGGCCGAATTCAAGCGCCCGACCCTTGAGATGTTCGAGCGCCAGTCGCATCCGCTCTACGCCTCGGCGCGGCTCTGGGACGACGGTATCGTCGATCCGCGCAAGAGCCGCGACGTCCTTGGTCTCTCGCTTGCGGCGGCCCTGAACGCTCCGATCGAGGACACGCGCTTTGGCGTGTTCCGGATGTGACCGGGCATGAAGCGGCATGCTGGGCCAGCGGAAATCGGCGATCGAGTGCAGGAGTGACCAATTTGAGCAAAACAACCCCAGGCCCGGCGGAAGCGCTTGCGGCGGTCACGGACCGCTATCCAGGGGCGGAGAGCTTCACCTTCGGCGATAGCCGCGATCTGTGCGACCATCTTCTCGCGCTCGTTCGGGCGGGCAGCAAGCGCGCGACCTGCGGTGCCCTGCGCGACTTCGGCGATGGGGGCGAAAGCCTTCCGGTCGTCGGCCGGCGCGACATCGCGCTCGACTGGGATGGCTACCCGGCACTGGTCATCGAGACGGAGCAGGTCACCGTTTGTCGTTTTCGGGAAGTGAGCGAGGCATTCGCGCTTGCTGAGGGCGAGGACGCGACGTTCGATGGCTGGCGGCAGGGGCACATAGCCTATTTCGAACGCAATGGCGGATGGGCGCCGGACATGGAACTGGTGTGTGAACGCTTCAAGCTCGTGGAGGACCTGTTGCGATGAGCGGATCGATTTCGCGTGCCGCCTCGTCTACTCCATGTCCGACAGGGCAAGGGGTTGTGGCACCTCAGTCCACGCCACGAGGGTAGACCGATGTTCAAAAAGATCCTGATCGCCAATCGCGGCGAGATCGCCTGCCGGGTCATCGCGTCGGCACGACGGCTCGGCGTGGCCACGGTGGCCGTCTATTCGGATGCGGATGCCGGGGCCCGGCATGTTGCCATGGCCGACGAGGCCGTGCGGATCGGCGAGGCGGCGGCAATTCACAGCTATCTGTCGGGCGAGCGTATCGTTGCGGCGGCACTCGATACGGGTGCCCAAGCCATTCACCCCGGATACGGGTTCCTCTCGGAAAACCCCGGTTTCGTCGACAAGGTGGAGGCCGCGGGCCTGACTTTCATCGGGCCGCCCGAAACCGCGATCCGGGCCATGGGGCTGAAAGACGCGGCCAAGGCGTTGATGGAAAAGGCCGGCGTTCCCGTCGTGCCCGGCTATCACGGCGCAAGCCAGGATGCGGACACGCTTGAAGCGGAGGCCGACCGGATCGGCTATCCGGTTCTCATCAAGGCGCGGGCCGGCGGCGGCGGCAAGGGCATGCGGCTCGTCGAGCGCCGGGAGGCGTTCCGCGAAGCGCTTGCATCCGCGCGCCGCGAGGCGGAGGCCAGTTTTGGCGATCCGGCGTGCCTGATCGAGAAATACATCACGCGGCCGCGCCATATCGAGATGCAGGTGTTCGGCGACAGCCAGGGCAATATCGTGCATCTGTTCGAGCGCGACTGTTCCTTGCAGCGACGTCACCAGAAGGTGATCGAGGAGGCCCCGGCGCCCGGGATGCCGGAAGCGGTGCGCGAAGCCATGGGCCAGGCGGCGGTAGAAGCGGCCCGGGCCATCGGCTATGTGGGCGCCGGTACGGTGGAATTCATCGCCGACACCAGCCGGGGGCTGCGCGCGGATGGGTTCTGGTTCATGGAGATGAATACGCGCCTGCAGGTCGAACACCCGGTGACCGAGGCGATCACGGGCCTGGACCTGGTCGAATTGCAGCTTCGCGTGGCCGCGGGCGAGCCGCTCCCCTTTGGTCAGGAGGACCTGAAGATCAAGGGTCACGCGATCGAGGCGCGGCTCTATGCCGAGGATGCGGATCGCGACTTCATGCCGGCGACGGGACAGCTGAGCCATCTGTCATTGCCCGAGGCGAGTTCGTTTTCCCTGGGCCCCGTGCGGGTCGACAGTGGCGTGCGGGAAGGCGATGTGATCACGCCCTACTACGATCCGATGATTGCAAAGCTGATCGTGCACGGTCCGAACCGTGCATCGGCGCTCAATCGCCTCGGGGCGGCACTGGCGCAATGCCATGTCGCCGGCGTGGTGACCAATGCGGCGTTCCTGGGCAAGCTCGTTGCGGACGAAACCTTCGTGGCCGGCATGCCCGATACGGGACTGATCGGACGCGAAATGGATCAACTTGTCCAGCAGTCCGAACCGCCGCCGCTGGCGACGGTGCTGGCCGCGATTGCAGCACTGGGATTGTTGCGGCGCAGGACAGGCACCGATCCGTTCGTCAGCCTTGCGGGGTGGCGGCAGTGGTCGGAGGCCACGCAGTTCGCCCTGCTCGAAACCGGCGGCAAGCGGATCGAGTGCGCGGTCACCGTCTGCGGGGACGGCCACTTCCGTGTCGAATTGGCAGGCGAGAGCCGGGACTTGCGGATCGAGGCGCTTGGCGGCGCCGGCGTGCAGGTCGATCTGGCGGGCAGGCGCACAAAGGCCAGCGTTGCCGGCGACAGGAACCGGACCACCGTTTTCATCGATGGCGGCACCTTTGTCTTCGACATGCCCGATCATCTCGATCTTGACGAAGAATTCGAGGCGGGCGGCGATACCGTCATAGCGCCGATGCCGGGGCAGGTGCGGGCGGTCCTGGCCGAGCCCGGTCAGCAGGTGGGTCGTGGCGACACGCTGGCGGTGCTCGAAGCCATGAAAATGGAATATGCCCTTGTGGCGCCGCGCGATGGCACGGTCGGTGAGGTTCTGGCCGAGATCGGCCAGCAGGTCGCGGAAGGGGAACTGATGCTGCGACTGGTGCCGCAAGCGACCGAAGCGATGGAGCCGGCCGGTGGCTGAGCATGTCACAGTGTTCGAGGTGGGCCCGCGCGACGGCCTGCAGAACGAGGCGCGGATGATCCCGGCCGCGGACAAGATCGCGCTGGTCGACATGCTGTCCGACGCCGGATTCGAAAAGATCGAAGTGGCCAGTTTCGTCTCGCCGAAATGGGTGCCGCAAATGGCCGGCAGCGCCGAGGTGATGGCCGGGATCCGGCGGGTGCCGGGTGTCAGGTATTGCGCGCTGACGCCCAATATGCGCGGCTACGAGGCGGCGCGGGCAGCCAGGGCCGACGAAGTGGCCGTATTCGCCTCGGCTTCCGAAGGTTTCAGCCGGCACAATATCAATTGCTCGATCGACGAGAGCCTTGAGCGGTTTGTGCCACTCATGGCCGCCGCGCGGGCGGATGGCATTGCGGTGCGAGGCTATGTGTCCTGCGTCACCGACTGTCCCTATGACGGACCGACACCGCCGGACAGCGTGGCAAGGGTTGCCACCGAACTGTTTGCCATGGGCTGCTACGAGGTCAGCCTTGGCGACACGATAGGGCATGCGACACCCGATACCCTCTCGACCATGCTGGACGCCGTCCTGGGTTCGATACCCGCCGCGCGGCTGGCCGGCCACTTCCATGACACCAGGGGGCGTGCGCTCGACAATATCAGGGTTTCCCTCGAGCGCGGCCTGCGCACCTTCGACAGTTCTATTGGCGGGCTCGGAGGCTGTCCCTACGCGCCGGGCGCGAAGGGCAATGTGGCAACCGAAGCGGTGGTCGAGCTGTTGCATGAGTTGGGGTTCGAGACCGGAATCGCAGCGAGCAGGCTTGCCCCCATTGCCGCTTTCGCGCGCCAGATGAGGAGTCCGGCATGACCGAATACGAGACGCTCGATCTTTCCATCGACGCGCGCGGCGTTGCGCGGCTGACCCTTGACCGGGCCGACAAGCGCAATGCGCTTTCGGGCGCCATGATCGCGGAGCTCACCAGCGTTGCAGCCAGGCTTGGCGCAATGGACAACGTGCGCGCGGTCATTCTGGCGGCGGCCGGGCCGGTCTTCTGCGCGGGCGGCGACCTCAACTGGATGAAGGCGCAGATCGAGGCCGATCGCGCCGGCAGGATGAAGGAAGCCCGCCGGCTCGCGCATATGTTGCGCGCGCTCAACGAGATGCCGAAACCCCTGATCGGACGGGTGCATGGAGATGCCTTCGGAGGCGGGGTGGGCATGATGTGCGTCTGCGATGTCGCGGTCGCTGCAACAGGCACCCGTTTCGCGCTGACCGAAACGAGGCTTGGGCTCATTCCGGCGACCATCGGGCCCTATGTCGTCGCCCGGCTGGGCGAGGGGCAGGCCCGGCGGATCTTCATGTCCTCACGCGTGTTCGATGCCGAAGAAGCCCGCGATTTGGGCCTGGTGGCGGAAACGGTGGCGCCGGACGAGCTCGATGCTGCCATCGAAAGACACGTCGCTCCCTATCTTTCGGTTGCCCCCGGAGCGGTGGGTCGCGCCAAGGCGCTCGCCCGGTCGCTCGGCCCGCGCATCGACGACGCGGCGATCGAGGACACCATCGGCCGGCTGGCCGACGCCTGGGAAACCGACGAGGCGGCGGAAGGAATATCAGCGTTTCTGGAAAAGCGGCGTCCGCGCTGGGCGTGACGTGTCCGGTCCACGGGGTGGCAAGGACACTTCGCGGCCGTTTGCTCCCGTAGGTCGAGGCGTGTTCGGCGCCCGGGGCCATATCGTGGTCTTGCGTATCACTTCATTAAGCAGAGCCGGCGAAAATGGCCTCCGGAATCGTCTGATACCCGGGGGCCTCTTTCATGCGTTTGTCGCGCTTTTCTCTGATCGGCGGACTGCTTGCCGCTGTCATCGCCGTGATCGGTACCGTTGTGACCATCTATTTCGGCATGGCGGCGCAAGGCCAACTGGCCGAAGCAGTCTCGATCTCCAACCAGAAGTCTCAGCAATTGCTGGCGCTGAGCGAAGCGCTGCGCGACAGCCATCTGGACGTGGTGCAGGTGCAGCAATACTTCACCGACGTGTCGGCGACGCGCGGCTATAACGGGTTGGATGATGGTCCGGCCAAGGCCGCGGAGTCGGCCAAGTCGTTCGAGGCCGATTCCGGCAAGGCCAGGGAACTGGCGGTTGCGATGGGGCTCGACGGCGTCGTGCAGGCGCTGGACCAGATGACCAAGGACTTCCCGGATTATTTCGCTACCGGAAAGAAGATGGCCGAGGCCTACATGGCTGGCGGCGCACTGGTCGGCAACAAGATCATGCCGGAATTCGACGCCGCCGCCGAGAAACTGGGCGCCGCGATCACACAGATGCGTGAGCAGAACGCGGTCGCGCAGCAGGCGATGATTGCGGACACCGAGAACCGGCAGGCGGCGGCCCTGGCCTTCAGCCAGCAGGGCCGGTTGATCGGGGTGGCGCTCAATATCGTGGTGGTGATCGCGGTGGTGGGCTCCACCATATTCGTCGCCGGCTACGTGTTGCCCTCATTCGATCGCATGACCGGGGGCCTCGATGCCCTGGCGGCGGGCGAGGAAGAAGTGGACGTGCCGAACGTGACATTCTGGGCCGAGCTGTCGCGCATGTCGAACGCCATCACGGTCTTTAGCGACAACAACGCCAAGGTGCGCGAAATGCAGCGGGACGAACGCGCCCACAGCGAACAGACCCAGGAGCGTGCCAGGGCGATGAGTGCGCTGCTGCATGAGGTGGGCGAGGTTGTGGATGCGGCGGCGTCGGGAGATTTCACGCGGCGTGTTTCTGCGGAGTTCTCGGATGCGGAACTGAACCGTCTTGCGGAGGGCGTGAACACTTTGGTTGAGACGGTTGAGCGCGGGTTGTCGGAGACGGGC
>DATCMU010000044.1:0-105178 GCA_036563245.1 Devosiaceae bacterium | reverse complement strand
GCCGAGATCGCCGAGGAAACCGTGCGCCGGCACCAGGCCGCGTTCGGTGACGACGCGGTTCTGCGCCGCATGCTGGACGTCGGCGGTGAATATGGACTGCGCATGCGCGGCGAGGCCCATGTGCTCACCCCCGAGGTCATTGCCAACCTCCAGCACGCCGTGCGTACCGCCGACACCACGCCCGAGGAAGCCCAGGCCAAGTACGATGCCTTTGCCGAGGCGGTGAACGACGCCACGTCGCGCGCCCTTGCCATTCGCTCGCTGTTCGACATCGAACCCATGCTCGAAGGCCCCATCGACATCGAGGACGTCGAACCGGCCACCGAAATCGTCAAGCGGTTCGCAACCGGCGCGATGAGCTTCGGCTCGATCAGCCGCGAGGCCCATTCCACCCTCGCCATCGCCATGAACCGGATCGGCGGCAAGTCGAACACCGGCGAGGGCGGCGAGGAGCCGGACCGCTACATGCCGCTGCCCGACGGCTCGAAGAACCCCATGCGCTCCGCCATCAAGCAGATCGCGTCGGGCCGCTTCGGGGTCACGGCGGAATACCTGGTCAATGCCGACGTGCTCCAGATCAAGGTCGCCCAGGGCGCCAAGCCCGGCGAAGGCGGCCAGTTGCCGGGTCACAAGGTCGACTGGGTCATCGCCAAGACGCGTCACTCGACGCCGGGCGTGGGGCTGATTTCCCCGCCGCCGCACCACGATATCTATTCGATCGAGGACCTGGCGCAGCTCATCTACGACCTGAAGAACGCCAACCCGGCCGCCGATGTGTCGGTCAAGCTGGTTTCCGAGGTCGGCGTGGGCACCGTGGCCGCTGGCGTTGCCAAGGCGCGGGCCGATCACATCACCATTTCCGGCTACGATGGGGGCACGGGGGCTTCCCCGCTCACCTCGATCAAGCACGCCGGTTCGCCGTGGGAGATCGGACTGGCCGAAACCCACCAGACACTGGTGCTCAACCGGCTTCGCTCGCGCGTGGCGCTACAGGTCGATGGCGGGTTGCGCACCGGGCGCGACGTGATCATCGGCGCACTGCTGGGAGCCGACGAATTCGGCTTCGCCACCATTCCGCTGATCGCGGCGGGCTGCGTGATGATGCGCAAGTGCCACCTCAACACGTGTCCGGTTGGCGTCGCCACCCAGGACCCGGTCTTGCGCAAGCGCTTCAAGGGCACGCCGGACCACGTGGTCAACTATTTCTTCTATGTGGCCGAGGAGGTGCGCAAGTATCTCGCCATGATCGGCGCGCGTTCGCTCAACGACATCGTGGGCCGCTCCGATCTGTTGCGCCAGAACCGGCTGGTGGATCACTGGAAGGCCAGGGGACTGGACTTCTCGAAGCTGTTCTACAAGCCCGAACCGCTGGGCGGGGACACGCTCTACCATTCCGAGTTGCAGGATCACCACATCGAGGACGTGCTTGACCGCAAGCTGATTGCAGAGGCCACGCCGGCTCTCGACAATGGCACCGCGGTCAGGATCGAGACCCTGATCCGCTCGCGCGACCGTGCCGCCGGCGCCATGCTTTCCGGCGAACTGGCCAAGCGCCACGGCCACGAGGGACTGCCCGAGGACACCATCGCGGTCACGCTGCGCGGAACGGCGGGGCAGAGCTTCGGCGCCTTCCTTGCCCACGGTATTTCGTTCGACCTGATCGGCGACGCCAACGACTATGTCGGCAAGGGCCTCAGCGGCGGGCGCATCGTCGTCCGCCCACCCGAGAATGCTGCCTATGCGCCGGAAAAGTCGATCATCGTCGGCAACACCGTGCTCTACGGCGCGATTTCGGGTGAGTGCTATTTCCGCGGCGTCGCGGGCGAGCGCTTCGCGGTGCGCAATTCCGGCGCCATCGCCGTCGTCGAGGGCACCGGTGATCACGGCTGCGAATACATGACCGGCGGCCTGGTCGTGGTGATCGGCCGCACCGGGCGCAACTTCGCCGCCGGCATGTCGGGCGGTGTCGCCTATGTGCTCGACGAGGACGGGACGTTCCGCTCGCGCTGCAATCTCGCCATGGTCGACCTCGAGCCGGTACCCGAGGAAGAGAACCTGATGCAAAAGCTGCATCACCACGGCGGCGACCTGGAGTGGCACGGCCGCGTCGACGTTTCCGGCGACATGACCCGGCATGACGACGAGCGCCTGCAGCAGCTCATCGCCAATCACGCGCACTACACCGGCTCGACCCGCGCAAAGGAGATCCTTGAGAACTGGGAGGCCTACAGGCCCAAGTTCGTCAAGATCATGCCGGTGGAATATCGCCGCGCCCTGCGCGAAATGGAAACCCGGCGCGGCAGCGCCGAGACATCAGCGGCGGCGGAGTGAGGGTTCGACAATGGGTAAGGTAACAGGCTTTCTTGAAATCGACCGCCAGGAGCCGCGCTACGAACCGGCTTCGGACCGGGTGCGCCATTTCGGCGAATTCACCCTGCCGCTTTCCACCGAGGAAGTGATCAAGCAGGCATCCCGCTGCATGGATTGCGGCGTGCCCTATTGCCATTCCGAGGTCACCGGCTGCCCGGTCAACAACCAGATTCCGGACTGGAACGACCTGGTCTACAACGGGGACTGGGAAGAGGCGGCGCGCAACCTGCACTCCACCAACAATTTCCCCGAATTCACTGGCCGCATCTGCCCCGCGCCTTGCGAGGAAGGGTGCACCCTCAATCTCGAGGACGCGCCGGTCACCATCAAGACCATCGAACAGTCGGTCGCGGACCGAGCCATCCACGCAGGCTGGATTCGCCCCCAGCCCGCCGAGCGCAAGACGGGCAAGTCCGTGGCCATTGTCGGCTCCGGTCCCGCCGGTCTCGCCGCCGCGCAGCAATTGGCCCGCGTCGGGCACGATGTGCATGTCTACGAGCGTGAGCCGCAGGCCGGCGGACTGCTGCGCTACGGCATTCCCGACTTCAAGTTCGAGAAGCACCACATCGATTTCCGCGTTGGCCAGCTTGAGGCCGAGGGCGTCGAGTTCCACTACAACGAGAATATCGGGGTCACCCGGCCGCTCAGCGAATTGCGCGACCGCTACGATGCGGTGCTGCTGTGCGGCGGCGCCGAGCACCCCCGGCCGGTGGGCTGCGAGGGCACCGAACTGGGCGGCGTGCATTACGCCATGCCCTATCTGGTGCAGCAGAACCGCCGCCTTGCCGGCGAGGACATCTCGCACGAGCAACCCATCGTGGCTGCGGGCAAGCACGTTGTCGTGGTGGGCGGGGGCGACACCGCCTCCGACTGCATCGGCACCGCGTTCCGCCAGGGCGCCATCGCCGTGACCCAGCTCGATATCCGCCCCGAGCCACCGCTCAAGGAAGACAAGCTGAGCACCTGGCCCAACTGGGCGGTGAAGATGCGCACCTCCTCCTCGCAGGCCGAGGGCGCCATCCGCGAATTCTCCGCCGGGACCATGGAAATCATCGGCAACGCGCGCGGACACGTGACCCACGTCAAGGTGGCCCGGGTCGATCGCTCGCGCCGCCCGATCGCTGGCACCGAGAACTTCATCAAGGCAGACCTCGTGCTCATGGCCATCGGCTTCGCCCATCCCCTGCACGAGGGCATGCTGCACGAACTCGGCGCCACCCTCGACAAGCGCGGCAACCTGTTCGCCGACACCATGAGCTTCAAGACCTCGGTCGAAGGCGTCTTTTCGGCGGGCGACATGCGGCGTGGCCAGTCGCTGGTCGTCTGGGCGATCCGCGAAGGCCGCCAGGCCGCCCGCTCCATCGACCTCACGCTGATGGGCGAGACTTCGCTGCCGCGTTAATAAAGCTGTCCGGGCAAATTGCCGCAGTGCTCCCTCCCTCCCCCTGGTGGGGAGGGCGATCCGGCGTGGCCGGATCGGGTGGGGGGCTCCCAGTACCATCACCCCACCCTGCCGCTTCGCGGCGTCCCTCCCCATCAAGGGGTTTCGCGCCGTGCCGCAGGCAAGGAAGCGCGTCAGAAAACGGCGCGCACAAATGCGGAATTGCGGCTTCCATGATGGCAACCACTAAGGGAGCTCTTTGTCGCGCTCTCCGTTTGTGTATTGACGTTGTGTATACAAAGTGTCATATACGCATCTGTCTCATAGGCTCCTCCTATGCCGACAAGAAAGGATCATGGACCAATGAACGCCGCAACCGCCGAAATCGATCCACAGAAGGATAAGAAAGCGCGGCGCGACACTACAATGAATGTGCGCCTATCTACAAAACTTCGCGACCTGATAGACAGCGCCGCCGACCTTGTCGGGAAGACGAGGAGCGAATTCGTACTGGAAAGCGCCCGCCAGCACGCTATCGATGTGCTGCTGGACCAGCGACTCTTTTCTTTGGAAGAGAAAGAATATGAGGCTTTTATCAAGGCTTTGGATAGTCCGCCTGAGCCACCGGAACGGCTTAGGTCTCTGTTCAAAGAGAGGGCTCCGTGGGAACAGTCACCCCAATGACGCCACCGGCACGGGCGACTGACTTTTCGCCGCCCGTACCAATCGCCGCGGAACACCAAACGGGCCAATTCTCGTGCGGAAAACAACTGCTCGACGATTGGTTGAAATATAGAGCCCTGAAATCTGAAGGCCGCAGCGCTCGCAGTTACGTCGTCTGCGTGGGCGATGAGGTTGTCGGATATTATTGTCTGGCAACCGGCTCCGTTCGTCGCGCCCAATTCCCGCCAAAACTCGGCGGCGACTTACCCAATCCCGTTCCAGTGATCCTTATTGGGCGCCTCGCGGTCGCAACGTCCTATCAAGGCATGAAAGTGGGGTCAGGCCTTCTGAAGGATGCGCTTCTTCGCGCGGTGCAGGTATCTCGACAAATCGGGTGTCGAGCGGTCATGGTTCACGCAATAGATGACGAAGCGGCAGCATTCTATTCGGCCTTTGGCTTCATTGCCTATCCAGACAGCGACCGAACCTATTTCATGTCGATCAGGCAAATCACCGCCGCCCTGTAGAGTTTCTCAGGCCGGGCTTGCCTTACTTGCCTGACTTGCCAGACTGTTTTGGCTTCCCCTCGTCCTTGTGCGGATCAGGGGGCGTATTTGGCATCCGCCTTGCCGTTTCCCTGAATTTAGTTCGTCGCCTTATTGAGGTTTTGACATGCGTGAGCCGTCGGTTTCTCCGGAGATCATGCCCCACATCATAACAAGCGTTGGGATGCTCGTCCTGAATTGGTCGTTCGTAGAGAACACATTGGACATGTGGACTGCCATCGCCTACCGCGATGTTGGCGGCGATGAAATTGAAAAAGAAATCCCCAAGATGTTTAGCCGAAAAGTAAAGTACTTACGCAAATGTTTCCGACGCCTTGCGCCCCTCGCCCCGCATAGAAAGGCGTGCCTACACTTTGTGGAGCGAGCCAAAGCCATATCAGACATACGACACAATATCGTTCATGGGACACTGTCTGACTACGACCCGGAAACCGAAATGATTACTTTTTCCATCCTAGAACTTAACCCAGACAAAACCCAACATATTGCAGGCAAAGCAAAAATCGTTGGCCGCGACTTAATCGGATTCGCAAATGAGCTTCTCGCTATGGCTTCCACCGGCCCGGTACTTACGCAGAGCATCCTCGATTCTCTCGAATCCCAGGATCATTGATACGACATCATGGGTCGCTTCTGAGGGCAGCCGGTCGCTGTCCTCCCAATTCCTGCGATGCCTACGAACCTGATCTCTATTTCAGCGCCGGCCTTTCGCGAATCGCCTTCGCTCACGTCGCGTGTTTTCTCAAGTACAAAATTGCGAACCAATTCCTATTCGCCCGACACCGGACTGCGCCCTGCCGCTTCGCGGCTTCCCTCCCCATCAAGGGGAGGGAGAAGGCCTCATCCGATTCCATGAGGTAACTCGAGCGCCCCCTCACTCCTCCGCCTGGGAAGGCTGGGGAGGTGCGTCAGGCGGGGCGATGCCCACGCCGAAAGCGTCGGCGCGGCCAAGGGGTGCGGCAACCATCCTTTGAAGCGAGAAGATCGCGCTGGCCCGCTCGTCGGACGCGCTCATCAGCGTATCGGCCCGCGGCGGCCCCGCTTCGAGCGGCATCACCGGCCCGGCCACTTCAAGGTGCCGGATTTGTCCCAACCCCTGATAGGGCAGGCGAACCATGGCCTGCGCATCGGTGCCCTCGAGCGGATCGGCAACCGCGAAACTCAGCGTTCCGCCGTGATAATAGAGCTTGAGCGACTGGTTGACATAGAACGCCAGCTTGTCGGCCCCCGCATTGGCGAAATGGATGCCATCGGACTTGCGCATGAGCGCGTTCTGCCCGTTCAGGTCCGGTCCATAGGAGGAATACTGCCCGTTCTCGTCGGCGAACCGGTCGAAGATATCGACATATTGCGCGCCAGCCCCGAACGCGGCCAGTTGCTGCAAACTCGCGATCTGCGAAATCGCGGCGGAATAGCTCGACGCCCGCATCGGCGGCAGGCCCACCCAGATGACCGGCTTGTTCGCCGCGCGCAACTGATCGAGGAATGTCTTGAGGCGATCCGAATAGACCGATTTCCATTCGTCGGTCAGCGGCTTGAGCGAGGTTCCGTTGTCGCGCAGCGTCTGGCGGTCGTTGATGCCGATCATCACCACCGCCATGTCGAAACTGTCATTGGCGATGGCGTCGGCCAGCGCCTTGTTCCAGTCGTAATAATCGTCGCGCACGAAGCCCGATGAGCCGACCCCCATGTCGACGATCTGCAGGTTGGGATCCTCTGCATGCGAGCGCTCGAGCGCCTTGGCGAGGTCGGTCGCCAGAGAATCGCCCATCACCGCGAGACGGGTCGCCCCCTCCACCTTGTCGACCGCGGGCGGGGGCGGCGGTGGCGCGGGCCTGGTCACCCGCTGCACCGGTGCCTTGGGCTGCTGGGCGGGCTGCGTGTCGGCAGGTGGCGGCGTTTCGTCCCTGGGGCCGAAGAGCATGTCGAACAGCGTCACCCGGCGCTGCAGCACCCGGTCGGATGACTGGGCGTCCTGCGCCTGGGCGCTGACCGGCGCGAGGGCACCGAACACCAGAAGCACAAAGAGAACAGCGGCGGCGATACGGGGCATGAACGCTCCTGTTGCGGTCCGCCTTCCAATATCAGCAAGTCTGGTCAAGACAAAGGCGGCTGATGCACCGCACTCGATTTGGCCGTTACTGGCCGGAAGCCAATTCACGATAGCTCGCCAGGGTAATGAACCCGTCGGCCACCTCCCCCCGCGCCGCCTGAAACGCCTGATAGGCGGCCTGGGTAACCGGTCCGATGCGCCCATCGACCGCCCCATCATAATAGCCCATCTCCTTGAGCCGCTTCTGGATGGCAACGCGCTGCTCACGATCGGGGAATTTCGTTCCGCGCGGCCAGGCGGCGGCGAAATCCCCGCTGCCTTTCAGCCGGTCGGTCAGGTGAGCCACCGAAAGCGCGTAGCTGTCGGAAAAATTGTAGCCCTTGAGCACCAGGTAGTTGCCGGTCATGAGGAATTTGGGTCCGTTCGCCCCGGCCGGCACGTAGAGAAATACCGGCTGGCCCAGATCCGAGAACTGCCGGCCCTTGACGCGGCGGACACCGCGCTCGGCGAAGAACGACACCGGCCTCAGGGTTTCCCGGTCGGCCAGCAGGTAATCGAATCCCTTGGGCAATTCGACCTCGAAGCCCCAGTCCACTCCCGGCATGTAGCCAAGCGCCTTGAGAAAGGTCGCACTGGTCGCAAGCGCATCGGCAAGCGAGCGGTGCACGTCGATCCGCCCATCTCCGTCACCATCTGTGCGGTATTTGAGATAACCCGATGCGCTGATCTGCAGGTGCCCCAGCGCGCCGGCCCATGACCCCACCAGACCCTGGGGGGTCGCCCATCCCTTGTCGATGATCGTGAGCGCTGCGATCAGTTCGCCTTCGTCTTCCACAAGGCGACCGCGCCGTTCATGGACGAGGGTGGCGAGCGAACGGATCACCGGCTTGATCAGATTGGCGTTGCCGAGCACCGCGCCATAGTCCGTCTCCATGCCCCAGATCGCCGCCAGGACGTAGGGGTCGACGCCGAACCGGCTACCGATGCGCTCGAACAGGGCACGGTTGGCGGCGAACGCCTGTTGCCCGCGCGCGATGCGGGTCGCGCTGACCCGCCGGTCGATGTAATCCCAAATCGGCGTGGTGAATTCAGGCTGGGTTGAGACCAGTTTTTCTATTGCCGGATCGGGTGTCAGGCCGGCGGTCGCACGCCGGTAGGTTGCCGGGGAAATCCCGGCCGCAATGGCCTTGGCCTCGAATGTCCGGAGCAGGTCGGCAAAGCTCCCCACCGGCGCCGCCGCAGCCAACGAAGGGACTGCGACACACGCCAGAAGGAGGATCAGCGATCTGATGGCGGGCATTGGAGCCTCCGCATTGCCCGCCATGTCCAGCCGCTCAGGAGATTTCCGGTCTCAGGTTGCGGCGAAGCAGGCCCTGTTCCCAATCATAGGCCGATTTGACGATTTCGGGCAGGGCCTCGTGCGCCGGCTTCCAGCCCAGGACTTCGCGCACCCGGTCTGCTCCGGCGACGATCGCCGCTGGATCGCCGGCGCGCCTGGGGCTTTCCTCGACCTTGAAGTCGACGCCGCTGACCGACTTCACCGTGTCGATCACCTGCCGGACTGAATATCCCCGTCCATACCCGCAATTCAGCGTCTGGCTTTCCCCCCCATTTCTGAGATGCGCCAGCAGGAGCGCATGGGCCTCGACCAGATCGGTAACGTGGATGTAGTCGCGCACGCCGGTGCCGTCCGGAGTGTCGAAATCGGTGCCGAAAATCTGCATGGACGCGCGTTCGCCCAGCGCCGCCTGGCACGCGACCTTGATCAGGTGCGTGGCCCGCGCGGTCGACTGGCCGGAGCGTCCCTTCGGATCGGCACCGGCAACGTTGAAATAGCGCAAGGCCCCATAGGTGAAATCATGCGCGGCCGCCACGTCCGCCAGCATCATCTCCGTCATCAGCTTGGAGCGCCCGTAGGGCGAGAGCGGATTGAGCAGGCTGTCCTCGAACACCGGCTCGAGCCCCGTCATCCCGTAGACCGCCGCGGTCGAGGAAAAGACGAAATGCTTCACGCCGCCCTTGACCGCGGCCTCGATAAGATCCCGGGATGCCGCCGTGTTGTTGCGGTAGTATTTGAGCGGATTCTCCACCGATTCCGGCACGACGATGGAGCCCGCGAAATGAATGATGGCGTCGATCGAATGGCGCGCGATCAATTCGCCGACCAGTGCGGCATCCGCGACATTGCCCTCGACCAGCGTCGCCCGCGAATCGACGGCCCAGTCGAACCCGGTGGTCAGGTTGTCGAGCACGACGACCGCTTCGCCGGCATCCGCGAGCCGCAACACCATGTGACTTCCGATGTAGCCCGCGCCACCCGTAACAAGAACCGCCATGCAACAAACTCCAGAATGATTCGCGCCGCACGCCCAGGGGATTCGCGTTAACCTGAGCTTTCGTGCACACCGTACATAGTTGGCGCGATGCTAGCCATCAGGAGTTGCCATAGGCTTACGCGTGTAGCAATTGTGACGCGTTGAAGAGGAGTCCGCAGTGTCCCGTCGAGTTCGAACAGCCGTGTTTCCCGTTGCCGGTCTGGGCACGCGCTTCCTGCCCGCTACCAAGGCAATGCCCAAGGAAATGCTGCCGGTGGTCGACCGGCCGCTGATCCAGTACGCGGTAGAAGAAGCCCGTGAAGCCGGCATCGAACACTTCGTCTTCGTGACCGGCCGCAACAAGGGCGTCATAGAAGACCACTTCGACCGCCAGTTCGAACTCGAAGTCACCCTGGCGGAGCGCGGCAAGACCGATGCGCTGGCCGAATTGCGCAAGGACCTGCCGCGCCCGGGCCAGTCCAGCTTCACTCGCCAGCAGGAACCGCTGGGCCTCGGCCATGCGGTGTGGTGCGCCCGCGATCTTGTGGGGCGCGAGCCGTTCGCGCTCCTGCTGCCCGACATGCTGTTCAAATCCTCGCCGGGCGTGCTTGCCCAGATGATGGCTGCCTATGACGAGCGGGGCGGCAACATCATCGCGGTGGAGGAAGTGGCCCCCTCCGAGGTCTCTTCATACGGCGTGGTCGGTCGCGGAGAGGGCCCGGATACCGGCTTCGAAATCACCTCCATGGTCGAAAAGCCCGCGCCGGGCGCGGCTCCGTCCAACCTGATCATCTCTGGGCGATACATCCTGCAGCCGGAGATCTTCAATATTCTGGGTGGCCAGACCGCCGGCACCGGCGGCGAGATCCAGATTACCGACGCCATGCAGACCCTGATGCAGGACGACGCCTTCACCGGCGTGAAATATACCGGCCGGAGCTTCGATTGCGGCTCCAAGATCGGCTTCCTCACCGCCAACGTGGTGTTTGCCCTGGACCGGCCCGACATCGCCAGCCATTTCCTGCGTGAAATCCGCATGCTCACAGACGAGTTGCCCATCGGCAAGTGATCCCGGCGCCAGGCCGGCACGGCGGGCGCTTGCGCCGATTAACAGCTATTTAGCCTCTCGTGCCTACAGTCCGTGCGACAGAAGTTGTGCGTACGTGCATGGCACGAGGGAGTATCCAGGATGGATCTGGCCACGGTCATCGGAATTGCCGCGGGTGGCGTGGTTATCGCCGTGGCGATTCTCCTGGGCGGATCGTTCGCCTCCTTCATCGACATCCCGTCCGTCCTGATCGTGTTCGGAGGCGGCCTTGCCGCAACGCTCATCCGCTTTCCGCTCGCCGGTGTTGGGCAGGCCTTCGTCACCGGTGGCCGCGTGGCCTTCACCCACAAGAACTATGCGCCAAACGAGCTGATCGAGAAGGTCGCGGAGATGAGCGACGTGGTCCGCCGGCAGGGTCCGCTTGGGCTCGAGGGCATCGATATCTCCGAACCGAACCTGCAAAAGGGCGCCCAGTACATCGCGGACGGATATGACGCCGCCTTCATTCGGGAAACCATGGAGCGCGAACGCGACCAGTACCTGACCCGGCTCGCCGAGGGTCAGCGCGTGTTCAAGTCGCTCGGCGACGCGGCCCCCGCCTACGGCATGATCGGCACTCTGGTGGGACTGGTGCAGATGCTGGGCAACATGGACGATCCCTCGACCATTGGGCCATCCATGGCCGTCGCCCTGCTCACGACCCTTTATGGAGCGGTCATTGCAAACCTGGTCTGCCTCCCGATCTCGGACAAGCTGATCGCCAAGATCGGTTTCGAGGAGGTCAACCAGACCCTGATCATCGATGGCGTGCTCTCGGTCCGCGAAGGCAAGAGCCCCAATCTGGTGCGGGAGATGCTGGTCGCCTACCTGCCTGAGCACCAGCGCCCCGCACCCGTCGCCGAAGCGGCCTGAGGGCGAGCGCGGAGGCCCCCGATGGCACGCAAGGAACCAGCCGCCAGCCAGGTGCCCGAATGGCTCGTCACCTTTGCCGACCTGATGTCGCTGCTGGTGTGCTTCTTCGTGCTCATCATCTCCTTTTCCATCCAGGACAAGGAGAAGCTGCAGATCGTCGCCGGTTCGATGAAGGACGCATTCGGCATCATCGAGGTGCAGAAGAAGGCCGGCGTCATCGAACATGACGGCAATCCCGAGCGCGACTATCTCAAGGACGTATCGCCGGTCCCTGTGAAGAAAGACACCGAATATTCGGCGGTCGATCACCCCGAGTTCTCAAGGCAGGGCCAGGAGGCCAACACGTTCCGCACTCAGCGCACCGAGATCGACCAGCCCGGCCAATTCTCGCTGGCTGCCGCCTCGATCCGCCAGGCGTGGCAGGATCTGCCCGACATCACCTATTTGCAGGACAACCTGATCCTGCAGGAGACCCCGGAAGGTCTCAATATCGTCTTCGCCGACCAGACCGGTCGGCCCATGTTCCCAGAAGGGTCGAAATTCCCTTACGAATCAACACGCAAGGCCATCGCCGCCATAGCGCCCATTCTGGCCCGGATGCCGAACCAGATCCGGATCTCTGGCCATACAGCGGCGGGCGGGCACTACGACAACGCGCAATACGGCAAGTGGGAACTGACCTCGGACCGCGCCAATGCCGTGCGCGCGATCCTCGAGGAATTCGGCATGCCCGCGGATCGCATGGACTCGGTGGTGGGCAAGGCGGACACCGCACCCTTCTTCCCCAACGATCCCTATATGGCGGCCAACCAGCGCGTCACCATCCTGCTGCTCGACAAGAAACCGCCCGTGCCCACAAGCCTCACGCCGTAATCGGTCAGGCGTCTATCCGTTCCACGGCCTCCACGGCAAGGACCGTGCCCGAATTCCCAACGACCCTCACCCGCTGGCCGGCCGGCAGCTCCGGCCCGGAGACCCTCCACACCGAGTCTCCCAGCTCGATCTGCCCAAAGCCATTGCGGATCGGTTCGGTCAGCACCGCCTCGCGCCCGACATTGGCTTCTGCACGGCGATTGAGGAATGGCCGGTCGGTATCCGATCGGCCGCGCCCGCGCACATAGACGAGCCAGGCTGAAATACCCGCGACCGAAAGAACGCCAAACACCACGAATTGCAGCGGCCAGCCGATCGGCGCCAGCAGCACCAGCAGCCCGGTGACGATGGCCGCAGCGCCGAGCCAGACGAATACGCCGCCAGGCGCCACAAGCTCGATGGCCAGCAATACGATGCCCACGATCACCCATGACCACGGCCCGTAGCTGAGAAAAAGGTTGAGCAGGTCCACCTCAGCGCTCCTTTCGCCGGCCGGTCACATGCCGGTCGTTGGCGGGCGCGAATTGCCGCCGCGCCGCGGGCCGGCGCCACCGTCGCCCCCGAAGGTCTCCCTCGCGATCTCGGCGATCCCGCCCAGCGCGCCGATGACATTGGCCGCCTCGACCGGCAGCATCAGCACCTTCTGGTTTGGCGACTTCGCCAACCCCTCGAGGGCCTTGATATAGTTGTTGGCCACGAAATAGTTGATGGCCTGCACGTCACCCTTGGCGATGGCCTCGGAAACCGAGGCGGTCGCCTTGGCTTCGGCGTCGGCTGAACGCTCCCGCGCCTCGGCGTCGCGGAACGCGGCCTCGCGCCGGCCTTCCGCCTCCAGAACCTGCGCCTGCTTCTTGCCTTCGGCCTCAAGGATCGCGCTTTGCCGGCGGCCTTCCGCCTCCAGGATCGCTGCGCGCTTTTCGCGTTCGGCTTTCATCTGGCGGGCCATGGAATCCACCAGGTCCTTGGGCGGATCGATATCCTTGATCTCGATGCGGGTGATCTTGACGCCCCACGGGCTGACCGCGGCATCCACGACCTTGAGCAACCGGTGGTTGATTTCGTCGCGATTGGACAGGAGCTCATCCAGGTCCATCGAGCCCATCACCGTGCGGATATTTGTCATGGTGAGGTTGAGAACGGCGGTTTCCAGTTGCGCCACTTCATAGGCGGCCATGGCGGCGTCGAGGATCTGGTAGAAGTTCACGCCATTCACCGTGACCGTCGCGTTATCGCGCGTGATCACTTCCTGGTGCGGCACATCGAGCACCTGCTCCATCATGTTCAGCTTTCTACCGATGCCATCGACGAAGGGCACGATCAGATTGAGCCCGGGCTTGAGCGTGCGCGTATAGCGACCGAACCGCTCGACGGTATAATTGTAGCCTTGGGGTACGGTCTTGGCGCCGGCGAATACCACGAGTACCGCCAATACGCCGATCAGGATCAGAACTATACTCAGGCCGTCCATCGCCATCTCCCTCGTGCAATGTGCAATGGAATGTAGGGACGCCCGGCCCGGTGCGCAACAAGAGCCTGAGGCCGAATGGTCTTGCGGGGGCCGGCCGGCGGCTACAGCCAGCCGGAGAGCTCGCGCCGCACGACCGTCTCGATCACCTGCATGCCGCCATCGCTGTCGTTGAGACAAGGCAGATAGGCAAAGCGCTCGCCGCCCGCCTCCATGAACTGCTCCTTGCCGGTGATCGCCAGTTCTTCGAGGGTTTCCAGGCAGTCCACCGAAAAGGCGGGCGAGAGAATGGCAATCTTCTTGATCCCCTTTTTCGGCAAGTCCATCAGCGTTTCGTCGGTGTAGGGCTTGAGCCATTCCGCCCGCCCGAATCGGCTCTGGAATGTGACCATCAGCTTCTCGCGCGGCCAGCCCAGTTCTTCACAAACAAGCCGCGTGGTCTTGACGCACTGGCAGTGATAGGGGTCGCCCGACAGCAGATAGCTTTTGGGCATCCCGTGATAGGACGTGACCACCAGGTCCGGTTCGAAATCGAGCCTGCCAAGCCCCTCCCGGATACTCGCAGCCAGCGCCCTGACATATTCGGGATCGTCGAAATAGGCCGGCGCAGTCCGTACCGCCGGTTGCCAGCGCATTTTCGCCAGCACTGAAAACGCCTTGTCGTTGGCGGTCGCCGTGGTTGGCGCGGAATATTGCGGATAAAGCGGAAGCAGCAGGATGCGGTCGCACCCGGCCTCTTTGAGCGCCTTGAGCCGGGATTCGGTCGAGGGATTGCCGTAGCGCATCGCGAAATCGATCATGATGTCGTCTCGGCCCGAGAACCGTTCGCGCAGCCTGTCGGCCTGCCGCGCGCTTATGACCCTGAGTGGACTGTCACCCGCCTCGTGGTCCCAGATGCTCTCATAAGCCTTGCCGCTCTTTGAGGGGCGGACCGTGAGGATTATGGCGTTGAGGATGAACCACCACAGCAGCCGCGGCGCTTCGATGACCCGCGCGTCGGAAAGGAATTCCTTGAGATATCGCCGCATCGACCAGTAGTCGGTGGCATCGGGCGTGCCCAGATTGAGCAGCAGCACCCCGATCTTTCGCGACGGGATCGGCGGATGGTCTGGCGGCAGGTGCGGGTTCATCTGAGGTCCTTTGTTCAGGCGGGGCCGACATTACCCATTGCCGGGGACGAGGCAAGCCGGACTTCACCCGCACTACGCGCGACGCGCCGCTTCAGATGTTGGCCGCCAGAAGGATGGCGCCAAAGCTGAATACGGCGACCGCCCCCGCCAGTTCGAACAACCATACGAGCCGTTCCACCCAAACGTTCTCACCACGCCCGAGCCCGAGCGCGAAGCCCTTCGCAAGAACCGCAACCGTTGCCAGCAGGGAAACCGTCAATGCCGTTCCAAGGCCCATGAGGAAGGTCGCCGCAATGCCCGCCAGCAGCACGCCCTGGGTCAGCGAGAAGGCAAGCACGATCAGCGCCCCGGAACACGGGCGCAGTCCCACGGCCAGAACCACGCCCAGCGCGGAGACCCAACCGCCCCTGGTCTGGTCGGCCAGCACCGCGTGATGCGCGTGTTCGTGGCCCTCGTCATGGTGATGATGATCGTAGCCGTGAGGGTGGTGATGCGCGGGTTCATGGTGGACATGCCCTGCATGGTCGTCGCCGGCAAGGGCCTGCCGCGCCGAAAGACCGGCGCCCTGGGTCACTGGTCCACGCCCTCTGGCGGCCGCCAGGTTGACCATGCCCAGCTTCTCGCGGGGTGTGCGGGTCTGCCGCCGCCACAAACCCCTGCGCCCGTGCTGGTGTCCGATGCCGAACAGCTTGCGCGCGATCATCCACAGGCCAAGCAGCGCAACCAGACCGTAGGAACCGATCGCCATGACATTGGCCGCCCCGCT
Source organism: Devosiaceae bacterium (assembly GCA_036563245.1). Classification (GTDB taxonomy): domain Bacteria; phylum Pseudomonadota; class Alphaproteobacteria; order Rhizobiales; family Devosiaceae; genus DATCMU01. The sequence continues at coordinate 89,636 of DATCMU010000044.1, read as the reverse complement.
CATCCCGATACTCGTCATGCGCAGCACCAGGGCGGCGACAATGATGAAGGCCACCGCGACGACGGACTGCATCATCGCCGCCGCAAAGCTCAGCGCCAGGCCTCGGCGCAACTGGCGTTCGCTGGCCATCAGGTACGACGAAATCACCACCTTGCCATGCCCCGGGCCGGCGGCATGAAAGATGCCGTAGAGAAAGCTCAGGCCGCCCAGCACGAAAAACGCATTGTTGTCGGTCTTCAGCGCCGTCATCGCCGAGGTCAGCGCCCCGTAAAAGGCGCTTTGCTGCTTGAGTACCCATGCCAGAAAGGCGTTGCGCGGAATGCCTCCGCCCTCGACCGGCGGCGCGGCGAAGGGCGGCGCCTTGGCGCGGGCCATCTGGCTCGCGGCGCCCGAAGCCGTGCTCGCTTCACCCTTGCACTTGAGATCGACAACGTTTCCCAGGTCCTGCACCGCCTTTTCCAGATCCGGCGGCAATTGGCGGACATCGGCGGGAATAGCCGACAGGCGCTCGGCCAGCTTGGGATCGATTTCCTTGGGTGGATTGACCACGATCGAACACCCCGGGGGAGCGTTCTGCATCGTCACCGCATGTGTATCGGGAAAGCTGAAGTCGACGTAGTACTCGGGATCGGTCACTTCGATCTGGAAATCGGGGCCCGGCTCGATCGGCTTGGCCGGCCGCAAGGTGAAATCGAGAGTCAGCCGCCCGTCGCGATAGACCATCCTGGGATCGGGATCGGCACTCAGGGCGATGTTGTCGCTGTCGACCTCTCCCGCGAAGGTAAAGAAATCGTAGTCCTTGAGCCCCTTCATGTTCTCAACGGCGAGCGGCTGCAATTCCTCGCTGCTTGTGACGCCATCGCCATTGGTGTCGAGCCCCTGGATGGCCCAGGACGAATAGGGTTCGTCAAAGGTCCACGACTGATGGATGGCCGACATCCGCCCGTTCTGGTCGAATTCGATCGTTCCGCGGGCATCGACCCACATGTGCGGATGCGCAAGCGCCGATCCGGCGGTCGAAACCAGAAGGCCGAGCCCAGCGATCAGAACGCCGCACCTCCGCATGATCGTGTCTTTCAGGATCGGCCTCCCCATTCGCACACGCCGCACGCGCCCCGCTCAGGGCAGTGGATTCTTCTCGAACCACACCACCAGATGATCGATCAGTGCGCGGACCTTGCCCGCCAGGTGCCTGCGATGCGGATAGACGGCCTGTAGCTTCGCACCCATTGGCGTATGGGCCTCAAGTACTGGCTGCAGTTCGCCCCGCGCGCGGGCAGTCTCGGCCAGATAGGAGGGTATTGCGGCAAACCCGAGGCCGGCGATTGCCGCCTGCATCGCGGCAACCGGGGAATTGACCTGCACGGGTCCGGATACCTGCACCGAGATCACATCGCCATTGTGCCGGAAACGCCAGGAGGACGGCCCCTGCAGGTTGGTGTCGATGATGCAGGGCAGATGCCGCAGCGCTTCGGGCGTTTCCGGAATGCCCACCCGTTCCAGAAGCTTCGGGGATGCAGCATAGATCACCCTGGTATCGGCGAGCTTGCGTGAGATGAGCGACGAATCGGCCATCGCCGAAATCCGCAGCGCCACGTCGATCCCTTCATCCACCAGATCGACGAAGCGATCCTCGAGCCGCAAGTCGAGTGTCACGTCGGGATAGGTGCACATGAACTCGAAAAGCGGCGGCGCCAGCAGCGTCTCCCCGAGATTTCTCGGCGCCGAGACACGCAACAGGCCCCGTGGCGCGGTCGACTGCTCGGTGATCGTGGCATCGAGGTCGTCCAGATGCTGCAGGATCTCGCTGACTTCCCGATAATAGGCGTCACCCGCCTCGGTCAGCGAAAGCTTGCGCGTCGTCCGGTTCATCAGACGCACCCCGAGGTGGTCTTCGAGGTCGGTGACATATTTGGACAACAGGGCCTTCGACCGTCCGTACTGGCGTGCGGCGGCAGAGAAACCGCCGGCCTCGTAGACCTGCACGAACGCTCTTATCCTTGCCAGGTCCTGGGTCATCGGCCCGCCTCCATCCGCAGGGCAGCCAGATCGAAGGCTGCGACATCGGCGATCAGTTCGGCAAAACCGCCCAGCGCATGCTCAGCGCTGCGCGCGCCCTTGTCCGCGCTCGCTGCAAACCCATCCCCAACCACGCCTTTGGGGTTGAGATCGCGGCTCATCCAGCCCAGCCGTGTCCGGCCATGCGCCGACAGGTGCAGGCTGTTCGCCGCCCAGTTCTCGGCCGCCGAAGGGTGGTCGGCGACCAGGTCGTCGCGCACCGCTTCCGGCCAGTAGTGCAGCATCAGCGATGTTTCCACCGCGCCGCCATGGATGCCGTAGGCAAGCTCCTCGGGCGCATAGAGCCCTTCGGGTTGTCCAAATCGCAGCCAGGCGGCGGTCACGGCCAGCATGGCGTGACGAGCCCTGAGGCGCTGCACGAGCAATGCCGCGACTTCCGAATTCCCCCCATGGCTGGACACGACGATCAGCCGCCGTCCGCCCGCCTTGCGAAACACCCGAACCACATCGTTCCAGACGGTGAGAAGCGTCTCGGGCTCGTGGCTGAACGCGCCCGCGAACCCTTCGTGCTCGACGGAAAGACCGATGGTCTGCAGCGGCAGGACAAGAACGTCATGGCTTTCGTGAACGTGCTCGGGCAGGTGCGCGAGGTGTCCGCGTGCGATATCGCAATCGGTCGAAAGCGGCAGATGCGGCCCGTGCGGCTCGATTGCCGCAACCGGCAGAACCCCCACCGTGTGTGGGCCGACGAAACTGCCGAACTCGGAAGCTGTCAGCTCCTCGGCGAAAACTGTGGCCACGGCTGCCTCGTTTCACAATCGCGAACGCGCAACGATTAACCTGTCAGCGATCCTGGAACAACACCGATTAACGATGAACACCGGCCCTCATCGACGCTGGCACGGCATCCGTAATAGATTGGCCCGCCATGAAAAGTGCCGCCCGTTCATCCCTGCTACGGCTCATCGAGGCGGGTCAGCTTGCCCGCCATGCGCTGCTTGCGCCATTGCCCGCCCTCGGGCTCGAACCCGGCGACGACGCGATTCTCCTGCTGCTGGCCGAGAACAAGGCCATGACCATCGAGGCGATCGCCGGAGCGACCGGGCTTGGGACCGCCGCACTGGGCCAAAGGCTGAACCGGCTGGCCGGGAAGGACCTGCTTGCGGCCGCGAGCGAGGACGGGTCCGAACCCAGCCTCACGCTGTCGCGGGATGGCCGGCGCGCCGCGGACCATCTGGCGCGATACTGGCAGGAATTGGAGCGGGGCCTGAACATGGGCCTCAAGCCGCGCGAACGCAGGCGCCTGAAAAAGACGCTGGGTCGCTTCCTGCGCTTTCTGAGCGCCTGAGCGGGCGCAAGGTCGCCGGGTTGGCCACGCCTGCACCAGGGCAAGGACGCTTTCAGGAAGAGTGGAAACGGTCTTCCAGTTCGAACGCGCGGCCATTCGACGGCTTGGAGCCGTTGAGCAATTCAGGGAAAAGCCAAACGGCTCTAGGCGAGTTCGACGAGCCCCGAGGCTTCGCGCGCCAGGGCCTCGATACGGGCGAAATCCCCTGAGGTCACGGCATCGGAAGGGGTCACCCACGAACCGCCGACGCAGATCACGTTGGGCAATGCGAGATATTCACGCGCCTTCTTCACATCGATCCCGCCGGTCGGGCAGAAGGTCAGATCGGCCAGCGGCGAGGCAAAGCTCTTGAGCACCGGGATTCCGCCCATGGCCTCGGCCGGGAAGAACTTGAGGAAGGTGAAGCCCTGTTCGGACGCCTGCATCGCCTCGGTCGGCGTGGCGACGCCGGGCAGCATGGGGATCGGCACCATTTCGCATTCTCTCAGGATCCCCTGCGACGCCCCCGGCGACACCAGGAACTGCGCGCCGGCCTCCACGGACTGGTGCATCTGCTCGACCGAGCGCACCGTGCCCGCACCGACCACAGCGCCCTCGACCCTGGCCATCTCCGCCATGACCGCGAAGGCGTTCGGCGTGCGCAACGTCACTTCGAGCACCGGCAGTCCACCGGCGACCAGCGCCTCGGCCATCGGCCGCGCGGCGGCGACGTCATCGAGTACGATCACCGGAATCACCGGTGCCATGGTCAGGATTGCGGTCAGTCTCTCGGCGTCCTGGGGCATATCGGCATGTCTCTTTCGTCTAAAGTCTTGCGGCGGGGGGTCGCAGGACGAGGTAGCATGCCCGCGATTGAATTGGCCAACGAAAATACATAGGTTTCGCGCGCCGCAATCCAGCTTTCCCGAAAGGTCCGCTCATGGTTCAGACGATCAACGCCATCACGCCGCTCGCCGAGGCCCGCGGCATACTGGCCGAGACATTCGACCTGAGCTTTTCCGAAGCGACCAGGAAAGAGACGGCCGACATCTATGAACGCGTGAAGGACCGCATTCCGGAAATCGAGTGGCCGCTTTTTGCGCCGCTGATCCTGCAGATCAACCGGCTCAAGAAGGAAAGGGACGCCGTCATCCTCGCCCACAACTACCAGACCCCGGTCATCTATCACGGCGTGGCGGATTTCGTTGGCGACAGCCTGCAGCTCGCCATCGCGGCAACCCGGGTGGAGCAATCGGTGATCGTGCAGTGCGGCGTGCATTTCATGGCCGAGACGTCCAAGCTGCTCAATCCGCAAAAGACGGTGCTCATTCCCGACAGCCGGGCCGGTTGCTCGCTCGCCGCATCGATCACGCCCGAGGACGTGGTCGCCATGCGCACCCAATATCCCGGCGCGCAGGTCGTGACCTATGTGAACACCTCGGCCGCGGTGAAGGCGGTGACGGATGTTTGCTGCACATCCTCGAACGCCCTCGATATCGTCAATGCGGTCGAAGGGGATACCGTTATCATGATCCCCGACCAGTACCTGGCACAGAACACGGCCAAGAAGACATCCAAGAAGATCGTCACCTGGGCCGGGGCGTGCGAAGTGCACGAAACCTTTACCGCCGCCGATATCGCCGAGCTGCGCCACGCCTATCCCGAAGCGAAGATCATCGCCCACCCCGAATGCCCGCCCGAGGTGATCGATGCCGTCGACTTCGCCGGGTCCACGGCCGGAATGATCAACTGGGTCAAGACCGAACGGCCCGCCAAGGTGATCATGGTCACCGAGTGTTCGATGTCGGACAACGTGGCGGCGGAGACCGAGGGGGTTGCCTTCATGCGCGGCTGCAATATCTGCCCGCACATGAAGCGCATCAATCTCGAGAACATCCTTTGGTCGCTGCACACCATGACCGAGGAAGTCACGGTTCCCGACGAGATCGTCGCACCCGCGCGCGCCTCGGTCGAGCGCATGATCGAGATGAGCCGCAAGGGCGACTGAACCCGCCAGACGCATCGCATCGCGAAGATAATCCCGGATTCTCGCCACAGGGGGGTGGCCCTTTCCCGCGGCATTTGGTAGGCGAAGGCCCTTCCCAACTCACCGCGCCCGTGCCCGATGCACCACAAACGCACCCTGCCTGAACATATCGCGCTGCGACGCCGCATTCTGGTGCCGCAATTGCGCAGGCGTCTGCTGTTTCTTCTGGGGGGCATAACCATCGGCGTGCTTGCCGTCATCATGGCCAAGCTCGCCGACGGCGCGCAGCTGGTATTCTTCGCGGCCCATGGACGCTGGCCACTCTTGCCGCTGTTCCTCACCCCGGCCGGCTTCGCGCTTCTCACCTGGATCACCAGGAAGTACTTTCCCGGCGCAGAAGGTTCGGGCATCCAGCAGGTTATCGCCGCGCGCAGCCTTGCCGACCAGAAGGATCGCGGCTTTCTCGTCCCGATCAGGCTTGCTGTCGCCAAGATCGCGCTGCTCACGTTCGGCCTCGCTGTCGGCGCATCGGCCGGGCGCGAGGGCCCCACGGTCCAGGTCGGGGCAGCCACCATGTTCGCGCTTGGCCGCTTTCAGCCCCATCGCCAGCCCGGCCTGCTGCTCGCCGGCGCCTCGGCGGGCATCGCCGCCGCGTTCAATGCCCCACTGGCCGGAATCATCTTCGGCATCGAGGAAATGAGCCGGTCCTTCGAGGCCCGGTCGAGCGTCCTTGTCCTCGCAACCGTGATCGCGGCGGGCCTGACATCCCTCGCCATCCTTGGGGACTACACCTATTTCGGCGTTTCGAGCGAAGGCCTGATCTGGGGCTGGCAATGGGCTGGCGTCATTGTCGCGGGGGTGGCGGGCGGCCTTCTTGGCGGCCTGTTCTCGCGCCTGGTCATCGCGTTCTCCAACGGCCTGCCCGGCCTGCCCGGCCGTCTCGTCAAGCGCTGGCCGATCCTTTTTGCCGCCCTTTGCGGGCTGCTGGTGGCGCTGAGCGGGATGGCAGCGGGCGGTTCCGTCTTCGGCACCGGATACGCCCAGGCCAAGGAAGTGCTGGCCGGTCACGTCGTGCCGGACCTGTTCGGTCCGCTCAAACTCGTCGCCACACTGCTTTCCACCGTCAGCGGCATTCCCGGCGGCATCTTCTCGCCATCTTTGGCCGTGGGTGCCGGCCTTGCCTACAACCTTGCCCCGCTGGTGCCCCATGTTCCGATCGCGGCCTTTGCGATCCTTTGCATGGCCGCCTATCTCTCGGGGGTCGTGCAGGCGCCGCTGACCTCATTCGTCATCGTCGAGGAGATGACCGGCGACCATGCCTTGATCTTCCCGCTGATGATCGCGGCGCTGCTGGCCTCCGCCGTGTCGAAAATGGTCTGCCCGGACGGCATCTATCATGCGCTCTCGAAGAAATTCACCGCTGGCAAGCCGCTGATCGACCGCACGCGGAACTGACCCTGCTTCTTGACCTCGCAGCCCCTGCCCCGTAGGTTCGCGCGCCTTCTGGGCGGCGGTATTGAAGGGGGCCTGGGATGGCTGTTCACGACAATGTTCTGGATACCGGCGGGGCGCTGATCGTTGGCGCCGGGCTCGCCGGCCTGTTCTGTGCACTCAAGCTGGCGCCGCGCCCGGTCACGGTCCTCTCGCCCAAGCCGCTTGGCTCCGGAGCCTCGTCCGCCTGGGCGCAGGGAGGCGTGGCCGCCGCAGTGGGCGACGGCGATACGCCCCACGCCCATGCCAGGGACACCGAGATCGCTGGCGCCGGCATTGTCGACCACGGGATCGCCGAATCCGTAACGGCGGAAGCTGCCGAGCGTATCGCCGACCTCGCCCGTTGGGGCACGCCCTTCGACCGCGACGATTTTGGCAATTACCTGCTCTCCAAGGAGGCCGCCCACTCCAGGAGCCGGGTGGTGCGGGTGCAGGGCGACCGCGCCGGTGCAGCAATAATGGCCGCAATCATCGAACAGGTGCGCCGCACACCCTCGATACGCGTGGTGGAAGGCATCACCGCTGTCGACCTTGTGCGCGAGGATGGGCGCGTGGTTGGCGTCTATTGCCGAAAGCTGGGCGACGCCTATGGCGAACCCGTATTCATGAAGGCCCGCGCCACGGTGCTCGCCGCCGGCGGCCTGGGCGGACTTTACGCGATCACGACCAACCCGCCCGGTGTGCGCGGCCACGCCATGGGAATGGCCGCCCGGGCAGGCGCCGTGATCGCCGATGCCGAATTCGTCCAGTTCCATCCCACCGCGATAGCGACGGGTGCGGACCCCGCGCCGCTGGCGACCGAGGCCCTGCGCGGAGAAGGCGCGATCCTGGTCAACGACCTGGGCGAGCGCTTCATGACCGAGGTGCACCCCGACGCCGAACTGGCGCCCCGCGATATCGTCGCCCGAGCCAACTATCGGCAGATCAAGGCCGGCCGCAGGGTCTTCCTCGATACAAGAAACGCCATAGGGGCGGCGATCCTCACCGAATTCCCGACCGTTGCCCGCTACTGCCTCGATGCCGGCATCGATCCAGTCACAGACCTGATCCCGGTCACCCCCGCCGCGCACTATCACATGGGCGGCGTCAAGGTTGACGAGGACGGGCGTTCGTCGCTGCCCGGTCTCTGGGTCTGCGGCGAGGCGTCATGCACGGGCCTGCACGGCGCCAACCGGCTGGCGTCCAACTCGTTGCTCGAGGCCATCGTCTTTGGCGCCCGCATCGCCGAGGACATATCCGGCCTCGAACCGGTGCGTGCCGGCCTGCCGCCCTTTGCCGGCATCGCCTGGGACGAAACCGAGGGCGAGGCCGTCGAGACACGCCTCAGAAATCTCCCCGCAGTGCAGGAATTGCGGCGCGTGATGACCGATCTGGTCGGTGTCGAGCGCGACGAAACGGGCCTGCGCGAAGCGTTGCGACGCATTGCCGACCTCGAGCGGAACGCCCGGGGCGTCACCCGCTCCTATCTCAACATGACGACGTCCGCGACACTGGTTGCGGCGGCTGCACTGAGACGAACGGAGAGCCGCGGCGGCCATTTCCGCACCGATTATCCGGACGAGGATTCCGCCTGGCTGCAGCACACCACGATGAGCCTGGAAGACGCGCTCCGCATCCGGCAAAGGGCCTAGCCGGCAGTCGCGGCCCTTTCACTGGTCCAGCAGATAGGCTGCAAGCGCCGTAAGGTCGGAATCGGTCCAGTAACTGGTACTTTGGGAGATCACCGCGCCCATCTCCCGGCCCGGGACATCGAAGGATGGGGTCACCCCGCCCTTGAGCACCTCGATCAGCCCCTTGGCGTCGTAGCCCAGTTTTTCAAGGCTCGCCGTGTCGATGGCCGGAACCTTGCCCGCGGGCCCGCCGGCGCTGCCCGCCAGCGGCCTGCCGTCGTCCCGCGCGCCCAGGAGATTGCGCGGCGTATGGCAGGCCACGCAATGTCCGGGTCCCCAGGCGAGGTACTTGCCGCGGTTCCACTCAGTCGATCTTGCGGCGTCCGGTTCAAATCGGGCCGGATGGAAAAACAGGGTCTTCCAGGCGGAAAGCCCGATGCGCTGGTTGAACGGGAACGGCACACGGTTGGGCGCGGCAGGGGTCGACACCGGCGGCACCTGCTGCAAGGCGGCATAAAGATCGACGATGTCCTGATCCGACATCAGCGTATAGCTGTCATAGGGAAAGGCGGGATAGAGATTGCCCTTGGGTCCCACGCCGTCGCTCATCGCCCGTGAAAAATCGGCCAGCGTCCAGTTGCCGATGCCTGCCAACCTGTCGGACGTGATGTTGGGCGGTATAAAGGTGCCAAACGGCGAGACGATCGGCGCTCCGCCAGCGAGCATCGCGCCGTTCGCCTTGGTGTCGGTATGGCAGGCGACACAGCCGCCAAGCCTGATGAGATAGGCGCCGTGCTCGGCATCCGCGGCCAGCGACAGGTCCCGCGCTGGTCCGCTCACCGGCTGCAGGAGGAATCCCCCGAGCGCCAGCCCGCCCAGCGCCACTGCGCCCAATGCCCATCGCCAGCGCCTCATCGCATGTCCCCGCTAACGCACATCCTGCAGCGAATTGTGCCCGTGGTCCGGCGGGTCGCACAATAAAGCCCGCTCACAAGCGCGTGAGGCGTTACCCCAACCGCCCGGCGCTAGCGGGTCGAAAGAACCGCCTCGACTTCGGCCCGGCTCGGGGGATGGCACCCCATGTGCGCACAATTGAGGCCGGCCACGATGGCGCCGAACTCCAGGACGTCCCTGAGCGCTGCGTCGTCAAGTTGTCCCATGCGGCCCGGTTCGAGATCGCCGCGCTCGGCAATGCGGCTGGCGATCCCCGCCATCAGGCTGTCGCCGGCGCCCACGGTGTCCCCGAACACGGGCGGCGAGAAAATCCCGGCCCGGGCCTCGCCGGAACGGGTGAAGGCCCGCGAGCCTTCATCGCCAAGCGTCACCACGACCAGTTCGCAATTCGGCTTGAGCAGCAGGTCGGCGGCATGCGCCTCGACACCCATTCCCGGATCGAGGCTTTCAAGGTCTTCGCGGGAAACCTTGATGATGTGGGCCAGGGCGAAAAACACCTCCAGGCGCCGCTTGTAAGCCTCGAAATCGTCAACCAGGGTGGGGCGGACATTGGGGTCGATGGAAATCACGGCGCCGCGCTCCGCGGCGGCACCGGCCACGCTTGCCCAGACCTGGGCATCGTCTTCCAGGATCGCGCAGAACCCGCCGATCTGGTAGAAGAGCGGCTTCTGCGGCAGCGCTGCGAGCAACTTGCCTTCCGTGAATGCGCGGTCGGCGCTGCGATAGAACTGGTAGCGGGCTTCGCGCTTCTCGTTCAAGGTGACAACAGCCAGCGAGGTGGGCGCGGAAACGCGCTCCTCCAGCAAGGGCATCACTCCGGCATCTGTCAGCGGCTTCATGAGATAGTCGCCAAGGCCGTCGGTAGAGATCGGGCACAGAAATCCGGTCGAATTGCCCAGGCGCGACAGGGCAATGGCGCAATTATAGGGCGATCCACCCGCGTGCGCGTCCATGTGGATCACGCCATCGATCCCCAGCGGCTGCGATACCAGATCGATAAGACTTTCGCCCCCGACTACGAACATGGTCTTCCCCTGCCCCCAAAATGTTGTTCCGGCGGGCGCCGCTACGCCCGCACCTGCAGGGCTATACGATTGTCAGCGGCGTGAGACAACAATGTGGTGTGCACAAGCGATCAGTCGGGATCGAACAGGATCCCCGCAAGCGCCAGGGCCAGAAGCGCGCCGACCAGTTGCGCCGCGATGAAACCCGGGGCGTCGATTGGCCGGATTCCCGCATACGAGCCGGTCAGCGCCCGCGCCAGGGTCACCGCGGGATTGGCGAAGGATGTGGAAGCGGTGAACCAGTACGCCGCACCGATGTAGAGCGCGACCGACGCGGCGACCGCTTCGAGCCTGCGACCGGCCATCCCGAGCACAACCAGCACCAGCCCGAACGTCGCCACGGCCTCGGAAAGCCATTGCCCCGCTCCCGCGCGCTCGTGAAGGGACGCCTGTAAGATGGGCTCGGCGAACATCATGTGGGCGAGGAAGGTTCCCGCGACGCCGCCGGCGATCTGTGCGACCACGTAGAGCAGGAAGTTTTCCGGCGTCAGCACGCGCCTGAGCGCGAACACCAGGCTGACCGCCGGATTGAGATGTGCACCGGATACCGGACCGAGCATGGCGATCAGGACATAAAGGATCGCCGCCGTGGGCAGCGTATTGCACAACAGAGCCACCGCCCCGGCATTGCCCGCAAGCCGTTCAGCCATGATTCCCGAGCCGACAACGGTCGCCACAAGCAGACCTGTTCCGAGCGCCTCGGCGGTCAGCCGCCGCGCCAGGCCCGCACGATCAAGCATCACGCCGGGTCGCTCTGCCGGCCGATTGCGTCGACATGTTCCTTGAGCGCCAGGCGATTGAGCCCGTCGATCGGCAGTTCGACGAAGACAGAAATCCGGCGTTCAAGAGCGCGATAGGCCCGCACGAATGCAAAGCGCTGGTCGATGGCGTCACCTTCGGCCGCGGCCGGATCGGGCACGCCCCAGTGCGCGCTGACGGGATGCCCCGGCCAGATCGGGCAAGGCTCGTTGGCCGCCTGGTCGCAGACGGTGAAGACGAAGTCCATCTGTGGCGCGCCCGGCCCTGAGAACTCTTCCCAGCTCTTGGAGCGCAATCCGCCGACATCGTATCCCAGTTCCCTGAGCAGGGTCAGCGTCATCGGATGCACTTCTCCCCTGGGAAAGGATCCGGCGGAATAGGCCTTGAACCGGCCGCGGCCCATGCGATCGAGCAACGCCTCACCCATGATCGACCTTGCGGAATTGCCGGTGCAAAGGAACAGGACATTGTACACCTTGTCCTCCATCATCTGTCTCCTCATCGCCCGGCAGGGTTGGATCATCGCCGATCGCCGATGCACATGCGCGTACCGCACCCGCGTGAAGCTTTCGTGACACAGGATCCTTCCCGCGATTGATGTCGATCAACGTCAACGGGCGCCAGGGATGTCACAAGAGAATATTAGATTTTTCTAATGGAGAACGAGCCATGAAAGCCAATATCGGACAGGTCGATCGCTGGGTGCGCATCATCCTGGGACTTGTCTTGCTGTCGCTGATCTACTTCCTGCGCTCGGACGCGGGCCTGTGGTGGTGGGGCCTGATCGGGCTGGTGCTTCTGGGCACGGCTGCGATCAATTTCTGCCCGATCTGGGCCGCGTTGGGCATTTCGACCAGAAAGAAGACCTAGCGGCGGGTCCTTCCCCGATCGCAAGCGTAAAGAGCACAGCATTTGTCCGGGCGCGACAGGCCTGAATGGCCTGATGTGCCCGGTGCGCGTGTTTTTTTGCCCTGCACGGGATTAAAATGCGCTGCGCGGTGTTCCTGTCTCCAGCGGGAGCACGAAGCCATCCCGCGTTCCACAGTCAGGGAAGGGACCTGAAATGAACATCCGCTCTGCTCTTTTCGCCGCCGCGGCGCTGAGCCTCATGGCTGGAGGCGCGCTCGCCGCGGACTACGCCGGTGGCGCTATCAAGACCATGCAATCGGACAAGGGCGAAATCCTTACCGACGCCAACGGCATGACCCTTTATACCTTCGACAAGGACACTGCCGGCACCTCCAACTGCTACGACCAGTGCGCCGTCAACTGGCCGCCGCTTGCCGCAGCATCGGGTGCCATGGCTGACGGCGATTTCTCGCTCGTCACCCGCAAGGATGGCACCATGCAATGGGCATACAAGGGCATGCCACTCTACGGCTGGATCAAGGACACGGCCCCGGGCGACATGACCGGCGACGGCGTTGGCGGCGTCTGGCACACAGCCGTCGAATAATACCCGCGCATGACCGCTTTCCTGGACGAGATCGAAGCATTGGTGCCCTCGCTGCGCCGCTACGCGCGCGCGCTGACGAACAACACCGATCTCGCCGATGATCTCGTCCAGGATTGCCTCGAACGGGCCATTCGCAAGCGTGGCCTCTGGCGCCCCCAGATGCCCCTGCGCGCATGGCTCTTCAGGATACTGCTCAACATCTACCGCAACGACCTGCGCCGCCAGCGGCGGCGGCCCGAGGGGACACCGTTCGAATTGCTGGCCGTCCAGCCAGCCGCGCAGCCCGATCAGCCGCATCGCCTCGATCTGGCCGAAACGGCCCGCGCGCTGGCGCAATTGCCCAACGACCAGCGCGAAGCCTTGCTACTGGTCGCTCTTGAGGGGCTCGGTTATGCAGAGGCAGCCACCGCGCTCGACATACCCCAGGGCACCCTCATGTCGCGGCTGGGGCGCGCCCGCGCGGAATTGCGGCGCCTGACCGGACGGAGCCAGCCGCCACGACTAAGGACCGTGAAATGAATGACAAGCCCGCACCGCTGACCGATTTCGATCTGCTTGCCTATGCCGATGGCCAGCTCGACGCGGCGCGGCATTCCGAGGTCGAGCGGCTGCTGGCGGAGAACCCGGTGCAGGCGGAAACGGTGGGTGAATGGCGCCAGCAGGACGAGGCGCTTGCCGCACTGTTCGGGCCGGCCAGTGAAGAGGTGGTGCCGGGTCGCCTGCAACCCCGCAATATCGTTCGCGCCGGGGCCGCCGCGCGCAATCGTGTCCTGCAATTTGCCGCTGCCGCGACCGTGCTTGTCGGCGTGGGGATCGGCGCCGGCTGGATGGCGCGAGGACTGACCGAACCGTCGGGGCGGTCGGGCGTTACCCTTGTTTCCGAGGCAGTGACCGCGCATAGCATCTATTCGGTCGAGGTTGTGCATCCGGTCGAGGTGCGCGCCGACCAGGAAGCCCACCTGGCCACATGGCTTTCCAGGCGCCTCGATCGCCCGTTGACGATACCCGACCTGCGCGCAAAGGACTTCGATCTCGTCGGAGGTCGACTGTTGCCGGCCGAAACCGGCCCGGCCGCCCAGTTCATGTACGAGGACAAGGCCGGCCACCGTGTAACGCTCTATGTCGTACCGCGCAGCGGCAATTCGGAAACCGCCCTGCTCTATAGCCAGCTGGACAGGCTTGAAGCCTTCTACTGGACGGACAAGGGCATCAGTTGCGCGATTGTCGGCGACCTGCCCCGCGACAGGCTCAAGGCCCTGGCGGTGGCAAGCTACGATCAGCTGGGCTGAGCACCGCTCCCGCTGGCGGCCGTGTTGACGGGGAAATCGATCGCCTTGATGATCTGCGGCCCGACTTCCTCGATATCGCGCTCGCCGCACAGCGCCATGGTCAGATCCATTTCCCGCGCCAAGATGTCGAGCACGCGCCTGACGCCTTTCCTGCCGCCGGCCCCGAGACCATAGAGGAACGGACGTCCGATATAGACGCCCCTTGCCCCCAGAGCGCGCGCCTTGAGCACGTCCTGTCCGGAACGGATGCCCCCGTCGAGATGGATTTCTATATGGCCGCTCACCGCCTCTACGATCTCGGGCAGCGCGCGAATCGTGGAGAATGCCCCGTCGAGCTGCCGCCCGCCGTGGTTCGAAACGATCAGCGCATCGGCCCCGCTGTCCACGGCGTGCCGCGCGTCACGCGCATCAAGGATGCCCTTGATGATCAGCTTGCCGCCCCAGCGTTCCCTGATCCAGCCAACATCGTCCCATGACAGCCGGGGATCGAACTGGCTGTGCGTCCACTCGAACATCGAGGCTATGCTGGTGACCCCGGGGGCATGACCCACCAGGTTGCCGAACGTGTGCCGGTTGGTTCCCAGCATCCGCAGCGCCCAGGCCGGCCGGGTCGCCACCTGCCATATATGTTTGGGCGTCATCCTGGGCGGCCCGGACAGATCGTTGCGCAAGTCCTTGTGCCTTTGCGCAAGTAGCTGCAGGTCCATCGTCAGGACCAGAGCCGAGCACTTTGCCGCCTTGGCGCGATCGATCAGGTCGTGAACGAAGCCGCGGTCGCGCATCACATAGAGCTGGAACCAGAACGGTTTGCGGGTATTGGCAGCTACGTCCTCGATGGAGCAGATGCTCATGGTCGACAGGGTAAAGGGGATCCCGAACTGCTCGGCGGCCTGCGCCGCAAGGATTTCACCGTCCGCATGTTGCATCCCGGTCATCCCGGTGGGCGCAAGGGCAACCGGCATCGCCACGGGCTCACCGATCATCGTGCTCCTGAGCGAGCGGTTTTCAAGGTTCACCGCGACGCGCTGGGCAAGGCGCACCTTTGCGAAGTCGCTCGCGTTCTCGGCATAGGTCTGCTCGGTCCACGAGCCGGAATCGGCATAGTCGAAGAACATCTTCGGCACGCGCCGCCGGGCCATGTCCATCAGGTCCCCGACATTGAGCGCCTTGTCGACCCCGCCAAACATTCCAACCCCCGCCTGCTGTCCCTGGACCATGTCACCTTCTGATGGAATCAGAACGCATGGTCCAGGTCTTTGAAAGGTCGCATGTTCGAATCGGAGAACCGGCAGTGCTTTTCCTGAACATGCTCTATCTGCGACTAAGCCAGGTCATCCAAAAATTCCAGTACCCAGCCGCCCAATAGGTCGATTCACTCGGGCCTGGCGCTCGGGCGTCTTTCTTGCGCCCATGGCCGTGCGAGCGGGCAATCAGCGGCCGCAAACACAAAGTTGCCGCTATTCTTGGCGATCAGCGTGTTTGCAATACGGAGCAAATATTCATATATCATCTTTTCAATCACCTCAGCCTGATTCCGGGGAATAAACTTCTGGAATCGCTGTATAAATGAGAGAACGTCATGAATTCTGAAGAATTAGGCCAGGAAGATCCGGACCCTGGGAGTATAGTGCGTCACTCCGAGCGAGTGGCGCTAGAAAATCCCCCGTCAACGGCAAATGCCGTATCGGAGCTGCCGCGATCCGGACTGCTCCTGCCGGTCGAAAATCATTCGACCCCCGCCACGGCGCATCCAGATACGCCGCCAAAGGCCCGAACTCCCCGCAAGATAGAGCCGATCAACCGCTTCCCGGTTTCGGAGCGATCCAGGAAATTCTTGCGCCGCTTCTATCCCGGTGTATCCGTCCACGACTGGAACGACTGGAAATGGCAGGTCCGCAATCGGATCCGCCGCGCAGACAGCCTTGAGCGCATCATAGCCCTGACCGATGACGAGCGCGCAAGCGTGGAGCAACGCACGGGCAATCTGCCCATCGCCATCACGCCCTACTATCTTTCGCTGATCTCGCCCGACGACCCGGCCCAGGCGCTGAGGCGCACCCATATTCCGGTGGGCGGCGAGTTCGTTCACGTGCCCGGCGAGGACCCCGATCCCCTGGGCGAGGATCACGACACGGCGGTTCCCGGACTGGTGCACCGCTACCCCGACCGTGTGCTGTTCCTCACCACCGGCTTTTGTTCCACCTATTGCCGCTACTGCACGCGCTCGCGCATGGTGGGCGAGACCAATGGCGAATACTCCTTCTCGGTCAGCCAGTGGGAAAAGGCGGCGCAATATATCGAGGCCCATCCCGAAATCCGCGATTGCCTTCTTTCCGGCGGCGATCCGCTTTCCATCGGCGATGACAAGCTCGAATGGCTGCTCAATCGCCTGCGTTCGATCAGGCATCTCGAGTTCATCCGCATCGGCACCAAGATCCCCGTGGTCATGCCGCAGCGGATCACCCGCAAACTGGTGCGCATGCTGCACAGGTTTCACCCGCTATGGATGTCGATCCATTTCACCCATCCCGACGAGCTGACCCCGGAAACCGTCGAAGCCTGCGCCCGGCTCGCCGACGCCGGCATACCAATGGGTTCGCAAACCGTACTGCTCAAGGGCATCAACGACGATATTTCAGTGATGAAACCGCTGATGCATGGCCTGCTCAAGGCCCGGGTGAAGCCCTACTATCTCTACCAGTGCGACCCGGTCTCCGGCTCGGCTCATTTCCGCACCCCCGTCGAAAAGGGTCTGGAGATCATCCGGGCGCTGCGCGGCCATACGACGGGTTACGCCGTGCCGCAATTCGTCGTCGATGCGCCCGGCGGCGGCGGCAAGATTCCGTTGCTTCCCGACTATGTGCTCGGGCGCGATGGCGATGACCTGTTGCTGACAAATTTCGAAGACGGCACCTTCCGCTATCCGGACCCCGACGGATCGACCGGTGTTGCCCAGGGCCTGCTGCGCTCAAGCGGTCTGGGCCTTGATGCCCGCAGCGGGCTCTATCGCGACGCAGGGACGAACCTGTGATGCGCATCGGCATGGTCTATGACCTGCGCGACGACTATCTCGCGCAGGGGTTCTCGGAGGAAGAGGCCGGCGAGTTCGATGCCCCCGAAACCATCGATGCCATCCAGTCCGCACTGACCGCGCTGGGCCACGAGGTCGAGCGGGTTGGCGCGCTTCCCGCCCTGGTGCACGCGTTGGCCGACGGAAAACGCTGGGACCTTGTGTTCAACATCGCCGAGGGGGTGTCGGGTGTCGCGCGCGAGGCGCAGGTTCCCGCGCTGCTCGAGGCCTGGGGCATCCCCCACACCTTCTCGTCGGCCGACGTCATGGTCACCAGCATGGACAAGGCCGTCGCCAAGCTCATCGTGCGCCACCATGGTGTGAACACGCCCGATTTCGCCGTCGTACGCACGCCAGGGGACATCGACCTTGTCGATTTCGATTACCCCTTGTTCGTCAAGCCGCTGGCCGAAGGTACGTCCAAGGGCGTCGCGGAGATCTCAAGGGTAACCGACGCTGAAAATCTTGAGGCGCGCTGCCGCGAAGTCCTTGCCAGCTACCGACAGCCAGCGCTGGTCGAAACCTATCTGCCCGGGCGCGAGTTCACCGTGGGCCTGCTTGGAACCGGCGACGGCGCCCGCGTGATTGGCGTGGTCGAGATCACCTTTCGTCCCGGCGGCGATCCGTCCGCCTATTCGTGGCGCAACAAGATGGATGCCTTCGACCGGTTTTCCCTGGTCGATGACGAGGCCGCCAGGCCGATTGCCGAGACGGCCCTTGCCGCCTGGCGTGCCCTTGGCTGCCGCGATTGCGGCCGCATCGACATTCGGCTCGACCGCTTGGGCGCGCCCTCGTTCATCGAGGTCAACCCATTGGCAGGACTGCGGCCGGGATGGTCGGAATTGACGGTACTCGCCGAATTGGCCGGGATGGCTTATCAAGACCTGATCGGTGAAATCGTCGGGCATGCGATGGCCCGTGTGGAGGGGACTTGAGCCAATTGCGAGCGGTGATACTGACGCCCCCGGCCGCCGGCCCCGACCGGCCCGATATCGCCGACACCTTCATCCAGGCCGACCAGATTGCCACCTGCCTGCGTAATCTGGGTCATCGGGCGTTGCAGACGTCATATGCGCCGGCTCGTGAGGCCAATATTGCCAAGCTGGAAAGCCTTGAACCCGATTTCGTCTTCAATCTCGTCGAGGATCTGCCCGCGGGGCCGGATCGCCTGGCCGAAGTCACCCATCTGCTGGACGATATGGGCGTACCCTATACCGGCGCGCCAAGCGCCGCGCTCGAGGCCTTGTCCGACAAGACCGACATGAAGCGCAAATTGATGGCGGAGGGCCTGCCGGTGCCGGCCGATATCGCCGGCACCGATCCCGATTCGCGCTATATCGTGAAATCTGCGGTGGAACATGCCTCGCTTGGGCTCGATGCGACAAGCGTGGTGACCGGGGCTGCCGAGGCCATCGCCCTGCTCGAGGCAAACCAGAACCGGTATGGCGGGCGCTGGTATGCGGAAGCCTTTGTCGAGGGGCGCGAATTCGCCGTCGCATTGCTGGAGACCGAACGCGGTGTCGTCGCCCTGCCGGTATCCGAGATCCGCTTTGCCGACGACCACCCGGGGCCGCATATTGTCGGCTACGCCGAAAAATGGGACACGACCAGCGCCGCCTATCTCACGACACCGCGCGTCTTCCCGCGCTCTGCGGACGATGCACCGCTTCTGGCGGAATTGAAGCGGCTGGCCCTCGCGGCCTGGCCCGTATTTGGCCTCAGAGGCTATGCCCGGGTCGATTTCCGTGTCGACGCGACCGGGCAGCCCTATATGCTTGAGGTGAACGCAAATCCATGCCTTTCTGCCAATGCCGGATTTTGCGCCTCCGCCGCCCAGATTGGCCTCAGTCAGACCCATGTCGTTGAAAACATCGTCTCCGCAGCATTTCGCTAGCCACGTGCGCTACTACGAACAACCGCAAGCCGATGACGCGGAGCGCGTCGCAGCTCTCGCCCGCAGCACGGGCGTATTCAGCGACGAGGAAGCGCGTGTCGCGGGGGAGCTGGTCACGACAACGCTCGACGGGCGCGAAACCTATCAGTTCCTCCTGGCCGAGGATGATAACCACCGGTTGATCGGCTTCACCTGCTTCGACCGGATTCCGCTGACCCAGTCGGCCTTTGATCTTTACTGGATCGTGGTGGCGCCCGAATGGGCCGGGACCGGACTCGCAAGAGACCTCATGCGCCGCACCGCCGACGTGATCCGGGTCGAAGGTGGCACCCAGATTCTCGCCGAGACCTCCGAACGCAAGCCCTATGCGCGGGCGCGGCGCTTCTACCTCGGAACCGGTTTCCAGCGCGCCGCGCGCTTTGCGGACTTCTATGGCCCCAACGACGCCAAGATCGTGTTTCGCATGTTGCTTTGATCCATGCTGCGGTCACATGACCGCGCCGACCTGCCAGGGCACGAACTCGTTGTCTCCGTAACCCAGTTCCTCTGACCGTGTGCGCTCGCCCGAAGCGACGCGGAGGATCTTGTCAAAGATTTCCCGGCCCTTTTCCTCCAGTGAGACCCCGTCGATCACGTCACCGCAATTGATGTCCATGTCGTCATCCATCCGCTCGAATATTTCCGAGTTCGTGGCAAGCTTGATCGAGGGGGTCGGCTTGTTCCCGTAGGCGGAGCCCCGACCGGTAGTGAAGCACAGGATATTTGCGCCGCCCGCGACCTGGCCGGTCGCGCTCACCGGGTCGTATCCGGGCGTATCCATGAACACCAGGCCCTTGGCGGTTACCTGTTCGGCATATTCGTAAACTGCCGTCAGCGGCGACGTGCCGCCTTTCGCCGCTGCGCCCAGCGACTTCTCCAGGATCGTCGTCAACCCGCCCAGCTTGTTCCCCGGCGAGGGATTGTTGTTCATTTCCATGTCGTTGCGTGCCGTATAGGCTTCCCACCAGCGAATGCGCTCGACCAGTTTCTCGCCGACGTCGCGGGTGATGGCGCGGCGTGTCAGCAGGTGCTCGGCCCCATAGATTTCCGGCGTCTCCGAGAGGATTGCCGTGCCCCCCTGGCTCACGAGGATATCGGCGGCGACCCCAAGCGCTGGATTGGCGGTGACGCCGGAATAGCCGTCCGATCCGCCGCATTGCAGTGCGAGCACCAGCTCGGAGGCCGGCACCGTCTCGCGTTGTGCCCGATTGGCGATCGGCAGCATGTCCGCGATCCGTTCAAGTCCGGCATCGATGGTCTTGCGGGTGCCGCCCTGCTGCTGGATCGTCAGGGTCTGGAAGGTTTCGTCATCCTCGATGCCGTAGATCTCCTTCAGACGGCCGATCTGGAACGCCTCGCAACCCAGCCCGACCAACAGCACGCCGGCAAGATTGGGATTGCTCGCATAGCCCCACTCGGTGCGCTTGAGCAGGTCGAATCCTTCGCCCTTGGTCGCCATGCCGCATCCCGTGCCATGCACGAAGGAGACGACCCCGTCGACATTCGGAAAGCCATCCAGAAGCCCTGACCTGCTGGCGGCCTCCGCCGTGTGCCGCGCTACCGAGGCCGAACAGTTCACGCTGGTCAGGATGCCGATATAGTTCCGCGTCCCCACCTTGCCATTGCTGCGGCGAAATCCCTGAAAGCTCGCGCGTTCGTGTTCCGGTACCATCTTCACTGGCGTCGCGGCGGAACTGAACGCGTAATCCCGCGCGAAGTCATGCACCACAACATTGTGTTCATGCACCCAGTCGCCAGGGGCAATGGCGCTCTGGGCAAACCCTATGGTCTGGCCGAACTTCACGATCGCCTCGCCCGCAGCAATGGCCCGCAGGGCGAACTTGTGCCCCCTTGGCACCCTCTTGCCGATGGCCACGCCCTCTTGGGTGGTCGTGCCCGGCATCAGGTTCGAAAGCGCCAGCCCCACATTGTCGGCCGGATGGAGGATCAGGGTTCGCACTTCGGCGGTCGGTTCGGTCATGACTGCGCTGCTTCCAATTCGGAGGAGATCACCCGGCAGGTTTTCCTGCCATTGCGCGGGAAAACGCAAGCACGACGTTTTGCACCGCCTTGCGGCACGTTGTTCCACGCCCGGCACGAAAGCGCTTGTGCTTTTCGATTTCGTGCTATGACACCGGCGCCGGCGTCGCTGGCAGTCCAGTTGTCGCGCTCTTCCTGAACGCGGCCACAGCGCCAGTCCGGGTTCATGAACCACATCATACAAGCCATCATCGCTCTTATCACGGCCAATCCGCTGCAGGCCCACCTGATCATCTTCCTGATCTCGGCGGGTGAAGCGGTTTTCATTCTTGGCCTGTTCATTCCCTCGACACCGGTCTTGCTTGCCTGCGGCACCTTGATCGGGGTGGGCAAACTGGCGTTTTGGCCGGTCTTCGTCGTTGCGGCCCTCGGGGCCATGGCGGGGGATGCCCTTTCCTACTGGATCGGCCATATCTTCAAGGATCGCATACACGGCTTGTGGCCGTTCAACCGCCATATAGCCGTTGTGGAACGCGGGGAGGCGTTCTTCCATCGCCACGGGGGCGCCAGCGTGTTCATCGGTCGCTTCATACCCGGCGTGAAGGCGGTCGTGCCCGGAATAGCCGGCATTCTCGGCATGGGCTGGGTCCGGTTCACCGTCATCAACTGCATATCCGCGCTTGCCTGGGCGGGAGCGCATCTGGTCCCCGCGGCCCTGATCTCGAGTGGCATCGCGGCCTCGGGCCGCCTCGATCCCCATCTGGTGCCGATCCTGATCGCGGTTGCAGCCTTCGTGGTCGCTGCCTGGTATGCGCTGGAATTCGCGCTCAAGCGGCGCGGCATTTCTCTTGTCGGCCTGATTTTCGGCTGGATCGGCAAGATCGCCAGACCTACTTCCGGCACTGATCTGCGCGACTAGGACGCAGGCCATCCGTCACGTCCCGCTTCCCTGAGGCCAGGTAATCCGCTAATCGGACCTCGGAACAAGAATCAGGCTGCAAGTCGATGAATGACAGCCGACGTCAGATGACCAGCCCGCTGGCCCTGCTGCGCGAACTCGTCTGCGCAGTGGGCCTGCTGGCATTCCTGGTTGCCGGTTCTCTGCATGCGCCGGTCGTTGCGCCCGGGTCGAAGACCGAAGCGGCCCTTGTTCTTGCCAGTTCCACGCCGACTGTGGGTTGCGTCGCGCCCGGTTCGACCGCACCCGACCACCACGACTCAAGACCTTGCGACGCATGCCGGCTTGCCGGCAGCACGCTGCTGCCTTCGGCGCCGGATCTCGGGGTTCTCTGCGGTGTCGACGCCGAGATCGTGCACCCGGCGCCGTCCTATGCCGGCATGGTTCGTCTCCCCTTCGACCGACACGCTCCGCCAACGGGCCCGCCCACATTCCTCGTCTGAACCTCTATCCCCACGCGATACCCGGCCAGAAGGCGGCCGCACGTTCGCAATGGCATTCTCAAGACGAAGAAGCTCAACACCATGAACATCAGAACCAGCGCACTCGCGCTCACCATCCTTGCCGCCCTGTCGGCCCCAGTGGCGGCAGAGCCTGCGGCGGCGGATGCCATGAATGGCGCCGCAATGGCCGCACCTGCCAAAACCATCGCCGGGCCGCTTGAGATCACCGGCGCCTTCACACGCGCCACCGCGCCCGGAGCCCCGGCTGGCGGAGCTTTCGTGACCATCCACAATACCGGCGATACCGCGGACAAGTTGATCGGCGCCTCGTCTGAAATTGCCGCCCACGTCGAACTGCACCAGATGAAGATGAACGGCAACGTGATGGAGATGTCGCCCGTCGACGGTGGCCTGGACATCGCGCCGGGCGACACCCTGACCCTCAAGCCCGGCGGCTTTCACATCATGCTGATCGGATTGAAGAACCAACTGGTCCAGGGTCAGAGCGTACCGATCACGCTTGAATTCGAGAAGGCGGGCAAGGTCACGCTCGACTTCGCGGTCGGCGCGATCGGCGCGCAGACCATGCCGGGCATGGGCAACTAGAGCCGTCGTAAAAAAAGGGCCGCCGCGATTGCCACTGGCTTTCGCGGCGACCTGAAATCGCTCCTGGCCGACTACTTGTTGGCTTCCACGATCATGGGATGGAAGCTGAACACGTCGCGCGAAGATGTATCGACCGTCACCCGCAACCAATGGACGTTCGGGCTGCCAAAAGTCTGGACGCGGGTGAAGTTGGGCAAAAGGTGAGTCGCGTCGATCAGTGGCTTGTCGATCTTGAAGTAGTGTGTGTCGCCATGCACCAGGACGACCTGGCCGTTGAACGCCTGTGTCTCCTCGATCAGCGCGTCGAGGAACTTGAAGTAGCCCGAATGATCCTCGGTACGGCTCTCGTCGATATCTTCGGTCTCGGGAATATCGAAGCCGACGTCGGCCTGCAGCACCAGCATCACACCGGCCGCCTTGGCCTCACGCGCCTTTGCGAACGCGCCGCGCATCCAATCGATGTTGGCGGCGTCACGGGCCAGGTACTCCTCGTTGTCGGCCTTGCACTGCTCGGGCGTGCGCTCGCTCTTCTTGGTGCACGAGGCATCGTTTGCCACGTAGTTGTTGTTCGATCCGGGAATATTGAGCCCCACGAACATCACGCCCCCGTGCATGAAGCGCACGTTCTCCACATAGGGCTCGCCCGGCTTGCCCTGGCGCTCGACGGTCATCGAGGTCTTCCCCAGCGTGCCATCCGCTGCCGGGAACATCACCTTGCGCAGATAGGCGAGGCGCTCGAGATTGTCATAACCGCCGTTATTGGTGCGGTGGCAATCGGTCCACTCGTTGTCGCCGGGGATGTAGACGGCCGGCTTTTCAAAGGAATTGAAGGTGTCGAGCGCGGCGGAGAAGACATCATCCGTGCACTTGGAACTGCCGTCCTTGATGTCGCCGTCAAACAGGGAGAATGCGATATCCGAGGCATTCATGTCGGCAATCAGCGCCGGAATTTTCGGGGTGTCCCCGTTCTTGGCATAGGGCATGTCGCCCCACAGGCCGAAGGAGAAACTCTCCTGGGCCTGCGCGGGGAGGCCATGCAACATGCCTGCGAAGAGAATGGCTGTGGCGGCCGCCAGCCGCACAGACTTGGAATATGACATTGGAAAGCTCCGCTTGATGAGTGGACCGGGCGGACAGCCAGCGCCGCCCGCTACAGGCAAGCGCTGCTAGCGCAAGCGGATCACAGTTTCGTGACCCAAGGGCGCCAAATGCATCGCGGGGCAAGAAAGCGTCACTTTTCGCGCCTGAGTGTGACATGGATCAAAGCGACACGGCGAGCGCGGGCGCAAACCATGCCCAACGCGCGCCGGACGGCGGCGTCTGGAGGAGCTGGGGCCAGCCCCTTCCCTTTCAAAGACTTTGGCCGGGTTGCCAGCGGGGACCCTCGGCCACAGGAGTAAGAAAAATGAAAATTACCAGAAAAGCCTTCATCGCAGCCTTTGCCGGCCTTGCTCTCGCGGCGGCAACTCCTGCTTTTGCCGGAACCACCGTCACTGTCTCCCTGTGGGACAAGGGCGCCGACATGGCCATGCCGACCGACCTCGGCTACGGCATGGGCGGAGACATGTCCAAGGCGACCATGGGTATCGATATTTCCCCCAAGACCGTCGAGGCCGGCCACGTCACCTTCATCGTGACCAATGCCTCCACCGACACCATCCACGAGATGATCGTCGCTCCGCTCAAGAGCGCGGACGAGAAGCTGCCCTATGTCGACAACGAGAATCGCGTCGACGAGGAAAAGGCCGGTCACCTCGGCGAAGTCTCCGAACTCGATCCGGGCGCATCCGGTGAGCTTGGCATTGACCTCAAGCCCGGCACCTACATTGTCTACTGCAACATTCCCGGCCACTATGTCGCCGGTATGTGGGCGCTTCTGAACGTGACGAAGTAACGCCACACGATTTGCCTGCGGTTCCCCGAGCGAGGGGGACAGGACAAAGGCCGAGGGTGTATCCTTGCACCCTCGGCCTTTGGCGTTTTCCGCGCGGAGTGCGAATGATGCTGCATCGGACCCGAATCCTGCTTGTGCTGACGAAGCCCCTGATTCTCATGGGCCTGTTCATCCTGGCCGCCACGCTCCCGGACCTGCACGCCAGGGGTGCCGATTCTTCCTCGACGGAGCTCGACCGGCTGTTTGTGGCCCTCAGGGCGGCGCCGGATATCGAGGCTGCCCGCAAGGTCGAGCAGCAGATCTGGAAGATCTGGACCGAACCGGCCGACGCCGAACTGGCCGACCAGATGTCACAGGTCCTTGCCGCGCGGGCCATTGGCGATCTCGACAGGGCAATGAGCCTGCTCGACGCGATGGTGCAGCGCTGGCCAGACTATGCCGAGGGGTGGAACCAGCGGGCGACCGTGGAATACATGCTCGGCGACGACGAGGCGTCCTTGCGCGACATCGCCAGGACGCTGGAACTCGAACCCCGGCACTTCGGGGCGCTGTCCGGCCGGATCCTGATCGATCTTCGGCATGACGATCGCGCGCAGGCCTTGCGCGATCTGGGCGCAGCGCTCAAGATTTATCCACTGATGCCGGAGCGCAAGCTGTTTCCCGAACTGCTCGACCCGGCCACGCAGACCTGAAGGACCCGATCATGAGCGTGCCCGCCCATCCCATAGAACACGAAGCATCCCAGAGCCATGGGCGCTACACCATCCGGCTCGATGGCGGCCCGCTGGCCGAGATGACCTATCGCCGCCTTGCACCGGACCTGATCGCCATCGACCACACACTCGTGCCGCCAGAATATCGCGGTCAGGGTGTCGCCCAGCAGCTCGTCGAGCGCGCGGTCGCCGATGCCCGCCGCGACGGCTTCAAGATCGTTCCGATCTGTTCTTACGCGGTGGCGCAATTTCGCCGCCATCCCGAATGGGAGGACCTGCTGGGCCGCTGAGCTGCGGTCCGACTACCAGGCAGGCAAGGGCGAGACCCCGATCACCAGGGGGTGCAGCCACAGCAATCCTTGCCAGACAACCAGGCCCATGAGCACGCGCCAGATCGGGAGCCTGCGCATATCGGGCCGCCATCTGCCGCTGGCCAGCGCCACGAACGGCAACACTGACGTGTGGCGGGTCAGTGCGCGCCATTGATCGGCGCTATGGCGGCGCCGGTTGCGCCCCTCGAACGCCATGACCCCCAGTCCCGCCAGGGCCGCAAAGCCGGCGAACATCAGGACATGCGCCAGATCCCCGTTTGGCACCATGTGCGCAGCCGCCCAAAGACCGAGCGCAAACAACACCGGATGACGGGTCAATCCCGCAATGCCGGGCCGTTCGGCATCGAATTCGCCGCGACCGGCGAGAGAAGGATTGGGCGCGCCAATGCCGCATGCGGCGAGAACACAGGCGACCGGCATGACGATGTTGGGGACCCAGGTCTGCCAGTCGGCATAGGGCCAGAGTTCGACATAGGGCGCCTGCCCCGCCGTGACGATCACCCATGCGAACAGGACCACCGATACGCTTGCATAAAGCGTGAGATAGACCTTGCGGCCCAGCTTCCCGACAAGCCACGCGCGCACCGGCGGCCGCGCAGGAATCGCGTGCGACCCGAGAAAGACCGCCCATGAAAGCACGAACAGCCCCCAACCCTGAATCTGCTCCGCCGCGCTCATCGGTCAACCCCGCTCTACATGAAATTCGGAATTTCAAATACTACAATTAACTGCTATGGCAATGCCCAAGGTTCAACACGCACCCGGAGACGATCGTGGACGCCGCCGCCCGACGCGCCGCAATGAGCGCCGAAATCTCCCGGCAAACCGGCATTGACGATGCCATGATCAGGGATCTCGTCCACGCGTTCTATGCCCGGGTTCGCGACGACGAACTGCTTGGCCCCGTGTTCGATGCCCGCATAGCGGACTGGGCGCCGCACCTCGACCGCATGTGCGATTTCTGGTCGTCGGTCGCCCTGATGAGCGGCCG
Source organism: Devosiaceae bacterium (assembly GCA_036563245.1). GTDB lineage: Bacteria > Pseudomonadota > Alphaproteobacteria > Rhizobiales > Devosiaceae > DATCMU01. The sequence goes on along the minus strand of DATCMU010000044.1, from coordinate 62,760 downwards.
CTACCACGGACAGCCCATGCAGAAGCATCTCGAGCTCCCGGTGGATGCGCGCCACTTCGACAGATGGCTCGATCTGTTTCAGGCGACTGCGCGGGACAGGTGTCCGCCGGCCGCCGCCGACCACTTCATCGAGCGCGCACAACGCATCGCGCAAAGCATGGAAATGGGTATTGCGACCTATCACGGCATCATGCTGGGCCGGCAGGAACGCCTGCATCGTTCGGAACTCGATACCGTCGATAACCATTGATATTGCCGCCGAATTTGCGGCCTTGACCTGATTGTCCCCGGCTTGCATTCCGTTCTAGTCTTGCGAGCGCATGCATTCAGACGATCAATAAGATGGGCAAGCGGTCGAAGGCGTTCATATCGGGAATACTCGCGCGCTGCGACATTGAGGTCGGGGGCGATCGCCCCTGGGATGTCCGTATCCACGATGAGCGCCTCTATGAACGGCTGATGACCCAGGGCACCCTTGCGCTCGGCGAAGCCTATATGGACGGCTGGTGGGATTCAGAAGCGGTCGACGAGACCATCTACCGGCTGCTGCGCCACGATGCCAAGGGCGATGTCCGCATCGATTTCGGACTGATGGTCAGCTACATGCGCGGCACCCTGCTCAACCTTCAGCGCATGCGCGTCAGGGAAGTGGCCGAGCGCCACTACGATATCGGCAACGATCTCTATTCGCGCATGCTCGACAAGCGCATGATCTATTCGTGCGGCTACTGGAAGAACGCAGACAACCTCGACGACGCGCAGGAAGCCAAGCTTGACCTCATCTGCCGCAAGATCGGCCTTGAGAAGGGACAAAGGGTGCTCGACATCGGCTCCGGCTGGGGTGGGTTCCTCAAGTTTGCGGCCGAACGCTACGGAATAGAGGGCGTCGGCGTGACGGTTTCGAGGCAGCAGGCGGACTACGCCAACCAGACGCGTGGCGATCTCCCTGTCGAAACGCGCCTGATGGACTATCTGGAACTGGACGGAAAATTCGACCGCATCGTTTCGATCGGCATGTTCGAGCATGTGGGGCACAAGAACTACCGCGCCTATCTCTCCAAGGCACGGGACCTTCTGGCCGATGACGGCTTGTTCCTCCTGCACTCCATCGGCGGCAACGCCTCGCAGACCCACGGCGACCCCTGGGCCGAGAAATACATCTTCCCCAACGGCATGTTGCCGTCGATCCAGCAGGTCGGTCGGGCGATGGAGGGCCTGTTCGTCATGGAGGACTGGCACAATTTCGGAGCCTACTACGACAGGACCCTTCTGGCGTGGCACGCCAATTTCGAACGCCACTGGCCCGAGATCGCCACGGACTATGGCGCACGCTTTTACCGCATGTGGCGCTACTACCTGCTCTCGTTCGCCGGCGCATTCCGAAACCGTTCGACACAGCTCTGGCAGATCGTGCTCAGCAAGGATGGCGTCAGGGGCGGCTACCAGTCGATCCGCTAACCCCTTGCCGCAGCCTTTGCCGCAAGGGCCTCGCGGATTTCGGCGTGCCGGGTCCGGGTGATCGGATAGGCCAGCGCAACCGGAACGCTGATGAGAAGAAAGGCCGCCGGTACGAAGCTGACGAACAGGCGTAGCGTCAGCGTCACCGCCTCGGGTTGCATAACCGTTTGCACCGCACCGTCGACCACGCGGGGGGTGACGTAGCCCGCAGCCCCGAGCGCGAACCCCGACAGCGCAAGCCCGATCGAGAGCCCCACCTTCTGCAGAAAGACGAACATGCCGTAGAAAACCCCCTCCTGCCGCTCGCCGGTCGCCAGTTCATTGTGCTCGATGGTGTCGGGCAGCATGCTCCAGGGGACCAGATAGGCGACCGAGACGCCCACGCCCGCGAAAAAGCTCAGTGCATAGACCGCGACAGTCTGACCCGGCTGCACGAAGAACAAGGCACATAGCGTCACCGTCCAAAGCGCGGCGCCCGCCACATAGGCGACACTCTTGCCAAGGCGCGAACTGACCAGGGCCCACACGCCGAGGAAACCCGCCGCCGTGATCTGCAGCACGGCGACAAAGCCGGTGAACTGCGCCTCCGCCCCCAGCCAGTACCGCGCATAGAGCAGAAGATTGACCTGCACGAATTGCAACGCCAGCCAGGACAGGAGGTAGATGGCCGTCACCATCAGATAGGGCCGGTTGCCCACGATCAGTGCCAGCCGTCTTGCGGCTGGCAGCGGTGCCACCCTGCGCGCGGGTGGCGGGGCTTCCCGCGTTCCGGCAAAGCAGGTCCACGTGGCAGCGACGATGACCAGCATCCAGATGCCCGCGCTCAAGGCATGGCCGGTATAGACATTGCCGCCAAGCCCCACCAGCACCGGATGCAGAACCACGGCCACAAGGCCGCCGAGAATCGAGAAGGTGAAGCGATAGAAGGTCAGTTGCGTGCGACCGTCATAGTCGGGTGCAAGGTCCGGAGTGAGCGCGGTATAGGGCACATTGACCGCCGTGAACCCGGTCCTCAGAAGCAGGCCGACGATCAGGTAGTAGGCGAACAGCCCTGCCCCGCCCAGCGGCGGCACGAGCCAGTGCAAGAAGAACGCGAGGCCGAACGGCAGCGCGCCAAACAACAGCCACGGCCGCCGGCGTCCCCAGTGCGAACGGGTCTGGTCGGACAGCCCGCCCACCACCGGATCGAGAATTGCGTCCCAGATCTGCGAGATCGCAAAGATCGCGCCCACGGCAACCGGGGCAAGCCCGGCAACATCGAGCAGGAATGCCTGCATGAAAAAGCCGTAGAGCACGGCAAAGACCGCCCCGGCGGTATCGCCGAAGCCAAAAGCCAGCCGGGTGGCAAGCGGGAGGCGCACCTCCGATCCAGATCTCCCCGGCATGACGACTCCCCCGCACGATGGTTCACCCCGTGCAGGATGGGATCATGCCACGCGCCAAAGGTAAAGCAGCGTCAGGAGGCTGGAACAGACCCCAACGGTTTCAGGCCTGCTGCGCGGTCGCCATGCGTACCAGCTTCAGGGCCAGCAACAGCCACGGGGCGGCGTGCAGAACCAGGTCGAACATGTCAACCGGGCGGACGAGCTGTCCGGCGGCAAGCATGCGCAGCTTTTCCACAATATGCGGCTCCGGTACGAAGGGCGCCAGCCCAAGCGTCAAGGCGGCCATGATCACTATGGGCAGGGAAACGCTGTCCAGCCAACTCATATTGCTTACTCCTGATTCCACGCGACCCGTGCTAACACCTTGATGATTCGCATCTTGTGCGGGATCGCTTCGTCGTTTGCCCCTCGGGCTCCCCAATTATATAAGCAATCGCTAATGTTTATGCAAACACCGATCCTGTGTCCGGACCTGCGGACGCGCTTGCAGCTCAGCGCAAGCTGTTGGAAACTGCATCTGTTTCGGGGTCGCAACCCCGAACGGGCCGGAATGGGGAGGGCCTGAATGTACCTGGATCACGAGAGGGATCACTACGGACGCCTGGCGGCGCTCGATCAGAACGCCTTTCGTTCCCTCGTCGTGTTTCTTGCCGTGCCGGTGGCCATTACGGTGGCCATCACGCTCTGGGTCCAGTTCACCGAACTTGTCTTCCCCCATCCCGCCCAGGCGCAGACCTGGAATATCGCCGTCGTCGCTCCCATTCTGGCGCTCGGCGCGGTGGGCGCGTGGCTCTCGGTTCACAGCCACATGACGCCCGATCCGCTGGCCCGAAGATACCTGTTGCCCGGACTTGTCGCCAGCCTGGTCGCCGGCGTTCTGGTGGGCAGCGCCACTTTGTTCCTTGACCAGCATTTCGGGTTTTCCGCCTTTGCCGCGCGCAAGCTCGGCGTGTCCACGCTCGCCATGTCCTTCCCGATCTCGGTTCCGATCAATGTCGGCGGCGCCATTGTGCTCGAATGCCTGTTCCGCCTGATCCCGCTTTCGGTGATCTACTGGCTGATCGGCCGCGTCGTGCTGCATGGCCGCCACGAGCACGTCGTCTTCTGGAGCATCGCGGCCATCACCGCCTTGCTGGAGCCATTGGGAAACCTGCCGGGCATAGCCGGCGGCCAGCCCATGCTCTGGGCGGTCATCGCGGTGATATATGGGGCGAATCTTGTCGAGGCAGCCCTGTTCCGACGCTACGGCTGGCCCGCACCGATCATGGCGCGAATCGCCATGTTCGGCGCCTGGCACGTGCTGGGCGGCATACTGATCGCCGCCGCACGCTGATTTCGATCCGGCAGGGACAGCGCCGCTATTTCCGCTTTTCCGCCGCCGCGACGTGGCTCTTGACGTCGATGAAGCTGTCCGGGCTCACCGACATGGAATCGATGCCACATTTGACGAGGAACTCGGCGAACTCGGGGTGATCGCTTGGCGCCTGCCCGCAAAGGCCCACCTTGGCCCCCGCCTTGTGCGCCTCGCGAATGACGTTCTCGATCATCCACTTCACCGCCGCGTCCTGCTCGTCGAACAGGCCGGCCAGTTCGCCCGAATCCCGATCAACGCCAAGCGTGAGCTGGGTGAGGTCATTCGAACCGATGGAGAACCCGTCGAACCGCTTGGCGAATTCGGACGCAAGGATCACGTTCGAGGGGATTTCGCACATCACATAGACCTGCAAGCCGTTCTCGCCGCGCTTGAGCCCGTTCTCAGCCATGACCTCGAGAACCTTGTCGGCCTCGCCGGTCGAACGGCAGAACGGGATCATCATGATCACGTTCTCGAAGCCCATTTCCTCGCGCAGCTTCTTGATCGCGCGGCACTCCAGCGCAAAACCGGCCTTGTAACGCGGCGAATAGTAACGCGATGCACCGCGGAACCCGATCATGGGGTTCTCTTCCCTGGGCTCGAACTCCGCCCCGCCGATCAGTCCCGCATATTCGTTGGTCTTGAAATCGCTCATACGCACGATGACCGGATGCGGATAACGGGCGGCGGCGATCCGGGCCAGGCCGCGGGCGAGATTGTCGACGAAATACTCCGTCTTGTCCGAATAGCCCCGGGTCAGGCCCTCGATGGTCTTCTTGGCCTCTTCGTCCTTGAGATCGTCGAAACCGATCAGCGCCATGGGGTGCACCTTGATGTGGTTGGAGACCACGAATTCCATGCGCGCCAGCCCCACCCCGTCGGCCGGAATCCGCCACCAGCGGAACGCGGCGGCCGGGTTCCCAAGATTGAGCATCACCTTGGTGCGCGTTTCCGGCACGTCCTCGAAGGACATCTCGACGACTTCGTATTCGGCAATGCCTTCATAGATATAGCCTTCGTCGCCTTCCGCGCAGGATAACGTCACGTCCTGGTCGTCATGCAGCACATGGGTGGCATCCCCGGTCCCTACGATTGCCGGCAGGCCAAGTTCGCGGCTGACGATTGCGGCGTGAGAGGTACGCCCGCCGTGATCGGTGATGATGCCCGCCGCCCGTTTCATGATCGGCACCCAGTCCGGATCCGTGATCCTGGTGACCAGGATCGAACCGTCGATGAAACGATCGATATCCTTGACGTCCTCGATCAGGCATACCCGGCCGGTCGCGATGGCGTCGCCAATGCTGAGCCCCTTGGAGAGAACCTTGCCCTTCCTGGAGATGCGGTAGGAGCTCAGGCCCGCCCCGGTCTTGCGCGACTGCACGGTCTCGGGGCGCGCCTGCACGATGAACAACTCGCCGGTCTCGCCGTCCTTGGCCCATTCCATGTCCATGGGGCAGCCGTAATGCGCCTCGATGGTGGCCGCCCAGCGCGCAAGCGCCAGGATATCGCCGTCGTCGAGCACGAAACGGGCCCGTTCCGCCTTCGAGGTGGGGACGTTGCGCGTCGGTTTTTCACCGCCATGGGCGTAGATCATCTTGATCGACTTGGCGCCGAGCTTCTTCTCGATGATGGGGGACAATTTCTCGTTCGCGAGCAGCGGCTTGAACACTTCGTATTCATCGGGATCAACGGCGCCCTGCACCACGTTCTCACCCAGCCCCCATGCGGCGTTGATCACCACCAGCTTGTCGAAACCGGTCTCGGTGTCGATCGAGAACATCACGCCCGATCCCCCGATGTCCGAGCGGACCATGAGCTGCACCCCGATCGAGAGCGCGACTTTCATGTGATCGAATTTCTTGACGGTCCGATACGAGATCGCGCGGTCGGTAAACAGCGATGCATAGCAGCGCCGGCAGGCGTCGAGCAGCGCCGCTTCGCCCCTGATATTGAGATAGGTTTCCTGCTGGCCCGCAAAGCTGGCGTCGGGCAAGTCCTCGGCGGTGGCGCTGGAGCGCACCGCGACATCGACATTGTCCTTGCCGGCCCGCTTGCACAGTTCGGCATAGGACGAGCGGATTTCCGCGGCCAGGTCCTCGGGGAATTCGCCCTTGATGAAGGCCTTGCGGATCGTGGCGCCCGCTTCGGCAAGGGTGATCCTTGCCGAAGCCAGATCGTCAAGCGTATCCGACACGGTGTCGTGCAGACCGTTTGCCCTGACATAATGCCAATAGGCGTCTGCCGTCGTCGCGAAGCCGTGCGGCACGCGCACGCCGCGCTTGTCGAGATTGCTCACCATCTCGCCCAGCGAGGCATTCTTGCCGCCAACCAGCGGCACATCCTTGCGGGTCAGCTTGTCGAACCAGATTACGGCGGGTGCGGTCGTGCTCATATCGGAAAGTCCTTAACCGGGAAATCGTTCGGATTGCGCGGGGCGATCGCTCCGGGCCAGTGTGCCGCACATTAGTGTCCAGGGCCGGCATGGCATTGATATTGGTCAAGACATGCCGGCGCGCGCCTGCTTAAATGACGGCATTGTCCAGACTGAAGATGTAATTGAACGGCGAGGATCAAATGGCGTCCCATTCGACCAGGGTGATTGAAAGGGACGGACTTGATGCGCTGGTCTCCGCGCTCAAGGCTGAAGGCTATCGCACGATCGGGCCGCAGATCGCCGACCAGGCCATCGTCTATGACGATATCGAGGGGACCGGCGACCTGCCTGAAGGCTGGATCGACGAGCAGGATGGCGGCCACTATCGCCTCGAACAGACCGGCGATGCCAGGCTGTTCGGCTATGTGGTTGGCCCGCATTCCTGGAAGAAATTCCTGCATCCGCCGATGCAGACGCTGATGCGCACACGGCGCGAAGGCGATACCTACACCGTCACGCCGGGCGAGGATCCTGCCGAGCCCTTTGCCTTCATCGGCGTGCGCGCCTGCGAACTCGCGGCCATCGAAATCCAGGATCGCGTCTTCACGGGCGGACCCCACGTCGACCCCCATTATGCAGCGCGGCGCGAGGGCGCGTTCTTCGTGGCCGTCAACTGTTCAAGGGCCGGCGGCACCTGCTTTTGTGCTTCGATGAACACCGGGCCCAAGGCGCGCGACGGATATGACATCGCACTGACCGAGTTCGGCGACCGGGGCGAAATACTGGCTGAGGCCGGCAGCGACAGGGGCGAGGCCCTGCTGGCGCGCCTGCCTGGCCGCGCCGCGACCGAGGCCGATATCGGCATGGCCACCAAGGTAGTCGAGGCGACCACGGCGAGCATGGGCCGGACGATGAAGTCGGACGACCTGCACGATCTGCTGCTCGCCAATCTCGATCATCCCCGCTGGGACGAGGTAGCCGAGCGGTGCCTGTCCTGTGCCAATTGCACCATGGTCTGCCCCACCTGTTTCTGCACGACCGTGGAAGACCGCAACGACCTCGCCGGCATCGAGACAGAGCGTGTCCAGCGCTGGGATTCGTGCTTCACAACCGATTTCACCTATATCCATGGCGGCAGCGTCCGCCCCGATACGCGTTCGCGCTATCGCCAGTGGATGACCCACAAGCTCGCCACATGGCTGGACCAGTTCGATACCTCCGGCTGCGTGGGGTGCGGCCGCTGCATCACCTGGTGCCCGGTGGGCATAGACATCACCGAGGAAGTCGCCGCCATACGCGAGCAGCAGAACACCTGAGGAGAACCGGCATGGACATAGAAAGTCTCGAACACATCCTTGCCCAGCACCGTTTCTTTGCCGGCGTCAGCGAGGATTTTCGCAAGCTGGTCACCGGCTGCGCCAGGAACGTGCGCTATGAGGCCGGGCAATACCTGTTCCGCGAAGGCGAACCCACCGACCAGATTTTCCTGGTACGCCACGGGCGCATTGCGCTGCAGATCGCATCTCCCGAACGCGGGCCGGTGACCTTCCAGACCATCGGGCCGGACGAGATCGTTGGGCTTGCCTGGCTGGTGCCGCCCTATCGCTGGACCTTCGACGGCAAGGCGCTCGAACTCACCCGCGCCATTTCCATCGACGCCAAGTGCCTGCGCGACAAATGCGAGGCCGACCATGACCTCGGCTACGAGATGATGAAGCGCTTCACGCCGGTTTTGGTCGAGCGGCTGCACTCGGCCCGGCTGCAGATGCTGGACGTCTATGGCGCCCGGAGCTGAAATGAGCTTGGCCGCCACCGATCCGATGCTGCCGCGCTTTGCGCGCGTGCTGAAAAAGCGCCGCGAGGGCGCGGACGTGTTCACTCTCGATCTTGAGGTTCCCCCGGACACACCCCCTTTCGCGCCGGGCCAGTTCAACATGCTGCTGCTCCCGGGTATCGGCGAGGTTCCGATCAGTTTTTCGGGCGATGCAACCGATGCCACGCGCCTTGTGCACACCATCCGGGCGGTGGGGCCGGTATCCGCCGCGCTCACCCGGCTTTCCGCCGGCGAAATGGTCGGCGTGCGCGGCCCATACGGCATCGGCTGGCCGATGGCGGAGGCGGACGGGCAGGACGTGGTCGTGGTGGCCGGCGGTCTCGGGCTCGCCCCGCTCAGGCCCGCGCTCTACCACCTGATGGCGAACCGGGCCCGTTACGGCAATGTCACGCTGCTCTATGGCGCGCGTGGCCCGGCCGAAATCCTGTTCCGGCGCGAACTTGAGAACTGGCGCCGCCGCCTCGACATGGACGTCGAGGTCACCGTCGATCACGCCGGACCGGACTGGCACGGCCATGTCGGCGTCGTCACCACGCTGTTCCGCCACGCCGCGTTCGATCCGCCCAACACCATTGCTTTGGTCTGCGGTCCGGAGATCATGATGCGCTTTGCCGCATTGGGGCTGCGCGACGTCGGGGTGGTGGCGGACCGCATATACCTTTCCATGGAGCGCAACATGAAATGTGCGGTCGGGCTTTGCGGACACTGCCAGTTCGGCCCGGTTTTCATTTGCCGCGACGGGCCGGTTTTCACCTTCGAGCGGCTCGCACCACTCCTTGCCGTCAGGGAACTCTGAGATGGCTGAAGCGAAAAAACCAAGGCTTGCGGTCTTCAAGTTTTCGTCCTGCGACGGCTGCCAGCTGACCCTGCTCGATTGCGAGGATGAACTGCTCGCGGTCGCTGGCGCCATCGACATCGCGTTCTTTCCCGAAGCGACCCGTTCCGACGACAAGGGCCGCTACGACCTGACCCTGGTGGAGGGTTCCATCACCACCCCGCACGATGCCGAGCGCATCCACGACATCCGCCGGCGGTCGAAATTCCTTGTCACCATCGGCGCCTGCGCCACGTCCGGCGGCATCCAGGCGCTACGCAACTTCGCCGACGTCAAGCAGTTCACGTCGATTGTCTACGCGCGGCCCGACTATATCTCGACCCTTGCCACCTCCACGCCCATCGCCGACCACGTGCCGGTCGATTTCGAACTGCGCGGTTGCCCGATCTCCAAGCACCAGTTGATCGAGGTGATCTCGGCCTTCCTTGCCGGGCGCAGACCCGCAACGCCACCGCATTCGACCTGCATCGAGTGCAAGCTCAAGGGCAATGTCTGCGTCATGGTCGCCCACGGCACGCCTTGCCTCGGCCCGGTCACCCATGCCGGCTGTGGCGCGCTGTGCCCGTCCTTCGACCGCGGATGCTACGGGTGCTATGGCCCGAAGGAAACGCCGAATCCGGCATCTCTTTCCAATCGCCTGGGCGAACTTGGCGTGAGCGCGCGCGACCAGAAGCGCCTCTACCGCACCTTCAATGCCAACGCGCCCGCCTTCCGGGACGAAAGTTCACGCCATGACTGACAAGAGCGGCAAAAAGACCATCAAGGTCGACCTTCTGGCCCGCGTCGAGGGAGAGGGCGCTTTCAAGGTCGTTGTGCGCAACAACAAGGTCGAACGTGCCGAACTGCGCATCTTCGAGCCCCCCCGCTTCTTCGAGGCGATGCTGCGCGGACGCGCCTATTCCGAAGCGCCCGACATCACGGCGCGCATCTGTGGCATCTGTCCGGTCGCCTACCAGATGAGTTCCGTGCACGCCATGGAGAACGTGTTCGGGGTCAAGGTCGAAGGTCAGCTGCGCGCCCTGCGCCGCCTGCTCTATTGCGGAGAGTGGATCGAAAGCCACGTGCTGCATCTCGCCATGCTGCACGCGCCCGATTTCCTCGGCTATGCGGGCGGCATCGAGATGGCGAAGGACCATCCCGCGGAGGTCCAGCTTGCCCTCGATCTGAAAAAGGCCGGCAACGAGATCATGACCTTTGTCGGTGGCCGCGAAATCCACCCCATCAACGTGCGCGTGGGCGGATTCTACAAGGTGCCGCGCAAGCGCGATTTGGCCCCGCTGTGCGAGCGGTTGGTCGTGGCCCGCGACAAGGCGGGCGCGCTCGTCGAATGGGTGTCGAAATTCGATTTTCCCGACCACGAGCGCGACTACGTCTTCGTCGCCTTGCGGCACCCCGACGAGTACCCGTTCAACGAGGGCAACATCATCTCCAACACCGGGCTCGATATTCCCCCTTCCGACTACGCCCGACACTTCGCGGAAAGCCATGTGCCCTACTCGAACGCGCTGCAGGCGCACATGCTCGACGGGCGCTCCTATCTCTGCGGCCCGCTTGCCCGCTACAACCTCAATTTCGAACAATTATCGGAGCGGGCGCGCGATGCGGCGAAAACGGCCGGGCTTGGGCGCGAAATCCGCAATCCCTATCGCTCGATCGTCGTCCGGGCGGTCGAAACGCTCTACGCATTCGACGAGGCGGTGCGCATCATCGACGCATACGAGGAACCCGAAGCCCCCCATGTCGACTATGAAGTAAAGGCCGGAATTGGCTTCGGTGCCACCGAGGCACCGCGCGGACTGCTTTATCACCGTTACCGGCTGGAGGCCGACGGCACCATTGCCGAGGCCAATATCGTGCCGCCGACATCGCAGAACCAGGCCTCGATGGAAGAGGATTTGATGAGTTTCGTCGGCGACATGCTCGACCTGCCCGAAATCGAGTTGCAGCATCGCTGCGAGCAGACGATCCGCAATTACGACCCCTGCATTTCCTGCGCCACGCACTTCCTCAAGCTCGAAATCGACCGGGGATAGCCTGAACTTGCCGCAAGCCCTCATCATCGGGATCGGCAATCCCGACCGTGGCGACGACGCCGCCGGACGCCTCGTGGCGCAACGCCTCAGTGCCATGGCGGTACCACATGTGACGATCCGTGAAACCGACGGCGAAGCGACGCGGATCCTCGAACTTCTGGACGGCGCGGCAAAGGTCTTTCTGGTCGATGCCTCCGTCTCGGGGGCGCCGCCGGGTACGATCAAGATGTTCGACGTCGTCCGCGCACCCCTGCCGGAGGCGGCGTTCGGGCTTTCCACCCATGGGTTTGGCCTGGCCGAGGCCGTCGAACTGGCCCGCACTCTTGGCACGCTGCCGCCCGAATGCATTGTCTACGCCATTGAGGGCAAGGCGTTCGAGACCGGCGCCGCCCCGTCCGCCGAGGTCGCCACCGCCGTTGACGCACTCGTCGCGCGCATCGCTGGCGAATTAGCCGACTGAGGCCGCACGGACCACGAAGGTCGCCCCATAAGTTGGACGCAGCGCAGCGGCAGGGTGGGGTGAAGGCGGAGCGCCCCCTGGGACCCTGACCTGGCGCAGACAGCCGAGCGCCTGCCCTTACGGCGACAACAGCCGCTTGAACAGATCGATCTGGTCGCTGGCCGACTGCAGCCGCTCATCGGCTTCCAGTTCGTCCCAATGCGCCACCACCCAATGGTCGAGCGCCTCCCCGATCCCCATCACCGCATCGATGACCAGTGTCTCGGGCAGGTCGGTCCTCACCACGCCCAGTTCCTGCCCGCGCCGTATGAACTGCACCACCCAGCGTCGGGCGCTTTCGAAGGCTCGGCCCGTGGCCTTCAGGTCCTTTGGGTTGCCACGAAGCCGGTAGAACATCCGGCCCAGTTTCACATACCAGGCATTCCGGCTCATGAGCGCAATGGCACGGCGATAGAGTGCTTCGAGTTGGTCCCAATAGTTCTCGGCGGTCAGGCTTTGAAGATCGAAGCCGCCGATCTCCCGGAACACAAAGGCAATCGAGCGCTCCACCATCGAGGTGAACAGGTCCGCCTTGTCGTCGAAATAGTAATAGAGCGAGCTCTTGCTCATCCCCGAATTCTCGAGAATGCGATTGAGCGAGGCCGCCTCGTAGCCATGCGCGCCGAACTCGTCCGCGGCGCTTTCGAACAGGCGCTGCTGGCGATCGGGATCGAGATTTTCAAAACGCTTCCGACTCATGGGCTTGACCATAGCAGGACCAAAGAGTACAAACCAGCATTGTGGACCGGTTGGTACACACATGAAGTACAGCATTTTCGGACTCCCGGCAAGGTCGGGGCCGCAAATGATTTCGATCACGGGACGGGTGCGCGCTGATGCCGGGGTTCGCTCGTCCGCCCGCAAAGCCGGAGGCTTTCATGCGCCACCGTATTTCCCGTCCGATTTCCATTGCAGCCATTGCCGTGATTGCTGCCCTGTCCGCCAGTTCAGCCGCGCGCGCGGCCGATGCGTCCGCGCTGATCAAGGCCGCCTTCGACAACTGGCGCGCCAATACCTCAGAAACCACGGTCGAGATGACCATCCACCGCCCAGCCTGGGAGCGGCACCTGACCATGAAGGGCTGGACGGAAGGCGAGGACAAGGCGCTGGTGCGCTTCACCGCTCCGGCCAAGGATGCCGGCAACGCGACCCTGAAGCTGGGCAACCAGACCTGGATATTCAATCCAAAGCTCAACCAGGTGGTCAAGCTGCCCGCCTCGATGATGGCGCAATCCTGGATGGGCTCGGATTTCTCCTATAACGACCTGTCCAAGGCCGAGGATCTTTTAACCGAGTATACCCACAAGATAGTGGGCACCGCGCAATCGGGCGGCCACACGGTCTACACGATCGACGCCACGCCCAAACCCGGCGCACCGGTCGTCTGGGGCAAGCAGCAGGCCAAGGTGCGCGACGACGGGGTGTTCCTTGAGGAGACCTTCTTCGACCAGGATTTCAAGCCCGTGCGCACCATGACGACCGACAAGGTGGGCACCATCGGCGGCCGGGTCTATCCGCTGGTCCTGACCATGACGCCGGCCGCCAACCCCGGCCAGTGGACGCGCATCACCACCACCGACGCGACATTCAACCAGTCGCTGCCAGGTTACCTCTTCACCCTTTCCAACCTGCAGAACCCCCGGGACTGATCGCCATGCTCGTCGCAATGGCCTGGCGGAACCTCTGGCGGCAGCCCATGCGCACCGGGCTGAGCCTGCTCAGCATGGCCTTCGCTGCCATGCTGCTGGTGTTCATGCTGTCCTTCCAGCTTGGCGTCTATGACACCATGGAAGCGAACGCCCTGCGCCTGTTCGACGGCTTCGCCCAGGTCCAGCCCCACGGCTATGCCGACGACCCCGACATCCGCAAGACCATCGCCGACACAGGCGCGATCACCAAGGCTGCCACAGGCATACCCGGGATCACCGCCGCCGCCCCCCGGGCGACGAGCTTCGTCATCCTCGCAAACGGCGACCTCAGCTATGGATCGGCCATTGTCGGTGTCGATCCGGCCAGCGAGCAAAAGATCTCGACCCTCGCCACGACTGTCAAACAGGGCCGATACCTTGAGAATGGCGACACCGACAGCATCGTCCTCGGCGACGCGCTCGCGCGCAACCTCAAGCTCAAGCTGGGCGACAAGGTCACCCTGCTCGGTTCGGCCGTCGACGGAACCGTCGCCGCCGACGTCCTCACCCTTGCCGGCATCTTCCACACCGGGATGGCGGACCTCGACCGCCAGATCGCCGAAATGCCGCTGTCGCGCTTCCAGGAGACCTTCGCACTCGGCGACCGGGCCAACGTGATCGCCCTTGCCGGGCCATCCCTTCCTTCGGTGCAGAACGCGCTACCCGCGCTGCGCAAGGCGCTTGAGGGCAAGAACCTTGCCGTCGAGGACTGGGGGGCGCTGCAACCGGCGCTGAAACAGGCGATCACCCTCGATTTTTCCACCTCCATGCTCTGGTATGTCAGTCTTGTCGTGGTGGTGGTGTTCATCATCCTCAACACGCTCCTGATGTCGGTCCTCGAACGCACCCGCGAATTCGGCATGCTGCTCGCCATCGGCATGCGCTCGGGCCTGATCGGACGCATGCTCTGGTTCGAACTGGTTTTTCTTGCCGTGCTCGGCAATCTGATCGGCATCCTGATCGGCGGCGGCATCGCCCTGTGGTTCCAGATCCACGGCATGAGCTTTGGCGGCGTCGAGGACCTTTTCGCCCAATGGGGCCTGCCCGGCCGGCTCTATCCCACCCTGAGCCTGACCAGCGCCCTTGCCGGGCCGGCAGTTATCGTGCTGGCGGTCGCCATTGCCGGCGTCATTCCCGCACGGCGCATCCGCAAGCTCGAACCCGTCGCAGCCATGGGAGCCGCCGGATGAACGCGCTTGCGCTGCTCATGCCGCTTGCCTGGCGCAATCTCTGGCGCTATCCGCGCCGCACCGCGATCACGCTCGTCGTCGTCGCCGTCGGCCTTTATTCCATCCTGTGCTTTGCCGCGATCCTCGAGGCCTGGGCGCAATCGAGCCGCGACACCACGCTCAACCTTCTGACCGGCAGCGCCCAGATCCACGCCCAGGGCTATCTCGACGATCCCACCGTCTCGCACACCATGCCGCCGCCCGACCAGGCCTTGTCGCAGGCCCTCGCCCAACCCGCGATCGACGCCTCAGCGGCGCGCGTCCGGGTGCCGGCGGTCGTGCAGAGCGAATACAAGACCCTGCCCCTCACCCTGATCGGCGCCGATCCGAACTCCGAACGCGCCCTCTCCTCGATCCCCAGGCAGATCGCCGGCGGCGCGTATCTGTCCACACCCTCCGATTCAGGCATCGTTCTCGGCCGGCACCTGGCCGAACGCTTGAAGACTCGCGTGGGCAAGCGCGTCATCATCATGGCGCAATCGGTCGACGGCAGCCTCGCGCAGCAGAGCTTCAACGTAGTTGGGGTCTATGCCGGCAACCAGGAAATCGAAGACCAGTACGCCTTCACCGGCATCGCCACGGCGCAAGAAATGCTCGGCCTCGGCGACCGCATTTCAGAGATCAGCCTGCACGTAGCTTCCGACAGTGACCTTGCGTCGACGCTGAGGACGATTTCCGCCGCCGCGCCCGGGCTCGACGTGCGGTCATGGATGCAACTGTCGCCCCTCGCTGCGGCCATGGACGGTTTCATGCACGCCTTCGTCTACATCTGGCTGTGGATCATGTTCGTGCTCATGGCCATCGGCATCGTCAACACCCAGCTCATGGCGGTGTTCGAACGCACGCACGAATTCGGCCTCTTGCAGGCGCTTGGCATGCGGCCGCGCCTGATCCTTGCCCAGGTCAGCCTTGAATCCGCACTTCTGATCGGCATCGGCGTCATCATCGGAATGATCGCCTCGGCGGCGACCATCGCGTTGTTCCACAACGGCGTCGACCTGGGTTTCCTCGCCCGTGGCGCAGAATTCTTCGGCGCCGGACGTGTCCTTTACCCCGCCATCGCGCCTCTACGCTTCGTCGAGATGTCCGCGCTGGTCTGGGTGCTCGGTGTCGCCGTTGCCCTATGGCCCGCCCGAAAGGCGGCGCGTGCCAATCCGGTGGAGGCCATGCATTATGTCAGCTGAGAAAGGAGCGCCAACGATGAGCCCCATCGTGTCCTGCCGCGGCGTCGAGAAGCGCTACCGCGTCGGCGCCATCGAGGTGCCCGCCCTCAACGGGGTCGACCTCGATATCGAGAAGGGCGATTTCGCCACCCTGTCCGGCCCGTCAGGATCGGGCAAGACCACGCTTCTCAACATGATCGGCGGGCTCGATCGCCCAAGCTCTGGCGAGGTGAGTGTCGACGGAACCTCCCTCAAGGGCCTCGACAAGAACCGCCTGACCGAGATGCGGCTGCACAAGATCGGCTTCGTCTTCCAGGCCTATAATCTCATCCCGGTCCTTTCGGCCCGCGAGAACGTCGAATTCATCCTGCAACTGCTCGGCGTCCCGGCTGAAGAGCGGGGCAAACGCGCCGACGCCGCCCTGCGCGATGTCGGGCTTGAGGGCATGGAAACCCGCCGGCCCGCCTATCTCTCGGGCGGCCAGCAGCAGCGAGTGGCCGTCGCGCGCGCCCTCGTCGCCCGCCCGGCCATCGTGCTGGCCGACGAGCCGACCGCCAATCTCGATTCGAAAACCGCCGAGGATCTGGTGGGCCTCATGGCCGATCTCAACCGCTCACTCGGCATCACCTTCCTGATCGGCACCCATGATGCGCGGGTCATGGCGCATTCGCGCCGCCATATCGAAATGACCGACGGACGGATTACCAGCGACGAGGCGCACGAAAATGCCGACGCGGCCCAGTAGTTTCGCAACCGCCCCTGCCGCCGCCATCGCGCTGGCGCTTCTCACAGCCTCCGCCCATGCCGGAGACCTGCGCGGCCGGATCGAGCTGACTGACCTTGGCGCCTTCACCGACCCCACCAGCCTTGACGCCTCGCTCGGTGCCGAAGACCGCAATGATGTGCTGGGCGACCTGCGCATCATGTATGAGCCGCGCTGGGACAATTGGGATTTCTCGTTCGCCTACCGGCTTTCCGCCGACGTCGGGCGCGGCGTCGAGCTCGCCAGGGACACTGCCGCCCTGATGCCGCCGAAACCGCCAGCGACCCTGTTCGACCTGACCCAGGACATCGTCAACACCGACCACGCCCTGGTCACCCAAAAGATCGACCGCCTGTCGCTTGGCTATTCCTCGGGGAATTTCGTCGCCCGCGTGGGCCGGCAGGCCCTCACCTGGGGCGCTGGCACCGTCTTTCATCCCATGGACCTGGTCGACCCGTTCGCGCCCGAGACCGTCGACACCGAGTACAAGCCCGGGGTCGACATGGCCTATGTGCAGATGCTGTTCGACGACGGATCGGACCTGCAGGCCATCGCCGTGCCGCGCCGGGCAACACCCGGCGGACAGGTCACCCTCGACGCCAGTACCCTTGCCCTTCATTATCACCGCACTCTGGGCGATATCGGCCTCACCGCCATCCTCGCCCGCGACCACGGCGACTGGACCGCCGGGCTGGGATTGTCAGGCGCACTGGGCGGCGCGGTCTGGAACGCGGAACTCGTCCCCACGCTCCTGCCGGACGGCACGCTGCGCACCTCGGGCCTCGTCAACATCTCCGGCGCCACGACAATTTTCGATCGCAACGCGACGCTCTTCGCAGAATATTTCCACAATGGCTTCGGTGCGGCCAACGGCAGCGCTCTCGACGCCTTGCCCGCCGATCTTGTCGACCGGCTGTCGCGCGGTCAGGTGTTCAACACCTCGCGCAACTACCTCGCCGCGGGCCTGTCGCTGGAATGGACACCCCTCTTCACCATCTCCCCCAGCGTCATCCTCAACCTCGATGACAAAAGCCTCGATCTGGCGGCTGAGGCCAACTGGTCGCTCAACGACAATCTGAACCTGATCGCCGGGGTGCAGGTGCCGGTCGGGCCGTCCGGCACAGAATTCGGCGGATTGCCGGTCAGCGGCGGCGGCGCGCCCTATGCCGAACCGCCAACCACCGCCTACATGCAGCTCAGGCAATACTTCTGAACGTCCTGGAATTCAGCAGATGCGTGGCAGCGGGTCGTCCTCGAGTTCATCGAGTATGCGCGTGCCGCCGATTTCGGTCTCCAGCACCACCCGGCCCGCGCCTTGCCTCACTTCACCGATGATCGCGGCGTCCACGCCGTCCGGCAGGCCCTTCCAGGCCGCCAGCGCCTCGTCGGCGTCACCGGGCGCCACCACCGCGACCACCCGGCCCTCCGAGGCGAGGTAATAGGGATCGTAGCCAAGGATCTGGCATACCGAGCGCACCGCGTCGCGCACCGGCACTTTGGCCTCGAACAGCCGCACTTCATGCGAACAGGCCACCGCGATCTCGTGCACCACGGTCGCAAGCCCGCCGCGTGTCGGGTCGCGCATGAAGTGCACGCCATCGAGATCGGCAATCGAGCTGGTCAGCCCGGCGACCGAGGCGCAATCCGATTGCACGGAACCTGAAAGCTCGAATTCCTCCCGCGCGAGCATCACCGCAATGCCATGGTCCCCCACCGGCCCGCTGACCAGCACCTTGTCGCCTGGCCGGATGCGGTCGAGACCGAAATGGCGGCCCTGCGGCTGCGCGCCGACCCCGGTCGTCGTAAGATAGAGGCCACCCCCCTGCCCGCGCGGCACCACCTTGGTGTCTCCCGCCACCACCTGCACTCTTGCCGCATGCGCCGCCGCGGCAAGGCTCCTGACGATCCGCTCGAGCAAGGCCACCTCCAGCCCCTCCTCGATGATCGCGCTCACCGTCATATAGAGGGGAATGGCCCCGGCCACCGCGAGGTCGTTGATCGTGCCGTTGATTGCCAGCGACCCGATATCGCCCCCGGGAAATTCGAGCGGCTGCACGGTGAAACCATCCGTGGTGATGAACGCGGTGGCGTCCGCATCGATCATGAAGGGCACGGCGTCGGCGTTGACGTCGAGCCGCGGATTGGCGAGATGGCGCGCAAAGACCTCCTCGATCAGTTCGCGCATATGACGCCCGCCATTGCCATGGGCCAGGGAAATATGTGTGTCTTCAAGCATTTATCTCGATCTTTCCGGCTAATCGAATGTGGGCTGGCAATAGAGTGCTTCAATGATCTGCCCGAAGGCCAAACCGCCGTCATTGGCGGGCAGGTTCTGCGGCAACCGGCATTCTATGCCCTCTTGGCCAAGAAGCGAGGTGACACGTTCGCAAAGCACGCGATTTTGAAACACCCCGCCGGTCAGCCCCACCGCGGCGAACGAATATGTTCCGCATAGCCGCAGCACCTTGGCGACCAGCACGGCGGCCATGCTTTCATGAAACATCGCCGCCCGCTCCCCTGCCGTCCGCGTTTCGTCGCCCAAGGCATCCACGAGACCCGACCAGTCGGCACGAAGCACGCCGTCGGCATCCGGTGAAACCGGCATCTCGATTGCATCGGCGTTTCCCCTTGCCGCCGCTTCCAGCAACATCGGCCCCTGGCCCTCGAAGCTTGAAAGGTGATGGCCGAGGACCAGCGCAGCAGCGGCGTCGAACAGCCGGCCCGCCGACGAAGTCGCCATCGTGTTGGCGCCGCGTTCGCGCGCAGCGCGCACCAGGTCCGCACCCTCGATCTGCGGCAGGAATTCCGCGCCTGTCTCCCAGCAGAGTGCCGCAGCCGACCGCCAGGGCTGCCGCCCCACAAGGTCGCCCCCCGTCACCGAGAATGGCCGGAAACTGGCAACACGCCGCCAACGCCCGGCCGCCCCATGGAACGCCTCACCGCCCCAAAGCGTGCCGTCCGGTCCAAGCCCCACCCCGTCCCAGGCAAAGACCAGCCAGTCCTTGACGTCCCGATGCTCTCCGTCCAACGCCGAAGCGTGGGCAACATGGTGCTGGACCGGAACGAGCGGCAACCCCCGATCATGCGCCCATTTGCTGCTCGCGTAGCCCGGATGCAGGTCGCACGCGATGCGCTCTGCCTTCACGCCATAAAGGTGCTGCAGGTCGACGATCACCTGCTCGAAAACCGCCCGCCCCCTTGTGCTGTCCAGTTCCCCGATATGCGGCGAGACAAGAGCGCGGCGTCCCCACCCCAGCGCGACGGCCGCCTTCATGTGCCCGCCCACCGCGAGCACGGGCCGGTCGAGTTCGCCCGGCAGGCCCATTTCAACCGGCGCGATCCCTCGTCCCGCGCGCAACAGGCGCGGCGCACCGGCGATCTCGCGCATCACACTGTCATCCGCCGGCCTGAGGATCGGACGGTCATGGACGAGGAACCCGTCGGCAACGCCAGCGAGCCGTTCCAGCGCTTCCGCCTCCGAGGTAATCACTGGCTCGCCGCTGATATTGCCCGAGGTGGCGACCAGCGGCCCCCCAAGAGCATCGAGAATCAAATGATGCAACGGGCTGTAAGGCAGGAAGGCCCCGATCTCGGCAAGCCCCGGCGCAACGTCACCTCCGATTGGGGTGCCGTTGCGCGTCCTGACCAGAACGATGGGTCGCTCCGGCGAGACCAGCATCCGCGCCTCGATCCCGGACGGGCTGGCGAACCGGCGAACATCCTCCAGCCCGTCTTCCCCCGCCTGCCCGAACATCACCGCCAGAGGCTTGTCTGGCCGATGCTTGCGCGCCCGAAGGCGGGTCACCGCCGCGTCATTGCAGGCGTCGCACATCAGGTGGAAGCCACCGACCCCCTTCACCGCAACGATTTCCCCGGCCCGGATCAGAGCGAGAGCCGCGTCAAGCGCCGCTTCTCCGGTCGACCGCTCGGCGCCAAGCGCCCAGAACGACAATCGGGGGCCGCAATCCGGGCAGGCCAGCGGCTGGGCGTGAAAGCGCCGGTCGCCGGGATCCTCGTATTCGGCCCGGCAGGCCGGACACATGTCGAACCCGGCCATGCTTGTCGCCGCCCGGTCATAAGGCAGGCCCGAAACGATGGTGT
The DNA here is from genome assembly GCA_036563245.1 of Devosiaceae bacterium. Taxonomy (GTDB): domain Bacteria; phylum Pseudomonadota; class Alphaproteobacteria; order Rhizobiales; family Devosiaceae; genus DATCMU01. The sequence goes on along the minus strand of DATCMU010000044.1, from coordinate 42,044 downwards.
AGCGTGGCCCGCATTGCGTGCAGTTGGTGAACGCATAGCGATACCGGCGTGCCGCCGGATCGGCGATCTCGGCAAGGCAATCGGGACAGCAGAACAGGTCCGGTGGCAGGTGCGCGTCGATATCGCCGGCATTCCAACTCTCAACTATGCGAAATACCTGCCACCCGCCGAACGGGATCGCGCCACTGGCGAGCAGCGCTGGCCGTGCCAGGGGCGGCGCCTCCTCGATCAGCGCGCCCATGAAGGCCTCGAGCGCGGCCTTCGTGCCCGCGACATCGATTTCGACGCGGCCCGAGGTATTTCGCACCTCGCCGGACAGCCCCATGCGGTTCGCAAGTCGATGGACGAAGGGCCGAAAACCGACGCCCTGCACCCTTCCGCCGACAACGATGTGCCGCGCCTCGGTCGCGGACCCGGAATCCGACATTTCAGTAGCGTTGGTCAGCCGTGGCCTCCGCGCCCGGGCGGATTCCGGAAGCCCACCAGATGCGGCAGGCCCCTTCATCCGAGACCATGCACGGTCCAATGGGATTGCGCGGCGTGCAGGCCTTGCCGAACAAGACGCACTGGTTGGGATAGATCTTGCCCAGCACCACCCGCGCGCAGTCGCAGCCCGGTGGCATCTCCCCGATCCGCTTGCCCGTGCGTTCCGGCCCTGCCTCGAAACGCTGGCGCGCGTCGTGCGCCGCCAATGCCGGCTTCAGGGCAAAGCCCGATTTCGGGATCACGCCTATGCCGCGCCAGTTGGCGTCCACCACATCCATTGTCTCGCTCAGGAGCCGGCGCGCCGTAGCGTTGCCGCCAGGCCTCGCCACATTGTCATAGCAATTGTCGAGGAAAGCCGTTCCGTCGAGTTTCTGGCGCAAGACCGAGTAGAGCGCGGCGAGCAGGCTCTCCGGCTCGAACCCGGCGACCGCCGACGGGATCCCGTAATCCTGCGGCACGAACCTCCATTCCTCGGGTCCCATGACCGTCGAGACATGCCCCGGCGCGATCAGCGCATCGAAACCGGGCGCCTCGCTGTCGAGCAGCATCTTCACCGCCGGCCAGGTTCGCCGTGCGGACAAAAGGATCGACAGGTTGTCCGGCAGCCCTTGCGCGATCAGCGCCGCAACCGGTGCCGTCGTAGTCTCGAACCCGGCGGCAAAGAACACCACCTGCCGGCCAGGCTCGGATTCGGCCAATTTTACCGCCTCGTGCGGCGAGGCAATGGGCAGCACCCGCGCGCCAGCGGCCTTGGCCTGTTCGAGCGAGCGCGGTTCACGCTTGGGCACATTGGCGGGCACACGCAGCATGTCGCCGAACGCCGCAAGCGTGACCTCGGGCCGCATAGCCAGTTGGATCGCGTCATAGACGTCTTCCTCGGGACAGACGCAAACCGGGCAGCCCGGGCCGGGAATGAGTTCGATCGCCTCTGGCAGCACGCCGCGCAACCCCGCCATCGAAATTGACCGCTCGTGCCCGCCGCACACGTTCATCACGCGTACCGGCCGGTTGAGCCGCAATCCGCGTATCCGATCGAGCCATTCGCGCGCAGTCGCCATCGACCTATTCCGCCGCCGTTTCGTGCGCCTGCCGGCGAATGCCGGCATGTGCCCCAAGGCGGTTCTCGATGAACGCGAACCAGGGCGCAAGTGTATCGGGCCGCCTTGCGGAAACCTCGAAGACCTCGGCCGGGTTGGCCAGCGCCCTCACGCACGCCTTCGCCCGGGCCGGGTCGAAATCGTCGAGCACCGGTAGCAGGTCGGCTTTCGAGATCAGGACCAGATCGGCGATGCGGAACATCACCGGGTACTTGGCCGGCTTGTCGTCGCCCTCGGTGGCCGAGAGCAGCACGACATTGGCGGCCTGCCCCAGGTCGAAATCCGCCGGGCAGACGAGATTGCCAACGTTCTCGATGAACAGGATATCGATGTCCGAAAGATCGAGCGCGTGGAGGCCCGCATGAACCATCTCGGCATCGAGATGGCACGTCTGGCCCGTGGTGATCTGCACCGCCGGCACGCCCTTGGCGCGGATACGCTCGGCGTCGTTCTCCGTTTCGAGGTCCCCCTCGATCACCGCGATGCGGCAGCGGTGGCCCAGCGCATCTATGGTGGCTTCAATCAGCGCGGTCTTGCCGGACCCCGGCGACGACATCAGGTTGATCGCCAGCACGCCAGCCTCAAGGAAATGCGCCCTGTTATGCGCAGCCTGGCGGTCGTTATCGTCCAGCAGACCGTTCATGATCTCTACTGTCCGGCCGTGCTGGTCGTTTTCGTGCCGGTGATGGTGATGCCCATGTCCGCCGGCATGGATCCGGAAATCGCCAGCATGGTCTCCACAACCGCAATCCTTGCACATCACGCCACCTCTTCCGCGTCCACCGTGTCCTGCTCATCAAGTTCGATGCTTTCGAGCAGCAACTCGTCGCCGGCCACCAGTTCGACCCGCCAGTTCCCGCAATCGGGGCAGGCAAGATTGCCCGATGTCACGACCCCCATCGCCCCGCAAGCCTCGCACCTCACGCTGACAGGGACCTCGATGATGTCGAGAACCGCGGCGCGGGCATGTCCGCCCTGCCGGGCCACCTCGAAAGCGCGCCGCAACAGTTCCGGTTCGACGCCCGATAGCGCGCCGATCCTGACTGTCACCCGGCTGACGTGATGCGCGCCATTGGCTTCGGCAGCCCGCTCGACCTGCGCCAGCAACCCCCGGCAAATGGAGAGCTCATGCATCGCCCGTCGCGCCTTCCGCCTCAAGCGCCTCCTCGTAGAGGTCCCAGGCGGTACGCGCAGCCGCTTCGTCCATTTTCTGGATGGCGTATCCCACATGCACCATCACCAGGTCGCCCGGCTTGAGGGATTCGTGCTGCACCAGGAAGAGATTGACCTTGCGCTCGATCCCCATCGCTTCGCAACGCGCCTCGAACCCGTCGCGTTCGATGATCCGCATCGGTACCCCGAGGCACATCGGAACCCTCCCTTCGCATGCGCAATGGCCTGCGCATTGCTCAACACTATGCGCGCGCGGCGCAGCCGGCAACAATGACACGCATCAATCGCCATTCGCGCGCCATTGATGCCCGGCACGCGACAAGCTGCGCTGCGTTTGCTAGAAGTTTTCCCTTGCAAGGGCCCGCGTGAGTGGCAAAAAGGCCCGATCCGCCGCACCAGCGGCATGACGGCACCGACCCGAAGGAAAGTAAATTGAAGCTCGCATTCGTCATTCCGGCCTATAACGAAGAGGCGCTGATCGGCGACTGCCTGACCTCGGTGGTCGCTGAAGTCGAGCGTTCCGGCGCCGACGCCGAGATCATCGTGGTCAATAATGCCTCGACTGATCGAACCGGAGAAATTGCACGTAGTTTCAATGGTGTAAAAGTCGTCGACGAGACAAGGAAAGGGCTGGTCCATGCCCGCGCCGCTGGCCTCGACGCCACCACGGCGGAACTGGTGGCCAATATCGACGCGGACACCATCGTCCCGGCCGGCTGGATCGACACCGTGCTCGCCGAATTCGGCAAGAACCCCGACCTCGTGGCGCTGAGCGGTCCGTATATCTACTACGACCTGTCGCTTTACAACCGCGCGCTTGTGCGCATGTTCTACTATGGCGCCTACGCGATCTACCTCTTGAACCGGCACGTCCTGAAGGTCGGTTCGATGATCCAGGGCGGGAATTTCGTTTTCAAGCGCTCGGCCTGGCTCGAAGTGGGCGGCTACGATCGCACCATCATCTTCCACGGCGAAGATACCGATGTTGCCCGGCGCCTGTCCCAGGTCGGTCCGGTCAAGTGGACCTTCCGCCTGCCCATGCAGACCTCCGGCCGCCGGCTGGAGAAGGAAGGCGTGTTCAAGACCGGCGCGACCTATGTGCTCAACTATTTCTGGGTCACGTTCAAGGGCAAGCCCGCCACCAAGGACTACAACGACGTTCGATCCAAATAGGGCGCGCGGCACGCCCTGACGCACCGCGCGAACCCGGAATCGCTATCAGAGCACCTTGCTGACATCGAGGAAGCCGTTGCGTGCGGTGTTGGCTTCTGCGATGGCCTTTTCCGACCCCAGGACGACCACATGCCCCGCCCGCGCAACCTCTTGCAGCGCCTCGGCGAACTGGCGGAAATCGCCGGGGCCGGCAGAAAGAATCTGGTCGCGCCGCGTCTGCCGCACGTCGTCTGTATTGCCTGACAGCGCCCACAGCATGGAAGCAAAACCCTTGGCGTCCGGCAGCATGTAGCGGTCGACCTCGCCGATCGTGCCGATGATCGACCGGACGAGCTCGGTCGAGCCCAGTTCGCGCCTGAGGAACGATGCGGCGCCGTCGAAGGCGTCCAGCGTCTTGACCAGGTTCGGGTCGCGATAGGAAGCGAAGGTCAGCCCGCCGCCCACCTGGTCGAACCGGGCGAAACCACCATAAGCACCGCCCTGCACCCGCACCTTGTCCCAAAGATAGGTTGTGTTGAGATATTTCACCGCGACCGATGCCGCGCCATTCGGCTTGTAGCCGAGGCGGTAAAGGTCGGCCCCCTTGCCCACGTAGTTGACCTGCGCGGGCATGGTCAGGCCCTCGGATGGCGCACCAGGCCTGCGGTCCCAGACTGCCTTCGCGCGAGGCTCGGCGGGTATCCCGCCAACCAGCCTTGCAACTTCGGTCTCGATCCCGGCACGGTCCCCACCTTCGGCCGTGATGTTGATCAGCATGGCAGGACGGGTGAGCAGCACCGATCTGATCCTCTCGAGCGCGCCCTGCACCTGGCCGAAATCGCTGTCGACCAGATCCGCGAGCCGCCTGAGGAACATCAGGTGGCTGATGCCGCCGAAAGTCTCCCCCAGCCAGTCCGCCTCGCCCAGGCTGGCCCTGAGCCGCAGGTCGACGAGATGCGATCCCATGCCGGTCAGCCGGCCCTCGAAACCCGCCTTTTCCTCCAGCACCATCTGGCGGATGCGCTCACGATTGTCGAGCCGGGCCTCGCCGAGAACTTCCGCCATGATCGAGACGAGGTCGCCTACATGCGGTCCGGTTGCCTTGCCGCGCACGAACAGCCATGCCGAGGTATCGCCGCCCATGGTGGACGAGGACCAGCGTTGCGTACGCAGGCCGCCGGTGGTCTGGCCGATCAGTTGCGACAATTCAACGAAATCGCGCCGCTTCGTACCGGTCTGGGTCAGCGCCCGGCTGAACAGGGGCACGAAGGCAAGCAAATCCGCGTCAAGGACCGTGAGGTCGAAGCCCAGATCGAGATAGGCGATGCCATTGGTCGGCAGGTCGTGGAACATCGCCGGCACTCCGGCGATCGTTGCCCTTTCGATTGGCAGCACACGCGATGCGCGCGGCAAATCCTCGATCCTGAGGCTGGGAACCTTGGCCAGGACGTCCTCGGGATCGGTCGCTTCCTGCAACGCCTTGAGACGTTCGGTCATCTCCACGGTCGCTTCGAGCCCCGCCGCGTCCATTTCAACCCGAACCGCTTCCAGTCGAGCCCGTTCCTCGGCGGCCTCCGTTTCGGCCAGATCGGGATCGGCGCGAAGCACGACCGTCGTCCTGTGGGCATTGTCGAGCAGGTGGCGGCGGATGATCCGCTCGAAATAGCCACCCTCGGCGATTTTCGCCTTCACCGTTTCGAGCGGACCTTCGAACTCAAGCGCGCTCATCGGGTCGCGATCGTGCAGCCAGGGTCCCAGAGCGCGGAACATCATCACCAGCCCGCGCGGGTAGGAGCCGGTATTGTTCTCCCGCAACTGGAATTCGAGGGTGTTGAGCGCCGCCGTCACCGCGCCTTCGTCAATGCCTTCCGCCGCCAGCTGGCCGAGCGTCTCAAGGATCAGCGCTTCCACCTTCCCCGCATTGGCCGGATCGATGCCCTTGAGGCCGAACGACGCGGTGGGTTGCTTGAGCCCGTCCGATATCCCGCCGCCGAGCATGCTTTCGCCGAGCCCGGAATCGGTGAGCGCCCGGCGAAGCGGCGATCCCGGTGTGCCGATCAGCGCATGGTTGAGCACCGCAAGGCCCAGCGCGGTTTCCATGTCATCGAGTACATCGAGATCGAGAAGCCAGTTGACGGTCACCATGCCGTCGCGCGCCGCGCCCTCGGCGGCGGATCCGGGATAGGTCGCCTCGATATGCCGCGGCGCAGTGAACCGGCCTTGCGTCGCAATTCCGGAATCGGGCTCGCGCCGTTCGAATTCGGCGAAATAGTCCCCGATCAGGTCCAGTCGCTTCTCCGGATCGTCGTCGCCATAAAAGAACGCGCGCGCGTTGGAGGGGTGATAGAGCCGCGAATGGAAATCCCTGAACGCCTCGTAGGTCAGGTCCGGGATGACCCTGGGATTGCCGCCCGATGAAACGCCGTAGGTGGTGTCGGGAAAAAGCGAGCGCTGCGAGACGTCCGCCAGCCGGGCCTCGGGCGATGAGAACACCCCCTTCATCTCGTTGAACACTACACCCTTGAACACCAGCGGGTCGGCGGCATTGTCGAGTTCGTAGTGCCAGCCCTCCTGCCGGAAGGTGTCTTCGGTCAGCCGGGGGAAGAAGACCGCATCGAGATAGACATCCACCAGATTGTAGAAGTCGGCAAGGTTCTGGCTGGCGACCGGGTAGGCTGTCTTGTCGGCAAAGGTCATGGCGTTGAGGAAGGTGTGCAGCGACCCCTTCAGCAATTCCACGAAGGGCTCCTTGAGCGGGTATTTGCGCGACCCGCACAGCACCGAATGCTCGAGAATATGCGCGACACCGGTCGAGTCCGCGGGCGGCGTGCGGAAAGTGATGCCGAACACCTTGTTCTCGTCGTCATTGAGAAGCGACAGGACTTCGCCGCCCGTCGCCCTGTGCCGGTAGTGTCGGGCGAGGGAATGGATCTCGGGAATTTCTTTTTCGGCGATCAGGTCGAAATCATGCTTGGTCATGTCGTCTCGTTTTCTTGGCGGCGGGAGAGCGCCGCCGGAATGGTCATCCGGCGGCGGCCAGAGTGAGGTCGTGGACGTTGTGCGATCAGCCGCCGGACCTGGGCATGCCGGTCTTTTCGGCCTTGTCCTTGTCCCACCACCAGATCGTGGGGAACCCGATGTCGTATTCGGGCAGCGTCTGGGGATGGCTGAACCGGTCCCACCGGGCTATTCGGGACGCGCGCAACGTATATGTCGGAGTTACGAAATGGTGCGCCAGGAGCACCCGGTCAAGCGCATGGGTGGCGGCGACCAGCGTTTCACGGTCCGGCGCATAGATGAGCTTGTCGATAAGGGCGTCCACTCCGGGATCGGCAATTCCGGCATAATTGCGCGAGTTCTCTTCGCTCGCCGCTCCCGAACCCCAGTAATCGCGCTGTTCATTGCCCGGGGATGTCGATTGCACCCAGCCGGTATAGATCATGTCGAAATCGCGCGAACGCACACGGTTGATATATTGCGAGCTGTCGACGGTGCGGATCGAGGTGGCGATGCCGATCTTCTCGAGATTCTGCTGGAAGCTCAGGGCAATCGGCTCGATGGTCGGCCCGTTGAGCAGGATCTCGAAGCTGAGTTGCTGACCCGCGCCATCGACCAGCCTGTTGCCGTCCAGTCTGTAGCCCGCCTCGGTCAGAAGTTTCAGGGCCTCTCGCAGATTGGCGCGCAACTTTTCCGGATCGCCGCCGACCGGATTGGCATATGCCGTGGTGAACACATCGGCGGGCACCTTGTCCCTGACCGAATCCAGGATGTCGAGTTCCTTGCCCTTCGGCAGTCCGCTTGAAGCCAGCTCCGTTCCATAAAAGTACGAATTGATCCGCTCGTATTGCCCATAGAACAGGGTGCGGTTGAGTTCCTCGAAGTCGAAACAGTAGTTGAGCGCCTCGCGGACACGTTCGTCGGAGAACTTCTTCAGCCTCAGGTTGGGCACGAAACCCACCATGATACCGGTGCTGCGGTAGGGCTCAGGGAACAACTCCTTGATCACCCGCCCGTCACCAACCGCGGGGAAATCGTATCCCGTGGCCCAGCGGCGCGCCACATTCTCGCTCCACCAGTCGAACTGGTCGCCCTTGAACGCCTCGAATTCGACAGTGGTGTCACGGAAATACTCGTAGCGGATCTCGTCGAAATTGTTCTGTCCCACATTCACCGGCTCATTTGCGCCCCAGTAGTCCGCGACGCGTTCGAAAACCACGCTGCGCCCGGGCGAAAAGGTCTTGATGCGGTAGGGACCAGAGCCCATCGGCGGCTCAAGGGTCGAGGAGCCGATGTCGCGGGGCTTGCCGTCCGGGCCGTTCGCTTCCCACCAATGTTCAGGCATGACGAGAACTTGCCCCACGATCTGCGGCAATTCACGGTTGCCCGACTGATCGAATGTGAAGGTCACTTCGTTGTCACCGGTGACTTCGGCCTTGACCACATTGGCGTAATAGTTGGCCTGGGTGGGGTTGAGCGCCACCAGCTTGTCGAACGACCACACCACGTCCTTGGCGGTAACCGGTTGGCCGTCCCACCATTTCGCCTTCTGATTGATGTGGAAGGTCACCCACGAATAGTCGTCCGCATATTTCAGCCGGTCAGCCAACAGGCCGTACTGGCTGTCGGTCTCATCCATCGACGCGGTCATGAGCGATTCATAGATCAGTCCAAGCCCGGTTGCCGCCTCGCCCTTGGGCAGGATCGGGTTGAACGTGTCGAACCCTCCGGTTTCGGAAAGCCTGACCATGCCTCCCTTCGGCGCATCGGGATTCACATAGTCGAAATGGGCAAAGCCATCCTGGTATTTCGGCGTGCCGATCAGCGATACGCCGCTGACCCAGCCACTGTCCGCCGCCAGGGACGGCGAAACCGGACTGAGGGCGGCAACGCAAAAGAGCGCAAGTGCAGGCCAGAACTTCGACATCTCGACTACTTCCTTTCAACCGCGTCCAGACCCGATACGCCACCATGATTGTGGTACCCATCGGCCCGTACCCCGACTATGCGCAAAATCCGCCCGTGGCGAAAGCGGTCAGGTTGGCGCGCCATCGACAGGCGCTCCAAGACCTGGACCAGCGTGTTCAAGGTCGAACGCGGCGGCCAGCAGCCCCTTGGTGTAGGCATCATGCGGCTCGGCAAATATCCGTTCCGCCGGCCCGTTCTCGACGATCTTGCCGGCTCTCATCACGATGATGTCATTGGCCAGCGCCCGCACCACCCTCAGGTCGTGCGAGATGAACATGTAGGTCAGTCCGCGCCTTTGCTGCAGATCGCGCAGCAGGTCCACCACCTGCGCCTGCACGCTCATGTCGAGCGCCGAGGTCGGTTCGTCGAGCACCACGAATTTCGGCTCCAGAACCATCGCCCGCGCCACCGCAATGCGTTGCCGCTGGCCTCCGGAAAACTCGTGCGGATAGCGGAAGCGCGCCTCGGGGTCGACACCGACTTCCTCCAGAGCCTGCGCGACCCGGCGGTCGCGGGTTTCGGCATCGATGCCCGGCGCGTGAACCAGGAGCCCTTCACCCACGATGTCGCCCACCGGCATGCGCGGGCTGAGCGAACCAAAAGGGTCCTGAAACACTACCTGCATCTGCCGGCGCAGGGGCCGCATCGCCTTCCACGACCTGTTCTGGATATCGTCGCCCATGTAGGCGATCCGCCCCTGGGAACCGATCAGGCGCAGCAGCGCCATGCCAAGCGTCGACTTGCCCGAACCCGACTCGCCGACCACGCCCAGGGTCGCGCCTTCGCGGATGCTCAGGTCCACGCCATCGACGCCCTTGATATGGCCGACCGTGCGCCGGAAAAGACCGCGCCGGATCGGGAACCAGACCTTGAGGTCGTGGACTTCCACCACGACCGGCGCGGCAGCGTTGGCACGAACCGGCTCACCCCCCGGTTCGGCGGCAAGCAGGTGCCTTGTGTAGGCGTGTTGAGGATTGGCGAAGATCTCCTGGGTCTGGCCGCTTTCCACGATCTTGCCATTGGTCATCACGCAGGTGAAGTCGGCGAGCTTGCGCACGATCCCAAGGTCATGGGTGATGAACAGCATGGCCATGCCGTGCCGCGCCTGAAGGTGCTTCAGCAGTTCGAGGATCTGCGCCTGTATCGTTACATCGAGCGCGGTGGTCGGCTCGTCCGCGATCAGCAGGTCCGGCTCGTTGGCCAGCGCCATGGCGATCATCACGCGCTGCCGCTGGCCACCGGAAAGCTGATGCGGGAATGCAGCGAGCACGGCGTCGTCGTCCGGCATGCCCACATCGCGCAACAATTCACGGGTGCGCGCCCGCGCCTGTGCCTTGCCCATGCCGCGATGGGTGGAGAGCACTTCGCCGATCTGCCGCTCGATCCGGTGCAGGGGGTTCAGCGAACTCATCGGCTCCTGGAAGATCATCGAGATGCGGTTGCCGCGCACCTTTCGGATCGTGCGATCGTCGGCCCCGATCAGGTCTTTGCCGTCGAAAAGGATCTCGCCGGTGGGATGCGAGGCGGCCGGATAGGGCAGCAGTTTCAGGATCGATAGCGCGGTCACCGACTTGCCTGAACCGGACTCTCCGACAAGCGCCACGGTCTGGCCCCGCGCAATGTCGAAACTGACCCCGCGCACGGCTTCGATGTCGGTCTCCCCCGACTGGAACCGCACGCCAAGATTGCGAACAGAGAGGAGCGCTGCGCTCATCGGAAGGTCTTTCGCGGATCGAACGCATCGCGTACCGCCTCGCCGACGAAGATCAGCAGGCTGAGCATGATGGCCAGGCTGAAGAACCCGGTCAGTGCCAGCCAGGGCGCCGCGATATTGTCCTTGCCCTCGGCCAGCAATTCCCCCAGCGAAGGTGAACCGGGCGGCAGGCCGAAGCCGAGGAAATCGAGCGACGCCAAAGTCGTGATGGAGCCCGATAGGATAAAGGGCATGAAGGTGAGCGTGGCGACCATCGCGTTGGGCAGGAGATGCCGGAACATGATGGTGCGGTTCGACACCCCAAGCGCCCGCGCTGCGTGAATATATTCGAAATTGCGCCCGCGCAGGAACTCCGCGCGCACCACGCCAACCAGCGTCACCCAGGAGAACATCAGAAGGATCCCGAGCAGAACCCAGAAACTGGGCGCGATGACGCTTGAAATGATCAGCAACAGGTAGAGCGCTGGAATCGAGGTCCAGATTTCGATGAACCGCTGGAACAACAAATCGATCCAGCCGCCGAAATAGCCCTGCACCGCGCCCGCGACCACCCCGATCAGCGAAGACAGGATCGCCAGCGTCAGGCCGAACAGAACCGAAATGCGGTACCCGTAGATCAGGCGCGCCAGAACGTCGCGGCCTTGTGCGTCGGTGCCCAGCCAATGGAAGTTGCCAAGGTTGCAGGCCGCATCGCTCGTTCCGTTGTCATATCTCTGGCAGCGCAGGTCGACCGGCATCATCCATGACGGCGCGGCGGGCGCGGCAACGGGCAGATAGGAGTCCGTGGTGGCGTAGGAATAGTGGATCGGCGGCCAGAGCATCCAGCCATGGGCCGCGATCTCGTTTGCGATGACCGGATCGCGATATTCGGTTGTCGCCAGGAACCCCCCGAAAGTGGATTCTGGATAGTTGACCACGATGGGAAACAGCAATTGCCCCTTGTAGGACAGGATGATCGGGCGGTCGTTTGCGATGCCTTCGGCGAAAAGTGTGATCAGGAAGACCCCGAGGAACAGCCACAAGGACCAGTATCCGCGCCTGTTGCGCCTGAAGTTGTCCACCCGCCGGCGATTGATCGGGGAGAGCGCGAAACGGCCCTTGCGGCGGCGCTCGGAGGCGGGGCCACTGGTCGGGGTTTGCACATCCGCACTCAAGGCGCCGTTACACCTCGCGAGTCTCGAAATCGATCCGCGGATCGATCCAGGTGTAGGTGAGATCCGAGATCAGGCCGATCACGAGTCCGAGCAGGGAGAAGATATAGAGAGTTGCAAACACCACCGGGTAGTCCCGATTGATCACCGAGGTGAACCCCAGCAGCCCAAGCCCGTCCAGCGAGAAAATGGTTTCGATCAGCAGCGATCCGCCGAAGAACGCGCCGATAAACGCGCCGGGAAAGCCGGCGATGACCAGCAACATTGCGTTGCGGAACACATGACCGTATAGCACCCGGCCTTCGCTCAACCCCTTGGCCCTTGCGGTCGTCACGTACTGCTTGCGGATTTCGTCCATGAACGAATTCTTGGTCAGAAAGGTCGTGGTGGCGAAAGCGCCCAGCGACATGGCCAGGATCGGCAGCACCAGATGGTGGACGTAGTCGACGATCTTCATCGGCCAACTCAGCTGGCTGAAATTGTCCGACGTAAGTCCGCGCAACGGAAACCAGTCGAGAAAACTTCCGCCAGCGAACAGCACGATCAGCAAAATGGCGACGATGAAACCCGGGATCGCATAGCCCACGATGATCACGCTCGACGTCCAGATGTCGAACCGCGATCCGTCGCTGACCGCCTTGCGGATGCCCAGCGGAATTGAAATGCCATAGGAAATCAGGGTCATCCATAGCCCAAGGGAAATGGAGACCGGCATCTTTTCCCTGATGAGGTCGAGAACCGAGATATCCCGATAATAGCTCTGGCCGAAATCGAAACGCAGGTAGTTCCACATCATCGAGACGAACCGCTCCAGTGGCGGCTTGTCGAACCCGAACTGCTTTTCGATCTGCTTGACGAACGCCGGATCGAGACCCTCCGCACCGCGATAGCTGGTGCGCTGCTGCCCGCCACCGCTGTCGGGCGCATTGGCCTGCGGGCCGGCCTGATCGCCTGTGGGCCCGGAGATACGCGCCAGCGCCGAGACATCGGCGCCCTGAATGCGCGCGATCATCTGCTCGACCGGGCCGCCCGGCGCAAATTGCGTGACAAGGAAAGAGACCGCCATGATGCCGAGGATCGTGGGGATCATCAGCAACAGGCGTCTCAGCACATATGCGCCCATCGGCATTCCCTGGTCTTGCGCGGCAGACCGGCTGCGCTACGCGGTTCGCATCAAGAGAACAGGTTCGAAGCCCCGCGACAAGCGGTGAGGGGACACTGCGACATCACGATCCCGCGCGGACCGGCCTATTCCCTGCCCGCCGTGCGGCGTGATCCCGCGCGGTCTGTCCCACATGACGCCAGAAAGCCAGGTCGTGCGCGCGTTCACGGGGCCTCCATTCGGGATGCCACTGTACCGCGAACACCCCGCCCCCGCGCGTTGAACTGACGGCCTCGATCACGCCATCCGGCGCCCGCGCCTCAGCTTCAAGCCCGACGCCGAGCCGGGCGATGCTCTGGTAATGAACGGAGTTGACCTGCACCGAGCGCGCGCCTGTCACCTGCGACAATCGCGAGCCCGGCGCAATGTCGACCGGGTGATAATGCGAGAACATCTCATCGAGCGGCACACCATCGATGGCATGGTGCGACAGGTCGCCCGCCTCCCGGTCACGCTGGTCGTCGAGCGTTCCCCCGAGCGCCACGTTGATCTCCTGCAGCCCACGGCAGATTCCAAACACCGGTACGTTCGCGGCAATCGCTGCCCGCACCAGCGCCATCGCGGTTTCGTCGCGCGGCGCATCGTGCGGCGTTCGTCCCGCAGTCGCGCCATAGTGATGCGGCTCGATATTGGACGCGCTGCCGGTAAGAAGAATCGCATCAAGCCGCGCAACGATATCCGGCGCGTCCTCGGGACGCCCAAGGCTGGGCAATATGACCGGGATCGCGTCGGCGAACTGCGCCACGCCCTCGACATAGCGCGCCTTCACCGTCTGCGCCGGCTCCCCCTCGACCTCGCGGTTGCACGCGATCACTCCGATAAGCGGCTTGTTTGTCATGGCAGGATCGATATGCGGTCTCTGGTTGCAAAATACATCAGGGCAAGGGCCAGAAGCGGCTGGCGTAGTCGCGTCCCCCCGGGGAAGCGATGGATCGGCACCGCAGCCATGGCATCGAAACGCTCCGGATGCCCGCAAAGCGCCTCCGCCATCAGCGCGCCGCCCAGGGTCGCCATTGCAACCCCGTGACCCGAATAACCGAGCCCCGCCAATACGTTCGGCTTCACCCGGCGGAAAAGCGGCATCCGGTTCATGGTGATCGCGATCGTCCCGCCCCACGAATACTCGACGCGCTTGGAGGCAAGCTGCGGATAGACCGAAAGCATGCGCTTGCGGCCCGATTCCGCGACGTCCGCGGGATCGCTCGCCGCATTGGTGTAGCTCTCGCGGCCACCGAAAAGCATGCGCCGGTCGGCGGACAGCCGGAAGTAATTGACCACGAACCGCGAATCCGCGACCGCCACATCCCTGGCGATCACGTCCCTCGCCTCCGCTTCGGAAAGCGGTTCGGTGGCAATGATATAGCTGTTGATCGGCATCACGCGCGCCGCCAGTTCGGGCACGAGATCGCCAAGGTAGCCGTTGCACGCGATCAGCACCTGCCGCGCCCGTATTTCCCCGCCCTCGGTCTGCACCGTTACGGTCTGGCCGTGCCGGATGGCCGTCGCGCGCGTCATCTCGTAAATGCGGGCGCCGGCCGCGGCAGCCGCCTTCGCCAGGCCGAGCGCAAAATTGAGCGGATGCAGATGTCCCGCGCCCCAGTCGAGCGAACCGGAATAATAGGCTTCGGTACCAAGATGGTCCCGCAAGGCGCGCCCATCGAGGAACTCGATGTCCTTGTATCCATAGACCTTGTTCAGGTGCTCGACATAGGCGGCCGTATCGGAGGTATAGCGCTTCTTGTGGTCGGCATAGATGATGCCCGGCTTCAGGTCGCAGGCGATCGAATGCTTGTCCACCAGATGGCGCACGATGGCCTTCGAATCCTGGGCCAGGTCCCACAGCATTCTTGCGTGGTCGGCCCCGACCATCTTCTCCAGCGTCAACTGGTCGACGCGCTGGCCGGTGCCCACCTGCCCGCCATTTCGGCCAGATGCCCCCCATCCGACGCGCTGCGCCTCGATCAGGACCACCTCTCGCCCCTGCTCCCTCAGGTGGAGCGCCGCGGAAAGCCCGGTATAGCCCGCCCCGATCACGCACACATCGGTATCGATGCCCTGCGCCAGCGCGGGGAAGGGTTCGAGCGCGCTGGCCGTGGCGGCGTAATAGGAATCCGGATATGCGCCTTTCGGTGTCTGCCCGCCAGGAAGGTCCATCTTGCGTTGCCTTAGCGGCCCCTTTCTCAGGCAGCGACCATCAGGCCGCGCTTCTTCGCTTCCGCGTGGGTTTCGTCGAGGCTGCGGATTGCCAGTTCGATCAGTTCGTCGATTTCACCGTGCGAGATCACCAGTGGCGGGGAGACGATCATCTTGTCGCCTACATGCCGCATGACCAGGCCGTTGGCAAAGCACCGCTCCCGCCCGATCAACCCGACGGTTCCGGATTCGGACGCGAAACGGGCGCGCGATGCCTTGTGCGGCGTGAGTTCGAGCGCCCCCATGAGCCCGACCATGCGCGCCTCGCCCACCAGCGGATGCTCGGCAAGCTCGGCCCAGCGCCGCTGCATATAGGGCGCGGTATCGGTCCTCACCCGATCAATGATCTGCTCGTCTTCCATGATCCTGAGGTTTTCCAGCGCAACCGCGCAGGAAACCGGATGCCCGGAGAAGGTGTAGCCGTGCGCGAATTCGCCCCCGGCTTCCAGCCCTTCCACCACCCGGTCGCTGACAAGGCTTCCCCCGATCGGCAGGTAGCCGGAGCTCAATCCCTTGGCAACGGTCATGATGTCGGGCTTGAGGCCGTAGTACTGGGTACCGAACCACTCGCCGGTACGCCCAAAGCCCGTGATCACCTCGTCCACGATCAGGAGGATTTCGCGCTCGCGGCAGATGCGGCTGACTTCCGGCCAGTAGGTGTCGGGCGCCACGATCACGCCACCAGCGCCCTGCACCGGCTCCGCAATAAACGCGGCAACCTTGTCCTCGCCGATCCGGTCGATTGCCTCTTCGAGCTGGCGGGCGCGTGCGAGGCCGAATTCTTCCGGGCTCATGTCCCCGCCCTCGCCCCACCAGTAGGGCTGGTCGATATGCACGATCCCCGGGATCGGCATTCCGCCCTGCTTGTGGATGGCGCTCATGCCCCCAAGGCTGCCGCTGCCCATGGAGGAGCCGTGATAGGCATTCTTGCGCGAGATCACGACCTGCTTGTCTGGCTTGCCTACACTGGCCCAGTAGTGGCGCACCATGCGCAGGTTGGTGTCATTGGCCTCGGACCCCGAGCCTGCGTAAAAGACGTGGTTGATCCCCTCGGGCGCAAGTTCGGCAAGCTTGGCCGCCAGTTCGATGGCGGGCGGATGCGACGTCTGGAAGAAGGTGTTGTAGAAGGGAAGCTGCATCATCTGCCGCTTCGCCGTCTCTGCGAGTTCCTCGCGCCCGTACCCGATATTGACGCACCACAGGCCCGCCATCGCATCGAGGATGCGCTGCCCCTCGCTGTCGGTGAGATAGACGCCGTTGGCGCGGGTAATCACCCGCACGCCCTTCTGGTTCAGGGCTGCCGCGTCTGTGAAGGGATGCAGATGATGCGCCGCGTCGAGCGCCTGCAGCTCCCGGGTCGAGAGGTGATTGTCGATACCGCCCATTTTGTTTGTCTCTCGCTGTTACTCAGACGTTGAGCATGAGGTGTTCGCGCTCCCAGGGGCTGATTACCCTGAGGAAATCGTCGTGTTCCGAGCCCTTGATCGCAATGTAGAGCTGGCTGAATTCGACCCCCAGCATCTCCTGCACCTGGGGTGCCTCCTGGAAAAGCCGCAAGGCATCGAGGACGTCGTGGGGCAGTTCATGCGGCAGGTCGCCGGCATCCGACAGGACCGGCGGCCGGGGCCGCAGTTTCTCCTTCATGCCCAGGAACCCGCAGGCCAGTGAAGCCGCGATTGCCAGGTAGGGATTGGAATCCATACCCACCACACGGCATTCGACCCGGCGCGAAGCCGCACCCGAAATCGGCACGCGAATGCCGGTCGAGCGATTGTCGATGCCCCATTCGAGGTTGATCGGCGCCGCGGCTCCCGGCACCAGCCGGCGATAGGAGTTCACATAAGGGGCGAGAATGCAGACCACCGAGTTGAGGTATTTCTGCTGCCCGCCGAGGAATCCGTAAAACAGGTCCGACGGCTCTCCCTGTTCGGTGGAGAACAGGTTGCGCCCGGTCGCGATATCGACCACCGACTGGTGGATGTGCATGGCGCTGCCCGGCTCGTTTTCCATGGGCTTGGCCATGAACGTGGCATAGCAATCGTGCCTGAGCGCCGCCTCGCGGATGGTGCGCTTGAACATGAAGACCTGGTCGGCAAGGGCGACCGGATCGCCATGGTTGAGATTGATCTCGAGCTGCCCCGCTCCGGCTTCCTGCATGACGGTGTCGATCTCGAGGCCCTGCGCCTCCGCGAAATCGTAGATGTCGTCCACGACTGCCGAATACTCGTCCACGCCGCTGATGGAATAGGCCTGCCGCCCCACGCCCTGCCGACCGGTGCGCCCCACCGGCGGCACGACCGGCAAGTCCGGATCGATATTCGGTTTGGTCAGGTAGAATTCCATCTCCGGCGCAACGACCGGCTTCCATCCCTCTCTTGCATAAAGACTGAGGATGCGCTTGAGCACGTTGCGCGGCGCGAGCCCAACCGTCTCCCCGCTCGGCGTCTCCACATCGCAGATCACCTGCATGGTCACGTCGGAGGTCCAGGGCACCGCGCGCGCTGTCGAAAGGTCAGGCTTGAACATCAGGTCCGATTCCGCCCAGGCGTTCGGAATCGCCACATCGGCATAGCCACCCGTGATCGTCTGGAAAAAGATCGAGGTGGGGAGAAACATTCCGGCCTGCTTGAGGAACTTGTTGGCCGGCATGGCTTTCCCGCGCCCGATGCCCACCATGTCGGGCACCACGCATTCCACTTCCTCGGGCTTGCGGCCGTTGAGCCAGGCCCTGAGGGCTTCCGGCAATGCGGCAATGAGTTCGTCCATGTCCTGAATATTCACAACCGCACCCAGATCAGTTTCATTTCGGTATATTTTTCAAGCGCATGCAGGGATCGGTCCCGGCCGATGCCGGACTGCTTGTATCCCCCGAACGGCACGGTGATGTTGCACCCGTCCCAGTTGTTCACCCACACGATGCCGGATTCAAGCCGCCGCGCGGTCTTCAGGGCCGTGGAGATATCCTTCGACCAGACCGCGGCCGCCAGCCCGTACTGGCTGTCATTGGCCATTGCGATGGCCTCTTCGGGGTCGTCGAAATCGATCACCGAAAGGACCGGCCCGAAGATTTCCTCCTGGCAGATACGGCAGTCCTGCTTCACGTCGGTGAAGATGGTGGGTTCGACATAGAACCCGCCTGTCTCCTGGCGCACCTGCGCGCCGCCATGGGCCAGCGTGGCATCCGACTTGCCGATATCGATATAGTCGAGCACCCGCTTCATGTGCCCCTCGTCCACCATCGAGCCGAATGAGGTCGCCGGATCGAGCGGATCGCCGGGCGCCCATGCCCGGGCCCGTTCGCTGATCATCTCCACCACCTTGTCGCGCATCGAACGGTGGACATAGAGCCGCGAACCGGCTGTGCACACCTCGCCCTGGTTGTAGAAGATTGCCTCGGCGGTGGCATCGGCCATCTGCTCGAGATTGGGCGCGTCGGCCATCACGATATTGGGGCTCTTGCCACCGCATTCGAGACTGACCCGCTTCATGTTCGACTGGCCCGAATACTGCAGGAACAGCTTGCCGACCTGCGTCGAGCCGGTAAAGGCCACCATGTTGATGTCGTCATGCAGGCCAATGGCCTTGCCCGCGGTCTCACCATAACCCGGCACGACATTGAACACGCCTTCGGGTACCCCCGCCTCAGCGAAGAACTCCGCGATGCGGATCGCCGTCAGCGGGCTTTGCTCGGCCGGCTTGAGCACCACCGAATTGCCCGCGGCAAGCGCCGGAGCGATCTTCCACGAGGCCATCAGCAGCGGAAAGTTCCAGGGCACTACAGCCGCGACCACGCCGATGGCTTCGCGCACGACCAGCGACATGTCATTGTCACCGGTCGGCCCGATCTCGCCATAGACCTTGTCGATGGCTTCCGCGTACCAGCGGAATGTCGCGATGGAAGATGCCACATCGTTGAGCGCCATGCGGATCGGCTTGCCGATATCGAGGGTTTCGAGCAGGGCCAGTTCCTCGCTCTTTGCCTCCATAAGGTCGGCGGCCTTGAGCAGAACCTTCTTGCGCGCCCGCGGGTCCATCCCGGCCCAGTCGCGTTTCCTGAACGCCCGCCGCGCAGCGCGCACGGCGGCATCCACATCCGCTGCATCGCACTCGGCGACCTTGCCGTTCAGCTTGCCCGTCGCGGGATTGATATCATCGAAGGTACGGCCGGACAGCGCGTCCACATACCGTCCGTCGATGAAGGCTTTGGACGGAATGGCGATCGACTGCGCCCGCTTGACCCATTGTTCCTGCAGCATCTCAAAGATCCGGATTTCTTCTCCTGATGCCAAAGGATAGGCCGCGGCGCGCCATAGTCAACCAATTTGATCAAATTAATCGGCGACGCCGCCATCGCGCCTGAGATCGTCGAGAACGAACAGATGCCCCTGCTCGATATCCTCTGCGACGGCGTGGCGGGCAGCCTCGGCGTCGCCGGAACGCAAGGCCGCAATTGCCTGCTTGTGCTGGTCGGAGAACCCGGAGGTGCCGAACCGGTGACACGCCACGCGGAGGCACGGACCGAATTGCAGCCAGAGGTTTTCCACGATCGGCAGGAAGACACGGGAGTCCGAAAGCCCGTAAAGACCGAAATGAAAATCGTAGTTCGCCCTGAGATAGCCCTTCACGTCACCCTTCGCGATGGCCTCATCGAGCGCGAAATCAAGTGTCACAAGCCGTTCCACGTCTTCGCGTGTTGCATGGTCTGCCGCCCTGCGCGCCAGTTCCGGCTCGGTGACGGCCCGCACGGCATAGATTTCCTCGAGCAAGGGTTCCGTCATGGCCGGCAGGGAGATGCGCCGGTTGTCATGAAACTGGAGCGCGCCGCCGGCAATCAGGCGCCTCACGGCCTCGCGCACCGGCGTGAGGCTGACGCCCAGTTCGTCGGCCACACCCTGAAGTGTCACCGACCCGCCCGGTTCGAAATCTCCGAACAGGATGCGCTCGCGCAGTTCGCCATAAATGGCCTGATGGGTCGGCCTCGGTGCACCGTTGAACATGCGCTTTGTCGCGAACTCCCTCGCCATCGGCGTCACCTGACCGGCGAACCGATTAGTTTGTCCGACGGCACTTGCATTATTTGATCAAAATGGGGTCAAATGCAAACGCGCCAATCGACATGATGTTCGTGGCGCCGCAACGCCAAAGCGCACGCCAGGTGCCGAAGGTAGTCCGAATGCTCGCCTCGCCGGAATCCAAAGCCAAAGCCGTCCTCGAAAAATTTGCCGCCGAAAACCCCGATCTGGAACGGATCGAACTCCTGTTTCCCGACATGAACGGAGTGTTTCGCGGCAAATGGCTGCCGCCGGACAGCATAACCAAGCTCGTTGACGGTGTGCGCCTGCCCATCTCGTCCTATGCCGTGGACATCTGGGGGCGCGATGTCGAGGAGACCGGTCTGGCGCTCGCCTCTGGCGATCCGGACGGTGTCGGCGTGCCGATCATCTCGACACTCGGCATGGTGCCCTGGTCCGAACACCCCACGGCCCATGTACTGATGACGTTGGAAACCGGGGAAGGCGAGCCCTGCATCTACGATCCCCGTCAGCGCCTGGTCGCCATCGTGGATCGGCTCAAGGCGATGGGGCTGACCGCAGTGGTGGCCGCTGAACTCGAATTCTACCTGTTCCGGCCGCGCGAAGATCTCGGGGACGCGCCCGAACCGCCCGAGGGCACCACGGCCGGCTCCCAGCTTTACGACCTGGATGCCATGGACGAACTCGAACACGTCCTGCGCGATATCCGCAATTCCTGCGAGGAACTCGGCGTGCCGGCGGAAACGGTCACCGCGGAAATCGGACCCGGGCAGTTCGAAATCAACCTCAAGCACCTGCCCGACCCCCTTGCGGCCGCCGACAGCGCCATGCTGTTCAAGCGCGCGGTCTGGGGCTCGGCGGCCAAGCACAATCTCGAAGCCACGTTCATGGCCAAGCCCTATGGCGCGGAGGCGGGCAGCGGCATGCATGTGCATGTCAGTCTGGTCGACGAGGATGGCAACAACATCTTCGACGGCGGGGACGCGGTGAACCCCGCGCTGCTGTTCGCTATCGGGGGCGCTCTGGAAACCATGCGCGATTTCCAGGCGATCTTTGCGCCGCACTTCAATTCCTATCGGCGTTTCATGCCAAATTCCTATGCGCCCACGTCGCCCAACTGGGGGATCGACAACCGGAACGCCGCCGTCCGCGTACCCGAATTCTCCGGTCCCGGCGCGCGCATGGAGCACCGCATTTCAGGCTCGGACGTCAACCCTTACCTTGCCATCGCCGCCATTCTGGGCGGCATGATGTACGGGCTCGAAAAAAAGATCGATCCCGGCCCGCCTGTCGAGGAAGGCGGGGAACCCCACCGCCGGCTCTATCGGAACTGGAGCCGCGCCGTCGAGGGCTTCGCCCGCTCCTCAATCGTCGCGGACATCTTCGGCAAGGAGTACCGTCGGGTCTATTCGGCCGTGAGACGCTCGGAGATCCGCGAAATGGCCGACATGGTCACCGACGTGGAGTATCGCACCTATCTCTCGCGGATATGACGGGCCCCAAGGGCATTACCCTGGAGCATGTTCGGGAAAAGCGGATACCGGTTGTCCGGTTCGGACATGCGGGCATTCAAGGCCCTGGACCATGCGTCTTTGAGTCCATCAAGAGGTGACATGGCCCAGGGCCAGGGCCTTGAGGCGTTCCAGTTCCGCTGCGGCAATCGGAATGCCCTCGGCCAGGTTCCGGCTTCGAGTGGCATAGCGACGTTCGCCGGGAAGGCGCTCGACGCCGGCCATGCGCAGGCGCCCGATCAGGGTTTCGACCCTTTGCGCAAACGGCCGTGTCGCGCCGCGCGAGGGATCGATGATCAAGATGAACTGCCCGGTATGCGGGGTGGCAGCGCCTTCATGTTCGCTCCAGTCCACCTCGAACGAGAACTTTCCGCCGGTCAGTGCCGCGCCCATGATTTCGATCATCATGGCAATGGCGGAGCCCTTGTAGCCCCCAAAGGTAAGCAGCGCGCCGCCATTGAGCACGGCATCGGGGTCGGTGGTCGGCTGACCATTTGCATCAACCCCCGAACCAGGCGGCAACTGCACGCCCTCCCGCGCCGCGATCTGCACATCACCGTTGGACATCGTGCTCGTCGCCATGTCGAAGACCAGCGGATCGCCGCCCTCCCGGGGCGCGGCAAAGGCCAGGGGATCGGTTCCGTAGACCGGCTCACGGCCACCGAATGGCACCACGGTCGCCATGGAATTGACCATGCTCATCGCCACGAAACCTTCGCGCGCGAACGGCTCGACATCGGGCCAGAGCGCGCTGAAATGGTGCGAATTGCGCACCAGCAGGGTGGCAATGCCGGTCTGGCGTGCCTTTGAGACGAAGAGATCGCGCGCCGCCGCGGTGGCGGGAAGGGTGAAGCCGTTATTGGCGTTCACCCGCACCTGGCCGGGCGCCACATCCTCGACTTCGGGGACCGCGCGCCCGTCTACCCAACCGCTCCTGAGCGTCGCGACATAGGCATCGATGCGAAAGATGCCGTGGCTGAGGGCGCCATCCTGCTCTGCAGTCGCCATGTTCGAGCCAAGCGCCTCGGCGGCTTCGCGGCTGCAGCCATGGGCAGCAAAGATGTCGGCGAGCAATGCCGCCAGTTCATCGAAGCGGATTCGCCGGGTTTCGCCCGCGCTCACATTCCAACCCTTGGCCATGTATCGGAAAGCCGGTAGCCGCCCGGCCATGGATCATCCGGATCGAGCAGTTCCTGCCGCGTGCCGGTAATCCACGCCCGCCCCGAGATTTCCGGGCGAATCGCGGGCTGGCCTCCCACCTCGGTCAATGAGGCGATGCGGCAGCGGAATTCCGAACCGATGATCGAGCGTGCGTGATACCGGTCTCCAAGCCCCATCAGCCCCTTGGCATGAAGAACCGCCATGCGCGCGGAGCACCCGGTTCCCGTAGGGGAACGGTCTATCTTGCCCGGCTGAATGACGACCGCGTTGGCGCCAGTCATCACGTCGCCCTCTTTCTCGAGCGGCCCCGCAATCTGGCAGAACGAGATGTGGTTCCAGTCCGGATTGTCCGGATGAACGAAGCCGAGTTGTTCGTTCGCGGCGCGCGTGATCCTGATGCCGGCCTCGGCGATATCGCGGGCCTCGTCCGGACTGATCGCAAAGCCCAGCGCCCGCGCGTCGACGATCACGAAACTGTCGCCGCCATAGGCGGTGTCGACCGTGAGGGTGCCGATCCCCTCCACCTCGATGGTTGCATCGAGCTTGCCGGCGAAACTGGCGACATTGGTGACCGTGATCCGCTCGGCCTTGCCGTTTCGGCACGCGGCAACGACCTCCACCAGTCCGCCTGGCGCTTCGAGCGTCAGCCGGGTCTCCGGCTCGGTCATCGGCACGATGCCGGTATCGAGCAAGACGGTCGAGACGCATATCGAGTTCGACCCCGACATGGGCGGCGTGTCCTCGGGTTCCATGATGATGAAGGCCGCCTGCGCCCTGGGGTCCTTTGGCGGGACCAGCAGGTTGACGTGACGGAACACGCCGCCGCGCGGTTCATTGAGCACGAATTGCCTGAGCGTCTCGTCCCGCGCGATGAACCGCGACTGCTCCCAAAGCGTCTCGCCCGGGGGCGGGGCGACACCCCCAACGATCACGTCGCCAACCTCGCCTTCGGCATGGCAACCCACGATCTGAATGGACCTGCTACTGCGCATATTCGCACTCCCCCGCCCGAGGCGTCAAAGCGTCACCTGATCTCCAGCGCCGGCGCTCCGAACGTATCGAGCATCGGCTCGACCCCGAGGCCCGGCGCATCGGAAGCCGTCATGAAGCCGTTCACCCGCCTGGGCGCTCCTGCAGCGATGTCGCGCGTCACGTAGCTGTTGAAGTCGGTGGCCGAGAAACAGAATTCTTCCGGCGTCGAGCGTGCCAGATGCGCGATGGCCGCCGTCACGATATCGCCACCCCAGGTATCCTCTATGGTCATGGGAATGCCCGACGCCACGCACAGGTCGCGCATCAGCTTCGCCTTTGTCAGCCCCCCGACCTTGGAAATCTTGAGGTTTATGATGTCCATGGCGTCCTCGGCCAGCCCGCGCACCAGCGTGTCAGGGCCGGTAATCACCTCGTCGAGCACGAACGGCCGCGTCGTGCGGCGGCGCACCGAAACGCTTTCCTCGTAGCTGGGGCAGGGCTGCTCGATATAGACATCGAGATCGGCCACCGCCGAGACGACACGCGCCGCCTCCGCCCGCGTCCAGCCGGTATTGGCGTCGGCGACCAGGATGTCAGTGGGATCGAGGATTTCGCGGCAGGCGCGGATGCGCGCGATATCGTCGTCGGCATTTCCGCCCACCTTGAGCTGGAACTTGGTATAGCCCTCGGCCTTGTAGCCTGCGATCTTCTTCGCCATCATCTCGGGCGCTTCTTGCGAGATGGCGCGGTAGAGCGCGATCCTGTCCTGCGCGGCGCCGCCAAGCAACGTATGGACCGGAAGACCGGCGACCTTGCCAAGAATGTCCCAGCACGCGATGTCGACCGGCGCCTTCACGTAAGGGTGGCCGCGCAGTGCCGCGTCCATGGTCCGGTTGATCGCGCCGAGGTTGGTGGGATCGGCACCGATGAGCCTGGGGCCGATTTCCTTCAGGCCGGCCCTGACCCCCGCGGCATAGGATGGCAGATAGGCGGAGCCCAGGGGGCAGCATTCGGCATAGCCGGTTGTGCCTTCGTCCGTTTCCACTGCAACGACCGTGGAATCGAACACCTCGACATAATTGCCGTTCGACCAGCTGTAGCGGCCTTCCTTGAGCGGCAGGTCGATCTGCCAGGCCTTGATGGCGGTGATTTTCATGATGCTTCCCTTCAGATGACCGAAAAACCGTGCGCGAACGGGTCGCGGTCGTCGATGAAAATGGTGTTGATGCCGGTCTGCCGCGCCCAGCCGCCGATCGAGGGCACGATCGCGGGCAGGTTGCCTACCCTGGTTTCCTCCTCGACCCGGCCGTTGAACAGCGAACCGATAATACTTTCGTGTACGAAGGCATCGCCCTTCTTCAGCTTGCCCTTGGCCGCCCACTGCGCCATGCGCGCCGAAGTGCCCGTGCCGCACGGAGAGCGGTCGATGGCCTTGTCGCCGTAGAAGACGGCGTTGCGCGCGGTCGCGCCGGCAACTGTCGGCTTTCCGGTCCAAAGGATATGGCTGAGCCGGTTGATCGCGGGGTTTTCGGGATGAACGAACTCGTATTTGTCATTCAGAGCCGTGCGCAGTTGCGGGCTCCAGCGGATCAGGTCGGCCGCCGTGACATCAGCGACGTCGGTGAAGGCTGGCTGCGGGTCGACGATTGCGTAGAAATTGCCGCCATAGGCGACGTCGACCACCACGCGGCCGAGCTCCGGAATGTCGGCCTCAAGACCTTGAGCGTAAAGGAATGAAGGTACGTTTGTGATCCGCACCTCCTCGACATATTCGCCCTGTTGCCGGTAGGTCGCCGTCACAAGGCCCGCCGGCGTGTCCAGCTTCACAACGCCAGGCGTCTTCGGCCGGATCAGCCCGTTCTCGATCGCCATCGTCACCGTGCCGATAGTGCCGTGGCCGCACATGTAGAGGCAGCCGGACGTCTCGATGAACAGGATGCCGATATCGCAATCCTCGCGCGTTGGCGGGTAAAGGATCGATCCCGACATCATGTCGTGCCCGCGCGGCTCGAACATGAGACCCAACCGGATCCAGTCATATTCGGCGAGAAAGTGCGCCCGTCGCTCGAGCATTGTGCTGCCCTTGAGGAGCGGGCCGCCTCCCGACACCAGCCTGACCGGATTGCCGCATGTATGTCCGTCGATGCAGGAAAACGTATGCCGTGCCATTTGAAGTCAGAACCTTTGCGGGCTGAACGGGTTGAGATCGATTGCGGGCACCCTCCCGCAAACCAGGTCTGCCACCAGCCGACCCGTGCCCGCCGATTGCGTAAGCCCAAGGTGGCCGTGGCCGAAAGCATAAACGATATTGCGCGAGGCCCGTGAACGGCCGACGGCCGGCAGGCTGTCAGGAAGCGATGGGCGAAAGCCCATCCACTGCGTTCCGCCCTCCGTCTTGAGGCCGCTCATCAGCAAGGACGCCTTCTTCAGCATGGCGTCGGCCCGCGCGTAATTGGGCGGCAGGTCGAGCCCGCCAAGTTCCACCGCCCCACCGACCCGGATCCCGGTCTCCAGCGGGGTGACCACGAACCCATGCGCCCCCGAGATCAGTTGCAGCCGCAAGTCGAACGCTCCGGGCGGGAGGGTCGTATTGTAGCCCCGCTCGGTTTCGAGCGGCACCCTGTCGCCGAGCTGTGTGGTGAGCGCCCGCGCCCATGCGCCGGCGGCAATCACCACCGCGCGGGCACTGAGCGAAGTGCCGTCCCGCAACTCGATCCTGGCGCCGTCACCCTCGGGCGCCACCCGGACGACCTCGGAGAGGACGAACCGCCCTCCCTTTTGGGCGACGTCGCGCGCGACACCCTGCGCAAAGCGATAGGGTTCGACCACCGTCTGCCATTGCGGCACAAAGGTGCCCGCGACAACCCGGGAGGACAGCCCCGGCTGCAATTCGGCCAGCCGCTCGCCGCGCACATGTTCGAAGGCGATCCCCGCCTCGGTGCGCGCCCGCCAGCCGGTTTGCGAGGCCGCGAACTCGGCTTCGCTCTCATAAAGTTCAAGCGATCCGTCATGGCGGATCATGTCGCCAAGCCCCACCGCTTCGACCATGGCCGCCATTTCGCTGGCGGAAATCCGCATCATCGCGCTCTGCGCCGCAATGCTGCCAGCGGTCCGGTCGGGCCAACTGGCGCGCCAGAAGCGGATCAACCAGGGCAGGATGGGCAAAAGATAGGCAGGCGGTATGCTCAGGGGCCCGAGTGGATCGAGCAACCAGCCCGGCACCTTGCGCAGCATCCCCTTGCTTGCCAGGGGCAGTATGTCGGAAAACGCAAAAGCCGCCGCATTGCCCTTGCTGGTTTCCTCGGCAACGCCCTTGCGATCTATGATGGTAACCGAGCGCCCGGCCGATTGCAGCTTGTGCGCTGCGGCAAGGCCGATGATTCCGGCGCCGATGACGACGACGTCGGCATCCTCATCCGGCAGGCGGGTTTCAAGCGCGATTGCATCCATTCCGGCACGCTCCGAAAACGGCGAACCGCCACGCGGTCGCCGCTCCTCGACTTTCCAAGGGTGAAGGGCGGGCGAAATCGCCCGCCCGTAACGATCAGGCCGCCGCCTTGATCGAGGGTCGCGTCTCCATGGCCCTGGCAATAACCGCTTCGACGCGGGCGCGCTCCTCGCCCACCAGCGTCATGCGCGGCGCGCGCACCCATTCGGCGCCTTCGCCCGTCATGTGATTGCTCAACTTGATATACTGCACGAGCTTCACATGCGTATCCAGGTGCAGCAGCGGCATGAACCAGCGATAGATGGCGAGCGCCTCCTCGACCTTGCCAGCCGCGGCGGCGCGGTAGAGCGCAACCGC
Source organism: Devosiaceae bacterium (assembly GCA_036563245.1). Lineage (GTDB taxonomy): Bacteria > Pseudomonadota > Alphaproteobacteria > Rhizobiales > Devosiaceae > DATCMU01. The sequence continues at coordinate 14,469 of DATCMU010000044.1, read as the reverse complement.
CTCGTTGGGGAACGAATTGGCCATGCCCGAAACCCAGCCGACCGCGCCGAACAGGACGTTCTCGAGGGCGAGATCGTCGACCCCGCAATAGAGCCGGTAGCGGTCGCCAAGCGTGTTGATCATGTCGGTCATGCGCCGGCTGTCATGGCTCGATTCCTTGACCGCGACGATATTGTCCTCGCTGGCAAGCTCCGCGAAATCCGCGGGACTGAGGTCCACCTTGTAGCTGACCCGATTGTTGTAGATCATGATCGGCAGGTCGGTCTTGCGCGCCACGCCGCGGAAGTGGGCGATCGCCTCGCGCGAATCCTGCTCGTAGACCATGGCCGGCAAGACCATCAGCCCATCGGCGCCTGCCGACGCCATGCGCTTGGCGGAGGCCGCGGCCAGCTCTGGGGTATATTCCGCGACGCCTGCCAGGATCGGCACCCGGCCATTCGACGCTTCCACGGCGGTGCGAACCACCTGCTCCTTCTCGTCGAGGCTGAGCGAGGAGTTCTCGCCGAGCGTTCCGAGCATCACGAAGCCTTCGCAGCCCGCAGCAATGCAGCTTTCCACATGGCGTGCAGTCGATTCCAGATCGAGCCGCCCGTCCTGGTGCATTTCGGTCATCAGGGCCGGTATCACGCCCTTCCAGTTCACGTTCATTGTCTTTCGTCCTTTCAGGTTTTCCGCGACCCGCATCCCTGCACGGGTCGTGTTTCCGTCTCACGGGGCGACGCCGCGCCGCCCCATCTGCCCCGCATCGGGAGATGTTCTTGGCCAGGTGCCGCCTTTTCTCGCTCAGTCTCCGAGATAAGCCTGAACGATGGAGCTGTCGGCGCGCAGCACCGCCGCCTCGTCCTGCATGCGAATATGTCCGCTCTCCAGGACGTAACCGTAATGCGCCAGCTTGAGCGCCAGACGCGCATTCTGCTCGACAAGCAGAATGGTCGTCCCCTCCTGGTTGAGCCGCTTGACGATACGCATGGTGTCCAGCACCAGCTTGGGCGCCAGCCCCATTGACGGCTCATCGAGCAGCAACACCTTGGGCCCATGCATCAACGCGCGCCCAATGGCGAGCATCTGCTGTTCGCCTCCCGAGAGCAGAGACCCGTCCTGATGCTGACGCTTGTCCAGAATGGGAAACAGCCGGAAGACCTCGCCCATCCGCTCTCGCCGTATCGCGGGATCGCGCACGGTGAAAGCGCCCAGTTCGAGGTTTTCGCGCACGCTCAGGCCCTTGAGGATGTGCCGCCCTTCGGGCACGTGCACCAGCCCCATGCGGGCGATATCGCTCGCCTTCTGGCCCGTGATTTCGAGTCCTTCGAGTTCGATTGAACCAGCGCTGGCGCGCACCAGGCCCGAGATGGTCTTCAGCGTGGTGGTCTTGCCCGCGCCATTGGCGCCGAGCAGGGTGACGATCTGCCCGCGCCGAACCTCGAGGTCGATGCCGTTCAGCGCCCGGATGCGGCCATATCCCGCCTCGACCCCGCGAAGCTTCAATACGACGTCGTGACTGTGATGCTCAGAGGTCAAGGTCGGCCTCCCCGTCTTCCTGGCCGAGATAGGCCTCGATCACCTTTGGATCGGTCTGGATCTGCTTGGCCGTTCCCTCGGCGATCATCACGCCGTGATCGAGCACGCTGATCCGCTCGGAGACCTTCATGACGAGCCCGGTGTCATGCTCGATGAGCAAGACCGAAACGCCACGCTCGTCCCTGATCCGCTGGATCAGTTCGACCAGTTCCTGTTTTTCGCCCGCGTTGAGCCCGGCCGCCGGTTCGTCGAGCAGCAAGAGCTTGGGCTTCGTGGCAAGCGCCCGGGCAATCTCCACCCGCCGCTGGTGCCCATAGGCAAGGGTGGTCGCCTCCCGGTCGAAATCGTCCGTCACGCCGACGAATCGAAGGCATTCCTCGGAATACTCGCGGATCTCGTCCTCCTCGGCGCGCTGCATCGGGGTGCGCAGGATGGCCGAGAAGGCCCCGGCATGCGTCCGGCAATGCATGCCCGACATCACGTTCTCAAGAACCGTCATCTCCCGGAAGAGCCTCAGGTTCTGGAACGTGCGTGCAATGCCCGCCGCCGTCACCTGATGTGGCTTGAGCCGCATGAGTTCGCGCCCGTCGAACGCGATCGAACCCGCCTTGGGACGATAAAAGCCGGTGATGCAGTTGAACAGAGAGGTCTTGCCTGCCCCGTTCGGCCCGATCAGGCTCACCACCGCCCCCTTGGGCACCGTGAAATTGGCGTTTTCCAGTACCGTATAGGCTCCGAACGCCAGGTGGATTCCGGAAAGGTTGAGCAGCATTTCCTTCATCGTGCCGCACTCCTTCCCGGCCAGATGCCGCTAGGCCGGAACAGCATGATCAGCAGGAGCCCCACCGCAAAGACCAGGAGCCGCAGCGCGCCAAGATCGCGCAGCAGTTCGGGCCCGAGAATGACGATGAAGGCGCCCAGGATCACACCGGGGATCTTGCCCATGCCGCCAAGGATCACAGCCATCAGGATCAGAACCGACTGGGTGAACGAGAAGCTTTCCGGCGAGATCGCCCCGAGATTGACCGCGAAGAACGCCCCCGCGATCGACCCGTAGGTCGCACCGATCACATAAGCGGCCAGCTTCACCCGGACCCGGTTGATGCCCATCGCCTCGGCCGCATCCTCATCGTGCCGGACGTATAGCCAGGCGCGCCCGAGCCGCGAGTTGGCAAGCCTTACCGACACGACCACGGCAATGATCGCAAGCACGCAGAACACATAGTAGAAGTCGGTCGGCGTACGGATATGCCAGCCGAACAGCCATGGCTGCTCGATACCCGACAGTCCGCTGGCCTTGCCGGTGATCGGCAGGTTGCGCGCCGACAGCCGGACGATCTCGCCGAAGCCCAGCGTGACGATGGCCAGATAGTCCGACCGCAAGCGCAACGTGGGGCCGCCGATGATAACGCCGGCGATTGCCGCCGCCAGCATGGCGAACGGCAGGGTGAGCCAGAAGTTGAACCCGAAATGCTGGGTGAGAATGCCCACTGTGTAGGCACCCACCGCAAAGAAGGCGGCATAGCCCAGGTCGAGCAGGCCGGCATAGCCGACGACCACGTTCAGACCCAGCGCCAGCACGACATAGAGAAGCGCATTGGTCAGGATGACCGTCGCGTACTGACCGAACAACGCTGGCGCGACGCCCATCAGCACAAGAATGGCGACGATGGCGGTCCAGCGGGCCGTCCGGTTCTCGAACAGGCCTGAGAGCGGACCGAACAGGCGCGAGGAAATGATCTTTTCTTCACTCATCACATCCGCTCCTGTTCGGACTGGCCCAACAGGCCGGTCGGCTTGAAGACGAGCACCAGGATCAACACGGCGAAAGAGAAGACGTCCTTCCACTCACTGCCGATGCCGGGGATTTGCGTGCCGAACGCCTCGAGCAATCCAAGGATCAGTCCCCCGAGCATGGCACCGGGGATCGAGCCGATTCCGCCGATGACCGCGGCGGTGAACGCCTTCAGGCCGATCAGGAAGCCCATGAAGTACCAGATCGAGCCGTAGTAGGCCCCCGCCATCGTTCCGGCGGCCGCGGCCAGCGCGGAGCCAATGAAGAACGTGACTGCGATCACCGAGGGGACGTTGATACCCATGAGTTGGCACATGTCCTTGTCGATGGAGACCGCCCGCATGGCGCGGCCATACTGGGTGCGCGTCACGAAAAGTTCGAGCGCGATCATCAGGATCGCTGCCGTACCCACCAGCACCATCTGGTTGTACTGGATGAACAGGCTGCCCAGATTGATGCCGCCGAAGCCCAGATCGGAACGGAACGGCTGGTATTGGCCGCCAGTCAGGCCCAGGACCGTGTTCTGCAGGACCAGCGAGACCGCCAGCGCCGTGATGAGGATGGACAGGCGCGGCGCCGCGAGCATGGGATGATAGGCGACCCGCTCGATGACGACACCGAGAAAACCGACTGCGATCATCGACAGGAACATGGCGACGAATACGCCCGGCCAGTCGCCGCCCACCACGCTCGATATCGCCGAGAGCGCCAAGAAACCGATGAAGCCGCCGACCATGTAAAGGTCGCCATGCGCGAAATTGAGCAACTTGATGACCCCGAAGATCATCGTGTAGCCCAGGGCCACCAGCGCATAGAACGAGCCGAGCACAAGCCCGTTCACCAGCTGGTGGGTGATGATGTCGAATACACTCATGTCCGCTCCCTCGCCTCACCCCTCATGCGACGTCCCCCCTTGCCGCCCACCGCACAGTGGTTCGGCGCGACCTGCACGGCAACCTGCGCGGCAGCGGGACAGGCAGGTTGCCGGCGCCCGATGGGGCGCCGGCCATTGCTTGACGAAGACGCTTATTCGGCCGCGCGCGTCCAGGCGCCGCCCTTGCCCTCGAGAACGATGAAGTTCGAGCGGGCAAGCGTATTCTTGTCGGTGAAGGAGATCGGTCCGGCCAGCCATTCCTGGTTGTCGGCAGACTTCAGCGCGGCGATGACCGCAGCGGCGTCGGTGCTGCCCGCCTTGTTGATCGCCCATGCCAGAAGCTGCATGCCGTCATAGGTCAGCGGCGCATAGGGGCCGGGATCGGCATTGAACTTGGCCTTGTAGGTTTCGATGAACGACTTGGCCGCCGGCAGGAATTCCGCGGTCGGGTTGGAGAACGCGAACACGCCTTCTGCCGCCTTGCCTGCGATGTCGAACAGCTTGGCCGAGTTGGAGCCGTCACCCACCGCGATGATGCCCTGGTAACCGGCCTGGCGGAGCTGGCGGATCAGCAGGCCGCCATCCGCATAATAGGCGGTCCAGAACACCGCATCGGGATTGGCCGCCTTGATGGCGGTCACGATGGCCGAGTAATCCTGCTCGCCCTTGTTCACGGTCTCGAACGCGGAGACGGTGTTGCCCGCCTTCGTCCAGCCATCACGCGCAAGGTTCGCCAGATCCTGGGAATACGCATCGCCCTCGTTGACGATGGCCAGGGTCTTCACACCCTTGCCGGAGAGGAAGTCGACCGCCTTGGTCGCCTGCTCGTCGCCGGTGGAGTTGATCATGAAGGCATTGCCCGGGTTCGCCGGAATCAGCTTGGTCGAATTCGAGGCGGTAATGACGAAGGGCACATTGGCATCGCCATAGATCTTGAGCGTGGGCAAGGTGGCCCCCGAGCAGTAGCCGCCCACGACGCCTACGACGCCCTGGGACACCAGCTTGCTCGCCGCATTGACGGATTGCTGCGGATCGCAGGCGCTGTCGCCGATCACCATGGACAGCTGCTTGCCGAGCACGCCACCCGCCTTGTTGATTTCATCCTGGGCGATAGCTACGGCATTGGCCATGTCCTGCCCATAAGTGGCTTCGGACCCGGTGGTGGGCACCTGGACACCAATGCTGATGGTATCCTGCGCCAGTGCCGCGGACCCGAACGCCAGCGCGAAGATCGCGCCGGCCGCGGCCGCCTTGCTAAGTATACGCATAGGGGTAGTCCTCCTTTGGATGTTTGTTTCACCGCGATCCGCATTGCCTCAAGACGATGAGGATCGACCCTGCCTGCCGCACCGGCATACCGTTGCAGCGCCCTGCTACACAGGGCATGGCACCAACCTTGTTCCGACATTGAAGCCAAAAAACGCACCGCGTTCTTCAAATCTTCGAAAGCCGGCCTCCCGCCCGTCCAGACACTGCTCCCAAGAGCGACCTTGTCCGGCCAGACGCCAGTCTGGCGCGCCGGAGCCGCCTCTTTTCCGAGGCCTTGTCGTCCGTCGCGACTTCGTGCACATTACTGGTGCATCTTAGATATATCAAGCGCGATTTTTCCGCCCATCCTCTACTAATGGCACGAAAGATCGACGCACAGGCAGATTGTCCAGATCGGCATCTGGTGAGATTTGACAAGCTTTTTCAATGTGCTGTCAGAGAGCGATTCCTCGACATTGATATCTTGTCGATCCCGGCCGCAAGATATATCTTGGATATCCTACAACGTTTGCAGTGTGGGCTATTGCAAACCAGACAACACGAGCCGCAAGTTGCGGCAGCATGGAAAGTCCGGCACAGCGTTCCAGCCGGTATGGATGAATGTCGCACAAGCCAGAATTGCAGACGCAGGCCTCGCAGGTACACAACGCCTATCTTGCCATCGAGGGCAAGATCGTGACGCTGGAGTTCCGCCCTGGCGCCATGTTGACCGAAAAGGCAATCATCGAAGCGGTGGGGTTCGGTCGCACGCCCGTTCGAGAGGCCATCCAGCGCCTGACCCTGGAAGGGCTCATGGAGGTTCACCCCAGGCTGGGCGTGAAGATCGCCGACATCCGTCCCGAGGACTACCAGCGCGCCATCGAGCCGCGCCTGACCCTCGAACCGCTTCTGGCGCGCTCGGCGGCGCGCTACGCCAGCCCAAGGGACCGGGAGGCGATCGCGGCCAGTGCCCAGCGCATGCTCGAAAGCGCCAGACGCAATGACGTGCTCGGCTTTCTTCGTGAAGACAAGGCCATCGACGAGGCGATCAGTGCCGCCGCCGCCAACACATTCCTGCCCCGCATCCTCGCACCGCTACAGATCCATTCGCGCCGTTTCTGGTACCAGTATCACGGCGCCGAAAAGTTGATCGCCGCCGCCGAGCGACATCTCGAGCTTTGCGACTCCATCATCTCTGGTGATGGGGAAAAGGCCGCTGAATGCGCGCGCAACCTCATGGAATATCTGTTCGAGCAGTCCCGGTTGCTGTGAGCCGAACTCCGGAGCACAGAACGGCACAAGACTTTTTTTAATCCTGCCGGCCTAAGCTCGTCTCCGATCCGCGTGCCAGCGACGAGGAGCGAGCAGATTTCATGGGCGGTTTCGGGCTAAACCGCGAGCGCATCGCGAAGGCGGTTCTTCGTGCCTCGAACCTGCCCGCGGCAATTGCATTCGCGGTGGTCGTGGCAACGGGGATTGTTGCCGACAATCTCAATCGCGAGCTCTACGACCAGCAGCAGAGGGCCTTTGTCACCGAGCAGCTGAACCTGGTGCGCGCGCGCCTCTCGGCGCGCGTCAACGGCAACATCCAGCTTGTTCGCGGACTTGTCAGTGCCATCGAGGCCGAGCCGCACATCTCGCCGGAGCGTTTCGCCGCCATCTCGGCCAGCCTGACCGCCAGTTCTCCCGAACTCCTTGAACTCGCCGCCGCGCCGGACCTCGTCGTCTCGATGGTCTATCCCTATGAAGAGAACCGAGCGGTAATCGGTCTCGATTACCGGAGCAATGCCGACCAGCGCGCCGCAGCCCTCAGGGCGCGGGACAGCGGAAAGGTCGTGCTTGCGGGGCCCCTTGACCTCGTGCAAGGCGGCGTCGCCCTCGTCGCCCGCTTCCCTGTCTTCGTTCCCCCGGGCACCGGGACGTCGCGTTTCTGGGGTCTTCTCTCAGCCGTAATCGACGTACAGCAGCTGTATGCGGAGAGCGGGCTGACTGCCGATGACCTGCCGATAGAGATATCGATCACCGGGACTGATGGTCTCGGCGATGGCGGCGACCAGTTCTACGGCCCGCGCGGCCTTGCCGGGCGCAATCCTGTCACCGCCGCAATCGCACTTCCCAATGGCCACTGGCAGCTCTCGGCGATTCCGAAGGGCGGCTGGGCCGGCGAGCCATCCAACACCTGGTTGCTCAGGCTCGGTCTCGTGCTGGGCGGTCTGCTGGTCGTGGTGCCGATACTCGTGAACGGGCGGCTCCTTGAGGAACGCCAGACCCATATCCGCGAGCTGCGTACGCGCGAAGAAGACCTTGAACGGCTGTCACGGCGCCTGGAGCTGGCGCTCGACGCTTCCCACGTCGGCGTCTGGGAAATGGACGTGGACACCGGTCGACTGGTCTGGGATGCCAGAATGAACGAACTGTACGGCCTGCCTTCGGTCGAGCGCGAGCGTACCTATTCGGACTGGCGCGGCGCCCTGCATCCCGAGGACAGGAGCCGCGCCGAGAAGGAGTTCTACCACGCGCTTGAGACGCGGGGCAGCTACCGCTCCGAGTTCCGGGTCGTGCTGGCGGACGGTGAGGTCCGGACCGTGCGTGCCAACGGCTCGGTTTTCGAGGTCGGGCCGGGCCACCACAAGATGATCGGTGTCAACTGGGACGTGTCTTCCGACGTGGCGCTGAATGACGATCTTCGCAGGGCCAAATACATCGCGGAAGCGCGAAATGCCGAGCTCGAGGCAGCCAAGGAGCGCATCGAGTTCGCCTCGCTGCACGATGCGCTGACAGGGCTGCCCAATCGCCGCTTCCTGGACGAGGTGCTCGACCATGGCACGAACGGGGATCCGGATCGGATGCCCACCGCGCTGTTGCATATCGACCTGGACCGGTTCAAGCAGATCAACGATACGTTGGGACATGTCGCGGGCGATGCCATGCTCGTCCACGCGGCGGACGTGCTCAAGTCCACGACCAGGGCCGGCGATTTCGTTGCGCGGATCGGCGGCGACGAGTTTGTCGTTGTCTGTACCGGTCCCGGCAGCAACGAGGATCTCGCCGCGCTTGCCAACCGGATCATCGCGCGGATGCGCCAGCCCGTCGCCTATGAAGGGCATGAATGCCGGTTTGGGGTCAGTGTCGGCATAGCGCGAAACGAGGGAGAACTCACCGACGCCAGGCGCCTGCTGGTCAATGCCGATATCGCCCTGTATCGCGCCAAGAGCCGCGGACGAAACCGCCACGAGTTCTTCACCGAAACCCTGCAGGCGGAGATCATCCGCACCAAGCGCACGGCAGACGATATCCTGTCCGGCATCGAGAAGGACGAATTCGAGGCGCATTTCCAGCCGCAATTCGACGCACGGACGTGGGAAATCGTGGGTGTCGAGGCCCTGGCCCGCTGGCGCCACCCCACCGAGGGGCTGATCAAGCCGGATCGCTTCCTCGCCATCGCCGAGGATCTCAACGTGGTGGCGACCATCGATCGGCTGATCCTGGAAAAAACCCTCGTCCAGCTCCGCGAATGGGAAGCCGCGGGTCTGATCATTCCCAAGGCATCGGTGAACGTCTCATCGCGCCGCCTGCACGATGACGACCTGATCCGCTCGCTCTCCAACCTCGATATCGCACCCGGACGAATCGCGTTCGAACTGGTGGAATCCATCTTTCTCGACGAAAGCGCGGATATCGTCTCCTTCAACATCGATCGCATTTCGGATCTCGGAATTGCCATCGAGATCGACGACTTCGGAACCGGCTACGCCTCGATCCTGAGCCTTCTCCGCCTCAAGCCGCAAAGGCTCAAGATCGATCGGCAACTCGTCGCCCCGATCGTCGCATCGGTCGCGCAGCGGCGCCTCGTGGAATCGATCGTGGAAATCGGCCGGTCCCTCGGCATTTCCGCAGTGGCCGAAGGCGTTGAAACCTTCGAACACGCCCATATTCTCAAGGACCTGGGATGCAGCGCCCTTCAGGGCTTCGCCTTTGCCCCGCCGATGACCGGCAGCGATCTCGTGGAATTCGCCCGCAGTGCATCCTGGAAAGTCGGCACATGATGGCGTCTGCATCGCCCGAAGCCGTAACCGGGTCAGGGCGCGGCGCACAAAGCGGTGGACGCGGCGCACGAAGGATTTTTTCAGATTTCCAGTGTCATACACGGCACCCAACGGCAGGGGGGCCATGATGGGTGAAGCGGCATTCCAGGATCTTTTCATCGAGGACGACGCTTCCGCGATCGACGCTGCCCAGGCAACGCGCCAGGTCCTGATCGATACGCAGGAACGCATGGGGATGATGCTCGACATCATGCCCATGGGCCTGCTGATTCACACCGAGCAAGGCATCCTGTTTGCCAATCAGCAGGCATGCAGCATGCTGCAGACGCCCAACGACCAGATCGTGGGCCAGCACCTGCTCGACTTCATCGATCCGGGCGAGACCGAAGCGGTATCCGCGCAACTGCGCGCTTCCTTTCGGTCGGCCGACACAATGCAAAGCCGTGAATCGGTATTGTCCGGCGCCCGGGGCCAACGGATAGACATCAAGCTGATTTCTTCGCGACTACCCTGGCAGGGAACCCCCGTCGTGCAGGTACTCCTGCAGGACGTTTCGGACCTCAAGCGCAAGGAAGAGCGCCTTCGCCAGCTCTCGGTCACCGACGAACTGACCGGGGCGTTCAATCGCCGCCACGTGCTCAACGAAGCCGAATTCCATCTCATGGGCGCCGGCACGCCAGGCTTCGCGTTCAGCGTCATCCTGATGGATATCGATCACTTCAAGCACGTCAACGACACCTTCGGCCATGCCGCCGGCGACCTTGCCCTGGTCGCCCTGAGCCGGACCTGCGACGCCGCGCTCGCGAACCATTTTCCTGGCGGAGAAGCGGTGTTCTCTCGTCTGGGCGGCGAGGAGTTCCTCGTCATCCTGCCCGGACACCCTCTCGACCGTGCGCGCACTATCGCCGAAGACCTTCGGCGGGCCGTCGCCTCCTTGCGCATCGACACCGCACAAAGGCCGTTCTCGTTCACCATCTCCATGGGCGTTGCCGAATTTTCCCAAGGCGATATGGGCATTGACGGCTTGCTTTCCCGGGCCGACCGCCTGCTCTACAAGGCAAAGCGCGACGGCCGGAATCGTGTCGTCGCCGCCTGACTTGTCCTCTGGGACGAGATTGCATCGCCGGCCGATGTCGGTCAGTCTGGCCTTCCCGGATCACCCCATTACCGCCGGAAGAACATTGAGGGCATGCCCATGAGCTATCGCAAGGAATTCATCGTTCGCCCGGGCTCAGGGCCCGATTTCGAGGGCATCGATCCCGACTATACCGGCAAGCACGAGAACAAGCAGAAGGCCGGTGACGAACTCGCCAGGCAGCTCGAGCGCATGGATGAGCTGCAATATCTGCTCTATGCCAATGGCGACAAATCCCTGCTCATTGTGTTGCAGGCCCTCGACGCCGGCGGCAAGGACGGCACCATCCGGCATCTGTTCTCCGGCATCGACCCCCAGGGCATCACGGTTGCCTCGTTCAAGCAGCCGACCCCGCACGAACTGGCCCACGACTACCTATGGCGGGTGCATGCCCGCAGTCCGGCAAAGGGCGAGATCGTGGTCTTCAACCGCTCGCACTACGAGGATGTGCTTGTGGTGCGCGTTCACGGGCTCGTTCCCCAAGAGATCTGGTCGCAGCGATACGACCAGATCAACGAGTTCGAGGAACTGCTGGCTGAAAACGGGACGCGAATCCTCAAGTTCTACCTGCATATCAGCCCCGAAGAGCAACTGGAGCGCTTCAGGGAGCGGCTGGAAAACCCCGCGCGACAGTGGAAGATTTCCGAGAGCGACTACACCGAGCGCCTGCGTTGGCCTGAATATGTGGAAGCCTATCGCGATGCGATCGAGCGGACCTCGACCGATCATGCACCCTGGTTTGTGATCCCGTCCAACCACAAGTGGTTCCGCAATCTCGCCATTTCCGAAATCGTCGCCGACACGCTCGAGGACATGGATCTCAAGGTGCCGCCGGCCCGCGTCGACCTGGACGACATCCGCCGCCGCTATCACAGCGCGGTTGCGCGCGCTCGCTTCAACAACAGGGATTGAGGCTTGCCGCAGCCTCGTCGCCGGCCAACTCTCGATATCGGCGGGTCTAGCGCCGAAGCGCCAGGCGTAACTGCTTTTCTGCCTCGATGATGGCAAAGAACACAACGCCGATACCGACGAGCAAAAAGCCATCGAGAACCGGGACGCTTGTCGTGCCGAATACCTGCTGCAATGGCGGCAGGTAGGTCACCGCGAATTGCGCCGAAGTGACCGCGATGACACACGCCCAGACCACACGCGTTCCGCGGACCGCGTTCCAGGTCAAGGATGTCCCGTAGATGTTCCTTATGAAGAAGAGATGGAAAATCTCAAGCACGACCAGCATGTTGACGGCCATGGTCCGTGCCAGTTCAACCGGATACCCCTTGTCTGTGGCATAAGTGAACACACCGTAGACAGCCGCCAGGAACAGGCCTGAAACAAGGACAACATGCCATGCCAGGGCGCCCCCGAGGATCGGCAGGTTCCGGGCGCGCGGCGGGCGGTTCATCGTATCATCCTCGGTCGGCTCGAATGCCAGCGCGAGCCCGAGCGTAATCGCGGTCACAAGGTTCACCCACAGAATCTGGACGGCAGTGATCGGCAGCGCCAGCCCGAGAAACAGGGCGACAATGATGGTCATCGCTTCGCCTGCGCTTGTCGGCAGCGTCCAGCTGATGACCTTCTTGATATTGTCATAGACCGTTCGGCCTTCACGCACCGCAGCGGCGATAGAGGCGAAATTGTCGTCCGCGAGCACGATCTCGGCCGCTTCCTTCGCCGCCTCGCTTCCCTTTCGCCCCATGGCCACCCCGGCATCCGCCCGCTTGAGGGCCGGCGCATCATTGACCCCATCGCCCGTCATGGCGACCGTCAGCCCGCGCGCCTGCAGGGCCGTCACGAGCCGGAGCTTCTGCTCCGGACTGGTCCTTGCAAAGACGTCGGTCTCCACAACGGCGGCGGCCAGTTCGGGTTCGCTCATCAGTTCGATTTCCGCACCTGTGAGCACGCCGTCCGGATTCTGCAATCCGATTTGCCTGGCGATGGCCACCGCCGTGCCGGCGTGGTCACCGGTGATCATCTTCACCCGGATACCGGCGCGGTGACACTCGGCAACGGCATCTATCGCCTCGCCTCGCGGTGGATCGATGAGGCCCGCCAACCCGATCAGGACCAGTCGGCCGTCGATATCCCGTTCATTCACGGTCACATGGTTTTCGGGAACTTCGCGGACAGCGAACGCAAGCACGCGCTGGCCCTGCGATGCAATGGACTGGATTTCACGCGCCCAATGGTCGGCATCGACCGGAATTTCACCTCCGTCGGTCGCCCTTTGGCTCGAGCACATGGCAATGATGCGCTCCGGTGCGCCTTTCACGTGGATTTCGGCCTTGCCCGCATGATCATGGTGAAGCGTCGCCATATATCGCGAGTTGGCATCGAAGGGGATGATGTCCGTCCGCGCCCAATTCGCGAACGACGCGCTCCCCTCAGGCATGATCTTGCCGGCGAGCGCCTGCAGGGCGCCCTCCATGGGATCGCCTTCAACCCGCCAGCCATCCGCGTGCGAATGCAGCGCCGCATCGTTGCACAAGGCGGCCGCGCGGGCGAGGTCCACCAGTATGCCGAATTCGGCCGGTTCGACATTTGCATCGCCCAGTCGGATGCTGCCCTGGGGCGCATAGCCGTTGCCTGAAATCGTATAGACATGCTCCGCCGTCGCAACCGAAGCGACCATCATTTCATTTCGGGTCAGCGTTCCGGTCTTGTCGGTGCAAATGACCGACACCGAGCCCAGAGTCTCGATCGCGGGCAGCCGGCGCACGATCGCGTTGCGCTGCGCCATTGCGCGAACGCCGACCGCAAGGGTGATGGTCAGCACCGCCGGGAGGCCCTCGGGAATTGCCGCAACTGATAGCCCGACTACCGCCATGAACAGCTCGGCGAAAGGCATGTGCCCCACATAGTACCCGTAGGCCAGGAGCACTGCCGCGACGACCAGGATAAGGATCGTCAGCCACCGGGCGAACACATCCATTTGCCGCACAAGCGGCGTGCTGAGCGTCTCCACCCGCGAAAGCATGCCGCTGATCTTGCCGATCTCGGTGTCCGCTCCTGTCGCCACCGCGATACCGCGCCCGGCACCGCCGGCGACGAGCGTTCCACTGAATGCCATGCAGGCCCTGTCTCCGAGTGGAGCGTCGGTCGCGACCGGTTGCGTCGATTTCTCGACCGGGACCGATTCCCCGGTCAGGATTGCCTCTTCTATGCGCAGGGCCGCCGTTTCGATCAGCCGCAGATCGGCCGGAACCTTGTCTCCGGCCTCCAGCAGGACGAGATCGCCGGGAACGACCTCGGCATTGTCAATGCTGATACGCCGGCCGTCCCGAAGCACCGCGGTATGTGGCGTGAGCATCTCGCGGATGGCGCTCATGGCCTGCTCCGCCCGGCCCTCCTGAATGAACCCGATGATCGCGTTGGCGCCCACAACCGCGAGGATTATCGCGGTGTCCGCAAGATGACCCAATCCCGCGGTGATCACGGCCGATCCCAGAAGCACGTAGATCAGCGCGTTGTTGAATTGAGCGAGGAAGCGCAATAGCGGCCCCCGGCTTTTGGCCTCCGGCAGGCGGTTGGGCCCATGGCGTTGCAGCCGGGCGGCACTCTCATCGCCGCTCAGGCCGTGGCGGCTCGTGGCAAGCGCCTCGACGATGACATCGACACCAGTCGCGTGCGGCCCCTCGCCTGCTGTTTTCGCCAGATCCCGGCCAGATGCCAACTCGGTTTCACGCTCCATCGGGTTATGACCTTTCGCCGGCAATTTCGCATCGCCCCATGGTGTCCCCGGGTCCAGCCCATGCGCATCACCCCGATCCTATATCGAGTTGGATGGCATGGCGACCGCAAGGCGTGGCGGGAACGGCCGGACGGCTTGAGGCGAACAGGACCGAATTGGCTCCGA
>DATCMU010000047.1:0-203043 GCA_036563245.1 Devosiaceae bacterium | reverse complement strand
GCCCCCCGAGACCTCGGCGCGAATGGCCGTAAGCGTTCCTGCCGGCCGGATGCCATAGACCGGCTGGGCGCCCAGGACCGCGGGAACGTGCATGGCGCCGTGGTTCTCAAGTTCGAACAGGTCGGGATGCGCGAGAAGGGTCTCCAGCGCCGCGGAATTGGTCGAAAGCCAGCGTCCGGTTAAGAACAACGTGGCCGCGATGCGCCGCTCCACCAGCACATCGAGAATGCGGTGATCGACGCCACCCATGCAGGCGTCTAGCGTCAGCGCGACCCTTGGCGCCGTCTCGCCGCCTGGCACGATATGCAGGCCCGGCTCGATCAGTCCGTCGTTGGCGGCCGACGCGGGCAGGCAAACCGAGCCGGCGAGCAGGGCAAGCAGCGTTCGACGGCGCATCGGTGAGTTTCCATGATGTGGATTCGCACGGAGACCGTCGGCTCGAATAAGAGCGGATTGATGGCAGACGCATCGAGGTCGGCCGCGGCGCCCACCTCACTCGGCGGCGCGAACCCCGCTGGTCGCCGGACGCCCGCGGAACAAGCGCGAAAAGCCGGTATGCAGGCCGTCCAGGACCAGCAGCGCGAAGCGCTCGAACGGCTTGCGGAACCGCCATTCCACCGCCTGGGCAAACACATAGGCGATAACCAGGGTCCCCACCGCAGTGAGCACAACCGCCGCCGTGTTGGGCAGATAGCGGTTCAGGGTGAACAGGAAACTGATCCCCAGATTTTCGTGCAGGAGATACCACGAGTAGCTGAGGAACCCGATGCCAGCCAGCGCGGCCACGGTCAGCCAGGGTGACAGGGCTTCGCCCTTGATCTGCATGCGTCCCAGAATGCCCAGGGCGAAGAACGGCAGGTAGGGGCGCGACGGTGGCCGAATTGATGATCTTGGGAAGATGAAACTGCCGCTTCGCACGATATCGGAGGCCTGGGCAAGCATCCAGACCGGCGCGGCGGCGAGTGCGACAATGGTAAAGGTCTTCGCCAGCCGACGGTGATCCGGGATGAGAAACGCCAGCGCCCCGATCAGCAGGTAGAACTTCACTTCCGCCGCTACCGACCAGAACGAGCCGTTCACCCAGCCCTTCCATTCGCCAAAAAAGAACAGGTTGAACACAAGCCCGACCACGTTGGGCACCTTCACCCGATATCCTGCGTCTGCGACGGTGGGAATGTAGGCGACAAGGCCATAAAGGAACAGCAGAGCCGCCGCGGCCAGGAAGGCGGGGTAGATGCGGCTGAAACGGCGGGCAAGGAACACCCGGACGGTGGCCGATCTTTCCAGGGTCAGAAAGATGCAATAGCCCGAAATCGCGACAAAGAAATAGACACCGATCCAGCCGAAGAATACAGCCGGCGCCGGCGAGTCGCTGACATTGAGTGCGGCGGCCGGCAATCGCGCGGTGAAATGGAACATCACGACCATCAGGATCGCCAGCCCGCGAAATACGTCGATGATCTCGACGCGGTGTCCCTTGCTCCTGGCGATTTCCCGTTGGTTGGTCTTGCCCGATCATAGTTGTCCTTTCGGGATTGGCAGCCTCATTCGTGCCGGAACGTTAACGCCGGGCCGGGCGGGGCCGGCTTGCGAACTGGTGCGAGCGGCAGCACAATCGCGAATCGAAATGCGGGGAGGAGTCGGCAAATGCTTGTGCTGATTGCTGGACTGGTTGTGTTTTTCGGCGTGCATTCGGTGCGAATGGTGCTGCCGCAATGGCGCGATGCGCGACACTCGGCAATGGGGGAAAAGGCCTACAAGGGGGCCTATTCGCTCATCTCGTTCGTGGGGCTTGCGCTCATTGTCTGGGGCTGGATGCTCTACCGCCCCGAGGCGGTGCAGGTCTATGTGCCACCCGCCTGGGGCCGCCATGTGGCTATGCTGTTCGTGTTGCTGGCATTCGTGCTGGTGGCGGCCTCCAGTACGCCCACCGGCTACATCAAGGCGGCCGTGCGCCATCCCATGGTGTTGGGCGTGCTGCTGTGGTCGGCGGGCCACCTGCTGGCCAATGGGGACATGGCGGGGGTGATCCTGTTCGGCGTTTTCCTTGCCTACACGATCCTCAATTTCTTCTCGGTCGCGGGCCGGGATGCCGAAGCGCCAGTTTCAAAGGGCGCGAGGGGCGATGTGCTGGCCATCGTGGCCGGAGTGCTGGGCTATGCGGCGTTCGTGTTCTGGCTGCATGAATTCCTGTTCGGCGTGTCGCCGCTGAGTTGACGAACGCGGGGCCGCCCCGGCTCCGCGAAGGACCGCGCCCATCGCGCGGGTGAAGAGAGGAGGTCACCATGACGCAGGAACTCTTCTGGATGCTGTTGACGGTCGCCATGACCGCCCTGTTCTGGATCCCCTACATTCTCGATCGCATAGCCACGCGCGGCCTGATGGCGACGCTGGGCTATCCGGACGCAAATACACCGCCGCAATCGCCGTGGGCCGAACGGATGATGAAAGCCCATGACAACGCGGTCGAAAACCTCGTCATTTTCGTGCCGCTGGTGTTCGCGGTGCAGGCAACCGGTGTCCATTCGGGCATGACTGCGGGGGCCTGCGCGCTCTATTTCTTCGCGCGCCTTGGACACGTGATCGTCTATGTGTTCAGGATCCCCGTCATCAGGACCTTGTTTTTCGCACTGGGCTGGTTGGCGCAGGCGATCCTGTTCTTCGCGGTCATCTGGCCCTGATCGGGGCAGATCGAGGCTCAGGGCCTGATACGGATCGTGGTGCTCGCCATCCCGTTGCGCTTGACCAGATCGAACAGGATGCGTGCGTTGTCCGGATGAAGACGCACGCATCCATGTGAGACCGGCCTGCCGAGCGAGGCGATCTCCGTGGTGCCGTGAATGGCGTAGCCGTAATAGAAGAAGATCGCGTAAGGCATTGGCGCCATGTCATATTTCAATGAGTAGTACTCGGCGTACATGCGCTGGGGATGGAAGGTTCCGACAGGTGTGCGATATCCTGGCCGGGCGGTCGAGACGGGCCAGGCGTATCTTTGCGCGCCATCGATGCTGACGCGCATGCGCTGTTCGGAAAGATCGATGCTCACGCCCACGTTCGCAGCCCATGCCGGAGTGGCGATCAGCGCGACCAGTGCGCAGAGCAGCAGACGTCTCAGCATCCGGCATCTCCTTGCCCCCATGAAGCATCGGCGATTGCCATGCCCGTTTCAAGGCATCGGGGGCCGGAGGGCGTTTGGCCGCCGGGGCCCTTGAGGCGCTTTCCTTTGCCGGTGGCATGCTATAAACGGGGCCGACCATCGTATTTGCCGAACCCTCGGCGCCGCAACGCATAACCAGCCAGAGCCAGACATGTCGGAACAATCGATCTTTCACGAAGTCGAAGAAGAACTGCGCAGCGATCGCATGCGCCAATTCTGGCAGCGCTATGCCCCCTTCGTCATCGGCGGGGCGATTGCCATCGTCCTGCTCGTGGCGGGATACGAGGGCTGGAGCTGGTACAGGCAGTCGGTGGCGGCGCGCTCGTCCGATGCCTTCTTCGCGGCGCTGGACAAGGTCTCCAAGGGTGACATGGCCGACGCCCAGGCGGCGCTGAACGAAGTGGTTGCCAGCGGCTCGGGCGGCTACCCCACGCTCGCCCGCTTCAAGCAGGCCGATCTGCTTGCCCAGGACGGCAAGACCAAGGAAGCCGTGGCCGCCTATGACGCGCTGAGCTCGACCCTGACCGACACGCGGCTGCGCGAACTCGCACTGGTGCTTGCAGGCTATCTGCTGGTCGACGAGGGTGACGTCGAGGCTGTCAAGGCGCGCGTCGGCGGGCTGATCACGCCTGAAGACCCGATGCGCAACGCCGCGCGCGAGGCGGTGGGGCTCGCCCAGTACAAGGCTGGCGACCTGGATGCCGCGCTTGCCACGTTCAAGGAAATCTCGGCCGACCCGCAGGTGCCCCAGCAGATGCTGTTGCGCGTGGCGCTCTATACCGGCCAGCTTGCGTCCGAGGGGGCCAAGTCGCCCGACACCGCCCAGAACGCTGGCGATGCCGCGACGACCCCTGCCGCCCCGGCTGCCGGCGCTGCCGCCCCGGCTGCTGACGCCGCGGCTCCGGCTGCCGGCGCTGCTGCTCCGGCGGGCAACTGACCGCCAACCCAACGCCGCTAGTCGAGGCCCGGCCGATGTCCGTGACTGTTGCCATTGTCGGCCGCCCCAATGTCGGCAAGTCCACCCTGTTCAACAGGCTGGTGGGCCGCAAGGTCGCGCTGGTGGACGATACCCCCGGCGTCACCCGTGACCGACGCGCCGGGCAGGGCCGCATCGGCGATCTCTATTTCACGATTGTCGACACGGCCGGCTTCGAGGATGCCACCGACGATAGCCTTGAGGCACGGATGCGCCGGCAGACCGAGGCGGCCATTGCCGAGGCCGACGTCATCCTGCTCATGATCGATGCGCGGGCCGGCGTCACCCCGGTCGACGAGCATTTCGCCCAATTGCTGCGCAAGGCCGACAAGCCCGTGCATCTTGTGGCCAACAAGGCCGAGGGCAAGGCCGCCGAACCGGGACTGAACGAGGCGTTCTCCCTTGGTTTCGGGGAGCCGATCGCTCTTTCCGCCGAGCATGGCCTTGGTCTTGCCGATCTCTACGCCATCGTCGCCAATGCGGTGGACGAAGCCGCCGAGCGTCGCGGTGAGGCGGTGGATGCCACGCGGGACGAATTCGAGGATCTCAAGCCGGTCGTCGAAGTCGATCTCGATCCGGAAACCGGCAAGCCCGCGATCGGCTGGGATCCGACACGACCGCTCAATGTTGCGATCATCGGGCGGCCCAATGCGGGAAAATCGACGCTGATCAACCGCCTGGTAGGCGAGGACCGGCTGCTGACCGGCCCGGAGGCCGGGATCACCCGCGACTCCATCCTTGTCCCCTGGGAATGGCGCGGGCGCCCCATCCATCTTGTCGATACTGCTGGAATACGCCGCCGGGCCCGCGTGCAGCAGAAGCTCGAAAAGCTGGCGGTCTCGGATTCCCTGCGCTCCATCCAGTTCGCCGAGATCGTGGTTTTGCTGCTCGACGCCACCCAGCCTTTCGAGAAGCAGGACCTGCAACTGGCTGACCTTGTGGAACGCGAGGGCCGTGGTCTGGTGATCGCGGTGAACAAGTGGGACCTGATCGAGGACAAGCAGGCAACGCTTGCCAGTCTCCGCGAGGCCTGCGAGCGGCTGCTGCCCCAGGTCAAGGGCGTGCCGCTGGTCACCCTTTCGGGCCTGACGGGGCGCAATCTCGACAAGCTCATGGCCGCGGCGCTTTCGGTCGAAAAGACCTGGAACGCGCGGATTTCGACGGCGCGGCTCAATCGCTGGCTGGCGGGAATGGTCGACGGGCATCCCCCGCCCGCATCCTCGGGCCGGCGGATCAGGCTGCGCTACATGACGCAGGCCAAGACCCGGCCCCCCAGTTTCATCATCTTCTGCTCGCAGCCCGACAGCCTGCCCAGCTCCTATGTGCGATATCTCGCCAATGGATTGCGCCAGGCCTTCGATCTGCCCGGCGTGCCGCTCCGGTTGTGGCTGCGTGGCGGAACTAACCCCTTCGCAAAGGAAGGCAAACGCGGTTAACTAATCCGCATTAGGATCGCCCGGCGCCGGTGCGCGGCGAGATTTCAGGGCAGTCCATTCGGGGGCAGGTTCGGCGTATGGTCGGCCAGGTTGATCTTTATGAACCGACCAGCACGCTCAAGCCGGTCGCAGCAAATGTCTGGATTGTGGACGGGCCGGCGATCGACTTCGGGCCCGGGCCGTTCCATGTGCCGTTTCCCACCCGCATGACTATTGTCCGGCTGCCCGGCGGGCGGCTGTTCGTGCATTCGCCGACCGAGTTGACCCGGGACATGGTCGAGGAAATCAGCGCCATTGGCACGGTATTCTGGCTGATCGCGCCCAATCGCATCCACCACTGGTGGATGCCGCAATGGCACAAGGCCTATCCCTATGCCGAAGTGTTCGTTGCGCCGCGCGTCAAGCAGGCGGCGCGCGGACGGCTCGACTTCCCGCTCAACGTGATCAACGGGCGCGGCGACTATCCCTGGGCGGAACGGATCGACACGTTTGCCGCGGTTGGCGACTTCATGACCGAATTGATCTTCTTCGATCGCATGACGCGCACGCTGATCCTGACCGACCTCATCGAGAATTTCGAGCAGAAGCGGGTACATCCGGGGTGGATGCGCTGGCTGATCCGCGCCGGCGGCGTCGCCGACCCGGACGGACAGATGCCGCGCGACATGCGCATTGGCTTCTGGCGCCGCCGCGACCGTCTGCGGGCCCTGATTGGCGATTTGATCGCCCTCGACCCGGAGCGGGTAATCATCGCCCACGGCCGCTGGTACGAGCGCAACGGTGCAGCCGAACTGCGCAGAGCGTTTCGCTGGCTGCTGCGCTGAAGGCAAGCGCCGGACCGGCAAAAGACGCTTCGACACAGGCCCTTGGCGCCGACGATTGACTCTCTTCACGAAAGCCGAATGCGCCTACTCAAAGGTCTTCGGCCGTTCCCGTCCGCACGTTGTAGAGCTTGCCGGTTTCGGTGTAGCCCGGGTCGATCAGGTCGACCAGCGCCCCCGCGACCTCGTCGGGATGGGGCAGGGTATCGGGATCTTCTCCGGGCATGGCCTTGGCGCGCATCGCGGTGCGCACGACGCCGGGATAGAAGATGTTCGCCTTGACCGCGGTGGACTGCATCTCGGCCGCATAGGTCTTGATCATGGCGTCCAGCGCCGCCTTGCTGGCCGAGTAGGCGCCCCAGTTCGGATGGCATCCCCTGGCCGCGCCGGAGGACACGAACACAAGGCGCCCCGCGTCGGACTGGCGCAGGAGCAGGTCCATCGAGCGGATCAGCCGGAAATTGGCCGTCACGTTGATGGCGAATACCTTTTCCCATTCCTGCGGGTCGATATGGGGCAGGGGGCTGATGATCCCCAATTGGCCGGCATTTCCGATCAACCCGTCAAGATGGCCCCAGCGCTCGAATATCGCCGCACCGAGCCGGTCGATGGCATCCCCGTCCTTGAGGTCGAGCGGGACCAGCGTGGCCGAGCTGCCGAGCGCCTGCACCTGGTCGTCGAGATCCTCGAGGCCGCCGACAGTCCGGGCGACGGCCACGACATGGGCGCCCCGCCTTGCCACCTCGCGGGCAGCGGAAAATCCGATGCCGCGCGATGCCCCGGTGACGAGCACCACGCGCCCGCTCAGATCCTTGTGTTCGGTCATGTCAGCCGGCTTCCCTGAGCAAGGAGATCCGTTTTGGGTCGCTTCTGGTGCGGCCGGTGAGGTCGGTCAACTGGGTGGGATAGTCGCCGGTAAAGCAGTGATCGGCAAATTGGGGATGGTCCGCGTTGCGCGTGAGGCCGCCCACGGCGTCATAAAGCCCCTCTATGGACAGGAACTGCAGCGAATCCGCTCCGATATGCCGGCACATTTCCTCCAGATTGGCGAACTGGTTGGCCAGCAGCTTCTCCGGATCCGGCGTATCGATCCCGTAATAGTCCGAATGCGTGATCATCGGGCTCGCCACGCGCACATGGACTTCACGCGCGCCCGCCTCGCGGATCATGCTCACGATCTTCATCGACGTGGTGCCGCGTACGATCGAATCGTCGACCAGCACGACGCGCCGCCCCGCGATCTGTTCGCGATTGGCCGAGTGTTTCAGGCGTACGCCGAGCGCCCGGATCTGCTGGGTCGGCTCGATGAAGGTGCGTCCCACATAGTGATTGCGGATGATCCCCAGTTCGAAGGGAATGCCGCTTTCCTGCGCATAGCCGATGGCGGCGGGGGTGCCGCCATCCGGTACGGGCACGACGACATCGGCCTCGACCGCCGCTTCGCGGGCCAGGGCCGCGCCCATGCGCTTGCGCACCGAATAGACGCTGCGTCCGGCGACAACGGAGTCGGGCCGGGCGAAATAGACATATTCGAACAGGCAAATACGCTCGGGCATCCGGGGGAAGGGGCGGAACGACTGGATCGAGATCGTGCCGTCCGGCTGGGTCTCGCAGATGACGACTTCGCCATTCTCCACGTCGCGGACGAATTTCGCGCCGATGATGTCGAGCGCGCATGTCTCCGAGGCGAAGATCGGCTTGCCGTCGAGGTCGCCGAGCACAAGCGGCCGGATCCCGTTGGGGTCGCGCGCGCCGATCAGCTTGGTGCGGGTCAGCGCCACCAGCGAGAACCCGCCTTCCATCTGCGAGATCGCATCGATGAACCGTTCGCCGGAATTGGTCTTCTTGGACCTGGCGATCAGGTGCAGCACCACCTCGGTGTCCGAGGTCGACTGGCAGATCGCCCCGTCTGCGATCAGTTGCTGGCGCAGCGTGAGCCCATTGGTGAAATTGCCGTTATGGGCAATCGCAATGCCACCTGCCTCGAGTTCGGCAAACAGCGGCTGGACGTTGCGCAGCAGGGTTTCCCCCGTGGTCGAATAGCGCACATGGCCCATGGCCGCGCTGCCCGGCAGCCGCGAGATGATCGAGGGGTCGGTGAAGTGGTCGCCAACCAGACCCAGATGCCGCTCTGAATGGAA
Source organism: Devosiaceae bacterium (assembly GCA_036563245.1). Lineage (GTDB taxonomy): Bacteria > Pseudomonadota > Alphaproteobacteria > Rhizobiales > Devosiaceae > DATCMU01. The sequence goes on along the minus strand of DATCMU010000047.1, from coordinate 194,512 downwards.
ATGCTGGCCGTCGAAGGTGACGACCCCGGCCGCTTCCTGCCCGCGATGCTGCAGCGAATGCAGGCCCAGCGCGGTCAGCGCCGCCGCGTCGGCATTGCCCAGAATGCCGAATACGCCGCACTCCTCGCGCAGCGTGTCACCGTCGAAATCGAGAGAGAACTGGTCGTCCCGCATATCGGTCGACTCCGCTTTTCCAGCCAAGCTGTCACCTGTTCGATGCTGCGCGGGCCCGGTCCCGCAAGGCCACCCTTACGGCCAAGCGCCACACGATGCAAGCCGACAGCTTGCGTGGCGGGCACAGGCCCGTTACTGACCGGCGCCGGTTCCGCCGTCCGGGGGCGGGGCGCCATTCTCCAGCGTATCCGACCCCAGTTCCTGTTCGCCCAGGTCGGTGCTCTGGTCGCCCGGATTGTCGCCGGCCTGCAGCTGGTCGGGGGCGCCGCCGCGCTGCAGCATGTCGTTGACCTGCTGTTCCAGATCGTTGGGCAGCACCGCGATCAACCCGTCACCAAAGCTCGAAAGCATGGGCAGGGACTTCGACCCTTGCGCCCAGGAGGGCAGGTTGTTGGAAAACAGCCATTGCCCGAACACCACCACCACCACCGCGATCAGGAGCCCCCGCGCCGCGCCGAACACGAAGCCGAGCGTGCGGTCGAGCGGGCCGATCTTGGAATCGACCACGAAATCGGCGATCCGCATGGTGAGCAGGTGCAGCACGATCAGCGAGACCAGGAAGGTCGCCGCCACAGTTGTCACGTCGGCCACGACCTGTTCGCGAATGTAGCCGCGCGCGATCTCGGGGTGATAGTGCCACATATAGACCGCCAGGGCTGCCGAGCCGGCCCAGGTCAACAAGGACAGCACTTCGCGCGTCAGGCCGCGCACGGTCGCCAGAAGGGCCGAGATCAGGACGAGGACGCCGACGCCGACGTCGAAAGCGGTGAACATGAACCCAAGACCCCGCGAGTTGCTGACAAGCGCTTCGTTTATCCGCTTCCGCGCCCAAATCCAAGGGCCGAGCGGCACTTACCCCTAATCATCCCCTTCGCGCTGCGGCGCCCCGGCCGCGATGCGGCCGACGAGATCGGCCAGCGCGTTGAATTCGTGCACGTAAATCTCGCCGCTACCGCGTTCGCGCGAACCCAATTGGGCGGTGCAGGCGGCCGAAAAACCCAGTTTCGAGGCCTCCCGCAGCCGCAAGGGCGTGTGGACGACCGGGCGCACCCCGCCCGAAAGGCTGATTTCGCCGAAATAGACCGTGTCGGGCGGCAAGGGCGCTCCGGTCAGCGACGAGATCAGGGCCGCCGCAACCGCAAGGTCTGCCGCCGGTTCGTTGATCTTGAGCCCGCCCGCCACGTTGAGATAGATGTCGTTGGCTCCGATCCGGACGCCGCAGCGCGTCTCGAGCACGGCGAGCACCATGGACAGACGGCTCGAATCCCAGCCCACGACCGCGCGTCGCGGCGTACCCAGCGGCGAGGGCGCCACGAGGGCCTGGATTTCGACCAGCACCGGCCTTGTGCCTTCCATCCCGGCGAATACGGCCGACCCTGCCGCATCCTTGTCGCGCTGGTCGAGGAACAGGGCGGACGGATTGCTCACCTCGCGCAGCCCCAGCGTGGTCATCTCGAACACGCCGATCTCATCTGTCGGGCCATAGCGGTTCTTCACCCCGCGCAGGATGCGGAAGGTGTGGCTGGCATCCCCCTCGAAATAGAGCACGGCATCGACCATATGCTCGACCACGCGAGGCCCGGCGATCTGCCCATCCTTGGTGACGTGCCCCACAAGAACCACGGCCGCGCCGCTCTTCTTGGCGAAACGGGTCATGGCCTGGGCGCTGGTGCGCACCTGGGTCACCGTGCCGGGCGCGCTGTCCACCCGGTCGGTCCACAGGGTCTGGATACTGTCGATGATGACGAGATCGGGCGCGCTGCCATGCTGGAGCGTGGCCAGGATCGTCTCCACATTGGTCTCGCTGGCAAGTTCCACCGCCCGGTCGGCAAGGCCCAGCCGCGACGCCCTCAGCCGCACCTGCGCCACCGCCTCCTCGCCGGAAACGTAGACGACACGCCGTCCGCTCTCCACCAGCGCCGCCGCGGCCTGCAATAATAGCGTCGACTTGCCGATGCCGGGATCGCCGCCGACCAGCAGCGTCGATCCGCGCACGAAACCGCCACCCGTCACCCGGTCAAGTTCGATGATGCCCGTTTCGACCCGCGCCGCATCTTCCATCTCGCCGGCCAGCGACACCAGTTCGACCGGCCGGCCGGCCGCCTTCGCCGTCTTGGGGCCGCCCCCGACGCCGCCGTCCGTGACCTCCTCGACGATGGTATTCCATTCGCCGCAATTCTCGCAGCGGCCGGTCCAGCGCGCCGAGACCGCGCCGCAGGATTGGCAGACATAGCTGAGCCGGGAGCGGGCCATGGCCGGATCAGGCGCCCATTGCGAGAGGTGCGTTGATGTACTCGCGCGGATAGCGCCCCTTGAGCGAGGTGAGGATCTCATAGCCGATGGTGCCCGCGGCATCGGCAAGGTCGTCCACCATCACGGTGTTGCCGAGCACTTCGGCCATTTCGCCGGGCAGGGGGATATCGCCGCCAAGCTCGGTAATATCGACCACCACAAGGTCCATGGAAACGCGCCCAAGAATGGGGCAGGGCTTGCCCCTGATCGCCACCTTGCCGCCCGGCCGGGTGTTGGAGCCCGAAAGCGCGCGAAACAGCCCGTCGGCATAGCCAATGCCGAGAATGGCGAGCCGGCTGTCCCGGGTCAGGGTCTGGGTTGCGCCGTAACCCACCGTCTCGCCGGTCTTTGCCTCCTTGACCTGCAGGATGGGGATCTCCAGCCGCACCGTGGGCATCATCGGGTTGCGCCGTCCGCTCACCGCGCGTCCGCCGAACAGGGCGATACCGGGACGCACCAGCTGGAAGTGATGCGCGCGCGATGTCATCAGCGCGGCGGAATTGGCCATGGAGGCCGGAATGTTGGGGAATTGGGTCATCAGCGACTGGAAAAGCGCCAGTTGCGTGCGGTTCTTTTCATGGCTGGGCTGGTCTGCGCAGGCGAAATGGCTCATGACCATCTGCGGCTGGTAGCCCAGTTGCGCCATGTGGCCGCGCACGATCGACAGTTCCCCCAGCCTGATCCCGAGCCTGTTCATCCCGGTGTCGAAATGCAGCGCGGCGGGGAACGCCTGCCCCTTTTCCGCGCAATAGCGCAGCCATTCCTCCAGCATGCCCAGCGAGCAGATCGCGGGCATCAGCCGCTCGTGCGCATAGAGCGCCGCCGCGCCGGGGTAGAGGCCATCGAGCACGAAGATGTGCGCCTCCGGCAGGGCGGATCTGAGGTTGACCGCCTCGTCCGGCGTCGCAACAAAGAAGAAGCGTGCGCCGGCCGCGAACAGGGCCCGCGAGGCAGGAACAAGGCCCACCCCGTAGGCGTCGGCCTTCACGACCGCCCCGGTCAGCACCCCTTCGCTCACCTTGTCCAGGGCCCGCCAGTTTCTCACGATCGCGCCGAGATCGACGGTGAGGCGTCCCGTCAGCCCGGTTTGCGCTGAAATGTCGTTCATCAGTCCTCGATCCGGGCCGAATAGTAATCATTGGGGGCGAGATTTGTGAACTTGGTCAGGTTGGCCTCGAACATCAGCCGCACCGTTCCGGTCGGTCCGTGACGCTGCTTGCCAATGATGACCTCGGCCAGTCCGTGCACCTTTTCCATCTCCCCCTGCCAGGCAAGGTGCTCGGGCGTGCCTTCCTTGGGTTCCTTGTTCTTCAGGTAGTATTCGTCACGATAGATGAACAGCACCACGTCCGCGTCCTGCTCGATGGAGCCGGATTCGCGAAGGTCGGAAAGCTGCGGCCGCTTGTCGTCGCGCGATTCGACCTGGCGGGAAAGCTGGGACAACGCGATGATCGGGATTTCCAGCTCCTTGGCCAGAGCCTTGAGCGTGGTGGTGATCTCGGTGAGTTCCTGCACGCGGTTGTCGCTGCGCCGGCCAGAACCGGACAGAAGCTGCAAATAGTCGATGATCAGCAGGTCGAGGCCCTTCTGGCGCTTCAGCCGTCGGGCCCGCGCCGCGAGCTGGGCCACGCTCAATCCACCGGTATCGTCGATGAACAGGGGCACCCGCTCGAGGATACGCGAGGTATCGACCAGCTTCGAGAACTGGCTCTCGTGGATATTGCCGCGCCGGATATCGGAGGAAGAAATGCCCGATTCCGCGGAAAGAATACGCGTTGCAAGCTGCTCCGCGCTCATTTCGAGCGAGAAGAAGCCCACCACGCCGCCGTTGACCGTGCGCATGTGCCCGTCAGGCGTCGGCTCCGCCTTGTAGGCCTGGGCCACGCTGAATGCGATATTGGTGGCGAGCGAGGTCTTGGCCATGCCCGGGCGCCCCGCAAGGATGATCAGGTCCGAGCGCTGCAAACCGCCCATCTGCCGGTCGAGATCGGTCAGGCCGGTGGCCGTGCCCGAAAGCGAGCCGTCGCGGCTATAAGCTTCCCCCGCCATTTCGATCGCGGCCTGCAGGGCGAGCGAAAACCCCTGGAATCCGCTGTTATAGTTGCCCTTTTCGGCCAGTTCGAACAGGCGCTTCTCGGCCTCTTCGATCTGCCTGGAAGGCGTCGCCTCGACATCGGCCTCGTAGGCGACCTCGGTCATCTCCTCGCCGATCAGGATCAGCGCGCGCCGCAGCGCCAGATCGTAGACCGTACGTCCGTAGTCATAGGCATTGATCACGGTCGTCGCTTCGGCGGCGAGGCGCGCCAGATACTGCGCCATCGTGATGTCGGCGATCAGGTCGTCGGGAAGAAAAGTCTTCGCGGTGATGGGGGTTGCGGTCTTGCCGGCCCGGATGATCTTGCCGCAAACCTCATAGATCTCGCGGTGAATCGGTTCGTAGAAGTGTTCGCCGAGCAGAAAATCCGAGACCCGGTAGAACGCCTCGTTGTTGACCATGATCGCGCCCAGAAGCGCCTGCTCGGCCTCAACATTGTGCGGTGCAACCCTGTAGCTTTCCTCCTTTTGTGGATGAAGCCGCTGTACCGCCACCATTGTCGTAAATCCCCAAGTCCGATGTGCCGCGCAAGGGCCTTGAAGGCTGATCCGGCAAGCCGGGCGCCGGAGCCGGAGCGCGGGCAAGTGATTCGCTCGACACCGTCAGTGTCGCGCGTCCTCGCCGCCCCGTCCAACCGTAAGCGAGCCGGAACCGCCCGCTTATCCTGCGCCGGTGCTGCCTGTTCGAGAGATCACGCCCCAAACCCTTAACATTGTCTTAACCCTAAGCCGGGCGCGGCGACAGTCCCGGAGGCCGGTCTCGGACAAAAAACGCTCCGGTCCGATTTTGTGTGGGGGATTGCGGGGAAAAACCTGTCCGGCCCCCTTACGGGCGATCGGGGAGCGGCGGGCAGGCCGCCAACCCCGGCTTGATGTGGGTCAAGAAAACACCGCCCGTTTGGTGCGATAGTCTCCAAGTATCTGAACGTATGGACTGTCGGTAATCGGGAGGAGTGAATAGAATGACTGTTATTCGACACAGTATGACAAAGTTATTGTTCCTCGCGGCGGTAGGTGCGGGGTTTGCGACCATGCCTGCGTTCGCGCAGGACGACAGGATGGGCGCTGACGAGTTCCGGATTTCGTGCGCCAGTTGCCACGGGCTGGATGCCAAGGGCGACGGCCCGATCGCCAGCTATCTCACCGTGGCCCCTCCGGATCTCACGATGCTCGCCAAGAACAATCGTGGCGAATATCCGTTCCTCAAGGTCTTCCAGATCATCGACGGGCGCTCGGTCGTCCGGGCCCACGGCAATGACATGCCGGTCTGGGGCGACCGTTACCGCACGGCGGTGGAAGCCCCGGGCAGCATTGGCAGCCAGGAGCAGATGATAAGGGCCAGGGTGCTCGAACTCGTCTATTACATCCAGACGATACAGGAGAAATAGGTAGCCCCTTGAAGGCGCGCCTTCCCAAACGGACAAGGCCCGGGATCGCTCCCGGGCCTTGCGCATTCCTGAGCCGTATCGGACGCGATCAGGCGTCGGCGGCCCGCTCGGCTTCCTCGGCAAGCGCCGCGCTCTCGGATTCGGGGGCTTCCTCTTCGGCTGCCGCCTCTTCCTCGACCGCAACCTCGTCCTCGTCGTCATAGGAGAGGACGGTCAGGTCCTCGCCACGCGCCTGACGCTCGGCCTCTTCCTCGGAGCGCGCCACGTTGACCGAAACCGAAACCTCGACCTCGGCGTGAAGCTTGAGGGCGACCTTATGCAGGCCGACGGTCTTGATCGGCGATACGAGATCGACCTGCGCGCGCTGCACGCTGAAGCCGTCCGCGGCCAGCGCGTCGGCGATGTCACGCGAGGAAACCGAACCATAGAGCTGACCGGTTTCGGCCGCCTGCCGGACCATGATCACCGAATGCCCGTTCAGGCCCGCGGCGATGCCTGCAGCGGCTTCGCGGCGTTCGGCATTGCGCTGTTCGATGATCTGGCGCTCGGATTCGAACTTGGCGCGATTTGCCTGGGTGGCGCGCAGCGCCTTGCCCTGCGGCAGAAGGAAATTGCGGGCGAAACCGTCGCGCACATTGACTTCGTCGCCAATGTGACCGACGCGGCCAAGCCGCTCGAGAAGGATGACTTTCATTTGTCTTTCTCCATGCTGTCCCGCCGTTTCGGCGGTTAGAAGCGCCGGCTCATTCCGGTGCTCCAGCGCCCCGGCGATGCGGGGCAGGGCGCGCGGGCGAATTCAGTCGCCGCCCGCGCAAACCGGGGATCAGCTGACCGCGTAGGGCAGCAGGCCAAGGAACCGCGCGCGCTTGATGGCACGGGCCAGCTCGCGCTGCTTCTTGGCGGAAACCGCGGTGATGCGGCTCGGCACGATCTTGCCGCGCTCCGAAACGTAGCGCTGCAGCAGGCGAACGTCCTTGTAGTCGATCTTGGGGGCGTTCGGGCCGGAGAACGGGCAGGTCTTGCGGCGACGCTGGAACGGGCGGCGAACCTGGGTCGTGGTCAGATTGCGAATGGCCATGGTTCAGTCCTCCTTATGACCGGCGCGGCGGGCGGCGGTCGCCGCGGTCCGGGCGGTCGTCGCGATCGCGCTTCTGCATCATGGCCGAGGGGCCTTCCTCAAGCTCGTCGACGCGCACCGTGAGGAAACGCAGGACGTCTTCATTGATGCGCATCTGGCGCTCCATCTCGGCAACGGCGGCCGGCGGGGCGTCGATATTGAGCAGGCAGTAGTGGGCCTTGCGGTTCTTGCGCACGCGGTAGGAAAGCGACTTCAGACCCCAGTATTCGGTCTTGGTCACCTTGCCGCCATTGGCCGACAGAAGCTCGGTATAGGTCTTGGTCAGGTCTTCGACCTGCTGCGCGCTCACGTCCTGGCGCGCCAGATAGATATGCTCGTAGAGGGGCATGTAACGCCTTTCTCATCCTCGTTATCAACTCGCATCGCTGGCGCGGAGCCCCTTCGAAGCCTGGAAAAGGCGTCAAAGCAGTCTTGCAAAGAGCGGGAACACGGGAGGCCGGGACCAAGCCCTGCCGGCAAAAGCCGACCCTCCGTTCAGCCCCCGGCCAAACGAATGCGAAGCGGTCAATAGTGCCAAACTGCGCAAAGAGCAAGGGCCTTGCCCCTTTTCGCGGCGGCCTTGCGGTGCGCCGCGCGCGACGGCGCATGTTGACTTGGCCGCTTCGGTGAGGCAATGGCAGCGCCCACTTGCCAGCGGCAACGGGCACGGCTTACGCTCGCCTCTCAGGCTGCGGCACCGGTAATCGGCGATTTTCGGGGGATTCATGACCAGGCGTGCTTTCACATTTCCCGGACAGGGTAGCCAGGCCGTCGGCATGGGCCGCGATCTTGCGCAAGCCTATCCCGAGGCGCGCGCGGTCTTCGACGAGGTCGACGATGCGCTGGGCGCGAAGCTCTCCACCATCATGTTCGAGGGGCCGGACGAGACCCTGCGGCTCACCGAGAACGCCCAGCCCGCGCTGATGGCGGTTTCGATGGCGGTGGTGCGGGTGCTTGAGGCGAGGGGCGTACGCATTGCGTCCGACTGCTCTTACGTCGCCGGCCATTCGCTCGGTGAATATTCGGCGCTTTGCGCCGCCGGCACCTTTTCCCTGGCAGATGCGGCCCGCCTGCTCCAGGTGCGGGGCCGCGCGATGCAGCAGGCCGTGCCGGTTGGCGATGGCGCGATGGCCGCGATCCTCAATCTCGACATGCCAACGGTGCGCGAAATCGCCGAGGAGGCGGCGCAAGGCGAAGTCTGCGACGTCGCCAACGACAATTCGCCGGGCCAGATCGTGGTTTCCGGAAGCACCGCGGCAATCGACAGGGCCATCGAGATCGCCAAGGCCCGTGGCGCCAAGCGCGCCCTGCTCCTGCCGGTTTCCGCGCCGTTCCATTGCCGCCTGATGGCGCCGGCCGCCGAGGCCATGGCCCACGCGCTGGGGCAGGTGAGCATGCATGCCCCGGCCGTGCCGCTGGTGGCCAACGTGCTCGCCGCCCCGATCAGCGATCCCGCCGAAATCCGCCAAAGGCTGGTCGAGCAGGTGACGGGCATGGTGCGCTGGACCGAAAGCATCGGCTGGCTGGCCGGCGAGGGAGGCGTGACGGCTTTTGCCGAACTGGGGAGCGGCAAGGTGCTGACCGGCTTGGCCCGGCGTATCGCTGCCGATGTGGCTGCGGTCGCGGTGAACACGCCTGCCGACATCGACAGCTTCGTGGATACTTTGGGGAACTGAGCCTGGCACCAGGCCACAACAAGGAAATGCCAATGTTCGATCTGACTGGAAAGCGCGCGCTGGTAACCGGAGCAAGTGGCGGCATCGGCCGGGCCATTGCCACGGCGCTCGCCGCCCAGGGCGCCGAGGTCGCGCTGAGCGGCACCCGTGTCGAGGCGCTGGAGGCAACTGCGGCTTCGATTTCGGGCAAGACCCACATCCTGCCCTGCAATCTTTCCGACCTGTCGGCGGTGGACAGGCTGGTGCCGGACGCGGAAGCGGCGATGGGCGGCCTCGACATCCTGGTCAACAATGCCGGCATCACCCGCGACAATATCTTCATGCGCATGAAGGACGATGAGTGGGACAGCGTGCTGGCGGTGAACCTGACCGCAGCATTCCACCTGTGCCGGGCGGCCTTGCGGGGCATGATGAAGCAGCGTTTCGGCCGCATCATATCGATTACGTCGGTGGTGGGGGTGACGGGCAATCCCGGCCAGGGCAATTATGCCGCGTCCAAGGCGGGCCTGATCGGCATGTCCAAGGCGCTGGCGCACGAGGTCGCCTCGCGCAACATCACGGTGAATACCATCGCGCCGGGCTTCATTGCCTCGGCCATGACCGACGAACTCAACGACAGGCAGCGCGAGGCCATTCTGGCGAAGATCCCGGCCGCGCGCCTGGGCAACGCCGAGGAAGTGGCGAGCTGCGCGGTGTTTCTGGCTTCCGATTCCGCGGGCTATGTGACCGGTCACACGTTGAATGTGAACGGTGGAATGGTGATGATTTGAGGGTTTGAAACGGCGCCCCCGCCTATATAGTCAAAGGGGGGAAAGTGTGTTAATGGCCGCCCTCACTGCGTGCCGGAGGGGTGCGGGACGGTCCCGCAACCAGGGCCCGGAATGCGGCTTCTGCCACTGCCTTACCGGTTGAAGGAAGGCTGGCAAGGCGTCAGATTGATAAGACCAACCGTTTAGGTGGAAGGATACGAGTTATGAGCGATATCGCTGATCGGGTTCGCAAGATTGTCGTCGAGCACCTCAATGTCGAGCCCGAAAAGGTGACCGAGAAGGCCAGCTTCATCGACGATCTGGGCGCGGACTCGCTTGACCAGGTCGAACTGGTGATGGCTTTCGAGGAAGAGTTCTCGGTCGAGATCCCCGATGACGCCGCCGAATCCATCCAGACCTTTGGCGATGCGGTTTCATTCCTGACCAAGGCTGTCGGCTGACCCTCGGGCAGCTGCACTGACCATGGAATTGCGCAGGGTCGTCGTAACGGGACTCGGACTGGTCAGCCCGCTGGGTTCCGGTCATGAAACCGTGTGGGCCAATCTGATTGCCTCCAGGAGCGGCATAAAGCGAATCGACGACTTCCAGGTCGACGATCTCGCCTGCCAGATCGCGGGCCGCATACCGCTCGGCAACCAGGAAGACGGAGCCTATAATCCCGACGACTGGATGGAGCCCAAGGAACAGCGCAAGGTCGATCCCTTCATCGTGTTTGCGATGGCGGCGGCCTCCCAGGCGCTGGCCGACAGCGGCTACGAAGCGAAAACCCAGCTGCAGCAGGAGCGCACGGGCGTTCTGATCGGCTCGGGTATCGGTGGCATCGGCGGCATCTTCGATGCCTCGATCACGCTTCACGAACGCGGCCCGCGCCGGGTCAGCCCCTTCTTCATACCGGGGCGGCTGATCAACCTGGCGTCGGGGCACGTCTCGATCCGCTTCGGCCTGAAGGGGCCGAACCATTCCGTGGTCACCGCCTGCGCCACAGGCACCCACGCCATAGGCGACGCGGCGCGTCTGATTGCGCTGGGCGACGCCGACGTGATGCTGGCCGGCGGCGCCGAGTCGCCGGTCAATCGCCTGTCCGTCGCCGGCTTCTCGGCGCTCAGGGCACTGTCCACCGGCTACAACGACCGGCCGGAAGAAGCCTCGCGCCCCTATGACAAGGACCGCGACGGCTTCGTGATGGGCGAGGGCGCCGGCGTGGTCGTGCTCGAGGACTACGAGCACGCCAAGGCGCGCGGCGCCAGGATCTATGGCGAAGTCATCGGCTACGGCCTGTCTGGCGACGCGTTCCACATCACCGCCCCGTCCGAAGACGGCGACGGCGGATATCGGTGCATGATGGCGGCGGTCAAGCGGGCCGGCATCGCTCCGTCCGAGATCGACTACATCAACGCCCATGGCACCTCGACGCCTTTGGGCGACGAGATCGAACTGGGCGCGGTAACCCGCATGCTGGGCGACGCCGCAGAAACCGTGACCATGTCCTCCACCAAGTCCGCGGTCGGGCACCTGCTCGGTGCCGCGGGGGCGGTGGAAGCGGTCTTCTCGCTGCTGGCCATGCGCGACGGAATTGCCCCGCCCACCCTCAATCTCGAGAATCCGTCGGTGGATACGGCCATCGACCTGGTGCCCAGGACGGCCCGCAAGCGTGAGATCAACGTGACCCTGTCCAATTCCTTCGGTTTCGGCGGCACCAATGCCACGCTGATCTTCCGCAAGGTCGCCTGACGCTTTTCTGTGACGCGGGGCCGTGCCCCCTTGTCTTCGACGCAATCCTTTGAACAATTGCCCGACCGCAGTGCCTGTGCATCGTGCTGCGGTTGGCGTCCGTCGGCGGCGCGGGCAATTTTCGATGGACATGTCCGGGGGAAAACCACGTCCCGGGCACCGCAACCGGGAGCAGGCTGGCTCGCATGGCTGATCGCAGGAAAAAGCAACGCAAGCGCCGCGGCATCATCGACCTGATAAATGCCACGCTGACCCTCGTCGTGCTCGGTGTGCTGATCGTGGGCGGCGCCGTTGTCTACGGCGCGCGCGAATTCTACGTGCCGGGCCCGGTTTCGGCCGATACAACGTTCACCGTGGAACGGGGACAGTCGCTCGGCACCATCGCGGAGAACCTGCAATCGGATGGCGTCGTGAGCAACGCCTGGATCTTCCGGCTGGGGGCGATGGCGCTGAAAAAGCAGTCGAGCCTCAGGCATGGCGAATACAGGATCACCGCCAATGCGAGCATGGAGGACGTGCTGCGCGAACTCACCGAGGGCCGCCCGATCCAGTATTCCATCACCATTCCCGAAGGGTTCACCTCCTGGCAGGTTGTGTCTCGGCTGAACGCCGATACCGACTTGAGCGGCGAGATTTCCGCGGTACCCCCGGAAGGCTCGCTCATGCCCAATACCTACAATTTCGAGAAGGGCGCCAGCCGGCAGGCGATTATCGACCAGATGCAGGCCGCACAGGCCGAGGCGCTGAAGCAGGTCTGGGCCAATCGCGCGCCCGACCTGCCGCTCAAGACGCCTGAGGAACTGGTGACCCTTGCCTCCATCGTGGAAAAGGAGACCGGTGTTGCCGGTGAGCGCCCGCGCGTCGCGGCGGTGTTCATCAACCGGCTCAAGAAGAAGATGCGGCTTCAGTCCGACCCGACCACGATCTACGGGATCACCCAGGGACAGGGGCCGCTGGGTCGGGGCCTGAAACAATCCGAGATCGAGGCGAAGACGCCCTACAACACATACCAGATCGACGGATTGCCGCCCGGGCCGATCGCCAATCCCGGCCTCGATTCGCTCGAGGCGGTCGCCAATCCGGCCGACACGAAAGATCTCTACTTCGTCGCCGCGGGCGCATCGCCTTCCGACGGGCATCTGTTTGCCGCCACCTACGCTGAGCATCGCAAGAACGTGGCCAAGTGGCGCGCCATCGAAAAACAGCAGGCCGCAGCCGCCGAGGCCGACGCGCAGGCGGCCAAGGATGCGGTGGAAGCCGATCAGGCGGCCCAGTCCGGCGATGCAGGCGCCGCGCCCGCTTCGGCGAACTGAACGCCAACCGGAGAGCGAGATGACCCAGCCCGTCGCCAGCATGACCGGATATGCCCGCGCCGAGGGCGCGGCTTCGGGTTGCGGAATCGTTTGTGAAATCCGCTCGGTCAATGCCCGGGGGCTCGACTTGCGGATGCGGCTCGCCCCGGGGCTCGATTCGCTCGAAGCCGAAATCCGCCGCCGCATTTCCGATCGCCTGGCGCGCGGCGCCGTCAGCGTGTCGATGACGCTGGAACGCGAGCAGAGTTCGGGCGAAGTGGTCATCAACGAACAGGCGCTCGCTGCCATACTTGCTGCGCTCGACGATCTTTCGGGGCGCATCGAGGCGCAACCGCCCCGGCTCGACGGGATATTGGCGATCAAGGGCGTTCTCGACATCCGTGAGCGCCCGATCGACGCGCATCGGGACGAAGATCTGCACGCCGCGGTCCTCGATTGCATCGACAGCGCGCTCAGGGACCTGATCGAAGCCCGCCGCACCGAGGGTGAACGGCTCGGCGCGGTCCTGTCGGCACAGATCGACCGCATCGAGGACCTGGCCCGGCAGGCCGAGGCGCATCCCTCCCGCACCCGCGAGGCGGTGATCGCGCGCTTGCGCCAGCAATTGGCCGACCTTGCCGAAGCCGGCAGCACCCTGGGCGAGGAAAAGCTCTACCAGGAAGCGATGCTGCTGGTCACCAAGAGCGATATCCGCGAGGAACTCGACCGCCTCTTCGCCCATGTCGCGGCGGCGAGGCAGCTTGTTGCAGAGGGCGTGGCGGTGGGGCGCCGGCTCGACTTTTTGTCGCAGGAATTCAACCGCGAGGCCAACACCTTGTGCGCAAAGTCCAATTCGGTCGAACTGACGGCTATCGGACTTGACCTCAAGGCGGTGATCGATCAACTACGCGAGCAGATTCAGAATATCGAGTAGGGGCGGCCGGGCCGTCAGGTCCGCAAGCGCCGCCGAACCGGAGACATTGCCGCAATGCAAACCTCGCGCCGGGGCATCATGCTGGTCATCGCCTCGCCCTCGGGAGCCGGCAAGACCTCGATCACCAGGACGATCCTCAATCAGGACGCCAATACCTCGCTGTCCGTGTCGGTGACGACCCGTAAGCGCCGTACCGACGAGATGAACCACGTTCACTACCATTTCATCGATGTGGCGGAATTCCAGCGCATGCGCGACGCGGGGGAACTGCTCGAATCCGCCGAGGTGCACGACAATTTCTACGGAACGCCCCGCGGCGAGGTCGAGGACCAACTCGCCGCCGGCAGGGACATCATCTTCGATATCGATTACCAGGGAACGCTGCAGCTCTACGAGCGGTGCCGGGACGACATGGTGACCATCTTCATCCTGCCCCCCTCGATTGCCGAATTGCGATCGCGCCTGCTGCACCGCGCCCAGGACAGCGACGAGGTGATCGACCGGCGTCTGCGCAATGCCCGCAAGGAGATGGCGCATTGGCATGAGTATGACACGGTGCTGATCAATGCCGACCTGCAGGAAAGCTGCGACCGCGTCGCCGAGATCCTCAAGGACGCCCGGCAAGCGCGCACCAATCCCGGCGGGCTTGCCGCCTTCGTCGCGCAACTGCGCGCCCGGCGCGATTCAACCTTCGATTTCGCAAGCTTTGTCAAAGGCTTGCAGGACGAGATTGATTCAATCTAATGAGTGGCAGAATCGGCGTGTGAAGCCGCATTTCGCATGGCGACGACCGTCCGCGCCATCGCCAGGAACGCGCTCACCGGCAATTCCTCGGCACGTTCGGTGCCGGCAAGACCGGCCGCATCAAGCAGCGCCTCGACCGGCACTCCGAGGCTTTTCAGGCTTTGGCGAACCATCTTGCGGCGCTGGCCGAAGGCGGCCTGGGTGACCGCTTCCAGCACCCTTACGGGCAGCCCGGCTTCGACCGGCCTGGGTTTGAGATGCACGACCGAAGAGGTGACCTTCGGCGGAGGGGTAAAGGCCGAGCGGGCGAGATTGAACGCAATGCGGGCATCGGTACGCCACCCGGCAAGCACGGCGAGACGCCCGTAAGGCTTGTCTCCGGGCCTGGCGCAGATCCGCTCCGCCACCTCGCGCTGGAACATCAGCGTCAGGCTCTCGAAGAACGGCGGCCACGGCTCCAGCCCCAGCCAGCCGGTCAGAAGCGGCGTTGCGATATTGTAGGGCAGGTTGGCGACGATGCGTGTCGGCCCGTCCGCCAGCGCTTCGTAGTCGATTTCGAGCGCATCGCCCTCGATGATGTCCAGCCGCCCGGGACAGGCCGCCGCGATCTCTTCAAGGGCGGGCAGGGCGCGCCGGTCGCGCTCGATGGCGATGACCTTGCGCGCGCCTTCGATGAGCAGTGCACGGGTGAGGCCGCCCGGTCCGGGGCCGACCTCGATCACGGTTACCCCTTCGAGCGGACCCGAGGCGCGCGCGATCCGCCGCGTCAGGTTGAGGTCCAGCAGGAAGTTCTGCCCCAGTTCCTTGCGGGCGCTCAGGCCGTGCGCGGCAATGACCTCGCGCAGTGGGGGAAGTTCGTCCAATGCGCTCATGCCCGTGGACGGCTCAACTGGTCCGCAAGCCTGATCGCGGCCAACATGCTCTTGGCGGAGGCCTTGCCGGTGCCGGCCAGATCGAATGCGGTGCCGTGATCGGGCGACGTACGCACGATGGGCAACCCCAGGGTGACATTGACGCCCTCGTCGAAGGCCAGCGTCTTGATCGGGATCAGCGCCTGATCGTGATACATGGCGATCACCGCATCGTAGCGCCGCCAGTGCGGCGGGTGAAACACCGTATCGGCGGGCAGGGGGCCATGGGCATCGATGCCCTCGCGCTGCAACAACGCAATCGCCGGCGCGATCTCCTCGATGTCCTCGCGGCCGATTGCGCCGCCTTCCCCCGCATGGGGATTGAGCCCGGTAATGGCGAGAACCGGATTGGTGATCCCGAAGCGCCGCACCAGGTCACGGTGCACGATGCGTGCGGTGCGCACCACCAGTTCGGTATTGACCAGGGAGGGCACGTCCGCCAGCGGCACATGAATGGTCGCGGGCACCGTGCGGTAGCCGTCATGGGCCAGCATCATGACCGGCATGGGCGGCTTGCCGCCGCCCGCGCAGAGGTGGGCCAGGTATTCCGTGTGCCCGGGAAAATCGAAACCGGATTTATAGAGCGCACCCTTGTGGATCGGGGCGGTAACCAGGGCGCGCGCGGCGCCAATCAGCGTGTCGCCGACGGCCCTGGAAATCGCGCCGGTGACAAGGTTGGCGGTGGCGTCCTTTGGCTCGCCGGGCAGGTCGTCGGCGTCGCCGCCGATCTCGATGACAGGCAAGGCCCGGCTGAAAGTTGCCGCCGCATCCTCGATATTGACCGGCGCACAGTCCACATGAAGGCCGAGACGACGGGCGCGTGCACCTAGGAATTGGGCATTGCCATAAACCGCAAACGGGGGGACGGGCGCGTCGGCCCGAGCCGCGTGGATCCCAAGAATCAGGTCCGGTCCTATGCCTGCCGGCTCCCCCATGCTCACCGCGAGCGGGGCGAGGCGGGCCGGGCTCAATCCCGGGCTCCCGATGGAAGAGGGCCGTCGACCCTGGCCGGGCGCCTATTGATAGACAATGCTTGCCTGGTCCTTGAGCTTTTGCAGATAGGTGTCGATGTCGGACTTGAACTGCTCCTGGCCAGTCTGGTTGCGCAGTTTCTGCTTGAGGAACGTGGCATCGCGGGCCTGCGCCTTGGAGCAGATCGCCAGCATCGAGACGCCGTCCGCCACAACGCGCGGCTTGGTGATGCCGCCCACCGGCAGCGAGGCCAGTTCCGTCGCCACCGCGTCGGGCAGTTGCGTGGCGTGCCGACGCCCAACGTCGCGCACTGCCGCGTCGGTATAGGAAAGCGAAAGATCGACCGCGGAATCGCAACCCGAGAAGTTCTTGCGGTACTGATTGGCCTGCGCCGTGCGCGTCGCCGCGGAGACCTTCGATCCCTTGGGAATGATGAACAGCACTTCCTTGAGCATGTAGTCGAAGCTGTTGCTCGCATCGAGCTGTTTCTGGGCTTCCTCGTCCAGCTTGAGGTCGGAAATCTGCACCTGTGGCGCCACCGCCTTCTGGGTGACCCCGCCCCAGGCGATGCCGGCCCTGAGCCGGGCCTTGAGCGTGCTGGGATTGACGCCGTTCTGGGTCAGGATCAGGGTCAGCTTGTCCGCGCTCACCTTGAGATTGCGCGCAACGTTGAGATAGGCGGCGTTGACCTGCTGGTCGGTCACCTCGATGCCGAGGCGCTTCGCCTCGCCCATTTCGAGCGACTCGTTGATCAGTTCATCGGTCGCCAGCTTGGTCCGCTCGCTGTTGGAATTGCCGCGCCGCTCAAGGGCGATCAGCTTGGCGCGAGCCGCAATCTCCGCGTCGGTGATCGGCGAGCCGTTGACGGTCACCTTCACGGCCACGGCGAATGCCGGGGCGGCCAGCCCCGCGCCCAGAAGAACGCCAAGGGTGATTGCTTGAACCCAACGCAGCATGATTACCGTCCTGTTGATCTGGCCCGATTCATTCGGCGCCTTGGTCTCGCACAATTGCGGCTAAAATCCGCATTTGAGCAGTAATGCCAGAAAGTCGCCCCCGGTTTCCACCCCGTTGGCATTCCGCCCGCGCGCCTCAGGATCTCACAGGGGCTGGCCGTCGGGGCCCTTGAGCATGAAGGTCGCCATGATGCGGTGGTCGTTGGGCGAGGTATTGGTGGGGCCGGTGGCCGTATAGGTCAGGCCCATGGCCACATAGCCATCGTCATATTGGAGGCCCGCCGAGGCTTCAAGCCAGGACTGCGCCGAAATATCCCAGTCGAACCCGGCGGTCGCCTTCCAGTAGTCGTCGAGCGGCAGGCCGAACCGGGTGCCCACCTCGTGCCGGTCGGCCAGCACGCCAAGCGCGGCATCGGCGGCGTCGAAGGCGTAATCGACGCCAACGGAGAACCCGTCACGATCGTATTCGCCCGTGGCGACGCCGCGGGTGACGCGAGGGCCTGCGGGGTCGACCTGGACCTTGCCGCCAAGGGTCAGCCCCTGCGCGAAGGACGCCTTGGCCCCCGCCACAAAATAGGAAGCGTTTGTGGACAGGCCGCTCGATGTGCCGGTCTGCGCGGCATCCGAGGTGGCGAAGGCGTTGGCGCCGGCAATGCTGAACGATTGCCCGAACACGATATCGTACCAGCTGCCATCGGCGAAATTGGCCTGGTAATGCGCGCCCACATTGGCCCGAAGCCCGGTCTCCTGCCGGTCGGCCCCGGAAAACCGGTTGTAGGAGAACAGGTTCGTGTCCTCGAACACGAAGCTCTGGGCGTCATCATTGGTAATGCCGGTTTCGGTGCCGGTATTGCCGCGATAGACCAGTTGCGCGATCGGCTCGATGATATGCACCGCACCGGGCATTCTCGCCATTAGCGGGTAACGCATGTCGAGCGCAGCGATGGGTGTTGCGGCGAACAGGGTCGAATCGGGCGGCGCCGAGGCAAGCGAACTCGCTCCGTCATAGCTGGCGGCATCGAAGCGCACCCCAAGATATGGGGTGAACAGCACGCCCGCGCCGGTTTCGAACTGCCGCGTCCAGCCCGCCTGGCCCATGGCGTGGCTCTTGCCGCCCTCGAAGCCATGCACATAGTCGATGCCGTTGACCGTCTCCGCGTCGTCGGCGGCGCGGCTGACTCCCAGAACGCTGCCCTCCAGCGCGATGCGTCCGGCATTGTCGCCAAGATCGATCACCGCAGCGCCGCGCGCATTGGGCAGGGTCCTTGCCTGCTTGTCCTGGGCGGCCGAGGTCACGTTGCCGATAAGCCGGAAATCCTGCGCCCGGATATTGGCGTAGGTATTGCGTCCCAGGTGCTCGGCATAGACCTCGTTGGTCACGTAGTCGCCGGATTCCTTGTCGTAGTCCTTGAGATAGGCGGGATCGCTGAACGCGGTATAGGACCAGCCCACCGTCCATTGGTCGACAGGTTCGAAATGTCCGGACGTCTGCAAGGCGCCGCGCCAGCGCCGGTTACCCGGTTCGCCGGCATAGGCGGATGGATCGAGCTGATAGATGCCCGAGGCGGAAACCGAATAGTCGAGCCCCCCGGCCTTCTGGTGCCAGTCAAGACCCAACATCAGCCCCTGGCGCGAGAACAGGGTCGGGGTGAAGAACAGTTCGCTCGTTGCGCCGGTGGGAATGTAGAGGGGAACGCCGAACTTCACCCCATATTGCAGGTCGTAACCCGCCTCGATCCGCCCGATGGGCTTGTGGCCCGGC
This sequence comes from Devosiaceae bacterium, assembly GCA_036563245.1. GTDB lineage: Bacteria > Pseudomonadota > Alphaproteobacteria > Rhizobiales > Devosiaceae > DATCMU01. The sequence goes on along the minus strand of DATCMU010000047.1, from coordinate 175,699 downwards.
TGGGTGGGATCGGGTGCCCACATGAAGGGTAGCCAGGCAATCGGCACGCCCAGCACTTCCAGGCGCGGCTGTTCGATATAGACGATGTGGGTGACCTGGTTCAGCACCATGCGCACGGCGCGCAGGCGCCAGCCGATCGTTCGTCCCTTGTCGTCCACGCAATGGCCGCACGGCGCATAGCTCGCGTTTTCGAGGGTCGTCTTCAACGCCTTGGCATAATCGGCGCTATCGGCGGTGACCAGCGCGCCATCGGGCGTCATCACGGCCAGGGAGTGCAGGAATGCGGTCTTGTAGCCACCGGTCACGTCCGCACGGTCGGTCGTGTATTCAACGCCGTCCGGATCGCGCACCGCGACGTGCCCGATCAGCGTCACATCGCCCGTCTTCTGGTCGTAGGTGACCCGGTCGGCAGTGGCCTTGTAGCCCTGGTAGGAGAGGGTGACGCCGCCTTCTGCAATCACTGCGCCCGTGGACTGGTTGTAGTCCATCCGGTCGGCGGTGATGGCCATCTGCTGGCCCTGGGCCACTGGCACGCGGTCGAAAAAACCCGCCGGCAGAAGCGTCGCCATGGCCGGCGAAACCCCGATTGCCAACGCAAGCGCGGCGCCAAGCAGCACCTGGCGGGATATTGCAGCACTTTTCCCGTCGCGGCGTCGACGCATCACGCTCGCCCGTCTTCCTTGCGCAGCAGTACCGTCACGCCAATGACGATGGATACCACCACAGGTCCCCATGCCGCGAATGCCGGATCGAGAACTCCGGCCGAACCAGCCCGTTCGGCCATCTCGGTGATCACGAACACCACGAAGCCCAGAATGATACCATAAAGGATCATGGCACCATACGTTCCGGTTCTTCGATAACCGGCTGTAAATGCGAATGCAATTAACAAAGAACCAACAAGCAGGAATGGCATGGACATCAGGCGTGCAAAACGCGTCTGTGCGCCGGCCCGTGTCCTGGGGTCGGCGATGCCCTGGCCAAGCGCGCGGGTCAGCTCGGAGAGCGTGAAGTCCTCCATCGGTCCCAGTTTGAGCACGATCTCGGCCGGTGAACTGTCCGTGGCCAGTATCATGCGCGGGTAAGTCTCGCCCGGCCCGGTTCCGGTCAGTCGCCTGGCGTTTTCAATGATCCAGTGGCCGTTCCGGAGTGTGGCGCGCTTCGCCTCGATCTGGACATCGTTTTCCGCCGCGAACAGGTAGATGGTCACCTGCCTCAGCCGTGCGGCGTCTCCATCGCGCTGCCCGTGCATGACATATCTTATGCCCTCGCTCTGCTGGTCGAGCCAGACCTCGCCGCCGGCGAGCGACCCCGCCGAACTCATGTTCGGAGTGGGATTGTAGACCCGGTTCGCCGCCGTGACCGGTCCATCGAGCAGCAGCGTGACAAGAAAGCCCGCGGCCACCAGGGCCGTAATGGGCAGGATGAGCAGCCGCCACACCGATACCCCGCTGGCCTTGATCACCAGCAGTTCGCGATGCGACTGCAGGTCCAGCAGCGCCGCGATACCGCCGATCAGCACGGTGACCGGCAATCCCTTGATGCTCCAGTGCGCCGCCGCGTAGATCGGTACGAGGAAAGCGGTCATGGTGTTCACGTTCTCGCTGAGACGCACGAATCGGCCTGTGTTCAGCATCTCGCTCAGAAAGATGAGGCCAAAGAATACCGTCACGACCAGCAGGATGCGCGATGCCAGCCGCCGCGTGATGAACAGCCCCATCCTCATGCCGGCGCTCCTGCGCGCCGGGCGCGCAGATAGGGCAGGGTCAGTCGGGCGGCCAGAACGAGCGCGCCAAGGCAGAGCAGCGAAACGGGGGTGGCGAATGGGCCGCTGGGGCCGGCGCGGCTGACCATCCCGTCCAGCACGCGCTCGACGAAGGCAATAACCAGCACCACCAGTTCCAGCGGAACGAACCGGCGGGAGCGCCGCCCGTGCGGGAACGCGGCCAGCACCGCCGCCATCAGCACCAGCGCCACCACCCTCAACCCCTCGGCCAGGCGCGTGTTGAGATGCTGCCAGATTGCGTCGGTGTCTCCCTTTGCGCCGGCGAGCATTTCGACCAGCGACAGGCTGTCCGCCTGCAGCAACGGATCGCGCACCTCCAGCGGTTCGGTGAGGCGATCGAGGCCGATCTCGTAACGGTTGAAGGCGATCTCGGAAAACCCGCCCGCCTTTGTGACGTTCTGCACGCTTCCGTCGCTGAGACTGAGGCCGAAGCCCTTGTCGTCGGAAACGATGACCGCCGTCTTGGCGACATAGGTGCGTCGGACGGCCGGATCGCGCCGGTCGTCGGCGAAGAAATCGGAGATCGTGCCGTCCGGATTGCGGCCGCCGATCTCCATGACGACCCCGGGGACGGCCTGCGTGAACCGGCCCGGCATCAGGGCGCGCCCCACAAGATCTGCTGCGATGTTTCCCGACCAGACCGAAAGGGTGCGTTGCGCCCAGGGTTCGACGAAATTCGCCATGCCCAGCGCCAGGACCGCGCCGCCGGCCGCGAACCAGAGGATCGCCGCGACCTCCGCCGGCGTGCGCCGCGCGGCGTGAATGGTGTGCAATTCGCGCGTTTCCTGGAGCGCCGTCAGCGCGCGTGCGAGCCCGATCCCCATGCACACCGATACGATGCCGCGCGCCAGGGGTGTGGTGGCCAGCGCCGCCTGCCCGGCCAGCGTGAACAGGTTCTGGCCCTTCGCCGTGACCAGGTCGAACAGGGTGAGAAGCTGCACCAGCCACACCAGAGCCGCGGTCAGCGCAAGGATCACCATGGCCTGCACGGAAAAGAGGCGCAAAAGATATCTGGTCAGCCGAGTCATGGTTCAAAGCAGTGCACCGGGCGCGCGGTTGCGTCAACGCGCCGGTGGGGAGCAAGTGCGACCTGAAGGCACTTCGCTTCCGCCTGTGGCGAAAACGGTACGCAACGCGCCAGGCCCCCGATTGCGCGCGAACAAGAGCTGTGCTTTGCTTGCCCCCAGCAACACATGCGCGTTGGTTCCAACGCAATTCCAGGCATGATCCAGACAAGGGGTGGCCGCGCCAGTCGGGGCCGCCTCCACAATTCAGGGCACATTCCCACATGCATCACGAACTCACTGTGAAGACCGCCGGCCTGCCGGCCAAAAAGACCGGTACGCTCGTCATCTATTCCGGCGACGGCGCCGATCTGGCCGGCGAGGCGGCAGCGATTTTCGAGCGCACCGGCCTTGACTGGGAACGCGTCACCGGAGCGGCCGGCTTCAAGGGCAAGCCGGGGCAGGGCATCGATATCGTCGCCCCCCAGGGCATCGAGGCGGATCGCCTGCTCGTTCTGGGCGCGGGCAAGTCCGCCGACGGCGAGACCGCCGGGCTGACTGCCTGGGCCGATCGTGGCGGTTCCCTCATGGCCAAGATCCTCGCCACGCGGGCGCAAAAGGCCGCCGTGGTGATCGAGGGCGCCGATGCAACTCCGGAGGCCATTGCCGAACTCGCGGCGGGCATGCGCCTTCGCCACTACCGGTTCGACAAGTACCGCACGCTGGAGCGCAAGGACGACAAGAACGGCGAACCGGGAAAACTTGCGGTGACCCTGCACGTCGCCGACAAGGCAGCGGTCGACAAGGCGCTGGACAAACGGCTGGCCGTGGCCGAGGGCACGATTCTCGCCCGTGACCTGATCAATGAACCGGCCAATGTGCTCGGACCGGTCGAGTTCGCCAAAATCGCCGAATCCCTTTCCGACTACGGGGTCGAAGTCGAAATTCTCGAACCCGCCGAAATGCGCAGGCTCGGCATGGGCTCGCTGCTCAGCGTCGCGGCCGGCGCGGGCCGTCCTGCCCGTCTTGCGATCATGCAGTGGCGCGGCGGCAAGAAGTCCGACCGGCCGGTGGCTTTCGTGGGCAAGGGTGTGTGCTTCGACACGGGCGGCATTTCGATAAAGCCCGCCGCGTCGATGGAAGACATGAAGGGCGACATGGGCGGCGCGGCGGCGGTGACCGGGCTCATGAAGGCGCTCGCCATGCGCAAGGCCAGGGTGAACGCTGTCGGCGTGATCGGGCTGGTGGAAAACATGCCAGATGCCAATGCGACCCGGCCAGGGGATATCGTCACCGCGATGAACGGGGTGACAATCGAGGTGATCAATACTGATGCCGAGGGGCGCCTGGTTCTGGCCGATGCCCTCTGGTACACCCAGGATCGCTTCAAGCCGCAATTCATGGTCAACCTTGCGACATTGACCGGCGCCATCGTCATCGGGTTGGGCCACGATTATGCCGGCATGTTCTCCAACGATGACGCGCTGGCGGGCAAGCTCTACCAGGCAGGCCTGAACTCGGGAGAGAAGGTGTGGCGTATGCCGCTCGGCGCCGCCTACGAGAAGTTGATCGAATCGAAATTCGCCGACATCAAGAATACTGGCGGGCGCGCGGGCGGTTCGATCACCGCGGCGCAGTTCCTGCAGCACTTCGTCAACGGCGTGCCCTGGGCGCATCTCGACATCGCGGGCACCGCTTTCGGCGCGCCGGCAACCGAAATCTCGCGGGGCTGGGCGCCGGGTTTCGGCGTGGCGCTCCTCAACAGGCTGGTCGAGGAGAACTACGAAGGCTAGCAGGTGCCGCGTACCGGTTCCCGCACAGCTTTGTTGTGCGTCATGCGGGGTGCGGCGCGGACCGTGAGGCAAGGAAAATGACCCAGATCTGGTTCTATCACCTCGAACAGACCACGCTGGAAAAGGTTCTTCCAGCGCTTCTGGAAAAGTCGCTGGAACGCGGATGGCGGGCGGTTGTCGAAGTGGGCAGTACCGAGCGGGCGGAGGCGCTCGACACCGCATTGTGGACATTCAGCGACGAGAGTTTCCTGCCGCACGCGCTGGCCGGAGGAGAGGACGACGCACTGCAGCCGGTTCTGCTGACGACCGGATCGGACAATCCGAACAAGGCCGAGGTGCGGTTCTTCGTGGATGGCGCGGTCCCGCGCGGCGGCGAACCCTATGAGCGTGTGGTCTATATCTTCGACGGCCATGACCCGGATTCAGTGGGGATCGCGCGTGAAGCCTGGAAGGCCCTGCGCGCTGACAACGACATTACCTATTGGCAGCGCGACGAACGCGGACGCTGGGTGAAGAAGGCGTGAGGCGTCGTCGCGCCGTGGAAAGGCTGCAACGATGTCCTTCGACTACGACAAGCTCTATGGCGAAACTAGAGACGCACTCGGGCCTCCGACACAGGTCTTTCTCGATTTCTTCGAACGCTTTGACGGGCAGAACGCCCGCGTCCTGGATGTGGGGTGTGGACAGGGCCGGGATGCCCTGTTCATCGCCAGGCGCGGGCACCGTGTCGTGGGAATGGACATTTCGCCCAATGGGATCCGGGATCTCGCCGCCGCGGCCAAACGCGAAAACCTCGCCATAGAGGCGGTCGTCGCCGACCTCACCACCTATACCCCCGAAGGGGCATTCGACATCGTCCTGGCGGATCGGACATTGCACATGCTGCCCCGGACGGACCGGCTGACGGTGCTGGCCAGGCTGCTCGATCACGTCGCGGCGAATGGCTGGCTTCTGATTGCGGATGAACCCCGCAATATCAAGGACTTCGAGGCGGTGATTGCGGCTCATGGCGCGCAATGGGCAAACAGGCCCGGCAAGCGCGGCTACCTTTTCGCGCAACGCTCCTGAGGCCGATTCCGGCGGCAGGCCCTGAGCCAAGCGCGGTCGCTCGTCATTGCGGCAAGGCGGTCAGTGCGCCCTTGGCGTCCATCCGTCCGGCGCCAGCTCGAACCCGGAGAATTCGAAGCCCGGCGCAACCGTGCACCCACAAAGGGTCCATTCGCCATGGCTTCTGGCGCTCTGCCATTGCCCGCGTGGAACCACCGCCTGCGGCAACTGCTGGTTGGCGACATCTGCGCCCAGAAGGTGCCGGACGATGGCTTGCCCATCGGACGAGATCGACAGTTCGAGCGGCGCGCCGGCGTACCAGTGCCAGACCTCGGTCGCATCCACCCTGTGCCAGTGCGAACAGTCGCCGGCTTCGAGCAGATAGTAGATGGCAGTGGACAACGCACGGCCGCCGTCCGGCGCAGGATCGGCCATTGTCTGGCGATACCAGCCGCCCTCGGGGTGGCGCTCAAGCGCCAGCCGTTCGATCACTTCCGAGGCGCTGGGTTCGTCTGCCATTCGAGCTACTCCTGCGCCGCTTCGGCCGCTTCCAGTTCGGCGCTCTTTTCGAGCCAAAGCTCTTCCTGTTCTGCGATTCCGCTTTCCAGCCGCGCCTTGTCCTTGCCCAGCCGGATCGCTTCGGCGGGATCCCCGGCATAAAGTCCGGGGTCCGCCAGCTTGTTGTCGATCTTGCCCAGTTCGGTCTTGAGCCGCGCGATCTTTTGCTCGGCATCCTTGATGGTGCGCCTGAGGGGCGCCAGTTCGGCGCGGCGCGAAGCGGCTTCCTGTCGGGCCTGCTTGCGGTCGGCCTGAGACCCGGCAACCCCGGCGTCGGCCTTGCCCTTGCTCCCGCCATTATTGGCATTGCCAAGGATCAGGCGCTGGTAGGCGTCGATGTCGTCGTCGAACGGTTTCACGGTTCCGTCCGCCGCGATCCAGATGCGGTCGACGGTCGCCTCGATCAGGTGGCGGTCGTGGCTGATGATCAGGACGGCGCCCTCATAGTCGTTGAGCGCGTGCACCAGGGCCTCGCGGCTGTCGATGTCGAGGTGATTGGTCGGCTCGTCGAGGATCAGCATGCCCGGGCCGCCGAAGGTCACAAGACCGAGCAGCAGGCGCGCGCGCTCGCCGCCCGACAGGTTGGCGGTCAGCGTATCCATGCGCGAAGCCGCAAGGCCCATCTGCGCCAGACGCGACCGGCGCTTGGCCTCGCTGTCGTAGGGCATGAGGGATTCCAGATGCTGTAGCGGCGTTTCGGCCGGCCTGAGCTTGTCGAGCTGGTGCTGGGCGAAATAGGCCACGTCGAGGCCGCGCCCACGCCGCATCTGGCCCGAAAGCGGCCTGAGGTCTCCAGCGATCAGCTTGGCAAATGTGGACTTTCCGTTGCCGTTCACCCCAACCAGGGCGATCCGGTCGTCCGGGTCGAGCCGCAGGTCGAGCCTGCGCAGCACCGGCGTGCCGTCATAGCCCACAGAGACGTCCTCCATGGTGATCATGGGAGAAGCCACGGCCTTTTTCGGCGAGGCGAAGGTGAAGGGCACGGCGGTTTCGTCGAACAGCGCCTCGGGCGGCTTGAGCTTCTGGATGGCCTTGAGCCGCGACTGGGCCTGGCGGGCCTTGGATGCCTTGTAGCGGAAGCGCTCGACGAAATCCTGCATGTGGGCGATCTGCGCCACCTGCTTTTCGCGCGCCTTGTTGGAAAGCTCCATCTGCATGCGGCGCGTTTCCTCGAACGTGTCGTAATTGCCGCGATAGAAGGTGACCTTGCCGCGGTCCAGGTGGATGATGGAACTGACGGCCTTGTTGAGCAGGTCGCGGTCGTGGCTGATCATCAGGACGGTATAGGGATAGGTTGCGAGGTAGCGCTCCAGCCACATCGTGCCTTCCAGGTCGAGGTAATTGGTCGGCTCGTCCAGCAACAACAGGTCCGGTTGCGCGAACAGCACCCCGGCGAGCGCGACGCGCATCCGCCACCCGCCCGAGAGCGTGGAGCAGGGGGCCTTCTGGCGCTCATGGCTGAAACCCAGCCCCTTGAGGATGGCGCTGGCCCGGCCTTCGGCGGAATGGGCGTCGATATCGGCAAGTCGGGTGTGGATCTCCGCGATCCGGTGCGCGTCGGTCGCCGTCTCGGATTCGGCAAGAAGGGCAACCCGCTCGGCATCCGCAGACAGCACCATGTCGATGACCGACATCTCGCTCGCCGGCGCTTCCTGGGCGACTGCGCCGACCCGGGCGCGCTGATGCACGCCCAGTTCGCCGTCGTCCGGAGCGATCTGCCCAAGGATCAGGCGGAAAAGCGTTGTCTTGCCCGCGCCGTTGCGACCGACGAAACCGGTCTTTGAACCGGTCGGCAGCACCACCGACGCCTTGTCGAACAGAAGACGGCCTTCGATGCGATATGTCAGCTCGTTGATATGCAGCATGGAAACAGTGCGTTCGGGATCCGGGCAAGAGTGGCTCTGCGAGCCGTGGGGTGCTGATAGCGCCCATTGTGCCGAAGTGGCAAGCCTGCCGAGGCTTTCCGCACTTTATGCCATGCCCGAGAAGCGCTCACAGCGCTGTCACGCACGCTAATCGGTGTAACCGGGTGACCCGGATGTGCCGTCTTGTCTCGCCTCATGGGGCGACCTAACTCGCAGTCGAACGTCAATTCGAGCAAGGAGTACCCCACAATGAGCAAACCCCGTATCGGCGTCATCGTATCCAGCGTTCGTGAAGGCCGGTTCGCCGACCGCGTGCTGGAATGGTTCATGCCCATCGCCAACGCCCGCAACGATCTGGAATTCGAAATTCTCGATCTCAAGGATTTTCCGCTTCCCTTCTACGATGAGGCGGCGCTGCCGGCCATGGGCGGCCCCGCCAAGAACGAAGTCGCCAACAAGTGGCGCGCCAGGCTGGCCGAAATGGACGGGTTCGTCCTGATTACCGCCGAATACACGCGCGGCCCGACCGCCGCGCTCAAGAACGCGCTCGACTGGGCCTATGGTGAATGGAACCGCAAGCCAGCGGCATTCGTTGCCTATGGCAGCGCCGGCGGCGCGCGCGCCGTCGAGCAGCTCCGCTCCAATCTGGTGGAACTGCAGGTGACCCCGGTGCGTCACGCGGTGCATGTGGGCGGCGCAGACTTCATGGGGATGCTCATGCAGGGCAAGACCTTCGCCGACTTCCCCTACTATGACAACAATGCCAAGGATCTTCTCGACCATCTCGGCTGGTGGGCAAATACGCTCAAGGCCGGGCGCGCCGAGTCCGCCGGGCAGAAATCCGCGGCCTGACGGGCAGGGTTGCTGCAAGCCTGTTCCCTGGCGGATGGCTGTGCGACAAGGCGACAACAAGGACAGGGGGCCGGCGCCGGGCCGGCCCCCTGTCGGCAAACAGGCAACCGGAGATCGTCTTTCGGCGAACGGCTCAGCGGCAGTTGTCGCGAACGTAGCGGATGGCTGCCGAGGATCCCTCTGGAGAGAAGCGCGCCCGGCGGTCCGCATAGCCCAGTTCAATCACCGATCCTGCTGAAGCCATGGCCTCGAGCGTCGCTGCGAACGCTTCCTCCTGGCCGGCTGCGAAAGCGACGATACCTTCGCCAAGCTGGCGGTCATCAAATCCGAACTTCATCCCTGTGAGGGGCTTGTCATCGGCCAGTAGCGTCGTGTCGATTTCGCGCGGGTAGGAGACCCCATCCTGCCAGTCATAGGGGCTCTCGACATAGATGGACCATTTCGCGGGCACCTGGCACTCAACGACGAGATAGTATTCTTCGCCCTCGCTGGATTGTGAGGCCGAATATTGCACCATGACACCTGTCTCGAATTTGTCGGTCTTCCACGGCGCGGCAACCACCATGCAAGCGGACGCAAACCAGAGTACCAACGCAACGATAAGCTTCATCGACTTCCCCAAGGGTTGGTTGTGGCAATCGATGGTGCCATCGGCGTTTCCGGCTGTCGAGCGGTTCGTGAAGGCTCCGGCTTGTTTCGGGCACGTCGATTGGATACAAGGCGCGCGACTTTCAACCCATCCCCAGTGAGGACGAGTTACATGGCGATCGAACGCACCTTTTCCATTATCAAGCCCGACGCGACCAAGCGCAACCTGACCGGCAAGATCATCGCCAAGTTCGAGGAAGCCGGTCTGCGTGTCGTCGCCTCCAAGCGTATCCACATGACCCGCGCCCAGGCCGAAGGTTTCTATGCGGTCCACAAGGATCGCCCGTTCTTTGGCGAACTGTGTGAATTCATGTCGTCGGGCCCGGTTGTCGTTCAGGTGCTCGAAGGCGAGAACGCCATTGCGCGGAACCGCGAAGTGATGGGCGCGACCAACCCCGCCAATGCCGACGCGGGAACCATCCGCAAGGAATTTGCCCTCTCCATAGGCGAGAACTCGGTGCACGGTTCCGACGCTCCGGAGACCGCCGCCCAGGAGATCAACTACTTCTTCTCCGATATTGAAATCGTTGGGTGAGCAGCCTGTTTGCGCTTGGCGCAAGGCCGACGCTTCGGTGAAGCCTTGGTGTTTCTTATATGATGTGATGGGGCCGCATCAGGCGCGGCCCCTTTTTGCTATCGGGAACAGGTGGAAGCCATGAATCGCGATCAAATGCTCTACGCCGTCATTGGCGTGCTGGCGCTGGCCGTCGTCGTTCTGGGCGTGCTCTACATCCAGGAGCGCCAGAACAATTCCAGCATCGACGTGAAACTGGGCAATGGCGGCATCTCCATCCAGACGAAATAGGGGGCGCGGCAAGCGCGATCACCAATTGTGTGACGCGCTTGCGCGCGCCCGGACGGCGCGATACCACAGGCCATGAACAAGCCTGTGCCATCCCATATTGCCCGATCCGTCTGCCCCCACGACTGCCCGTCGACCTGCGCGCTCGACGTGGAGGTTCTCGATCCCCATACCATTGGCCGCGTGCACGGCGCCAAGGACGATCCCTATACCGCGGGAGTAATCTGCGAGAAGGTCGCCCGCTACGCGGAGCGGATTCATCACCCGAACCGCGTGCTCCATCCCCTTCGCCGCATTGGAAAAAAGGGCGACGGGCAGTGGCAGCGCATCTCCTGGGACGAGGCGCTCGACGAGATCGCCGAGCGTTTTGTGGAGGCCGAACGCCGCCATGGCCCGGAAACGGTCTGGCCCTATTACTACGCCGGAACCATGGGGCACGTGCAGCGCGACTCGATCAATCGGCTGCGTCACGCTAAGGGCTATTCGGGCCAGTACACGACCATATGCTCGATGATCTCGTGGGGCGGCTATGTGGCCGGCACCGGGCTGCTCGGCGGCGTGAACCCCGAGGAGATGGCGCAAAGCGATTGCGTGGTCATCTGGGGCACCAACCCGGTGCATACCCAGGTCAATGTGATGACCCACGCCATGCGCGCGCGCCGCGAGCGCGGCGCGAAGATCGTGGTGGTTGACGTCTACCGCACCGCCACCATGAAGCAGGCGGACCTCGGGCTCATCCTGCGCCCCGGCACCGACGGCGCCCTGGCGCTTGCAACCATGCATATCCTGCTGCGCGACGGGTTGGCCGACCGCGAATACATGGCGAAATTCACCGATTTCAACGCGGAATTCGAAGCCCATGTGATGAGCCGGACGCCGGAATGGGCCGCCGCGATTACGGGACTCGAAGTCGAGGAAATCGAGAGCTTCGCCCGCTTGCTCGGCACTACGCCGCGCACTTTCTATCGGCTCGGCTACGGATTTTCGCGCCAGCGCAACGGGGCGACCAACATGCACGCCGCCCTCTGCATTCCGGCCATGACCGGGGCGTGGGCCCATCCAGGAGGCGGTGCGCTGCACTCGAATTCGGGGACATGGGGGCTCGACAAATCCTCGATTGAAGGGCGCGACGACGGCTCAACGCGAATCCTCGACATGACGGAAATCGGCCCGGTCCTGACCGGCGATGCCCGCGCGCTTTGCGGCGGTGTGCCGGTCACCGCCATGCTGGTCCAGAACACCAACCCCGCAACGGTTGCTCCGGACCAGGTGCTGGTGCGCAAGGGATTGATGCGCGACGACCTGTTTCTTGTCGTGCACGAGCAGTTCATGACCGAGACTGCCGAACTGGCGGACATCGTGCTTCCGGCGACCATGTTTCTTGAGCACGACGATTACTACACCCGCGGCGGGCACACCCGCGTCCTTTATGGTCCCTCAGTCGTGAAGCCGCCCGGGGAGGCGCGCCCAAACCTTTATGTCATTCAGGAACTGGCTCGCCGCCTCGGCCTGCACGATCCCGAATTCGCCCTGTCGGCGCGCGAACTGGTGGACGAAACCTTCCGGCGCTCCGGCTATGGCGAACTGGCCGAAGTCGAGAAGACCGGTTACGTCGAACGTGGCCTGCAAGGCGAAAAGGAACATTTTGCCAACGGCTTCGGGTGGCCGGACAAGCGGTTCCGCTTCAAGCCTGACTGGGAAGAGACCCGCGCGCGCAAGGCGGTGCACTTCGTGTGCGACCCCGAGATCCTGCCCCGTTTCGCCGACTGGTGGGACATCAACGAACCCACGGATGCGGAGCATCCTTTCCGTCTGGCCACCAGCCCGTCGCGCGGCTTTCTGAATACCAGTTTCAATGAAACCCCTGGCAGCCAGCGAAGGGAAGGGGCGCCTGGCGTGTTCGTCCATCCCGATGACGCAAGCGATCTCGGCATTGTCGATGGCGGGCCGGTCATCCTTGGCAATCGGCGCGGAACGGTTGAACTCACCGCAAGGCTGTTCGACGGCGTGCAGCGCGGCGTGTTGATCGCCGAGGGTGTTCACCCCAACAAGGCGCACAAGGGCGGCAGGGGCATCAACACCCTGATCGGTTCGGACCCGGTGCCCCCGTTCGGCGGCGGGGCCTTCCACGACGCAACGGTGTGGATCCGCCGGGCCGATCCGGCTCAGGCATAGGTCTTCCAGAAGAAGAAGGCCGTCAGCCCGATACTGTAGATCAGGATTGCGCCACGAAGGGCCGGCGTGGGGATGAGATGCGCCACGCGGGCGGCGGCATAGCCGCCGATCGTGGTGCCGATCAGCGCAATGGTGCCGTCATACCAGGCGATATCCCCGGAAATGGCGAAGCGCGCGACGGCAATGAAGGCAACGATTGCCGAGATCAGCAGCTTCAGCCCGTTCATGGCGTGGATATCGGTGAACCCGGCAAGCGCCAGATAGGCAAGGATGATGATGCCCAACCCGGCATTGAAGAACCCGCCATAGACGCAGACAAGGACCAGCAAGAGCGTCAGTCCGATTGCGCCGGCGCGCCTGAGGCCGTGCCGCCCCTCGGCCCGGCCGGCCAGCCAGGTATTGAACCGCCCGCCGAAAGCGAACGAGACGACTGCGAAGGCCATGAGCCAGGGCACGACGGCTTCGAATTGCGCGTCGGACACATGCAGCAGCAACTCCGCGCCCAGGTAGCCGCCGACGGCGCTGATCGCGATGTAGAGGGGCAACTGCCGGCGATGCCGGGCAATGTCGCTCCAGAACCCGACGGCGCCGCCGACATAGCCGGGCAGGGCCGCATATGTGTTCGACGCATTGGCCAAAACCGGCGGCACACCAACCAGCAGCAGCGCCGGGAACATCACGAATGAGCCGCCGCCCGCCAGCGTGTTGATGACGCCGGCCACCGCGCCGGCCAGCAACAGGATGATCTCGTTCAACGCGCGACTCGCCCCCAAGGTAAAACGACGGGGCGCAAGGTTAGGACGTGTTGGCGCAAAGTCCATTGTCCCGGTGTCTCATTGACAGCGGTGGCGCAATCGGATATCCGCGCCCCCAGGTTGCAAGGCACCTGCCGCTCGCCGGGAAATCCCGATGGTGAAGCCTTGTCACGCGCCGCTCGGCGCAAACCTGATTTCGCTTCGCCCTCGGGCAGGACGGATCAAGGCAATGCGGGCCCCTTGGCGACACTTCCGTCCGTACCGGAGAGTGAACGAATGACCTATTCCCTGTTTCCGCCCAGCGTGCCCGGCCTGAAGGCCGAAGCCAGGGCATTGCGCGAAGAACGCGCCGAAAAAGGGCAACCCATCAGCCACGCCGCGGCCCTTGAAGTCATTGCCAGGAGCCATGGCTATCGCGACTGGAACACCGCGCGCGCCGCGTTGCCCGACACCATTTCCTGCCCGGTGACGGTGGGCGAGGACGTGTCGGGCCACTATCTCGGCCAGGCCTTCACGGGCAGGGTGCTCGCATTGGCGGCGCTGACCGATGCGCAGCTCTATTCGGTCACCATCGAATTCGACGAGCCGGTCGACGTGGTGACCTTCGAGAGCTTTTCGGCCTTCCGCAAGCGGATCAATGCGCGGATCGACCCCTACGGCAAGTCGCCGGCCCGCACCGGAAACGGGCGGCCGCACCTCGAACTCGACCTCGGCCGGAACCGGGCAGCTCAGTCCCAGCGGTAGGCGGCCATCGACAGGATGTCGAAGACGAAGTCGTCGTGCAGCACAGTGCCGGGCGCATCCGGTCCCGCCGCGCCCAACGGCACGAACAGGGGCAGGATGTGGTCGGGGGTAGGGTGGTTCTCGCGGGCAAAGGGCGCCTGACGCTCGAAATCGGCCAGCGCCGCAACGTCCCCGGCCTCGATCCGCTCCGCCAGCCACGTGGCGAATTGCCGCGAAGGATCGGCGAGCGCCTGCCTGTGGCCGGGGCTGAACACCGCCCGCAGATTGTGGGTGGCGTTGCCGCTGCCCATGATCAGCACGCCTTCCTCGCGCAAGGGCATCAGAGCGCGGCCCAGATCGATGTGCCACTGCGCGGAACGGTTCACCGCCACTGACATCGAGACTACCGGGATTTCAGCCTCCGGAAAGATCGCCATCAGCGGGGTCCATACGCCGTGATCGAACCCGCGGTTGGCGTCCGCTTCCACCGCGATGCCGTGTTCCGCCGCCAGCGCGATCGCGCGCCGCGCCACTTCGGGCGCACCCGGCGCGGGATAGTCGAGCCGATACATTTCCTCGGGAAATCCGTGGAAATCGTAGATCATTTCGGGATGCGCCGCCATGCTCACCCGGACGCCGCCATGTGTCTCCCAATGCGCCGTGACGCACAGGATGGCACGGGGCGTCAATTGCGGCCCCAGCGCGCGAAAGAACTTCGAGGTTTCCGCCTGCTTGTCGAGCACCAGCGTCGGCGCCCCGTGGGAAACGAATATCGTCGGTAACATTTTCATGACTTGCCCTTCATCGTTACTTTACGATAGAGCTTGTGCCGCGCCTCGAACAGTCATCGCGTTGCGAAAGGCGCGTTCACCGGATCGCAGATAATCCCGCCGCCCTTGAGGCAGACGGTGAAAGGTAAATCAACATGACTGCACAGACCAAGCCGATCGACCTCTACTACTGGCCAACACCGAACGGCTACAAGATTTCCATCATGCTCGAGGAACTTGGCGTTCCCTACCGGCTCCACCTGGTCGACATCGGCGCAGGGGACCAGTTCAAGCCCGAATTTCTCAGGATTTCACCCAACAACAAGATGCCCGCCATCGTCGATCCGGAAGGGCCGGGCGGCAAGCCGATTTCGGTGTTCGAATCCGGCGCCATCCTGAAATACCTGGCCCTCAAGTTCGGGCGCTTCTACCCAGAAGACATGCGCGCCCAGGTTCTCGTCGACCAGTGGCTGTTCTGGCAGGTCGGTGGCTTCGGGCCCATGCTTGGGCAGAACCATCATTTCGCACTCTACGCCCCCGAGAAACTGCCCTACGCGATCAAGCGCTACCGGGACGAGACCCATCGGCTTTATCGTGTGCTCGACACCCAGCTTCACGGTCGCGACTACGTGGCCGGCGACTATTCCATTGCCGATATCGCGATTATCGGCTGGGCAAACGGTTACGAGCGCCAGGGCATGAACATATCCGAATTCCCCAATTTCCAGGCGTGGCACGCCCGCATCAATGCGCGTCCGGCTGTCGCGCGCGGGCTGGCCGTGGGCAAGAAGGAGCGTGAGCAGTTCAACCTTGCCAAGGACACGAACGCCCAGACCGTGCTGTTCAACCAGCGCTGAATGGCAGGCGGCTTGCGCCTTTCGCGTCCTGACGACAAATCCCGGCCGGCTCCGCGCCAGGCGCCGGCCGCGCACCCGCCTTCGTGTGGGGTGGCATAGGCCGGTACGGGTTTGGTACGGGCGGGGCCGCTTTTTCGCGGCCCGCTCCGCTTTTCGCCGCAAGTTTCTGCAAGTTGGCGTGTCGCAGATTTTTGGGCGAAAAGCCAAAAATGCCTTGCTATCAGCGTCTTTGGCGGGCTATCAGCGGCCCCGGAGAGGTGGCCGAGTGGTCGAAGGCGCGCCCCTGCTAAGGGCGTAGGCGGGGAACCGTCTCGAGGGTTCGAATCCCTTCCTCTCCGCCACTTGCTCCGGCGAAAGCGTTCTCCCCATCCGGCTGCGGTCAGAGTTTTTGTCGTTTTCGGGGGTTATGCCAGAGGGGTCAAGCACTGCCTTCGGCGCCAAGAGTTCCGAAAGCGGTCTCTCGGGGCCGATATTCTCCGGACCTCATGACTGCGCGGATTTGCTTCAGACCACTATGTCTCCGTTGACCTGAGCCCGAGCAACTTCATGAACAACGGCGCAACGGCGGCGGCGGTCGCCTGTGATTGCTCGGGGGTGTAAGTCGAGACGGATTATTGATGCTACCGTTGATCGTGTCGGCCGCTCCGACAATCATCTAGGGCAGCCGCCCGGTAACCAATACCGCATATCCCCAATCGCGGCGAGCGGCTATTTCGCCAGCCGCTTCACGAGTTCGATCATCAACCGGATAGCGAACTACTGCGCTGACTTTGAGGTCCGATCCGGCGATGCCAACCCCAAACTTCTTGGCAACGCATCCGATTTGGCGACGCTGTCCTGTCCTATCGGTATGGAACAGAGTCCACCCGTTATCACCCAATGTAATGCGATCACCAGTAGTTACGCAGGTCTCAATGTAGGATTGGCAGTCATTCGGATCCGGGTTGAAATGGCTGCGGCGAACCGCCCAACCTAAGTCAATCTGGTCATGAGCGCCTGTCAGGACCTTTTCCCCACCGGCCTCACCGGGGTGACGGCAGGGGTCGGCTCTGCCCCAGGCAAACTCCCGCTGTCCCATGAAATAGACCAGTCGGGATTTTGCTCGGGTAAGGGCCACATAGAGCAGCCGCGCCTCTTCTGCGGCGTCATCTTGCAAGGCATCTTGCGATGTTGCAGTGTCTCCGAAAGAGGATCGAGACGGCACAACGATGACATTGTCATATTCCAGCCCCTTCACCTTGTGAATCGTCGAAACCACAATCTCTTGCCCGTCTTTCCTCCTGCCTGTGAGCCGCAAGAGTTCATCGCGCTGTAGATTTTTGATGAAGCGCAGCAGGGTTGAAAGGTGCGGAAATACGCTTTCTTCGCAGCAGAGGTCCCATAGAGTCGTCAAATGAACCCAATTCCCACCCGACGAAGTGGTCTCAGGGATCGCAACCGAAGCCTTGAACTTCGCGAAAAGCTCTTGCGAGAGGATGTCAGTCAGCGCACGATCTCCTTTAGCCACTTCGACTTCAAGAAAATCGCACCACAAAGCGACATGCCTTAGGTCGGAAATCCGCATGTTTTCGCTGCTCTGAACCGAAATGCTCTCGAAATGGCCGGTCAGATGTCGGTGAAGTTCGGCAACCTCGTCATTCGTGCGGCAAAGTACAGCCAAAGAACCCGGATTTTCACGACGAAGGCGCAGGCAAGTCTTGACAATTTCGTCAATCACCTGATCTCTGCCCCAGTCCTGGACCACAATGCGCTCGCACCGGCTAGCGTCCGCTGTCGAGGATTGCCGTAGCAGGGTCGATTTCAGGCGGCGCGACCTGGGGCTTCGGGCAAAGAAGCCGGAGATCATCTTCTGGCTCATTTCCACGATCTTCGCGCCGGAACGGAAATTCACGCAAAGCTCTAGGGAGCGAAGCTGTTCGCCGCCAAAGTCCGCCCTGAAGCGGTCGAAATAGGTCTCGGCAAAACCGCCGCGGTGCAGGGCGCCGGCCTTCCTTTGCCAGCGCAAGATATCCTGGTCGTCATCGCCGATAATCATGACGCCGGCCCTCCCGCCGCTGCCGCGATGCAGGTTGCCTATGATCTCATAGACATCGTCGGTGACGTCCTGGAACTCGTCGACCAGGATACAGCGACAGCCGCCCGCCACCTGCTCGCGAAATGCCGTGTCTGAGGTAAGTCTTGCGGCGAAAGTTCCGAGCAGGTTCTCCAAGTCCGGGCCTTCGCTGCCCGTTTCAGCGAGGCTCAACCTGGCCAGCCCGTGGAATGTGTGTACACGAACCTGAGAGGCATAAGCCGCATAGCCAAGCGTCCTGAACAGTTCCCTTATTCGCTTTCTGATTTCAAAAACAACGGCCCGGTTGAAAGCCAAGACAACAATTTCTGCAGGCTTGATATGCTGCTCTCGGATCAGATGCGCAATCCGGCCAACCAGCACGGAGGTCTTCCCTGCACCCGGGCCCGCATTGACCAGGAGATGCTGATCGAAACGGTGGGACATTGCCTGCCACTGTGCGGGCTCTTCGGAGTTCTGATAGCGTTCGAAAAATTCCACTGCCTTCGTCGCACGCAACTGATCGCGTTTAGACGCGATGAAACCGATAGCCTCGTCTCCTTCATCTTCGATCTCGCCGAGCTGGCTTTCCAGAAATGTCTTCAGGTCGGCTCCACTCGCCTGAGCGAAATATCCGCCTATGAAGGGCTCCCGTGCTGGCTTGGGCAGGTTCGCGAAAACTTCCATCGCGAATGTGCGGGTTTCGGCCAATTCGTTCACATCATTCAGTTCTTCGACGAGCTCGGGGTGCCGATCAAGACCGGGGGACTCGTCTGACAAGGAGAGAATATAGGACACAGGCACGAGTTCTGGCTGCGCGCTGACGAGGTTCAAAGAAGAGACCAGGCGGAGTAACGCCTCCAGGTCACTAATTCTGAATTGCTTTCTCGGATGCGCGGTTTCCAGACCCCGGATCAGGTCGCGAACCTCGACTTCTTTGAGCCCCCCTTCGAATGCTCGGGAAAAAAGGGTCAGAAGCGAGGGGATCAAGGCAAGAAGTTCATTGCACCTACCCGTGGCATTTCTTTGGTGTGCACTCGACAATTGAGCCTGCCAGAGCACGCCCTCATCTGGCGCTCGCACGATTTGTTTGACTCTGATGCCGCAGGCACGAGCGAGGGTACGGAACCCGTAAACGAAAGCCCGCTCGTAGCGGCGGCGCAGGGCTTCCCGTTCGGATTGCTCCTTGGGCGACGAGGGCGTCTCATCCCGGTTCAAGAAATCGAACGCGGACTGATCCAGATAGTCGAAAGGGGTGAACTCTGCGCGATCCAGTGATCCCAAGTGCTGGATCAACTGGCGAACAGCGCTGCCGACGGTCTCGACCAGAACGGCGTTCCGTTCTGTCGGTTCCGACAATAGCGGCCGCTTGGCGAACTCGAGTGTCCAGCGCAGTTGCAGCCCCTGCCGGTGTTGCAGATCCACGAGACAGGCCATTGTCTCGTCCCTGCTAGAGATCCCGCATTGACGGCGTATCTGCGAGATGTTGATCAGTGCCGTGTCGGAGTGCGTGCCCAACCGGCGCCGGGCAGGCGCGGGCTCCAGCTGGTCGGTCCGCACGCCAACAAACTCAGTTAGCCAGTTCAGGATGCCCCCCAAAAGACTGCTGCGCTGTGGATGCGCGTGAACGGCGTTGTTCAGGGGGCCGTCAAGGTCCTCGCCGACTGCGATTGCGTATATGGCTTTAGCCACGCGCCCAGTTGGGGAGGCTTCTGCGGCAATGGTTGCCAGCCGGTCGGGGAACAGTCTGACCGATAGTATATCAGGGATCATGCCAAGCTGAGTTAGGTGGCCGGCCTTTTCCAACCAATACAAGGCCATGCGCAGCTTGGTCGCATTCGCTCTCATCTGCGCCGCGCTCTTGTAAGGCTCGAACCCATGGCTGGGAACGAAAGCAATCTTGTGCCCATCGATAATTTCGGCGACCCCGTTTATCTTGCCTTCAATCTCGTCGATCTGAGGCGAGCGCAGCTCGTTCATGGCGCGAAGGCCGCGCATGTTCTCGAAGTCCGCAGGAGAGGCCAGCAGTTTGGCCTCAAGCTGATCCAGGCCCGCCCGCCGTTTTTCCGCGCCCCCCCGCCCGATGCGACCGACTTCCTGCAGATAGTCCTCGAGGTAGGCAGGTGGGGAAAGATGGACGACCCAATGGATATCCGGAATATCCATTCCCATGCCAAAGGCCTTGGTTGCGACCAGGATATCCAGGTCTCCGTCGCGGAACCGGGTGTAGATGTCGTCTCGTGTCGCAGCGTCGAGACCGGCGTGATAGCTTTCGACCTCGCATCCGGCGGTCTCCGTCAGACGCTTGGCAAGATCGTCTGCATGCGCGCGACGGGTCACGAAGATGATGACCGCGCTACGTTGACCGGTTGCACGCCTGTTTTCGCGGGCTTGCTGTATTGCATGATGGATGTGTGGGAGACGCTCGGCCAGCGCTGTTTCAAAATCCTGGCCGTCCAGGATATTGCCCCTAACCGGAAGAGGATCCACATCGATATGCGCGCGGAGCGGACTCGAAGATGCCTCCGCATCGGGGCACATTGCCAACGGAAGCCGCAAATCCTCGCGCGCTCCCCCTGCAAGCAATCTGCGAATGCTGCGCCGATCCGAGGCAGTAAGAGTTGCGGAGAGGAGCAGAAAAGGCGTGACTGCGTTGCAGTCTGTGCTGCGAAGACTGCGCATGAGCAAAGTGAATGCGTGAAAATAGTCCGGGCGGAACTCGTATCCCCATTGGTTTACGCAATGGGCTTCGTCGAAGACAACATATTCAAGTCCTTCATCCGCTTCCATGCGTCGGCGAAGGACATCAAGAAACGTCGCATTGCGCAGACGCTCTGGCGCCACGTAAAGCATCACGATCCGATGATCGAGCACTCCTTGAAGCACCTCAGCCAGCTCGAAGCGGGGCCGGTCACTGTTCAGATAGTCAACTGACTCGGCAAAGCCCTGTTCGTGAAGTCTTGCGACCTGATCCTGCATGAGCGCCTTGAGTGGCGATAACACCAGCGTCAATCGACGGTTGCGCAATCCGCGGCAGAGTCCCGGCACCTGGAAAAGAACCGATTTGCCTTCCCCTGTCGGTAGGGCGACCATCACGTCGCTGGCGCGCGTGCATATCGCCTGCATTGCCTGCTTTTGGGTGGGCTTAAAGCCGCTGACAGAGTTTCCGCCTGACTTGCCCGGCGGCTGCCAATTGGAAACAAGAAACTGCTCCATCGTTGCGAGGTCGGATGGCGCTTCCTCGCGTTGAACTTGCAGCGGTTCGAAAGCCAATTGCAGTAGCTTGCGGGCTTCCTTCGGCAAAGAGTCATCCAGCAAGGGATATTTTTCCACGAAGCGGAGCAATTCGAAGTGTGACACCTCGGCACGGGCGTCCAGCAGGATGGGAGCCTGTGTTGAATCACTCAGGCCGGCTTCTTTCAGCCAGAACCCAAGAAATCGCCCGACAAGTGCCGGTAAGGTTTGGAGAACACTTGCCTCTGGTATGGCGATCTTTTCGGCGCTGGGGGCTGTTTGCGTTTCTTCGGAACTCACCGCGTTGTCGCTTGTTTCGGCATCAGCCAGCGCGAACCATTCCTCAAGCGGTAAGGCTTCGACGACTGGCAAAAGCTCTACGTCGAGATTCTCCGCAAGACGCTGCCAGTCCCGCCATCGGTCAATGGTATCGACGATGGAAAAACTGCGGCTGGCCGCACGCCGTAGATGCTCGCGCCGACTGCGATGGGGCGGGCGTATCTCGCCAAGCCCGATGGCAGCACATGCGGCGCGCAAGATCTGCATCAAGGTCGGACTTGTAGAGCTAGCGACCAGAAGAATCGGAATGCCGTTCTCGCGGCGGAGAACGCTGAATGCCTCAATAACCCCGGTCCAGTAGGAGGCCTGGTCAGCGGAGCCGGGAAACAACCCCGGATATTGCCGCACAGCGAGATACGGCCGTTTCGTCAAGGCCGATGCCGGAGGTTTGATCACCTGGGCTGCAGTTGGTACCCGGACAGTGCGGAAGCTCCGCCAACCACCACTGATTTCAAGACGCTGGGCCGCACTATCCCGTGCGAGCCACATCTCCGCTAAGGGTTCCGTTATCTTGATGAGCGGTGCGTACCGGGAAACGCCTTCCAAGTCTGTCTGCCCCGGTTTAACCGTTTGGCGATCCACGATAACGAAGCGACCTTCGGGCAGCATCGCACGGAAGCTCGACCCATCGACCTCTGACCACCACGAGGAAGCTCGCGGAATCGGCGCCACGCAGATTCTTCCTTCTATGGCGGGGACAAAGCTCGCGCCGTCGATCGCCTCAGAAAGACCTTCCAACCCCTCAATCAGCCACGGGGGCAACATTGTCCGCCTTAGGGCAATTTTCTCCGCTTGTGCCCGCTGGCAGATCGCCAAGAGCACCTGGGCAATGGGGGACTGCGCAAAAGCTTCCTTCAGGTCGCGATCCAGGAGCTCGACATCAATTTGCCATCGCTCTCTCGGAAGCCTTTCGTCGGGATTGGCCGACACCACGGAAACACCTGGCACCCAGTCAACCGCCGTTAGTTCGTGGTCTGGCAACAGCACGAGCGCGACCGGATTCTGCTGCATGCTGACCAGGTATTCGGGGAGCGACCTTACCAAAGACGCAGCAGATGCAAGGGGTGGGCAAATTGCGCAGAACAGCTCTGCCGTCTCGTTGAATTGTCCCGCGAGGATTTTGGCGGTAAGTTCGGCCGGCAGCCTGCGCAACTGCTGGGCAAATAGAGCAAGTGCGGCTTCGGCATCGGCCTCGGCATGATGCGTCCCCCCGAGCGCATGAGACTGCGCCAGAGGATCCAGCAAGAACTGCACCAGCATGGTATCCCAGATCAGCGGCGCAGCGTCTGCAGGCAAACGGGCGGCAAGGATCGGCCAGTCCCACGCCAGGATGTTATGGCCTACCACCAGCGTGGCGTATTGCATCCGTTTGCCCAGGTCTGCCAGCGCCGCGTCGAAATCTGTCCCGAGCGCGGCATCGTGCAGTCGCTGGGTCAGACCCGACCCAGAACAGCCGACTTCCCAAATGTTTTCCCCATCGGTTTCAAGGTCGATGGCCAGCACACAGTGGGGGACAAGGATATCCGTGACTTCGGGTCGATCAACGAGCGCAGCGACGAGAGGGGAGAGATCATGCTTCCAGCTGGTTCTGACCGTTTGCTCTGCGGCACTCGAGAGCCGCCCCAGCAATCTTGGCGCAGCAATCGGATCCTGCAACGCAAGCTCGTCACAGCAAGCTTGGTCCAATAAGGTGTTTTCCGCCAGGATCAGCAGCCAGTTACGGATCGTGCTTGGAAGTCGACGATTTCGCCCCAGAATTCGCTGCGCGGTTATGGTTTCATAGGCATTCTGACCTTCGAACCATTCGAGGTGACTTTGGTCGAACTGATCGTCGACATGACGAAGAATAAACCATTCTAGAATGGCGGCCTTGTCATTATCATCCAGCCTCCTCGTCGGTTTTCCGTCCGAGATCCGCGTTTCAGCAACCCTTTGCGGTAACTCCCAAGAGGAGGAAAGCCATTTTCTCTGTGGCTCACCCAGAACGCTCAATTGGCAGGGAGAGAAGTTGTCCAGCAAATCCGTAACTGAACATCGCGGGCTTGCCGGATCAATGATTTCTCGAAAATCAAATCGGCAGGATTGCAGCATTTCGGCAAGCTGCGCTTGCCCAAGTTTCTCTGTGTCCAGGTCCGAAAGAAGTCTTAACCAAGTAGCGCCAAGCAATGGGTCACGAAGATTAGAGGGAGCTTCGCCGTCCCACTGTCTTCTGTACCATTTTGCTTCTATCAACTGATGAATCTGCTTGAGTGAACGCTCTTTGAGAACGTCAATCCTGCGGGCGTCAAGATCGGCTTGACAGTTGGGTGCTTCTAGCCCCCCCCAATCCAAATCTTCCGCGCGCGCCCATTGCACGATGCATCGTCGTCCTGGCTCCTTTGCCCGAGACCCAATCTGACATAGCAGAGAATCGCCAACATTTATTGCCTCGAAATCCCGTTGGCCTGCCAGGTTCGACGTTACGTGGAAGAAGAAGTCATCATCATCGAACTCGCACCTCGCAAACCCAAACCCTCGGTCTTCCACCAAACGTTCGATTTTCGCCAAGAAAGGCAGTCGAACAAGACTCGATTGAAATTGTTGGGTGTCGGTCCGTGCTGTGCGAGACGAAGACAGAATGGATTTTTGGAGATTCAATTGGTTACCGGACTCTCAGTGCATGCAGAGGCATTTGGAGCAAGCGGACGGTGCAGAAACAAGGCGACACATTAGCAGTTTGCATCGAGAAGGTTGGATGAGAGGTCAACCCCTTCCGCTAGAATTTCTTGTAATCATTCGTATTTACAGCATAGTTCTGATCACCCACATCCAGCCCCACATTGATCATGAAATTGATTGAGACGGATTGAAACATCAAGTGACGACTCATCGGGAAAACAATATGCTTATCAATGCATTCCGTCGATCATTCGAGACAAGTTGAAACGGCCCGAGACAGTAGAATGGGGAATCTCTCCGCCACATTCAGATACTGAATCCGCCCAAGGGTCCATCGGTGGGCCTTTTTCTTTTTGTGTGCCAAAGAGGTTTGCAGGGGCCATCCGCCCTTCGGAGACCGGCCGACTGCGCGAGATCAGTCTCTGAACGCCCACCGTCTCTTTCCACCCGCCTTTCGCTTTGGGCGAGACGGATTCCAGATCCCCATAGATGTCAATGAACTGACCGGATCGCGTCGCGCCCCTGTTTCGTAGGTTCCGGCTTGTTTCGATTCAGATGGCGACGCGACACGGGCGGCGTGGTCGTTGGTAAGTCTGGGGAGTCTTGCGCGAAGTCTCTGATGACAAACGCAGTT
This sequence comes from Devosiaceae bacterium, assembly GCA_036563245.1. Taxonomy (GTDB): domain Bacteria; phylum Pseudomonadota; class Alphaproteobacteria; order Rhizobiales; family Devosiaceae; genus DATCMU01. The sequence goes on along the minus strand of DATCMU010000047.1, from coordinate 151,149 downwards.
TCCCCATCTACCTTGCTATCCCGTCGGCTTGCCCTCGCTGTCTGGCCAATCCAGCTTGTGCCGCTTGCTGAGTTTCAACTTATCCGGATTTTGACTATGCGTTTCGCGGCCGAAGACCTGTTGTCAGCCCTTCTAGAAGCCTCACCCCGCCCGACCACCCAGGCGCCGCGCGATTCACGCGGCCTCTACGGCCTCGTCGATCACCATGGCGATCTGCGCTACATTGGCTCGACCAGTTCGACCGGACAGACCTTCTACGAACGGATCCACCAGCGCCATCGGACCGGATCGGAGGGCATGAGCCACTACTTCTCGCAGATGTACAACACCGGCCGGATGTGGCGCGACCGCAAGAATGCGCTGACCAAGGCCGATGGTGACATTGCCAAGGCGCTGCGCAACGAATTCGTCGTCGATCATTGCCGCGCGGTCTGGCTGCCCTTGCCCGACACGGCGGATATCGCCCGGCTGGAGGCCGAGGTTCTCTCCCTCGCGCCCGACCACGCCATCGCCTGGAACCGGCGCCGGATGCAGGCCTATGACGAGCCGGTCGATCTCGTCGAAGCCACGCTGCGCCGCCTCGGGTGGGGCGCGCGCGAACTGGCGGCCATTGAACGGCAGCGCCTGCGTTTCCTCTCCGCGATGGTTGGACCCGTCGCAGCGCCTGCGTTGAAGACCGCGGCCACGCGGCAGACGCGTGTCACACCTTTCCCCGAGGGCCCGTTCCGCTTCTTTGCTTTGGACGTCGAGACGGCGAGCAATGACCGCGGCAGCATCTGCCAGATCGGTGTTGCTGGCGTGCGCCCCGACAATTCCATCGAGACTTGGGTGACCTACGTCGATCCTCAGGTGGATCGCTGGGTGTTCACCTCTCTGCACGGCATCAGTGCCCGCACGGTGCGGGGTGCCCCGACCTTTGCCGAGGTGCTGCCGGTGCTGTGGGATGTACTGAGCGGCGCGACGGTCTATCAGCACTCTGGTTTTGACCGCAGCGCCGTCGCCGCTGCCTGCGGCAACTGCGGCCTGCCGGTCCCGCAGTGGGACTGGCGCGACAGCGTCCACGTCGCCCGCGCTGCCTGGCCTGAGCTGCGGGGCAACGGCGGCCATGGCCTCGCAAGCCTCAAGCAGCATCTGGACCTCGTGTTCGAGCACCATGATGCGGGCGAGGACGCTCGCGCAGCAGCGGAAGTGGTCCTGCGCGCCGAAGGCGTCCAGTCCGCTCGCATGCAGCCCACTGTTCAGACGGCCCGGACGGTGATTGTGGACGACGAGGATTTCGACCTGATCGAGGACAGCGACGACACGGCGATGGTGGTCCAGGAAATCCCGGCCGCACCGTTGCCGTCGCCAGACGCAATCCCGCGCCAGCACTCGGGGCGTCACATCGGCACGACCGAAATCACGCAGGGCAATATCGACAACAATCACATCTATCTCAGGAGCTTCTTCGAGAAGTTTCCGGCAGATGCGATCGGTGGGTCGAACCGGGCCTCTGCTGCCCAGCGTGAAATTGCCATCGACTGGGGCGATAATACTGTGGTCATGACCGACCTCGATGGCGCCAAGAAGTTCTTCCGGAAGCGCGGGTGGATCCGGGAGTTCTTTGAACGGCATGGCCTGCGTGCCGGCGATATGGTGACGGTCGAGGAAATGGCGCCCTACAGTTATCGAGTGGCACCGCAGAGGCGTTCCTGGTGATGGGTCTGGGAATGCGGGCGCGACTGCCAGCTATTCGGGTCACAGAAACGCCCGCTCAGCCTGCTCCTGCCATGTCTCTCCTGCCAGAAAATAGAGATCGTAAAGACTGACCGCCGATGCCTCGCGGCCGCAGGTCAGGCGTTTGAGCACCTCCGGCGCCAGATAGGCGAGGCGCAGCTGGCGGCTGACATGGCGTTCGGCGAGTCCGACGTCCTCGGCCAGGCCCTCAGGCAGGCGGGCCGGTGCATGATCGTCGCCGCTGTCAGTGTTGGTGGTGCGAATCTCGCTCAAGTCCATCGATACGAAATAACGCTAGAGTTTCCAGCCTTTCTCGATTGGGCGCCCTTGCGAGAGACTCCGTCCACACCCGACACTGTGCGCTCTACCGGCACGGCAGCAATTCCGGCTGTTTGCCCAGCCGCAGGACTTCTGCCGACGGCGACCCAACACTGCCCTGGCGCGAAAGCCTCGCCCCTGGACCATCGAGTTCCGAGATTTTGTAATATTATGAAATATGGGAAGCCGTCCCGTTGAGGCGGCTTCGCGCCCTGAAAGCTTCGTGAAACTGTCCTCCGAGGAATGCGGACCAAGGTTCGCGCCGAACGGGGGAGATTCATGACTGCACTCACCATCCGCAATGCGATGGTCTGGGATGGCATATCCGATGCCAGCTTTCCGGCGACTGTCGTGATTGAAGGCACGACGATTTCCAGGGTCATCCGCAGCGGGGAACCTGAGGGAGAGGTTCCCCCCGACACGATCGATGCGCAGGGCAACACGCTGATGCCTGGCATGGTCGAGGGCCACTGCCATCCCAGCTTCACCGGTGTCAACGTGAACTGGGAACTGGGGCAAATTCCCCCAGAGAAGCACATGCTGCTGACAGCGCAGAACCTGCGACTGCTGCTCAGCCACGGCTTCACCTCGATCTTCGAGGCGGCCTCTGCCAAGCCGATGATCGGTGTGACCGCCCGCGATGCGATCAATGACGGCCTGATCGACGGGCCGCGCATGCTGGCCGGAAGCCCCGAGATCACCACGACCGCCGGCCTCGGCGATGAACGGATGCGGCACATGTATCAGGAGAGCTTCGGCCTGATAGCCGACGGGCCGGTCGAGTTCCGCAAGGTGGCCCGCGAGTGCTGCCGTGACGGCATCGACGTGATGAAGGTCAACATCTCGGGAGACGAGTTCGTCAGCCACGCGGGCGCCGAGATTACGCCGCTGGAGGACGACGAGCTGGCCGCGCTGGTTTCGGTCGCACGGCGCTACGGCAAGAAGATCGCGGCTCACGCGCGGTCGAGCCAGTCGGTCAAGATGGCAGTTCGCCATGGGGTCGATTGTATCTATCACTGTGACTTTGCTGATGAAGAAGCGCTCGACATGCTCGAAGAAGCAAAAGAGCGCATCTGGGTGGGACCTGCGTTCGGCCTGGTGCACAACTGCACAAGGGAAGGCGAGATCGCCGGCCTGACCGCCGACGTCGTCGAAAAGATGGGCCTCTATCGCAAGTTCGAGGCAACCTGCGCCTCATATCACGAGATCCGCAAGCGCGGCATTCGGGTCGTCGTGGGTGGCGACTATGGCTTCGCGATCACGCCGATGGGCCAGAACGCCCGCGATATCGAGCATTTCGTCCGCTACTTCGGTTACTCGCCAACCGAAGCGCTGCGCTGCGCGACGACAGTTGGGCAATCGCTGATGGGGCGCAGCCATGATCTGGGGCAGGTCAGGGAGGGCTTCCTTGCGGACCTTCTGCTGGTCAGGGGCGATGTCACCAGTGACGTCAGCCTGCTTCAGAAGCAGGACAACCTGCTGATGATCATGAAGGACGGCAAGATGTTCAAGGATCCGCGTCGCGGCATCCTGGCCTCGGGGTTGATCCGCATGGCCGGGTAATACCGCGCCCGTGCCGATCGAAGAACGAAAAATCAGCTCACCATACCAAACGGGAGGAATGAATGCGTATTCTTTTAGGCGCGGTCTTGGCCGCGACCATTGGCCTGCTTTCTGCAGGGGCGCAGGCCCAGTCGACCGACGGCTATCAGGGCGTGCCCCGGACGTTCTTGTGGAACCCTGGAAGCGTCGAGATCTTCGACGCATCTGCGTATGCCAAGCAGGGCCCCTATACCATCGGCTTTTCCAATGCCTCGATCTCGAACCCGTGGCGTGTGGCCATGCTGCATGGCATCGAGGCCGCCGCCGAGCGACATGCCGACCAGCTCAAGCATTTCATCATCACCGATGCGGGCGACGACCCATCGAAACAGGCAGCCGACATCCAGAACCTGATTGCGCAGGGCGTCGACATCCTGCTGGTCAGCCCTGCAACTGCGGAGGCGCTTCAGCCCGTGATCCAGCGGGCCACGCGCCAGGGCATTCCGGTCGTTCTGGTCGATCGCAATGTGCCCGATCCCAAGAGCTACATCACCTTCGTCACCGCCTCGGATCAGGCCCTTGGCAGGATCTCCGCGCAATGGTTGGCGGAGAAGCTGAACTTCGAGGGTAACGTGGTGATGCTGGGCGGCTTGGCCGGTGCATCGCCGGCCGAGGCGCGGATTGCCGCCGCCATGGAAGTGTTCAACCAGTATCCCGGGATCAAGGTACTCGATACCCAATACACCAGTTGGTCACCCGCCAACGGCAAGACTGTCATGCAGGCCGAGATCCAGCGCTTCGGCGACAAGATCAACGGGGTCTGGTCGGACTCGGGTCTGCAGGGTTCCGGGTCGATCGAAGCCTTCATCGGCGCTGGCTATGCCGATGGCAAGATCCCGCCGCACACCGGCGGCGATTTCAACGCGATGTACCAGCTGGCGGTTCAGCACAAGGTGCCGATGGTCGGCATCGACTATCCCCCCGCAATGGGCGCCAAGGCCTTCGAGACGCTGTTCGACGTCCTGGCCGGCAAGGGCATCCCGCGCCGGATCGAGGTGAACCAGCAGGTCGTGGTCAGTCGCGGCGACGAGACGCCCTCGGTCAAGGCCGACGTCTATGCCGATCAATACGCTCTGATGGACAAGCCGGGATCGGTGATCATGTCTTCGGGCGTCGGCCCGGACTATGACCCGGCCACGTTCAAGGCAGTCTACCCGAAATAACAGGCATCAAAGGAAGGGCGGCCGGGGATACCGTGCCGCCCACCCCTTTTCTGCTGTCGGGAGGAGCAGGAATGACGCAAGCACTTCTGGCTGCGCGCGATCTGTCAAAGAACTTCGGTCCGAATGCCGTTCTGAGAGGCCTGGAGTTCGAGGTTCATGAAGGGGCGTGCGTTGCCCTCTGCGGCGAAAATGGCGCCGGGAAATCAACCCTGATCAAGGTGCTCTCGGGACTGCTTGCGCCCAGTTCCGGTCATGTCGAGTACCTGGGCGAAAAACGGGACTGGAGCGGGCCGCGCGAAAGTCTCGATGCCGGCATTGCCGTCGTCCATCAGGAATTCTCAACCATTGGCGCCCTGTCGATAGCGGAGAACATCCTGCTTGGCGCGGAACCCTTGACCAGGCTCGGGCTGATCGACCGCAAGGCCCTGAACGCAAGGGCGAAGGCATTATTGGATAGTCTCGATATCGCGCTCCCCCCGAAAAAGCTGGTGGACAGCCTTTCGGTTGCCGAAAAGCAGATGGTGGAGATCGCGAAGGCCCTTCGCTCGGATGCGCGTGTACTGATCCTTGACGAACCCACGGCCGTCCTCAGCCAGAACGAGACCACGCATCTGTTCCGACTGATCGGGGAGCTCAAGGCGCGCGGGATGGGATTGATCTATGTCTCGCATCGTCTGGACGAAATATTCCAGGTCTGCACCGACATCACCGTCATCAAGGACGGTGTGGTGACCGCGAACGGGCCCGTTTCCAGCTTTACCCATGACAGCGTTGTCTCGGCCATGGTGGGACGGGAGCTGGGCGACATGTTCCCACCCAAAGGCACCAACTCCGCCAATGGCGAGCATGTGCTTGAAGTGCGCGACCTTGTCGTGGCGCCTGGTGTGCCGCCCGCAACCTTCCATGTTGACGCCGGCGAAATCCTGGGGCTCGCCGGGCTGGTCGGATCTGGGCGCACGGAACTGGCGCGCGCGATATACGGTGCCGATCCGGGTCCGGGAACAGTGCTGCTGATGGGCGAACCGCTGGTGAGGCGGTCGCCCGCAGGCTCGATCGAGGCGGGCCTCATGATGCTGACCGAAAGCCGGAAGGATGACGGCCTGTTCCTCGAGAGTTCTGTCGCGCGCAACTTCACGGCCACGACGCCCGGTCTGGGCGCGCATCATGCCAATATCCCGCCAGGGTTCGAGGAACGCCGGGCGCTGGCCATGAAGGACCGCTTTGGCGTGGTGGTCGACCATGTCGGCCTGCCGATCAGCGCGCTTTCTGGCGGCAACCAGCAGAAGGTGTTGATTGCCCGCCTGTTGGAGAACCGTCCCAAACTGGTCATCCTGGACGAACCGACGCGTGGTGTCGACGTGGGCGCCAAGGCCGAAATCTACAGGATCCTTCGCCAATTGGCACATGACGGGGTCGCCATTCTGGTCATTTCTTCGGAACTGATCGAAGTGGTGGGCCTGTGCGACCGGGTCTATGTCATGCGCCACGGCGAATTGGCCAGGGAGTTGACCGGCGCCGAGATTACCGAAGAGGCGATCATCGCCGTCGCCGCCGCCGAAACAGCCCGCACGACCGGAGGCCTTCATCATGGTTGACATCATCCGCGCAACGCGCGCCGGACCCGTGCACCTTGTCGTACTGGCGCTGATCATGCTGGTGTTCGCCGTTGGCGTCTACACGTCCGACCGGTTTGCAACGCCCCTGAATCTTGCCGGGGTGCAAGACCAGATGGTCGCGCTCGCCCTGGTTGCACTTGCACAGACCATCGTGATCCTGTCTGGCGGAATTGATCTGAGTTTCGCCGGTGCCCTGAGCACGTTGTGCGTCGTCTTCGCCATGATCGCCGGCGACGATCCCCAGACGCTTGTGATGGGCGTCGCGGCGGTGCTGGCCCTGGGCGCCAGCATCGGTTTGGTGAACGGAGCGATCACCGTCTATCTTGGCATTCACCCTTTCATCGTGACGCTTGGCACATCGACCATTCTGTCGGGAACGGCGCTGCTGCTGACGCGCCAGCCCACCGGGTCGGTGCCAGTCTTCTTTGAAGACTTCCTCTACGAACGGCTTGGGCCAATGCCCTACGGCATGATCTTTGTTCTTTCCCTTTACCTGCTGGTCGGCGCCATGCTTTGGAAAACTCGGTTCGGAACCCGTATCTACGCGGTCGGGGACAACGAAGCGGCGGCGGAGATATCCGGCGTGCCTGTTCGGCAGACCAAGATCGCCGTCTATGTGCTGAGTGGCCTTCTGGCCGCTGTGGCGGCGGTATACATGACAGGCCGTTTCGGCGTCGGGGACCCTCGCGCTGGTGTGGGGTTCGACCTGCGATCCATCACGCCGGTAATCGTTGGTGGTACGCTGCTGGCCGGCGGGCGGGGCGGCGTCCTTGGGACGTTCCTGGCGGTCGTTTTACTGGCACTCCTTGGCAACGTATTGAACTTCGTGAACGTGCCCAGCGCCTACCAATGGATCGTCGAAGGACTGATCATCATCGCCGCCGTCTCGTTCTTCGCGCGGAGGGCCCGTTGATGACTGCAGCGACCGAAACCAGGGCCGGCGACGCGCCGCGCAGGAACGCGGGCACGGTGCGCGCCCGAAATCGCCGCGAACTGGCCATGCTCGCCGTATTCCTGGTCGTGATCTGGGCGGTTACGGCCATCCTCAGTCCGCGATTTCTCAGTCCCGCCAACATCCGCGACATCCTGACTCTGGCCGCTCCCCTGGGGTTCGTGGTGATCGGCCAGATGATCGTCATCATCGTTCGTGGGCTCGATCTGTCGGTGGCCTCGATCATGGCAACCGTCGCAGTGCTTGCTGTCGGCATGGGCGAAAATATCGCGATGATCCTTGCCCTGGGCCTGGTCCTGGGTATCGCGATGGGGGCGGTGAACGGCTATCTGGTGGCCTATCGGAGCGTCACGCCGTTCCTGGCAACGCTGGCCACGATGATTGTGCTGCAGGGGGTCCGGTTCGCCTATACCGGCGGTGCCCCTTCGGGAAGCTTGCCAGAGGGATTGCGGTTTCTGTCCACGGGCAGCGTGCTGGGCTTTCCCGTTGCCCTTGTGCTGCTGGTGATGGTGGCCTTCGCGGCGCATTGGATGCTGGAACGAACCGTCTTTGGCCGGCGCCTCAAGCTCTACGGTGTCAATCCGGATGCGGCGCGCATGACCGGCGCGCCCGTCAAGATCATGGTGCTGGCCGCTTTTGCGATTTCGGGCCTGATGGCCGCGCTCGGCGGCCTCGTTCTGGTGGGTTATGTCGGCATCGTCGACAACTGGACCGGACGCGGTTACGAACTGGACAGTATCGCCGCAGCGGTGATCGGCGGCGCGGCCTTGTCCGGGGGCAGGGGATCAGTTCCGGGCGCGCTTCTGGCGGCTCTGATCCTGGTGTCGCTGTTCAACATCGTCATCATTTTGGGTCTTTCGGTCGAACTCCAGTTGCTGATCAAGGGAAGCCTGATCATTCTTGCGGCGGCGGTCTACAATTCGCGGGCTCGCCGCTGATGGAGGCTTTGGCGCATGTCCGATCCGCAGAGATCCAATATCACGCGCATCGCGCAGCTTCTCGGCGCCTTCGATGCCCGGAACACGCCGCGACGTAGCCGGGATCTGCTGCAAGAGGCAGGGATCTCGCAGGCCACCGGGTTCGGGTTGCTTCGGGCCCTGGTTGCGGCGGGTTGGCTGGAACGGGTCGATCACGGCCTGTTTTGTCTGGGTGCAAGGGCGGCGGGTCTGATGTTTGCGCCGATTGAACCGCGGATCGCGCTGGGTGAACAGCCCGTACAGGTCGTGGCGGTGCGCTCCACGCCCGGTGGTGAACCGGCCGCAATGCTGTTCCGCGACAACTGGAGGCCGGACCTGGCGACGTCGGTTCCGACACAACAGTTTGCCATCGATCACCCGGCAAGGATCGGTTTCGCCAACGCGTCCCTGTCGAACCCGTGGCGGAGGGCGCTTCTGTCCAGCATGCAGTACGCCGTAAGCCGCAATGCCGACCGGATCGAGATGTTCGACGTCATGACCGCGGACGATGATCCGGCGCAACAGATCGGGCAGATCGAAAGGCTGATCCAGGCCGGCATCGATTTGCTGATCGTTAGTTGCCCGAATGTGAACAGCGCACCCCTGAACAGCCGCCTGTCGGAATTGGCAAAGGCGGGACTTCCCATCCTCGCCGTGGACAGACGGCCCAGCGATCCCTCATGCCTTGTCTCCTTTGTCACATCGTCCGACAGCCGGATCGGCCGAACGTCGGCGATTTGGCTGGTTGAACGCCTGAAACCGGGCGCAAGGGTCTGGATGCTGTCCGGCGTCGAGGGTGCGAGCCCGGCCATCCGTCGGCAGGCGGCCGCGCTGGCTGTTCTGTCATCTTCACCCAATGTTATGGTGGAAGCGGTCGCGTCCACCGACTGGACAGCTGAGGGTGGTTACGCTGCGGTTGACCGCCTGCTCGAACAGGCGGGCCGCGCGCCGGATGCCGTGTGGTGCGACAGCGGACTGCAGGGTCTTGGTTCGATCCGTCGGTTCCTCAGTCAAGGCGGCACGATTCCGGTGCATACCGGGGGTGACCTCAACGGCATGTACAAGCTGGCACTGCACCACAAGCTGCCATTTGTTGCAGTTGATTATCCGGCCGCAATGGGGGCCAGGGCCGTCGAGATTGCGCTCGACATCCTGTCGGGGACACCTGTTCCCAGGCGCGTTGAGGTACAGGCCCCGGTCATCATGCCCAGAGGCATGGAAACCCCCAGCGTGCGCGCGGATTTCTGGGCCGAGATGCACGTGCGTTGGGATCTGCCGGATGACGCCATCCTGTCCCAGGGCCCAAGCCTGAGCAATCGCAAGACGCAATCTCAGGTGGGGAAACTCTGATGAAGGGATCCCCTACATATGAACGCGCGGTGGCGCTTTTCGGTGCCCTGGTCGAGCGGCCGTCGAGGGTGTTGTGCCTGAACCCCGTCGATATGCTGTCAGCAACCGGCCGGGCCACCTCGACCGGCTACCGTGCCCTCGCCGAAGCCGAAGCATCGGGCCTGCTGTCACGCGACCTGCAACAGGCCTATGGGCCTGGTCCGTTGGCCCGGCGAATCGGGTTCTCTGCCTATGGTGCGGGAGAATTGGCGAACGTGGCTGCACCAATACTGCTGGACCTGCGTGAGACGGTGCGGCGGACGGCGCTGGTGGGCTTTTCACGGGACGGCGAGCTGCACGTGGGGCTTTACTCGGTCGGACGCGGTTCGGACTTCGTCCGCGTTGCGCCCGTCTATGACATCCTTGGGCAAGAGCCTTCCGAGGCCGGCCACACGATGACCCTGCAAGAGGCAGTCCAGGATGGCAAGGACGCGATGTCGCGGATCCAGTTTCGCGCTGCAACCGGCATCATGGGCGAGGGCCTGGCCTGTCATATCGGCGTGATCGCGCAAGGCGACTGGCCTGAGAGGGGTCGCGCCATCGTCCAGGCGCTTGGCGAGGCAGGCGAGCGGCTTTTCTCCGCCAGGGGCGCCATATGATCCCGTCGGAAGTCCTGCTCGACCAGCCCGATTGCTGGTTGAAGTTTTCCGCGATCCTGCCGGATTTCCACGCCCTGCAGGCGCGCATGGCGCTGGATAGCGCAGGCGTTGTCGAAAGCCTCGGTCTCGAGCGGGCCGCCTATGGCAATGATCCGCGCCAATGGGTCGAATTGGCGAAGGCCCCCGGAAAGGCCCAGTTGGTGCCCGTCATGATCCACGGCGGCTACTGGCGCGCCTTGCGGGCCGAGGATCATCGTTTCGTCCTGACGGCACTCGCGCAAATGGGATACGGCGTTGCCAATGTCGAATACCGGTTGATGCCGGGAGCCCGGATGGACGATCTTGTCCAAGACACCGTGGCAGGTTTGCGCCGGATTGCGGCGTCCTTTCCCGCCGCCCGGCTTGTGCCCGTGGGTCACTCGGCCGGGGCGCATCTGGCACTTGCTGCCCTGCACCGGGACGGTGAATTGCGCGCCAGTACAGCCGGCGTTGTGGCGATATCGGGCATTTATGACCTGTCGCTGGTGGCGCGCTCATTCTTGCAGGACGAGTTGGCTCTGACCGGTGACGAGGTCGCGCGGTTATCGATCACGTCGCTGCCCGACGTTCCGACCCTGCTGATTACCGGCAGTGCAGAAACCGAACCGTTTCAGATCCAGGCCGACGCGCTCGCCACAACCAGACGCAACGCCCGCCGGATACGCGTATCGCGCTGCCACCACATGAACATCCTGCATGCCTGTTTCAGCGCCGGTGCTCCGCTGGTTCCTGTGCTGCACGACTGGCTGTCGGACAGACCCATTCCCCAAACAATCGAGGTTTCCGCTCCATGATCCGTCCCTTTGATCTCCCCGAAACAGGACTTTTCGTCTCGCGCGCCTGGGATCCGGCGGTCAATGGCCCGGTGGTGATCCGCGTTGATGCGGACGTGGTCAGCGATATCACCTCACCCGCCATCCCCACGGTGCAGGCGCTCCTGGAACAGGGCGATCCCGCACAAGCCGCGCGCACCGCTCCGGGGCGGCCGCTGTGCTCGCTTGCGGACCTGGCGGACAATGCCATCGAAACACCTGATCCGGCCCGCCCCTGGCCACTGGCGCCGTGCGATCTGCAGGCGGTCAAGGCCTGCGGCGTGACCTTCGTTGCCTCGATGCTCGAGCGCGTCATCGAGGAAAAGGCCAAGGGTGATCCGACGAAGGCGGACGGCATCCGAGCGCGTTGCACCGAGATCCTGGGCGACAGCCTGCGTCACGTCGTTCCGGGGTCGGCCAAGGCGATGGATCTGAAGACCGCGTTGATCGCCGACGGCGTCTGGTCCCAATATCTGGAGGTCGGAATCGGCAAGGATGCCGAAGTGTTTTCCAAGGCGCAGCCGATGGCGTCTGTCGGCACTGGCTCTGCCGTGGGTTTGCATCCCATCTCGTCTTGGAACAACCCCGAGCCCGAGATCGTGCTGGCGGTTTCACCTGCCGGGCGCATCGTTGGTGCAACCCTTGGTAATGACGTCAACCTGCGCGACGTCGAGGGGCGCTCTGCGCTGCTGCTGGGCAAGGCCAAGGACAACAATGCCGCCTGTGCCATCGGCCCCTTCATACGGTTGTTTGACGACAGTTTTTCATTGGATGACGTGCGCAGGATCGAACTGGAACTGACAGTCAGCGGCACAGACGGCTTCATCCTGACAGGACAGTCCTCAATGTCCGCGATCAGCCGCGATCCGCTCGATCTTGTCGCGCAGGCGATGGGGCGGCATCACCAGTACCCCGACGGGATGATGCTGTTTCTCGGTACGCTCTTTGCCCCGACCCAGGACCGCGATGTGCCGGGCGAGGGGTTCACCCACAAGCTGGGCGATGCCGTTCGCATTCATGCACCCGCACTGGGTTCACTCAAGAACACGGTCCGATTGTCGACCGAGGCACCGGAATGGACCTTCGGCACAGCGGCTCTCATGCACAATCTGGCGCGTCGAAATCTGATTTAGGGAAATATCACGATGCCGACCGGAAAACACCTGATCGCGGGCGAGTGGCTCGCGGGCGACGAGACTTTTGTTTCGCGGCCCGCGTTGGGCCCGGCATCGGCCTATCCGGCCGGCTCGCCCGACCTCGTGGACCGCGCGGTTCGCGCAGCCGAGGATGCCTTCGGGTCATACAGCGCAGTGTCCCGCGTCAAGCGCGCAGCATTCCTGCGCCGGATCGCCGAAGAGATCGATGTGCGCAGCGCCGCGATTACTGAAATCGGCACCGCCGAAACCGGCCTGTCCGAGGCCCGGCTGGAGAGTGAGCGGGGTCGCACGACAGGTCAGTTGCGCCTCTTCGCCGATCATATCGAGGCCGGCGCCTATCTGGATCGCAGGCATGATCCGGCGCTGCCGGGGCGGGCGCCGTTGCCGCGGCCAGAACTGCGGATGATGCAGCGGCCCATCGGGCCCGTCGCTGTATTTGGCGCGTCGAACTTTCCGTTGGCCTTCTCGACAGCCGGAGGAGACACGGCTTCGGCGCTGGCGGCAGGCTGTCCCGTGGTTGTCAAGGGACACGAGGCGCACCCTAGAACCGGTCAGATCGCGGCCGAGGCAATCCACGCCGCGATCGAGGCTTGCGGTCTGCATTCGGGCTTCTTTTCTTTCGTGCACGGCGGGGCGCCCGATGTCGGCCAATCCCTGGTCCAGCATCCGCTGATCCGCGCGGTGGGCTTCACCGGGTCGCTCAGGGGCGGGCGGGCGCTGTTCGATCTGTGCGCCACGCGGCCCGACCCGATCCCCTTCTTTGGTGAACTGGGTAGCGTGAACCCGATGTTCCTGTTCCCGGCGGCGCTGCAGGCGCGTGGTGGCGAGATCGCCAGGGGATGGGCGGCCTCGCTGACCATGGGGGCCGGGCAGTTCTGTACCAAACCGGGGATCGTTGTCCTTGTCGCAGGCGCGGACGCCGACTTCTTCGCGCAGGAGGCGAAGGAGGCGCTGACGCCTGCACCCGCGCAAATCATGCTGGCCGATGGGATTGCGGCAGCCTATCGGGCGGGCGCGGACCGAATTGGCAGCGAGGCTGGCATCACGGCTCTACTTTCATCAAGGTGTGAAGGCCGCGCGGCTGCGCCCGAACTGTTTCGCGTTTCAGCAGATGATTGGCTGGCCAGCCACGTCCTTGGCGAAGAGGTTTTCGGGCCTCTTGGCATCATCGTGACCGTGCGCGATGTCGCACAGATGATGAATCTGGCACAGTCGATGAAGGGACAGCTGACCTGCACCTTGCATGTCGACGCCGCGGACATGGTAGTGGCCAAGCCGTTCGTGCAAGTGCTGGAGCGGAAAGCCGGACGCTTGCTGGCCAATGGTTTCCCCACGGGCGTTGAAGTCTGCGACGCGATGGTTCATGGCGGCCCTTATCCCGCCAGCACGAATTTCGGCCACACCTCCGTCGGCACACTCGCGATCCGGCGATGGCTGCGGCCGGTCTGCTATCAGGCGTTGCCGCAGGAACTACTCCCTGACGAATGTGATTAGAAACCAGAAGCCAAGAGCCGATGCCCAGTTGATATCGGGCGCTCGACTTGTCTGAATAGGCCGGAGATGGTTGGAGTTCGGTCGTGTACCGTTTACCAGCCTGCCTTATAAATCATTGAAATATCTCTATTTCCGCATCGAGGCGCCGGTGCCGCATTCAGGTCCGCGCCGTAGCGGTTGTTGGCAGGGGCATTGGCGCTGCCCAGCGACTGGTGAGCAGGCGCGATGGCAATGGCCCACACGCGCCGGCAGCATTTGAGTTCAACCCGAGCTGACGGCACGGCGATAGCGGTTCGGCACTTCGGATGCGGATATCCGGTGCCGCCTGGACGCCGGCTCCGTGGGCACGCAGGACGGACAAGCCCATTCCCGGCGCGATTGCTACTGTATCTGGCTGAGAATCCAGGTTCTGAATGTCCGGACGCGCGGCAGTTCGGCCTTGGCCGCGGACGTGACCAGATAGTAGGCCCCTGGACCGGCGACACGAACAGGCAAGGGCTCGACGAGCGTACCTTTTCGAATCTCATCTGCAATCAGGAAGCTGGGCAGCAACGCCACGCCCAGGCCGGCAATTGCAGCTTCGATGATCATGAAGAAGTGCTCCAGGCTTGGTCCCCATTTCACGTCGTGGTGGCTTTCTCCAACCGAGCGGAACCAGTGTTCCCAGCTGTTGGGGCGCGTCGAGTGCCGGATAAGGCGGTGATGGCGCAAGGCATCGAACGATGTGATCGGATGGGATCCCTGCATCAGCCTGGGGCTGCACACGATCTGGATTTCCTCCGCCATGAGCGGGTCGATGATGGCGTCGGGCCAGTTTCCATGGCCGAAGCGGATCGCGGCGTCGATGCGCTCCTTGGTGAAATCGAGTTCGCCATCGCTTGAAATGATGTTGAGCGAGATTTCCGGGTGCGCCTCCTGGAATGATGGAAGACGCGGCAGCAGCCAGCGCGTGCCGAACGTGGGCAGCATGCCGATCGACAGCGTGCCCTTGCCGTCCTTGGACGAGATCAGTTCCACCGTTCCGGCTTCGATCAGGTCGAGGCTGTCGCGCACGAGCTCATTGTAGAAGCGGCCCTGTTCGGTGAGATCGATGCGCCGGCTCTGTCGGGTGAACAGTGCTACCTGCAAGTAGTCCTCAAGACTGCGGACGAGCCGGCTTGCGGCGCTCTGCGTCACGTTCAGCTCTTCGGCAGCACGCGTGAAGCTATTGTGTCGCGCGACGGCTTCGAAGGTTCGCAGTGCATTGAGTGAAGGCAACAGTCGGCGTTTCATGGTTTTCCATTCATTCAGATCATGGAAGGGCAATCTTTATGCGTCTTGTGAGGTAACGCCAAGCGTTTAGTTTTTTCATCGAGATCCGGCGAGCCGAAGTGGGGCGGCAAGCGCTCCGCACGTCTTACGACCGGACAGACTACGAGGTCTGCCGACGATGAATTCTTTCCAGATCGGCCGCGAATTGACGGCCATTACCATGGGCATCGACGCCTTTGAGCGGGCCCTGCCGCCCGAGAAATCCCTGCTGTCCGGCGATGGATTGGTGCCGATCTATCTCGGTCGGGATGCGGTTGCCCCGGTCGCCTACGCTGATCGTGAGGCAATGCGCGCGGACATTGCGCGCCTGGGTGAGGCGGTGGCTGGTCTGCCCGCCGGTCCACGCAAGACGTTTCTTGAGGGCATGGTCAAGTCGCTGCGGGTCGTGGTGCGGTTGTGTTCGGGCGCCAGTCCGTCATTCGAAGAAAAGGTCGCGGATCTCGTCGGCGCCCGCACTGGGCGCGAAGACCCTGCGGTCATAGAAGACGCTAGGTCGCAGCTCGACATACTGTTGAGGAAGTCCGGTTTCACTAATGGATCCCTGGGCCAGCGTGTTGCAGCCTGGGAAGATGCACGGGCGGTTCCGGCCGAGCAAATCGAGCAAGTCTTCCGCGAATTGATGGCCGATGCCAAGGCGCGGACGGACAAGCTGATATTCGATACCGGCGATTACGACATGGTTCTCAATCCGGTCAGAGACAGCTTTTTCACCGCCCGTTGCTCGTTCAACGAAGGCAAGATGGACCTCAACATGGACATCTCCTTCACGCGTGCGGCGCTGAAGCATCTGGTCTGTCACGAGGTCTATCCGGGTCACTCCACGCAGTTGCTTTCAACCAGGGCGTCGGTCGATGCCGGGTCGGCCCCGCTCGATGCATTGCTGATCACCACCGATGCGATAACGGGGTGTGTGCAGGAGGGGATCGGCGACCAGGGCGTGCACCTGATCGATTTCATCGAAGATGCCGATGACGAGATCCACGACCAGCTTCGGCGTATAAAGAGCGCCGCCCAGACCAGCGCCGCGTGGATGCTTATGGTCGAGGGGCTGCCCGCGGAGAAGGTGGCGGATTATCTGCGCGATACCGCCATGGGCCAGGAAGCCTGGGTGCAGGGCCGGCTGCGTATGGCCGCGCATCCGTTCCGGGGACCGTTCATCTCGTCCTACTGGACCGGCAACGAAGCCGTGCGGCAAGTCCGTGAGCGCGTGACGCCCGAGCAGCGGCCGGCATTCATCGAGGCGCTCTATCACCGCCCGCAGAGCCCGGCGAGCCTTGCCATGTTCCCCGACTATCCCGACCGTGAGGTGGCATAATGAAGATCACCGTAATCGGCTCAGGCGCCATTGGTGGCCTCGCCGGCGCATACATGAGCAGGGCCGGGCACGATGTGCTCCTGGTCGACCGCTGGGCCGAGCATGTTTCGGCGATGAACGAGAAGGGCCTCTTCATCGACGGCGTTCGCGGCGAAATGACCGTTCCGGTCAAGGCGGCGACGCCGGACCAGCTCGCCGGCGATCTGGGCGTGGTGCTCATCGCAACCAAGTCGCAGCACACCATCGAGGCGCTCAAGCAGATCATCCCGCTGCTGAACGCGAACAGCCTGGTCGTTTCCTTCCAGAATGGCTTCAATGAGCCGGAGATGATCAAGGTGCTCGACGAGGCCGGCCTGCCGGGCAAGAGCATCATCATGGGCTCCATTCCGAACTATGGCGGGGCACTCGTCGATCCGGGATATATCGAGTTCGTTCATGAAGGCCCGATCCAGCTCGGCGAGATGAGCGGTGAGATGACACCGCGCCTCAAGGAACTCGGCGACGCCTTGAGCGCGCTAACCGAGGTCCAGTATTCGAACCATATCTGGGGCCAGATATGGGCAAAGGAAGTCTATTCTGCCCAGGTCGTCTTTTCGGCGCTGGCCGACGCTCCGATCCGCGAAACGCTCGGGGTCGAACGCTACGCCCGAATTGCCGGTGCCGTCGTGAAGGAAGCCCTGGAGATTGCCGATGCCAACGGCATCGACGTGCAGCCTTTCGATTTCTTCGATCCGGCCAACTATCGGGTGAAGACTGCCTCGGATACGCGGAAGCTTCTCGATAACGTCAACCACGCGATCTGGCTGCTCAAGAAGGACCAGGACACCAAGCCCACGCACAACTTCAAGAAGAAGGGCTCCGGCATCTGGTGGGACATCGTCTATCGCAAACGCCCATCCGAAACGCGCGCCTTTGCCGGCAAGCTGATCGAATACGGCAAGCAGGCGGGTGCCGATACGCGCCTCAACGAGAAGATGACCCAAATGATCTACGAGATCGAGGAGGGCAAGCGCGAGCTCGGATTCCACAACTTCGACGAGCTTGAAGCCTACACCAGAGAAATCGGAAAGGCCCTGCCGTGAGCGAGACCAAACTCGGCGTCGGACTGATCGGCGCACATACCTGGGCCGAAAAGGCCCATCTTCCCGGCTATGCCGCGCATCCTCGCGTCGACCTGGTGGCCGTGTGCGATATCGAGGAAAGCCGCGCCAGGGCCATGGCGGAAAAATTCGGGGCCAGAAAGGTCTTCACCGACCCCGAAAAGATGATCGCCGACCCCGAGGTGCAGATGGTCGACGTCTGCACGCCAACGCACACCCACCTGCCGCTCAGCCTTGCCGCGATTGCCGCGGGGCGGCACGTGCTGAGCGAAAAGCCCTTGCATACCGAGGCCCAGCCCGCCTTCGACGCGGCGAACAGGGCGGCGCAAAAGGGTGTGCGCACCAAGCTTGGCTTCACCTTCCGCTACTCGCCGGCCATTCGCCAGATCAGGGAGTGGGTGGCCGACGGCACGCTTGGCGAGATTTTCCACATCCACGGTTTCGAGCAGAACTGCCAGTGGCTCTACCCCGAGGAGCCGCTGCGCCAGATCGCTCCGGACACGCCGCGCGACAGGCTCATTCCCGCCTCGATCGTTGGTTATGGATCGCACCTCATCGATCTCATGCGCTGGATTGGCGGCGAATTCGGCTCCGTTGCCTCGAGCATGAAGAACTTCATTCCAAATCGTCTGATCCGGGGCGAAGAGGGTATGCAGCACGTCCCGATCGACGATGGAACGGTCGCGCTGGTCGAGTATGCCAATGGCACCCAGGGGATGTTGCAGACCAGCTATATCGCGGTGGGCAACTACCCGGGCGTCGAAATCCGCGTTTATGGTTCCAAGGGGGCCGCAGTCGCCCGGCTGATCTCTGAGTATGGCGTCGCGGAAACGCTGAAATTCGCTTCCGCCGACAGCATTGAGTTCAAGGATGTGCCGATCCGGGAGGAAGTGCTGCCTCCGGGCACGACACTCAATACCCCTTGGCCCGAACTCTACTATCGTAACCTGGTTCGCCACTTCGTCGATGAGATCCTTGAGGGACGGCCGGAAGAATGCACTTTCCACGATGGCGCCAAGAGCCAGGAAATCGTTGACGCGATCATCAAGGCCCATTTCGAGCGGCGGTGGGTAGACCTGCCGGGCACGGCTTCATGAGCGCCGCATATGATACCGGCCTGGTGGATGCCTTCCTGGCCCATCACTGGCGTTTTCGGCCGGTCGATGCGACCTTCATGGGTGCCAGCGGTCATGACGATCGTCTGCCGCCGGTAGGGCCGACCGTCCTTGCGGAGGAAATTGCCGGCATCGATGCGCTTCTGGCCAGATTGGATGGCGTCGCGGAGCCGGATGCGGTGGGGGACCGTCTGGACTGGCGCATGATGCGGAGCGAACTGCAGATCGCCCGGCGTGCGGCGGTGAACCGCTCGCGCCTCGACAATCCGGCCTGGTATTCGGGGGAGGCCGCCTTCGGCATCATTTCGCTGCTCTTGCCGCAGTCGGCGCCTACAAACGGCAAGGCCGTGGTGGCACGGCTGAAGGCCATACCCGACTTTCTTGAGGCTGGTGCGAGGCACCTCGGGCAAAGAGCTGTTCCGGACGGCTGGTGCCGGCGGGCGCAGAAGGAGTGCGCCGCAATGGCCGCGTTCCTGCGCGACGACATCTCATTGCACCAGGCGCATGACGGTGACTGGCAGGCACCAGCCGATGCGGCAGCCAGGGCGTTCGAGACTTTTGCCGCGGCGGTGAACGATCTGGAAGATGCGGATCCGGCGTGCGGGGCGGACGACCTGTCCGCCATCATGCGGATCCAGCATGGCCTCGATCTGACGCCGGAAGCCGCCGCAACGCTGGCACAGGCGGCATTCGACCGCATGGGCGAAGAACTGGTCGAAATGGCGCGGGACATTGATCCGGATCGCACCTGGCAGGAGATCGTCGCATCGCTCTCCGAGATTCATCCGGCCAGCGAGGACGGGGTGCTGTCGCTCTATCGAGACCTGGACCACCGGGCGCTTGAAGCCTCTGAGGGCCTGGTGACGCCAGAGCGCGGCTACGGTCTTGACTATCGCTGGATGGCGCCGTGCTTTCGCAACGTTTCCCAGGCGCTCTACTTCCTGTTCTATCGCTCCCCGCCCGGACTCAATCCAGGGCAGGGCAGCATCTATTGGGTGACGCCGCCGGGGGCGGATATTGCGGGCTTTCTTGCTGGCAACAACGTCGCGACCGTCAAGACCATTCATGCCGTCCATCATGGGAGCGTCGGCCATCACACCCAGAATGCGCGCGCCCGGAACGCGGCGTCGCGCATTGCCCGTGTCGCCGGCACCGACTGCGCGATGGGCCTTGCCTTCCTTGGAGCGGGCACGTTGATCGAGGGCTGGGCTTGCCATGTCGAGGATCTGATGATGGAAGCCGACGGCTTCTATTCGCCTCAGGAGAAGCTCCTGCTCAAGCAGTTCGAGCGGCGCAATGCAGCAAGCGTGCTGGTGGATGTCAGGCTGCACACGGGCCAGTGGTCGATGCACGAAGCGATGGACTTCTACCGCGACGAAGCCGGTTTCGCGCCGGCTCGCGTTGCCGGCGAGGTGGTGCGCAACTCCATGTTCCCCGGTTCGCGGCTGATGTACTGGCTGGGCGTTGAGGGCATCAGGCAGATGCGGCGGCGCTGGTCCGGATCTGTGCAGGCTTTCCATGACGAGCTGCTGAGCTACGGGCACGTGCCCCTCGCCTGGGTTGCCGAGGAAATGACAAGGAAGGGACTCTTGGCCGCATGACGGAAACCGGGAACCCGCCATTGCTCGAAGTGCGCAACCTCGTCACCGAATTCAACACGGATTCGGGCAGGGTACGCGCTGTCAAGGGAGTCGATCTCAGGGTTGAGGCCGGCCAGACCGTCGCCCTTGTTGGCGAAAGCGGCTCGGGCAAGTCGGTTACCAGCCTGTCCGTCATGCGTCTGATCCCGCATTCGGTTGGTGGTATTGCCGAGGGCGAGGTTCTGTTTCGCGGAAGGGACGGCAAGGTTCGCGATCTGGCACACCAGCCCGAAGACGTCATGCGCGGCATTCGGGGCAATGAAATCTCGATGATATTTCAGGAGCCCATGACCAGCCTGAACCCAACCCACCGGATCGGAGCGCAGATTGCCGAAGTCGTCATGCTGCACCAGGGGCTGAACCGGTCGGCTGCATGGAAAAGCGCCGTGGAAATGCTGGCGCTGGTCGAAATCCCCGATCCCGAGAGGCGGGCCGAGGCCTATCCGCACCAGATGTCGGGCGGCATGCGCCAACGTGTGATGATTGCGATGGCGCTGGCGTGCAATCCCGCGCTGCTGATTGCCGATGAGCCTACGACCGCGCTCGATGTGACCGTCCAGCTCCAGATCCTTCAACTCATGCGCCGCCTCCAACGCGAGATCGGCATGGGCATTCTCTTCATCACCCATAACCTGGGTGTCGTGGCGGAGGTCGCTGACAGGGTGGCGGTGATGTATGGCGGCCGTATCGTGGAGGCCGCGGGCGTGAAGGAAATCTTCGCGCGACCAAGCCATCCCTATACGCGCGGCCTCTTGGCCAGCCTGCCAAAGGTCGACCATGCCGCACGCGCCCGTGGCGAGCATGCGCGCCTGACCGCGATACCGGGCAACGTAGTGGACCTGCGCAATCCTCCCTCTGGATGCGACTTCAACCCGCGATGCGCAATGGCAATCGAGGGATGCCGCGCCGCGGTTCCGCAACTGGCGCAGATCGGTGACGATCACCTGACGCGCTGCATTCGCTGGAACGAACTCGATGTCTGATGCACTGCTGCAAGTCACGGATCTCAAGGTCCATTTCGAGGTGGGCAAGTCCCTGTTCCGTCCCGGCAGCACGGTTCGAGCCGTCGACGGCGTATCCTTCGAGGTCGGACATGGCGAGGTCGTCGGACTCGTCGGCGAATCCGGCTCTGGCAAGACGACGCTGGGGCGTTCCGTTCTGCGCCTAGTCGAACCGACCAGCGGTTCAGTACGGTTTGGCGGCAAGGAAATCGTTGGCATGCCGCCGGGCGAGCTGAAGACCATGCGCAGTCACATGCAGATCGTTTTCCAGGACCCTTATGCGAGCCTGAATCCGCGGATGAATGTCGGGCAGATCCTGGGCGAGGCGCTCATGCTGCACCACATTGGCACGCGCGCCGACCGCGCGGGCCGCGTGGGCGATCTCCTGGAGCGCGTCGGACTGCCGCGCAATGCGGCCGCGCGCTTTCCGCATGAGTTTTCAGGCGGACAAAAGCAGCGCATTGGCATCGCCCGCGCGCTCGCGGTCAATCCCCAGTTCATCGTTGCCGATGAGCCGGTCTCCGCGCTTGATGTCTCCATCCAGGCGCAGATCATCAATCTCTTGCAGGACCTGCAGAAGGATCTGGGTCTCTCTGTGCTCTTCATCGGGCACGACCTGTCGGTCATTGAGTTCGTATGCGACCGCGTGATCGTGCTTTATCTCGGCAAGATCATGGAGACCGCCACCGCTGCCGATCTCTACAACAATCCCCGCCATCCCTACACCAGGGCGCTGCTCGATGCTGCGCCGGTTGCGGACCCCGGGGAACGTCGGGAACGCATCACGCTGACCGGCGAATTGCCAAGCCCGATGAACCCTCCGACGGGCTGCGTTTTCCGCACGCGCTGCCCGTTTGCAACGGCCAGATGCGCCGAGGCCGTTCCGCCTTTGGAAACCGTTGGCGAGGGCCACCAGGTCGCCTGTATCCGCGCGGACGAGATCGACATCTGATCTTGCAGTGTACGGCGTTGTTCTCATTCGAGGTCACCACCGGCCTCGAACATGCATCCATTTGAATATACGGAGAAAAATGACAGAAAACCTGTCATTTATTCGGTTTTGCCTCACGCTGGAATGATGAGTTGAAGTATGGGCAAAGTGGATTTTTTCGGGGATTGCGCCAAAGCGCGTTCGAACTTCATGCTGGTGTCATGAAACGGATATTCATCGCCTCGAGTGGCAATCCAGAACGTCTTGCTGCAATGTTTCGTGCCAGGTTGCAGGACTTCGAGGTCATTGCCGACCAGGCAGGGCTCGGCGCTCAGGACGTACCATATGCGGTGGTCGGCCGGCCGGGGCCGGGCGTGATATCGGCCATCCCCGGGCTCAAGCTGGTTCTCAGCCTGAATGCAGGTGTCGAGCATCTTCTGGCGAGCGGCGAAATCCCCGCGGACGTTCCGATCGTTCGCCTGGTGGACGAGGGATTGGCCCTTGGCATGGCCGATTGGGTGCTGGCCGAGGCGCTCGCATGGCATCGCAACCTTCGCGTCTATCAGGGCTTTCAGGCAAATCAGGAATGGAAGCCGCAGGCCGAAGTGCTGGCGCGCGACCGCACGGTGACGGTTCTCGGGGCAGGCGAGCTGGGCGCGCCGGTTGCCGCGCACTTCGTTCGTTTGGGGTTCAAGACCAGGGTCTGGAGCCGGTCCGGCCGTCAGATAGATGGCGCCCGGTCGTTTGCCGGCACGGATCTGATGGCGGCGGTCGAGGGCGCCGACATTCTGGTCAACCTGCTGCCGCTGACGCCCGATACGCGGGATCTGCTCTCGGAGCGGATCTTTTCGGCCCTGGCCAGGGGGGCGTTCTTCATCAATGGCGCGCGGGGCGCGCAGGTCGTCGATGCCGACCTCATCGCGGCGTTGGACAGTGGCCACCTGAGCGGGGCGGCGCTGGACGTCTTCCGGACGGAACCGCTGCCGGCCGACGATCCATACTGGACGCACCCCAAGGTGCTTGTGTCGCCGCACGTTGCGGCGCCGACGCATGCAGAGATCGCGGTCGAGGAGATCGCGGCCAATATCCTGCGCCACATGAACGGCGAGCCGCTCATGCATGTGGTCGACAGGGTGCGTGGATACTGAATTCCAGGCCGGGAAGGGACCCGGCCGGGACTGACTAGCCAACAAAACCAGGCAAAGGGACAGGAAAATGAAGATAGACATTTCACGCCGCGCCATGCTGCAGGGCATGCTTGCCGGTTCGGCGGCCATGATGGTCATGCCGGGCATGAAGGCATTCGCACAGGAGCGGGGAGGCACGCTCACGGTCGGCCTGACCTATGAAATCGACACGATGAACGTCTATTCGACCGGCTATCTGGGCGACGCCCAGGCGACGGTTGTCGAAGGTCTGCTGGCACCGGACAAGGATGCCAAATACGTGCCGGTTCTGGCCACTGAAGTGCCCACGCTCGAGAACGGCGGCATCGTCCTCTCGGAGGACGGCAAGACCATGGACATCACCTACAAGCTGCGCCCGGGCGTGAAGTGGCACGACGGCAAGCCGTTCACCTCCGCTGACGTCAAGTATACCTGGGAGGCGGTCAAGGATCCCAAGTTCATCGCAGAATCCAAGGACGGCACCGAGGATATCGATTCCATCGACACCCCGGACGACCTGACCGTGGTTTGTCACTACAACACGGTGACCCCGGCCTTCGCCTCCACGCTCTTCACCTTTGGCATCATGCCCAAGCACCTGCTCGAGGGCACGGATCTCAACACCTCCGACTACAACCGCACCCCGGTGGGCACCGGTCCGTTCAAGGTGAGCGAGTTCGTGCAGGGCCAGTATGTGGTGGTCGAGCGGTTCGACGACTATTGGCGCAAGGCGGAAAACGGCGATCAGTTGCCCTATCTCGACAAGATCGTCTTCAAGATGATCCCGGATACCAACACCTTGATGACCCAGCTCAAGTCGGGCGAAGTCACGATGGCCGTGCAGGTCCCCTACAACCAGGCCAAGCAGATCGAGGCCGTATCGAGCCTTGAGCTGATCACCGGACCGCTGCTCTCCTGGCAGCATCTCGACTTCAACTTCCGCAACGACATCCTGTCCGACCTGGCGGTTCGCAAGGCGGTCGCCATGGCAATCGACCGTAATGTCATCATCAAGGCGCAGGGCGGTTATCCCAAGGCGATCAAGTCGCCGGTGGTTCCGGTGTTCGACTATTACGACCCCAATACCCCGGAGATCCCCTTCGATGTCGATGCTGCCAACAAGGCGCTCGACGATGCCGGTTACGCCAGGGGTGGCGATGGCATCCGCACCAAGGACGGCAAGCGGCTGTCCTTCAGCTTCGTG
Organism: Devosiaceae bacterium; assembly: GCA_036563245.1. GTDB lineage: Bacteria > Pseudomonadota > Alphaproteobacteria > Rhizobiales > Devosiaceae > DATCMU01. The sequence continues at coordinate 126,553 of DATCMU010000047.1, read as the reverse complement.
GTGCAGTCGGGACGCGCCGACGACGAACTGGTGCAGCAGATCATCATCGCCCAGCTCAAGGCGATCGGTATCGAGGCCCAGGCCGACAACAAGGATGGCGTCGCCTACCGTGAGGCCCGCTACAAGGGCAACTACGACATGATCTATGGCCGCTGGATCACGTCCGCCGATCCGGTCTACTCGGTGTTCTATGGCACGAACGGGCCGAACAACGGGCAGGGCTACTCCAACCCGACGCTCGACCAGGCATTCGCCAAGTTCGAAAACTCGCTGGATCCGAAAGTGCGCAAGCAGGCTGCGTCGGATTTCCAGAAGATCATCGCTGAAGACGTGCCGACCATTCCGCTCATCACGAATGTGGCCCTGATCGCCAAGACCAAGGCGCTCAAGAACTTCGTGCCTAACCCCACGAACATGACCAACTTCGTGAACACCAGCGCGTGGTATATGCAGTCCTAGGGACTTCGCTGAACCTGCCACATGCCGTCGCCGGCAATTGTCCGGCGGCGGCATCTTTGAACCCGCGTGCCACACGCCAGACGCCCAGGACGGCCCAATGAGCCTTGGCTACATCATCCGGCGGATTCTTGGGGCAATCCCACTGCTGCTCGGAATATCGGTGATCCTGTTCGCCATTATCCATTTTGCGCCGGGCGGGCCGCTGGATGTCTATGCCGACAATCCATCGGTCAGCCAGGAGGCGCTGCAGCAAATCAAGGAAGCCTACGGCCTCGACAAGCCGGTGCCGGTGCAATACGCGATGTGGCTCAAGGCCATGGTCGCCGGCAATTGGGGCTACTCCATCCGTACCGGACGGCCGGTGCTCCAGATGATACTGGAGCGGATTGGCCCGACGCTCGAACTTGGCGGGCTGGCGCTGGGCCTGTCCCTGCTCGTGGCAATACCTCTGGGAATCGTCAGCGCTTCCCGCCGTGGTTCGAGGCTCGACGAAGGCCTGACGCTGGCCTCCTTCACCGGTATCTCGACACCTGTCTTCTGGTTGGCCCTGCTGCTGCAACTTCTGTTCAGCGTTGAACTCGGCTGGTTGCCGTCTGCGGGCTATCAGTCGATTGGCGGGGGCGGATTTACCGACAGGCTTTCGCATATCGTGATGCCGGCGGCGGTGCTTTCCCTCGCAACGATCGCCAGTTGGAGCCGCTTCATCCGTTCCGGCATGATCGACGTCCTGAACCAGGACTATATCCGCACCGCCTACGCCAAAGGCCGCTCGGAATGGGCGGTCGTATTCTACCATGCGTTGCGCAATGCAATGATCCCGGCCGTCACCGTCATCGCCGTGGATTTTGCGACGGTCATTTCAGGCGCTGTAATCACCGAGACCGTATTCGCCTGGCCAGGCATCGGCCGCCTGTTCATGGAAAGCATGAACGGGCGCGACTACCCCATGCTGATGGGCCTGATGATGATGGGATCGGTGGGCATCATCCTGGCAAACATCATCGCGGATATTGCCTATGCGGCGCTCGACCCGAGGATCCGCTATGGTTGAGATCGCTACCGCCGGCGCTCCGGTCGCCGATGCGCCGCAAAGCTATGGCCGCCGGGTCGTCAGGCGGTTCCTCAAGCACAGGCTTGCGGTCGTGGGGCTGGGCTTCCTCGTGGTTCTCGCCCTCATCGTGGTGTTCGCGCCATTCGTGCTGCCGTACGAGTTCGACCAGCAGGATTTCAACCTGATCGGCGAGCCCGGACCCATGACCCTCCAGCACTGGCTGGGAACGGACGAACTGGGGCGCGACAACCTCACGCGGCTGATCTACGGGGGACGGGTGTCGCTGGCGGTCGGGCTTGCCGGCGCCGTCGTCTCGACGCTGGTCGGCACGGTCATCGGATCATTTTCCGGCTTTTATCGCGGCTGGATGGATGTGGTGCTGATGCGTTTCACCGACATCATGCTCTCCATTCCCACGCTGCCCCTGGTTCTGTTGCTCTCGAGCCTGTTCCGGCCCAGTCCGCCTCTTCTGGTCGCCATTGTGGGCACGCTGATCTGGATGGGAACGGCCCGTCTCGTGCGCAGCCAGTTTCTCGCCCTGCGCGAACGCGAGTTCGTCGAGGCCGCCCGCGCGCTCGGAGCCGGTGGAGCCCGGTTGATGTTTCGGCATATCCTGCCCAACGCCGTCGGCCCGATCACCGTTGCCGCAACCCTGGCGGTGGGCATGGCCATCATGCTGGAGTCGGCGCTTTCATTTCTCGGTTTTGGCATACAGCCGCCGGTGCCGACCTGGGGCAACCTGCTCAACGCCGCCAGCCCGTGGCTCAGCCAGGCGCCATGGATGGCCATCCCGCCGGGTCTTTGCATCCTTTGCACCGTGCTTTCGGTGAACTTCCTCGGTGACGGTCTACGCGACGCCATGGAACCCAAGGAATAGCCATGGCCGTTTCCAGCGGGCAGGGCGCAAGCCCATATATCGTCGACCAGGGTCCCAAACCCGTCGTTTCTGGCCGCGCCGTGGTCAGTACGGGAAACCCCATCGTTACCGAGACGGCTCTTGGCATTCTGGGCGCCGGCGGCAACGCCGCCGACGCAGCCATTGCCGCGGCCATGGTGCAGGCGAGTGTGGAACCGCACCTGACCAGTCATGCCGGCATGGTCTCCTGCCTCTATTACGATGCGGCGAGCAATCAGGTGCACCAGCTCAATTCTCTCGGCCAGCTGCCCTACGATCTGCCCCCGTTTCGCCCGATCAACGGTGTGGGGGGGTGGGCACGCGAAGGGCAGCCCGGACCGCAAGCCGCCATTCCGGGGTTCATGCCCGGCCTCGGCGCCTTGCACGAGAGGTTCGGGACCCTGGCCTGGCCCGACCTTTGCGCCGATGCGATCCGCTGGGCCGCGAATGGCCATCCCGTTTCCTCGTTCGAATATGGCGTGAACATATTCGCGGCGCCGTTCTTCAGCTATTTCGAAGAAGCACGCGACCTGTTCATGCCGAATGGGTTCCTGCCGCCGGTTGGAACCACCACCGCGAATCCGCTACTTGCGGAAACACTTCAGGCGGTTGCCGAAGAGGGGCCGGATCACTTCACCCAAGGCGCTTGGGCCCGGGAATTCGTGGCAGCCGGTAATCGGCTCGGCTGGCCTGTGCGCATGGACCACATGACCGCCAATCCGCCGCGTTGGCAGGTGCCGCTTGCTTTCGCGCACAAGGGGCATGAGGTCGTGTCGCTCGCCCCGCCCGAGCGTCAGGCTGTGTTCTGCGCCTTTGTTCTGGGCGTGCTTGAAGCGCTTGGCATCGACGAAATGGAGCCGTTTGGCGCGGACCACCTCTTCTACATGAGCCACGCCCTGCGGTTGGGCGACCACAATTGCGGCTTTCTGCACGATCCCGGCTTCTTCGAGGACGCGGCGACCCCCTTGATGGATCCGGATTACCATCGGCAGGTTGCCCGGATTCTGAAGGCCAGCCGTCCCAGGGTCGATCTGACCGAGCATGTGCGCCTTGTTTCCGGTCCTTCTGCGATGGCGGCGGCCGGCTGGAACAGCGCCAGTTCGAAAGCGCCGGTCGGCAGTTGCGAGATTTCGATTGTCGATGCGGCGGGCAACTGGGTCCAGATGATGAATACCATCCAGTCGGGCGGTATTCCCGGGATGGCTGTTGGCGGCGTGATGATGATGGGCTCGCACGAGCAAACTTCGATGTCCGCCCATTTCTCCAACTGGCGGGTCAAGGGAGCGCGAATGCGCAATATTCTGGGCAACACCTTCGTCATGAAAGGTGGCAGGCCCTGGCTCGCCCTGGGAACCCCGGGCAATGTCTACGCGACGGTTGCCCAGATGCTGGTCAACATCCTCGATTTCGGTATGTCGCCGCCCGAGGCCTCGGACGCCCCGCGCATGTTGCCCTTGACGGATGACTATCAGCTCTTGGTCGAAAGCCGCATTGCTCCGGAGGCCATTCTGGGTGTCACTGCGTTGGGCCTGCGCCTGCAACCCATGCCCAAATGGGACTGGAACCAGGGCTCTTTCCAGATGTGCTGGGCAAATCTGGAAAGCGGCCAATTGAACGCGCATGCCGATTTCCGTCGAACCGGACGCGCGGCCGCACTGAACTGAAGAAAAAGAAACTCAACGCATGGTCCAGCGATCGTTCTTGGAGAAGTCATGGTAACGGTTGAACAAAAGTTCAGGCATTTGGGCATAGACAACGCGCCGGGTCAGGAAGTCCGCCAGCGCCCCGACAATATTGCGGACATCATGCGCGGAGGGCCGCTCGCTGGTACGCCCGTCGATTTCTCCCATGGCGACGTCGACGCCTTTCCGCCGCCGCCTGGATCGTTCGACGAGTTTTCCGAGGCCGTCCGGATCGGCGGCCGTCAAGCCTATACCGAATATCGCGGCGCCGCCGATATTCGCGCCGATCTTGCGCGCGAACTCGCCGCGTTCACCGGTGCACCGGTCGAACCCGATCTCGGGATCATCATCGCGCCGGGGACGCAAGGGGCGCTGTTCCTTGCCATCGCGGCCACCGTGGGAAGCGGCGACAAGGTTGCCATCGTGCAACCGGACTATTTCGCCAACCGCAAGCTCGTCGAGTTCTTTGGTGGCGAGGTCGTGCCGGTGGCACTCGACTACCTGACCGCAGAACGCGATGCCGGCCTCGATCTCGCGCAATTGCGGCAAGCCTTCGAGGCTGGCGCCCGGACCTTCCTCTTCTCAAATCCGAACAATCCCACCGGCGCTGTCTATTCCGCGCAAGAGATTGCCCAAATCTCGGACCTTGCGCGGGAATTCGGGGTCACCGTCATCGCCGACCAGCTCTATTCGCGCCTCAGATACGGGAACAAGGACTTCACCCACATCCGTGCCAGCGGCCTGCCGGAGGACAAGATCCTTACCATCATGGGGCCGTCCAAGACCGAGTCGCTGAGCGGATACCGTCTTGGCGTCGCATTCGGCTCACCGCCAATCATCGAGCGCATGGAAAAGCTTCAGGCAATCGTCTCGCTGCGCGCCGCGGGCTACAATCAGGCGGTGCTGCGCACCTGGTTCGACGAACCGGCCGGATGGCTGGAAGAGCGAACCGCACAGCATCAGGCCATCCGCGACGATCTGGTTGCCATCTTCCGGGCCGCGGGGATGCCCACCCGGTTGCCGCAAGCCGGCAGCTACCTTTTCCCCACTCTGCCCAAGCTCGCCATCGGCCTGGATGATTTCGTCCGTCTCCTGCGTCTGCAGGCCCAGGTCGTCGTGACACCGGGCACCGAATTCGGCCCGCATCCGCAGAGCATTCGGCTCAATTTCTCCCAGGATCACCAGGCCGCCGTTGCGGCCGCAAGGCGCATCGTCGAAATGGTCGAAAGATACAGGGCATGAACGAGGCTCACGGCCCGCGTCCGCAGGGCAACTATGTGCCAGCCAGGCGCTTCGGCGATCTGATTTTCGTTTCCGGCATGACCCCGCGCGAAAATGGCGAACTGGTTGCAACGGGAAGCGTCGCGGCGGGCGATCCTCCCGAGAAACACCGGAAGGCCATCGAGCTGGCCACGCACAACGCCTTGCGCGCCGCCAGAATGCAGGTTTCCCAGGGTGAGGCCTTGGCGGATGTTCTATCGCTCACCGTCTATCTGAACGCGGCGCCCGACTTCACGGCCCATTCCAGACTGGCCGACTTCGCATCCGCGGTCCTGCTGGGCGAATTCGGTGCGCTCCCCGCCCGCGCTGCAGTCGGGGTCGCCTCATTGCCGGGCAATGCGCCGGTAGAGATATCCCTGATCGCAAGTGTAGCCCGGACCAGGGGGGAGGCTTAGTTCACCCAGTAGTTCTCTGGGCTGCCCGCCCGCGGGTGGGATCTGCCCATTGCCCGGCCAAGCACATGCGAACCGCTCCAGTCGGCGTTACCCCGGCCGGTCGGCGAAAGGCCCGCCAAGGTCGCAAGTGTCTGAGACGAACTGACCTGTGTGTCCTGGCACTGTCGCTGCCGATCGACGCGGTCTGCTCCGTGCGAGCAAGCCTCTGATCGCCCTTATTCCTGGCCTGAGCAGGCTGAGAAGGGCAGGTCAACCGGGACTACCCTGCCGCAGACTGCTCTGGCGGATCACGATCCGGGGCTTTACGAAGAAATGCTCAGGCTCGGTGCGGCCCTTGACGCGTTCTAGAGCAAGCCGGGCCGCCTGAATCCCCAGCATTTCGCCGGATTGATCGATGCTGGTCAAAGCATTCTGGGCAAGGTCGCAAAAATAGGTGTTGTCATATCCGACCACTGCCAGATCGCCCGGGACCGTCAAACCCATTTCCTTTGCCACGCCCAGGACTTCGAAGGCGACAAAGTCGGTCCAGCAAAACAGCGCTTCAGGCCGGTCCCGGCTTTCGAGAAGGTGTCGCGCTGCGGTCTGCACCTCACGCGGCGATTCCTCCTTGCGAACAATACGCGCGTATTTGTCGAGGCCGCGCTCATGCATGGCTTCGGCATACCCCACCTCGCGCTGGATGGTGACGGGGCTGTCGTCCCGCCGGCGCAATGAAAGGCTAAGGAAGGCGATGTCCTTGTAGCCCTGGTCCGCGAGATGGTTGACGACGAGACGGCCCCCAAGCTCGTCATCGTTGTTGACCGTGTCGTATTGCGTGTCTTCGGGTGTCTTCTGACCGATGACGACCGTCGGAATGCGCCGCGCGACATCGTTGATTTCTTCGACGGTGAGATGTGGACCGATCATGATGATCGCATCCATCTGTCGGTCGATCATGGACTCAATGAGCGCGAACTCGGTCGCCACTGCCAGATGACTGACCCCGAGCAGCGGTTGATATTGCGTGCGCTCGAGAGCGGAATTCACCCCCGCCATGATATCGGCAAAGAAAGGATTCCGGATGTCGGGCAGCAACACCCCAAGCGTATAGCTCTGACCGCGCATCCCCCGCGCCGACGCGTTCGGACGATAGCCCAATTTCGTGATGGAAGCCTGCACCTGCTTCCGCAGGCTGTCGCTCACGCCGTACGCGTCACGCAAAACCTTCGACACCGCAGATACGGAAACGCCCGCGTCCTCGGCGACGTTTCGTATTGTCACCCGGCGTCGTGAACCTGTTGATTGTTCTGAACTATTCCGATGTTCCGCCAACTTGCCAACCCCGTGACTGGGATACAGTTATACACGCCATGCGTTTCGGAAACATATGCTCTCACTTTTCCCCTTGCCAACCTCACTCATTTGTAGAACGATACACGTAGAACGATACACAATGAATTGGTCACGAGTTGACCGATCGGGGGAGTGACGTGAACAAGACGATGTTCGCAGCGCCACGCGGGGCGAATAAGGCGCGCCAGAGATCATGGGCCGCGCAAATGGTTCATCCGCTCTGCGACAATGGCCAGAGTTCGCCTGCGTCGTTTGTGTCGACTGAATTTACGCTCGCTGCCGTGCCGCGTTCCGCCAGGCTGTTCATCTCGGCTTACGGGCTCTATCGCTGCTTCATCAATGGCAAGCGCGTGGGCGAGGATGTGCTCACGCCGGGATGGACAAGCTACGACGTCCGTTTGTCCTACCAGGAATACGAAGTCGCGGATTTGCTCCGCTCGGGAAGCAACCGGATCGAGATATGGCTCGCGGATGGCTGGTTCCGCTCACAGCTCATGTGGGGAAAGGACCCCATCTTCGACTGCTGGGGAAAGCATCTGGGCGCCATTGCCGAGATTGTCGCGGGTGAGGGGGAGGCCCCGATCGTTTCCACCGACGCAAGTTGGAGGAGCGGCCTTCTGCCGATCCGGTGTTCGGGCATCTATTATGGCGAAACCTACGACGCTCGCGAAGAAACTCTCACCGAGATCGCTGGTGTGGAAGTGCTGCCTTTCGACAAGGACGTGCTCATCGCCCATGAGGCGCCACCGGTAAGGGAATTGGCGCCATTCGGCGTGGTTGAGCAATGGCAGGACAGCCAGGGCCGGACGACGTACGACTTTGGCCAGAACGCGGCGGGGTATGTGCACTTCCGCGTGAGGGGGCGGCCCGGCGCCACGGTTCTGGTGGAACACTCGGAAATTCTCGACAAAGATCACCAGCTGGCCAATGCCAATTACAGGACGGCGCAGGCCAGGATCGAGTATACTCTGAGCGGATCCGGCGAAGAGGATTATCGACCTTTTTTCACCTTCCAGGGCTTTCGCTATGCGCGCGTCACGATTGAGGGTGACGCAGAGATCCTGTCCATGGAACTTGTGCCGATCAGTTCTGTCGACGAGCGCACGGCTGCGTTTTCTTGCGGCAATCCCCTGGTCAATCGGCTGGTCGAGAACACGGTCTGGTCGCAGCGCTCCAATTTCATCGACGTGCCGACAGACTGCCCTCAGCGCGACGAGCGCCTTGGGTGGTCGGGCGATGCCCAGGTGTTCGCCGGCACCGCGTGCTACTTGCACGACAGCCATGACTTCCTGGTCAAATATGTTCGCGATCTTATAGCCGATCAGCGACCCAACGGAGCGATCGCCCACTTTTCACCCGACCCCACGCGGATGAACCCGAAGATCCTTTCGGCCGCTTACGGCAGCACCGGCTGGGGGGATGCGATCTGCGTCATCCCATGGACACTGTGGTTGCACTATGGCGACGATGCAATCCTGCGAGAATCCATCCGTCCGATGGAGAAGTGGGTCGATTTCGTCTGGTCGATCAGCGAAGGGCCGATTGTCCGGCCTCCTCGCAACTGGAGCCGCCAGGGTTTCAGCTTCGGCGACTGGTTACAACCCAAGGGCCCGAGCGTGAAGCCACTGCCCACCATCGGCGACGATGCCGCTGCGACGATCTATCTTTACATTGCGGCCGATCTCACGGCAAAGGCGGCGGAAGTGGTCGGCGAGCGGGCGCTGGCAGCGCGCATGAGGGCACTTGCAATCGACGTGCGAGAAGCGTTCCAGCACGAGTTCATTACCGAATCCGGGCGTCTCGCCTACGACGATCAAACCAGCTACGCGCTCGCCTTCCTTCACGACCTCATTCCGTCCGATAAATGGGAAGCGGCCAAGGGATATTTCAAGGCAGCAATCGAGCGCTGCGACGGGCGCATCGGAACCGGCTTCATCGGAACCCCGGCGCTGCTGCCCGCCCTGGTCAAGATCGGCGAGCCCGAATGGGCTGGCCTCATGTTCACCCAGGAGGGAGTGCCGGGCTGGCTCTACCAGGTCAAGCATGGTGCAACCACAATCTGGGAACGATGGGACGCGATCCAGGAAGATGGAACGATCTTCAATCCCCAGATGAACTCCTACAATCACTATGCCTACGGAGCGGTCTGCCAATGGCTGTTCGAGGCCGTGGCCGGTTTCCGGCCGGATGCTGAACGCGCAGGGTTCCGCAAGATCATATTCGAACCGGCGATTATTCCCGAACTGGGACCGGTATCGGCGCATCACTTGTCGGGTGCCGGCAAGGTTGCGGCCTCCTGGCAGGTTGACGGCGATCGGGTCAGCTACAGGGTTCTGGTGCCTCAAGGAGCGATCGGTCTGGTTCGTCTTGCGACGCACTATGGTGACGTGTTTCTGGACGGTAAGCCGCGCAAGCCGGAGCATGCGGGCGAAATCACCGAATTCGAAGTCGGTGCGGGGGAGCACCTTGTCGAGTTCCGTATCCTCGATCTTGCGGAACAGGTAACGGATGTTGAGCGGTTGCGTGCCGTTCACCAAGCGATGCATCTGCCTGACTGAGGCAGTGCAAACACGGGAGGAATAGGAAATGCACTATCCAAGACGGCGCACGATCATCGGCGCCTTTGCCTTCGCCCTGGCCGGGTCTGTTATCGCCATGCCCGCGATGGCGCAGGACAAGGTCACCCTCAGCTTGCTTACTGACGCCAACGCGGAAACCGTGGCGGCGTTCGATGCCCTGACCGCGGCATATACCGCCGCGCATCCCAACGTAACCTTCGACCGCTCGACACGTCCCGGCGGCGCCGAGGGCGACAACCTGATCAAGACCCGGCTGGCGACCGGCGACATGGCGGACCTGTTTCAGTACAATTCCGGTTCGCTTTTCCAGGCGCTGAATCCGTCTCAGAACCTGGCCGATCTCAGTGATATTCCCGCGCAGTCCGGCATTCTGGACAGCTTCAAGTCAGTGGTCACGTCGCCTGACGGCAAGGTCCGTGGCGTACCGTTCGGCCCTGCAATGGGCGGCGGTATCTACTACAACCGGACAATCTACAAGGATCTCGGCCTGTCGGTACCCAAGACCTGGGACGAGTTCATGGCGAACAACGCCAAGATCAAGGCAGCCGGAAAGGTCGCGGTAGCCGGCACGTTTGGCGACACCTGGACCAGCCAGTTGTTCGTCCTTGCCGACTACTACAATGTCCAGGCCGCAGATCCGAACTTTGCCGCGGACTACACCGCAAACAAGGCCAAGTACGCCACCACCCCTGCTGCCCTGGCTGGATTCCAGCACCTTGAGGACGTGTTCAAGGGCGGTTACATGAATGACGATTTCGGTGCCGCCAAGTTCGATGACGGCATGCGAATGGTCGCAAATGGCGAGGCCGCCCAGTATCCGATGCTGACTTTCGGTCTTGGTTCGGTGAAGCAGAACGAGCCGGACAAGGTCAATGATATCGGGTTCTTCGCCCAGCCGGGTCCAGACGCGTCGAGCAATGGGCTGACGGTGTGGATGCCGGCGGGGCTCTACGTCAGCGCACAGTCCCCGCATATGCAGGCTGCCAAGGATTTCGCAAGCTTCGTCGGGTCGCCCGAGGGCTGCAAGATCATGATCGACGCGATCGGCGCGACCGGGCCTTACCTGATCAAGGGTTGCAGTCTCCCCGCAGATGTCCCGCCTTCGGTCGCGGACATGCTGCCCTACTTCCAGGACAACGGGAAAACCGCCCCGGCGCTTGAATTCCTTTCTCCGATCAAGGGACCGAACCTGGAACAGATCACCGTCGAGGTGGGTTCGGGCTTCGTGTCGGCCGAAGCTGGCGCCAAGCTCTATGACGAAGATGTGCGCAAGCAGGCCATGCAGCTTGGCATCAAGGGCTGGTAGCCTCCCGGCATAGCCTTGGAAGTCCCGCCCCTGAACGTGGGGGCGGGGCCTTCTGACCCAAGAGGTCCCGACATGACCGCGATTACGGCTCAGCCAACCCGCACTGGCAACGGTTCGACTGGACGCAGGCCGAGGAAAGGCGCGCACTACCCCGGCTGGTTCATAATGCCGGCGGCGGTGGTCTATGCGATCCTCTTTCTGGTTCCGACCTTCGCGTCGCTCTATTTCAGTCTGACGCGCTGGACTCTGTTCAGTTCCGAATTCATCGGTCTGGACAATTTCTACCAGTTCTTCCGCGAGCCGTTTCTGTCTCAGGCGCTGATCAACACGGTGATCTTCGCTGCCGTGACATCTGGCCTCAAGGTCATTCTGGGGCTCTTGCTGGGCGTTCTTCTGACCTCAAGGATCGCCTGGCGCGGCATGCTGCGTTCCATCGTGTTCTTTCCGGTACTGGTCAGCACCGTCGGCGTGGGCATCACCTTTACCGCCTTGATGCATCCCACACATGGCGCCATCAACGAGGCGCTGGCGCTTGTCGGGATCAAGGGCCCGGGCTGGCTGACAAATCGCTATCTGGCGCTCTACTCTGTCGCGCTGGTCGATGTGTGGCGCGGTGTCGGTCTGGCGACCGTGATCTATATGGCCGGAATTGTCTCGATCCCCACGGATTACTACGAGGCATCGCGGATTGACGGGGCCACACGCCTCCAGCAGTTCTTCCACATCACCCTGCCTCTGGTCCGCCCGGCCATGTACACGGTGATCATCCTCAGCTTTATCGGCGGGCTGCGCCTGTTCGACCTGATCTGGGCGATGACGCGAGGGGGCCCGGGTTTCTCTTCCGACGTGATGGCGTCGGTTGTCTACAAACAGTACCAGGCCGGCTATTACGGATTGTCGACGGCGGGCAATGTCGTGCTTTTCATCCTGATCGCGCTACTCGCCGTGCCGCTTTCCTGGTTCCTCAATCGCCGGGTGACGACGCGATGAACCGCATTCGGAAATACGCCCTCAGCGCCCTGGCGGTTCTTTTCGCGCTCGTAGTCTTCGTGGTCCCCTTCATCTTCATCATTCTGATGGCAATGAAGGATAAGCAACAGGCGTCGCTGATCAATTTCTCATGGCCGACCCACTTCCAGTTCTTCGCGAACCTGATCGAGGTGGTCCAGGCGCGCGACTACATGCTGCTGACTGCCTACGTGAACAGTACAATCCTGACAGTCGGTAGCGTGAGCTTGCTGGTCATTTTCTCGGCCATGGTCGGGTTTGTGCTGCAGCGTCGCGTGGCGTGGTGGACCCCTTGGGTGGACTTCTTCATCCTTGCGGGACTGATGATCCCGCCGGCAGTGGTGCCGACGATCTGGCTGCTGCAGTCGATCCACCTGTTCAAGACCTTGCACGGAATGGTGCTGATTGAAGTCGCCTACAATCTGTCGTTCGCGGTCATCCTCTACCGCAACTTCATTGCAACGATTCCGCGCGAACTCGACGAGGCGGCGATCATCGATGGCGCCCGGCCGCTCAGCCTGTTCTTCAGGGTAATCCTGCCACTCCTGCGGCCGGTCACCGTGACCATCATCGTTGTCCAGTCGGTTGCCGTGTTCAACGACTTCGTCAATCCGCTGTACTATCTGCCGGGCAAGGAAAACGCGACCGTGCAGCTCACGCTGTACAATTTCCAGAGCCAGTTCGTGACACAGTACAATCTGCTGTTCATGAACATTCTGCTGATCACCGTGCCGCCGTTGATCATCTTCCTGTTCTTCAATCGCCAGATCGTCGCGGGCATGAGCGCCGGCGCGATCAAGGGCTGACTCGGGCTTCGCGAAACGAAAGGCACCCCATAATGGCCGGGCTGCAACTCAAGGACCTGCGAAAAGATTTCGGTACGGTCGAGGTGATCAAGGGCGTCAACCTCCAAATCCGGGACGGTGAATTCACCGTCTTTGTCGGGCCATCGGGTTGCGGAAAGTCGACCCTTCTTCGCATGATTGCCGGCCTGGAGCACATTTCCGGTGGCGAGCTGTGGATTGGCGACACTCTATGCAATGACGTCGAGCCAAGAGACCGCGGAATCGCGATGGTCTTCCAGTCTTACGCGCTCTACCCGCATATGACGGTCCACGACAATTTCGGCTTCAGCCTGAAATTGGCGCGCGTGCCAAAGGCCGAGCGCGACCGCAAGGTTCGCGAGGCGGCGCAGGTCCTGCAGATGGAACATCTCCTGGATCGCAAACCCGCACAACTATCTGGCGGCCAACGCCAGCGCGTCGCTATCGGGCGTGCCATCGTGCGCAATCCCGAAGTGTTCCTGTTCGACGAGCCGCTGTCCAACCTCGATGCGGCGCTTCGGGTGGACATGCGCATGGAGCTGTCAAAGTTGCACCAGCAACTGGGAACCACCATGATCTACGTGACCCACGATCAGGTCGAAGCGATGACGCTTGCCGACCGGATCGTGGTGCTCAACGGCGGCATCGTGCAGCAGATCGGCACGCCACTCGAATTGTACAAGCGCCCGGCGAACCTGTTCGTGGCAGGCTTCATCGGGTCGCCCAAGATGAACTTTCTCGACATAACCGCGGGCGCGTCTGCAGATGGGCTTACCTCGCTCGATTCCGCGGATCTGTCTGGCGCCAGGGTCAGGATCGCAGAAACGGCTGTCGCACCCGGTACAAGGGGAACCCTGGGCATCAGGCCGCACGATCTGCGTCTGAGCGCGCAGGGCGCGGTTGCGGGCGAGGTGCAACTCGTGGAGCGTCTCGGCAACGAGACAGTGGTCAACCTGCGGCTTTCCTCGGGTAAGCACTGGCTGGCGGTCCTGGAAGGGGATGCCGAGGTCGGAGTTGGCGAACGGATCGGACTCGATTTCGCCCCGGACAAGGCGATGCTGTTCGACACTGACGGGCAGTGCATCTGAGGCGGCCGCGCACTTGAACGCCGAATGCCCTGTTCGGACCGAGCCGGACAGGGCGAATGGTTTCCTGGTCGGCGAATGCGCCTAGACGATCCCGCCGCCTCCGCCGGAAACGGCCGGGCGCTGTCCGGTGACCTTTGCGCGATAGCCAGCGGCGCGATAGGCGGCCACGGGGTCGATTGCGCAGCCCTTTTCGCGGCGGGCCATGGCAAGGATGGGTTCGACGTCGGTGCGGAAAGCCGACTTGAGCGTATTGCTCGCCATCACGGCGTCATTCGTCTCTTGGTAACCAGCCAGTGCGTCCCGGTCGACCAGCAGGGCCTGGGCATAGGCGCGCTGGACCTCCATGGCGCTCTGCATAAGGCTTTCGATTGGATCGGTCACATTGTGGCTCTGGTCGAGCATGTGCGCCGGATCGAATCCGGGTCTGTCTTCGACATCGACCAGTTCGTTGAACACAAGGAAAAGGCGATAGGGGTCGATCGATCCGGTATCGAGATCGTCGTCGCCATACTTGCTGTCGTTGAAGTGGAAGCCGCCCAGCTTGCCGAACTGGATCAGGCGCGACACGATCATCTCGATGTTCACATTGGGCGCATGGTGCCCGAGATCCACCAGGCAAAATGCCTTGTCGCCAAGTTCGGTGGCGATCAGGTAGTTGGTGCCCCAGTCCTGCACCACGGTCGAATAGAAGGCCGGCTCGAACATCTTGTGCTCGGTGAACAGGCGCCAGTCGGCAGGCAACGCCGCGTATATGGCCTTTGCAGAATCGAGGTAGCGCTCGAACTGGCGGGCGAAGTGGCTTTGCCCGGGGAAGTTCGAACCGTCGCCGATCCACACTGTCAGCGCTTTCGAGCCGAGGGTCTTTCCGATCTCGATGCATTCGATGTTGTGTTCAATCGCCTGCTGTCTCGTGGCCTTGTCGACATGGCTGAGCGAGCCGAACTTGTAGGAGAGGGGCTGGCCGTCCTGGTCCTGGAACGTGTTCGAATTCATCGCATCGAATCCGAGCCCCAGACCCTCTGCCTTCTGCCTGAGAGCCAGCAGGTCATCGACCTTGTCCCACGGAATGTGCAGCGAAACCGTCGGGGTCGCGCCGGTGAGTTGATGGATGACGGCGCAATCCTCGAGCTTGTCGAAAATGTTGCGCGGCTCGCCGCCGCCGGGGAAACGGGCAAAGCGTGTGCCACCGGTGCCCACACCCCAGGACGGAATGGCCACGCCATATCCCGCGACTTTGCGTTTGACGCGATCGATGTCGATCCCCTGGCGGGCGAGCCGGGTACCCAGCGCCTCGTAATCCGCCTCAAGAGCCGCAATCCTGGCCTTGTTGTTGTCGCCGATCGCCGATTCTTCGATCATGTGCTCGGTCATCCGTCTCTCCTTTCCGCGCGTCCGGGGATCAGCGCGTGAACGCCTGTGCGTTGCCCGCATCGACGTTGAGAATGTTGCCTGTCGACTTTGCGGAGGCCTCAGACGCGAAGAAATAGATCGCTTCGGCCACGTCCTCGGGGAAGACCGATCGCTTCAGCATCGAGCGCTTGCGATAGTGCTCCTCAAGCTCGTCGGTAGACATCTTGTAGGCCGCGGCGCGCTGCTCCTTCCACTCTCCCGTCCAGATCTTGGAGCCGCGCAGCACTGCGTCCGGATTGACGACATTGACCCGGATCTGCCCATCGGCGCCTTCCAGCGCCAGGCATCGCGCCAGATGGATCTCGGCGGCCTTGGCGGTGCAATAGGCAGACGCGTTCGGTGACGCGGCAAGGCCGTTCTTGGAGGCGACGAAAATGACGTTCCCCCCGATCTTCTGGCTGCGGAAAAGCTTGAACGCCTCGCGGCTGACCAGGAAATAGCCGGTCGAGAGAATGTCCATATTGCGGTTCCAAAGCGCAAGGCTGGTTTCCTCGATCGGCGCGGAAGAGGCGAGGCCGGCATTCGACACCAGGATGTCGAGACCGCCATATTCAACAGCTGTCGCCGTGTGCGCCGCGATGACCTGCGCTTCGTCTGTGACGTCGACACGCACCGTCCGGACCACGTCCTGGCCAAATGCCGCGCCCAGTTCGTCGCCCGCCGCGCCGAGTGCGCCAGCGTCAATATCGGCCAGTACGACACACGCGCCTTCGCGCAACATGCGCGCCGCCGTCGCCTTGCCTATGCCGCCGGCGCCGCCGGTAACCAGGGCAACGCGCCCGGCCAGGGATTTCGGCCTGGGCATGCGCTGCAGCTTCGCTTCTTCCAGTAACCAATACTCGATATCGAAGGCTTCCTGTTCAGGAAGGCCGCGGTAGGTGGACACGCTCGACGCGCCGCGCATCACGTTGATCGCATTGACGTAGAACTCGCTCGAGATACGCGCTGTCGCCTTGTCCTTTGCGAAGCTGATCATGCCGACGCCGGGCACCAGGTAGATAACGGCGTTGGGGTCGCGCATGGCGGGGCTGTTGGGGTGCTTGCAGCGCTCGTAATAGGCGGCGTAGCCATCGCGGTATGCCGAGATCGCATCGGGCAGCCCGGCTGCGGTCGCCTCGATGTCGGGGTTGGACGGGTCGAAATCGACCACGAGCGGGCGAATCTTGGTTCTCAGGAAATGGTCCGGACAGGAGGTGCCCAGGTCCGCCAGCGGGCGCAAGTCCTTCGAAGACACAAAGGTCAGTACGGCCTCGCTATCGTCGAAATGCCCGACCTTGTGGCTGTCGCCCGAGATCAGGCCACGAATGACCGGCATCAGTTTGGCCGCCACCTCCCGCCGAGCCTGCGGGGGGAGCGTGTGTGTCGCCGACCCGCCGAACGGGGCGGCACCTTGCGCCTTTGCTTCCAGCCAGTCCGTTGCCTGATTGATCGTGGCCAGCGTCGTCTCATAACACTCCTTGGGCGTGTCGCCCCAGGTG
The DNA here is from genome assembly GCA_036563245.1 of Devosiaceae bacterium. GTDB lineage: Bacteria > Pseudomonadota > Alphaproteobacteria > Rhizobiales > Devosiaceae > DATCMU01. The sequence goes on along the minus strand of DATCMU010000047.1, from coordinate 109,765 downwards.
AACAGGCCATGGCTCTCCAGAACTACGCCCTTGGCGCCCGGGTTCTCGATGCAGAACTTTTCAAGCCAGAGCCCAAGCTCATAGCCGGGCCGCCTCCAGGGCAGCCAGCCGATGGCGTCCCCAAAGATCTCGCGCGTCAACGCTCTGGAATCCCCGGAGGCCGCAATCGCTATCACCGCATCGGGATGCATGTGGTCGACGAATGGCCTGGGGACATAGGCGTGCAGGGGGGTGTCGATCGAGGCGGCACGCGGATTGAGATTGAATGTGCAATGCGGGAGATAGCCCACCATTTCGTCTTCGTGTTCGGGGCCGCGATAAAGCCCTTTGAGCGCGCGCAGCTTGTCCATGTAGAGCGTTGCGAAGCCGTCGAGCTTGATCGTGCCGACATCGCCACCGGAGCCCTTGACCCAGAGCACCTCGGTCTCTTCGCCCGTCAGCGGGTCTTTCTGGATGATCTTGGAGGAGGTGTTCCCGCCTCCGTAATTTGTCACCCGTTTGTCCGCGCCCAGAAGATTGGAGCGATAGACCAGTCGTTCGGCCTCGGACATGGCCGCTGCCTTGGCGTCATCCCATTGGTTCTGAATGTGCGCTGACATGGTCGAGATATCTCCTTCGAGTGGATCATTTCACGCGGATTTTTGCCGGACTTGTCCACGAACAATCGTCAATGTCAATCAGAAACGATCATATTTGCAGACATACGACAGGGTATGATTGGGGTCAGAGCAATTATGATTGACAATGATCGTTTTTGATGGAAATGACTTGTGGAAGAGGGAGAAGACCGCAGTGCACGAGACCGAACGCCACAGAATAATCCTCGCCACCGTTCAGGCGCGACCGGTGGCCAGCGTTTCGGACCTGGTCGAAATCACAGGGGCTTCCGAGGCCACTGTCCGGCGCGACATCGCGGCCCTGCATATGCGGGGAGAATTGCGTCGGGTCCGGGGCGGAGCGGAGGCGGTCAATCCGCCCGAGCAAAGCCCACTCCTGGGGCGCCCTTTCTCGGTGAACGAAACGCTCAATCTGCCGGCAAAACGTGCGATTGCGCGCGCCGCCGCGGAGATGTGCGCAGACGGCGAGCAGATCATCATCAACGGCGGCACGACTACCTATCAGATGGTGCCGCACCTGACGTCGAAACGCATGTCGGTGTTCACCAACTCGTTTTCCATCGCGGAATACCTGCTGCACAATTCGCGCAACGGCGTCGTCATTCCCGGTGGCACCGTCTATCGCGAGCAGAATGTCATTCTTTCGCCCTTCGGCGGCGTGGTGGCGAGCCACTTCTCGGCACGCAAGATGTTCATGGGATGCCAGGGGCTAGGGCCCCACGGATTGATGGAGGCCGACCCGCTTGTCGTGCAGTCGGAGCTGGCGCTCATCGGGCAGGCGGACGAACTCATCGTGCTGGCGGACAGCTCGAAGTTCAGCGCCCGCACGAGCCTCATCCTTTGCACCCTGGACCAGGTGGACATGGTGATCACGGACGCGGGCATTCGTGCGGAAGACCGCGCGATGCTGGAAGCCGCCGGAGTCGACCTTGTCATTGCCGAGACTAAATCGGAATCCGCATCGGTCGCCTGAGGCGGCCGGCGAGATAGTGCGTGTTTTCATGCTCAAGGGAGGAATTGATATGAGCATTCTGAAGAAGCTGGCAGGGGCCGTTGCCCTTTCCGCAATAGTCTTGGCGGCGTCGCCGTCCTTCGCGCAAGAGAAGATCGCCCTTGTGGTGAAGTCTCTGGGCAATGGATTCTTCGATGCTGCCGCCAAGGGCGCCAACGATGCCGCCAAGGAAATTGGCGGGATCGACGTGATCTATACGGGCCCCACCTCGGCGACCGCTGAAGGTCAGATCGACATCATCAATTCGTTGATCGCCCAGAATGTCGACGCCATCGCCATTTCGGCCAATGATCCCGATGCTTTGGTCCCGGTTCTCAAGAAGGCCATGGATCGCGGCATCAAGGTGTTGTCCTGGGACTCCGGCGTCGCGCCTGAAGGGCGGATGCTGCACCTCAATCCCTCGGATACCAACCTGATCGGCAAGACGATCATCAAGCTTGCCGCCGATTACCTGCCCGATGGTGGCGACGTCGCCATTCTGTCCGCGTCTTCGACTGCGACCAACCAGAATGCGTGGATCGCCGCGGCAAAGGAAATCCTGCCCACCGAGTTTCCCAACATCAACCTCGTTGCCACGGTTTACGGCGACGACGACTCGGTCAAGAGCACCGATGAGGCCAAGGGTCTGATCGCCAGCTATCCCAACCTGAAGGCGATCATCGCCCCGACCACGGTCGGCGTGGTGGCGGCTGCGCAGGTGGTGACCGACATGGGGCTTATCGGCAAGATCAACGTGACCGGCCTTGCCTTGCCGTCCGAATTCAAGAAGTTCATCGACAACGGGGCATCGCAGGCCGTGGCATTGTGGAACCCGATCGATCTTGGCTATTCGGCGGTCTATCTTGCACATGAGCTGATCGGTGGCCAGGAAGCCAAGCCGGGCGCGAGCTTCTCGATCGGGCACGTCGGCTCGATCACGCTTGACGACAGCAACTCCGCCGCCATGGCGGCGCCGTTCCAGTTCGACAAGTCGAACATCGACGAGTTCTCCAAGATCTACTGATCTCATCGTGAACCGGCGGGTCCCGATCTGGCCCCGCCGGTTCGTCTTGTTTCTCAAGAACCAGTTGCCTGTCCGGGCCCGTACCGTCCGGCTTGCCAGATTTCCCACGCCGGGCGCAGACTGCTTGCTCGTGCACCTTTGACGAAGGGGCCGATCCGAATGGCTGGACCAAAACTGAGCCTTACCGGCGTTTCGAAGTATTTCCCCGGCGTGCGGGCCCTGCACGATGTCAGCCTTGAACTCCATTCAGGCGAGGTTACCGCCCTGATCGGGGAGAATGGGGCTGGCAAGTCGACCCTGGTCAAGATTCTCACCGGCATCTATCAGCCGGACGAGGGGAAAATCGAGGTCGACGGAGCGACGGTTGTTTTGCCGACCGCCCATGCGGCTTTTGAACATGGCATTACCGCCATTCATCAGGAAACAGTTCTTTTCGATGAACTCAGCGTGGCCGAAAACATCTTCCTTGGCCATGCCCCAAAGACGCGGCTCGGGACGATCGACTGGCGGCAGATGCATGCAAACGCCCAGGAAATGCTCGTCGACATGGGGGCGGGACACATCGGCCCCCAACAGCGGCTGAAGGACCTGAGCATTGCCAACAAGCACCTTGTAGGTGTCGCGCGCGCCCTGTCCATCGAAGCGGAAATCGTCATCCTCGACGAGCCGACCGCCGCGCTTTCCTACAAGGAAATTGAGGACTTGTTTGCCCTGATTGACCTGCTGCGCAAGGATGGCCGCGCGATCCTGTTCATTTCGCACAAGTTTGACGAAATCTACCGGATCGCCGACCGGTATACGGTGTTCCGCGACGGCGAGATGGTCGACAAGGGCCTGATCCGCGACACCAGTCAGGATGAAATCGTCAGGCTCATGGTTGGTCGGTCGGTGGATCGCGTGTTTCCAAAGAAGAAGGTGGAGATCGGCGCCCCGGTCCTCAGCGTTTCCGGACTGGGGAATCCGACCGAGTTCGCCGACATCAGCTTCGACTTGCGCAGGGGCGAGATTCTCGGCTTCTACGGACTGGTGGGGGCAGGGCGCAGCGAGCTGATGCAGGCGATCTTCGGCATTTCGCGCCCTGAGACTGGTACGATCACGCTGGACGGGAAAAACCTGGCGCCGAAGTCGCCCGCCCAAGCCATTGAGGCGGGGATCGTCTATGTCCCCGAGGAGCGCGGGCAGCAGGGCGTGGTCGTCGATCTGCCCATTTTCCAGAACATTTCCCTGCCCTCGCTCAAGAAGACATCGCGCAGCGGTTTCCTGCAAACCGCCCGGGAATTTGCGCTTTCGAGGGAGTATGCCGAGCGTCTCGACCTGCGCGCGTCCTCGCTCAGCCAGACGGCCGGCACGCTCTCGGGCGGCAACCAGCAGAAAGTGGTGATCGCCAAGTGGCTTGCGACCCAGCCGAAGGTCATCATTCTCGATGAGCCAACCAAGGGCATCGATATCGGCTCCAAGGCCGCGGTGCACGAATTCATGGGCGAACTGGTGGAGCAGGGCCTGAGCGTGATCATGGTATCTTCAGAACTACCCGAGATCCTGGGGATGAGCGATCGTATCGTCGTCATGCGCGAGGGCCGGATCGCCGCGATCCACGAGAACGACGCCAGTCTCGACGCGGAGACACTGGTGCGCACCGCGGCCGACATTGCAGAGGTCGCGGCATGACACGCGTGTTGCGGACTCGCGAATTCTGGTTGGGTGTCATCGTGGTGGCAATGATCGTGGGTACGAACCTGAGGTCGCCCGGCTTCGGGGCGCCCGGCAATGTGCTGGGGATCTTCAACAATACGTCGATCCTGATGATCCTAGCTCTGGGGCAGATGGCCGTGATCCTCACCCGGTCAATCGATCTGTCCATGGCGTCGAACCTGGCGCTGTCGGGCATGATCGTCGCCATGATCAACGCCGCGCACCCCGAACTTCCAGTGCCCGTTCTCATGGCCCTGGCCGCTTTGATCGGGCTTGGCCTGGGGATGTTCAACGGAGCGCTTGTCTGGCGGCTCGGCATCCCCGCGATCGTGGTCACGCTGGGCACTCTGACAATATTCCGCGGCCTGATCTTCCTGATCGCCGGCGGGAAATGGGTGAATGCTGATGAGATGTCGCCGGATTTCATCCAGTACACCCGCATCGTGGTGCTGGGGATGCCTCTTCTGAGTTGGTATGCCATCGTGATTGCTGTCGGCTTCTTCTTGCTGATGACCCGGACATCGCTTGGGCGGTCCCTCTATGCCATTGGCGTCAACCCGACCGCCTCGGTCTACGCGGGCATCGATGTGGGACGCACAAAGTTCATCGCCTTCTGCATTTCGGGCGCTCTCGCCGGGTTCTGCGGCTATCTCTGGGTATCCCGATACGTGATCGGCTCGGTGGAAGTGGCGAACGGTTACGAACTCACCATCGTCGCCTCCTGCGTGATCGGTGGCATCTCGATCGCTGGCGGGGTGGGAAGCGTCGTGGGCGCCTTGCTTGGCGCCAGCTTCCTGGGCGTGATCAACAGCGCGCTCCCGGTGATCAACATCTCGCCGTTCTGGCAGATGGCGATTTCCGGCGCCGCCATCATCCTTGCAGTCATCCTCAATGCCCGCGGCGAGAAGCGGGGAGGGCGCCTTATTCTCAGACAGACGGAACCTGCAAAGTGAAAGACGACGCGAGAAACACGCGGCACATTCCGGATCGGCTGGACAGTCCGGTTCGCGCCGCCGTTCTTTCATGGCCCAGCCTGCTGCTGGCGGTGGCGATCGGCCTGTTCATCCTGAATTCCCTGGCCTCGCCCTATTTCCTTTCGCCATGGTCCTTGTCGGACGCGACATTCAATTTCACCGAAAAGGCAATCATCGCCCTCGCAATGGCGCTTCTGATCATTTCCGGGGAGATCGATCTCTCGGTCGCCTCGATCATTGCGCTGGCGTCCACCATGATGGGGCTCGCCCTGCAGTTCGGCGTGGACACGCCAGGCCTGGTTGCCATCGGAATTGCGACCGGGCTGGCATGTGGGGCCTTCAATGGCCTTCTCGTGACGCGGCTGGGGCTGCCCTCGATCGTTGTGACCATCGGCACGATGAGCTTCTTTCGCGGGATTTCCTTCATTGTGCTCGGAGACCAGGCCTTCAAGGGATATCCGCCAAGCTTCGCTTTTTTCGGTCAGGGCTATGTGTGGTGGGTGGTCTCTTTCGAGTTCGCCCTGTTCCTGGTCTTTGCCTGCGCCTACTACGTGCTTCTGCATCGTACCAGTTTCGGGCGCTGGATATTCGTTATCGGCAATAATCAGATCGCGGCGCGATTTTCCGGTGTGCGGGTCGAGCGGGTCAAGTTTATCCTGTTCTGCCTGACCGGCCTGATGTCGGGGATTGCCTCGGTGCTTCTGACGTCGCGCCTGGCCTCGACCCGTCCGTCGATCGCCATGGGCTGGGAACTCGAAGTGGTGACAATGGTCGTGCTGGGCGGCGTGAACATTCTGGGCGGGGCTGGCAGCATTCAGGGCGTCGTGCTTGCGGCATTCATCATGGGCCTTGTCACGTTCGGGCTCGGGCTCCTGAATGTGCCCGGGATAGTGATGTCGATCTTCATCGGCGCATTGCTGATCGTCGTCATCGCCTTGCCGATTGTCGTGGGGCGCATTCGTGGGAGATCGGCGGGATGAACGAGGAAAAATACGCGTTCAAGATGAAACTCAATCCCGGGATGGCGGCCGAATACCGGCGCCGGCATGACGAGATCTGGCCGGAGCTTTCCGACCTTCTGCATGAAGCCGGCGTTCGCGACTATTCGATCTTTCTTGACGAGGAAACGTACATCCTGTTCGCCGTCATGTGGCGGCGCAAGGACCACGGCATGGCGGACCTGCCCAAGCATCCCGTCATGCAGCGCTGGTGGGCACATATGTCCGATATCATGGAAACGCATCCGGGAAACGAGCCAGTGACGGTTGATCTGGTACCCCTGTTCCACATGCCATGAATAACATTCGTCGCCTTGCCGTATTCGATGTCGGCAAGACCAACGCCAAATGCGTTCTGGTCGACGCCGAAAGCCTGAAAGAGATCGCAGTAGAGACGCGCGCGAACCGGGTGATTGCCGGGCCGTCCTGGCCGCATTTCGACCTGGAAGGCCTTTGGAGTTTCTTCGTCGATTGCCTTGCCAGGTTCCATCGTGAACACGGCGTCGACGCGATTTCCATAACAACCCATGGGGCGAGTGCGGTCTTGCTCGATGAAAAAGGGGAACTCGCGGCCCCGATGCTCGACTACGAGTTCGACGGCCCGGACCAGGTCGCGGCGGACTACGAACGTGTGCGTCCCGATTTCTCGGAGACCGGTTCGCCAAAGCTCAAGGGTGGGCTGAACGTCGGCGCGCAACTCTACTGGCAATTCTCCCAGGACGCCGGATTACGGCAACGTCTCGCGCACATCATCACTTATCCGCAGTACTGGGGCTATCGGTTGACGGGGAAACTGGCTACGGACGTCACGTCCCTGGGATGTCACACCGATCTCTGGAACCCCAGGGCAGGCGCATTCTCGTCGCTCGTCGCCCGGCTTGGGTTGTCCGGCAAGATGGCGCCGCCGCGTCTGCCGTCCGAGGTTCTCGGACTAGTGGAGCCAAGGGTGGCGGCCGAACTCGCGCTGTCCGCCGAAACGCCGGTCAGCGTCGGCATCCACGACAGCAACGCCTCGCTTCTGCCCTATCTCAAGGGCCGCGACGCGCCATTTTGCGTCGTCTCGACGGGCACCTGGGTGATCGCCATGGCGATAGGCGGTGAGGAAGTCACGCTGGACCCTGGCCGTGACACCCTGATCAACGTAAATGCGCTGGGCGAGCCTGTGCCTTCAGCCCGTTTCATGGGTGGGCGGGAATTCGAAGCGACATGCGGCAAGCATCCTGTCATGCCGGATGAAGCCGATCGGGGGGCGGTGCTTCAACGGCGTGTCATGCTTTTTCCGGCTGTGGAATCCGGTTCCGGTCCTTTCCGGGGGCGCCGCGCGCGCTGGAGCGAAGAACCCTTGACCGACGGGCAACGCGTTGTGGCGACGTCGTGGTATCTTGCATTGATGACACACACTTGCCTCCAGCTTGTTGGCGGGCAGGGGGTGACAATCATCGAAGGGCCGCTGGCGCGAAACCCCGACTATTTGAACATGCTCGCCGTGGTGCGACCCGAAGGGGTGGAGACCGCGCTCTCGTCCACTGGCACATCCGTCGGTGCGGCGCTTCTCATGATCCCGAAACCGGTTGTGCCAAACACCCGGAAAGTCCCGCGGCTCCAGAATGTCGGAATGAATGCATATGCCGACGCATGGCTGCGCCTCATGAGAAGTGAGGCGGGGGATACGGCCAGCGAGGGTCAGGCGGTGCAATAAGCGCCGGTGGCGGCTCACCCGGCTCGCCATCCGCTACCCGGCAATGCAATCGGCGATCGATCGAACGGCTTTTCCGACCTTGCGGCCTTCGCCCGAATGGGTCTAGTCTGATGACCTAATCCCCCCCAAGGTGGCGCGCAAGATTGCGGCGCCGTCGCCCAACCGTGAACTGGAACGTCCTCGTGCGCAGCAATGCGTCACATGCGAGCAGGAGCGCGACTGCCGTCGCCCATGTCGAGGCCGCTGGCCGCGGCAAGGGGCTTGGCGCGCTCTGGCGTATCACGCGCATGGCTCTGCGCCATCCCGTCCAGGTCGGCATTGCCATTGTCTCCACCATCGCCGCAGCGTTCCTGCAACTCATGATTCCGCGCCTGCTCGGGGTGGCGGTCGACCAGACGCAGACCGTCATGGGTGGCGGCGCGACCGGCGTTGCGGCGGAAAGCGCGCTGACCGCGACCGCGTTGATCCTCCTGGCGGTGAGCATCGGGCGCGGCCTTTTCACCATGCTGCAGAACTATTTCGCCGAGGCCGTCGGCCACAATGTGGGCTACGAACTCCGGCTTGCCGTCTACGAGAAGATCCAGCGCTTGAGCTTCTCGTTCCACGATTCCGTGCACTCGGGCGACCTGATCACGGTGGGCATGCTCGACCTCGAGGGCGTCCGCATGTTCTTCTCGACGGCCCTGGTGCGTACGGTCCTGCTGACGATCCTTATCGGGCTTGGCGCCTATCTGCTCTTGTCGACCGACTTCACCCTGGGGCTCGTGGCCCTCAGCTTCGTGCCGTTCGTGGCCTGGCGCTCGCCGGCCATGCAGCTTCGCCTCAGGGCAACCTGGCTCGAACTTCAGGAGCGCCTTTCCGTGCTCTCCCGGGTCATGGAGGAAAACCTCGGCGGCATCCGCGTGGTCAGGGCTTTCGCCGCCCAGGGCTACGAGATGTCCAAGTTCGACCGGGCCTCGCGGAGCGCCCAGGAACTCGCCTACAGCCGGGTCGGCCTGCGGGTGAAGAACTCCAGCGCAATGACCTTTTCCTTCTTCGCCGCCATGGCTCTCGTGCTGTGGATCGGCGGCAACAAGGTGATCGCCGGCGAGATCAGCGTGGGCACGCTGACCTCGTTCCTGACCTTCATGACCATACTGCAGATGCCGGTGCGCCAGCTTGGCCTGATGGTCAATGCCTATGCGCGCGCCGCCACCTGCGGCACACGCCTGTTCGACCTGCTCGATCTCGACGTCGCCATCAAGGACGCCCCCGACGCCGTGCCGCTCGATCTGCGCGAAGGCGAGCTTCGCTTCGAGAATGTCGCGTTTGCCTACCCGGCCACCCCGGAGCGCCCGATCCTTCGTGGCATCAGCTTCACCGCAAGGCGCGGCGAGACGATCGGCATCGTCGGCCCTCCGGGTAGCGGCAAGTCGACCATTGCCCACCTGATCCCGCGCTTCTACGACGTCACCGGCGGACGCATCCTGATCGACGGACAGGACATACGCGAGGTCACACTCGACTCGCTGCGCCATGCGGTGGCGGTGGTGCAGCAGGATTCCTTCCTGTTCACCACCTCCATCGAGAACAATATCGCCTATGGCGATCCCTGGGCCGCCGAAAAGCGGATCGAGCGGGCGAGCGATGCCGCGCAACTGCACAATTATGTCCTCGGCCTGCCCACCGGCTACCGCACCATCGTGGGCGAACGGGGCGTTTCGCTCTCCGGCGGCCAGCGCCAGCGGCTTTCCATCGCGCGCACCATCATGCTGCAGCCCGCCATCATGGTCTTCGACGATTCCACCGCCGCCATCGACGCCGGTACGGAGCAGCGCATCCGCTCGGCCATGCGCGATTACGCCCATGACCGGGTGACGATCATCGTCGCACATCGCCTTGGATCGCTGATGCACGCCGACCGCATCCTGTTCCTGTCCAAGGGCCGGATCGTCGAAAGCGGTACGCATGAGGAATTGCTGGCCCTTGGCGGCCGCTACAAGGCGCTGCACGACCTGCAGGTGCGCCCCGGCGACGAGATGCTCGCCGGACAGGAGGAGGCGCGCTGATGGCCGAGGGCGTCGAAGCCGAACGCAACGACGTGCGCGAGGACGGGCGACGCCCGCCGCGCGCCGCCGTCGGTTCGCATTACGAGCGCGAGGAGATGTTCGGCCGCGTCTTCGACGGCAAGGTCGTCCGCCGAATCTGGGCGTTCGTGCGCCCGTACCGGCTGCAGGTCTTCGTTTCGGTGGCCGCCGTACTGGTGTTCACCGCGTCGCAACTGCTCATTCCGCTGATCATTCGCTATGCGATCGACACCGGCATGGCCGCCGGCGCGCCCGATGCCGCTGCGCTCAACCAGGCGGTACTGGTCTTCCTGGCCGCGATCCTGGTCAACTATGCCGCCAGCTATGTCCAGGAGACGGTTGTCGGCCGCGTGGCGGAAAACGTCCTGTTCGACATCCGTCGCGCCATGTTCGCGCACCTGCAGGAGGTCTCCCTGTCCTTCATGGACAAGACCGAAGTGGGGCGCCTGATGTCCCGGCTGCAGGGCGACGTGAATTCCATGCAGGAATTTCTCGAAACCTCGGTGCTCTCGGTGGGCGACATCGTGTTGCTGTTCGGCATCGTCTTCGTGATGCTCTATCTCGATTTCCGGCTTGGGCTGCTGACCCTTGCCGTGCTGCCGATCCTGTTCGTGGTGCGCGTCTTCTGGCTCCCAAGGGCGCGCGTCGCCTTCATGGCCGCGCACGAGGCGCAATCGGTGACCAACGGGGCGCTCGCCGAGGCGATACACGGCGTGCGCGCGGTGCAGGGCATGGATCGCCAGCGCGTCAATTTCGAGCTTTACGACGACAAGGCCCATGCCAACCTCGAAGCGCATCTCAGGGCTGCCCGCTTCGCGCAGATCATGGTGCCCATCGTCGATACGCTCACCGGCATCGCCATGGCCGTCGTCATTGTCGTGGGCGGCTCGATGGTGGTCGGCTCCAGGCTCGATGTCGGCGTCATGGTCGCCTTCCTGTTCTACATCCAGCGCTTCTTCGACCCGATCCGCTCCCTGACCATGCAGTATTCGGTCATGCAGCGTGCCATGGCCTCGGGCCAGCGCCTGACCGAAGTGCTCGATGTCGCGGTGGACGTGAAGGACGCGCCGGACGCCGTCGACCTGTCGCCGGACATGGACGGGTCCGTCGAATTCCGCGACGTCACTTTCGGCTACAATCCCCGGCACCCGGTACTGAAGGACGTGAATTTCAAGGTCTATCCCGGTGAGACCGTGGCGCTGGTCGGGCCGACCGGATCGGGCAAGTCCAGCGCCATGGCGCTGGTGCACCGCTTCTACGACGTCCAGCAGGGTCAGGTCCTGGTGGGTGGGCGCGACGTGCGCGAACTCACCCAGCATTCGCTGGGCCGCCAGATCGCCATGGTGCTGCAGGAGCCATACCTGTTCACCGGCACGGTGTTCGAAAACATCCGCTACAACAAGGACGATGCCACCCGCGAAGATGTCATCGAGGCGGCAAAGGCCGTCGGCGCACACGATTTCATCATGCAGCTCCCTGACGGTTACGACACCGAACTGGGCGAGCGTGGCGGCAATCTCTCCATCGGCCAGCGCCAGCTCATCAGCTTCGCGCGCGCCCTGACCGCCGATGCGCGCATCCTCGTGCTCGACGAGGCAACCGCCAACATCGACAGTTACACCGAAATGCAGATCCAGAAGGCGCTGCTGCGGCTGCTGGAAGGGCGCACCGGATTGGTCATCGCGCACCGTCTCGCCACCATTCGCGGCGCGGATCGCATCATCGTGCTGCAGGCGGGGCAGGTGGTGGAGACCGGCAACCATGACCAGCTCATGGCGCGGGGCGGGCTCTACGCCAGGCTCTATAACCTCAATTACGCGTCCTTCGACGACATCGACCAGGCCCAGATCGCGGAAGCGGCCAACGACAGTCCGCAGACCTGATCGCAACCAGGTCCCCCGGCAAGTCACGTGCGGCTGGTTGTGCCGGACTGCGGAGACGGCCCGAAGTCGCGCTCAGGGCATCGCGCTGAAATCCGACCGCCGATAGCCCTCCACCATGTCGCGCAGTTCTCTTGGCGAGAGCACGTCGACCTTGTCGCCCCATTGATACAGGTGCCAGGCCATCTCCAGCCATCCGGCAGCGTAGAAGCGTACGATCAGGCTGCCATCCTCCTGGGGTTCCAGTGATTGCCGGGGATGGAACCTGAACCCCGCGGCGCGTTCGGCGGCATCGGCGGAAAAGCGCCACACCACTTCGCCATATTGTGCGGGGTCCTGCCACACCCCGAACGCCTGCGCTGCATAGTCGGCGATGGCGAAACCGTCCTGAAGCGCGAAGCTCTGGTTCAGGACCTCGGCGCGATGGATCAGGTCCATGCGGAAATTGCGCACCTCGTCGGACTTTGCCGGATCGCGGGCCGCAAGATAGGTGCGGTGCCCCAGCAAGACGCCGTGCGGTTCCAGGATACGTTGGCTTGTGTCGCGGTTGTAGCGCACCCGCAGACGGAACGGGCCGCGCAGCGCCTCGATGATCGCATCGAGAATTTCGGGGGCAAGCGCGACACGCGGGCCGGGGCGGGTGACCTGGCCCATGGCGCCAAGAACCGCCTCGGCATCCGCCTCGATACGGGCGCGTCCGGGCACGCGTGCCAGCAGGCCATCCCGCAAATCGGCCAGCGCGCGTGCATGGCGCAGCCGCCCCTCGTCATTGGCCTCGCGCACGGCGATCTCAAGTGCCTCCACCGCAGTTTCGTGACGAAGCTGCAGCCGGTCCAGTCCCGGATCGACCAGCCGCCATCGGCGCTTGCGATCCTCCCCATCCGAGATTTCGACATTGCCGAAGGTCTGCACCAGCGCATCTGTCATGCGCTGTGCGGTGCGGTGCGACACCTCGAACTCTGCGCAGATCTCTTCCAGGCTGATGCCGGAGTGTCTTGCCGCGGCCATCCTGGCCAGTCGAATCAGGTCAAGTGCCTTGAAAAACGACATGCTTGCCCAACTCCCTGTCAAGGTTTGTCACCCTTCGAGGTTAGGAATACCCGTGCGCCCTGTCGAGGCAAATCCCGTAACCTCTTACTTTTCAGTACCAGACAATTTGGGTTCGGCAGGGCGTACCATATCCGGAAAAGGGTCGCGCGTTTCAGCCAACGTGCGCCGGCCGGTCGCGATCAGCCCTTCCGAGCAGGCATCGATCCCAGGTCTCGCCCGTGAATGCCGGCGACCGCGGCCGGTTGCAGCAGCGCAATCATCGCGGCGAGCAGAAGCAAGGCCGGCGAAATCCACAGGCCGCTCGAAATTCCGCCGACCATGTCGGTAATCGCGCCCGACGTGACGGGACCAAGGGTCTGTCCGATGGCGAAGGCCACCGTGAGCAGCGCCAGTGCCGCGGTCAGCGACTTCATCGGCAACTGATCCTTGCTGGCAATGGTTATGGCGGCGGAGGCCGAAAGAAAGCTTCCCCCGAACAGGATCGCGGAGGCGAACACCGCCATTCGTCCCGCGAAGACGAGCGGGAGCAGGGCGCCTGCCGCCGTCGCAAGATACACTGCCGCGCCTCCGGGGCCGGCCGGCATGCGCGCCAGCCAGCGGCTCCAGATCACCGGCGAGAAGGCTGCCGCGACACCGAGCACGATCCAGAAAAGGTTCGCTTCGCTCGCGCTGTTGCCCTGCGCGCGCAGCAGGCTGATCACAAAGGTCATGTAACTCACGTAACCCGCGCCAAACAGGCCATATGCCGCGATCGTGGGCCATATCTGCCTGATTTCGGCCCACCTGAGCCGGGCCGCCGCCCCGTTCACCGAGGCTTCTACGGCCCGGGCGGCCAGCATGGCCGGCGCGCAGGCCGCGAGCCCGGCGATGCCAAGCGCCAGCCAGCCCAGGCGCCAGCCGGCATCGCCGAGTTCGAGGGCCATTGGAACGATGAATCCTGAAAGCGCGATGCCGGCCCCGGCTCCCCCGATATAGACCCCGATCGGAATGCCTGCGGCTCCGGAATCGCGATGCGCCAACGATCCGGCCAGCGCCGCGCCGATCACGAAGGTGACGGCGTTCGCAGTTCCGCTGACCAGGCGGACCAGAGTGAGCAGCGCGAAGTCGGCGCCCGTTGCCATGGCGAGGAGCGTGATCGCGCTTATGGCGATGCCCGCAAGGAAGGCGCGTGCCGCCCCAAGGAGGCGGGCAAACAGGCCCGCCGCCAGCGCGCCGATGATGTACCCCGCCGCGTTCGCGGTGTTGATCGCGCCGGCCTGGGTGAAACTCCAGGCCAGATCCGCCTTCATCGGAGGCAGCAGGAGGGCATAGGCAAACCGGGAGAACCCGATCGCAACCACGGGACCGATCGCCAGTCCCATCGCCCTGAGGACGATGGACATCGTGCCCTGCTGCAACATGGGTGCAGGCGAATTGCGCGATCCCTCGTTCACTCTTCCTGCGTCCCGTTATCGCGAGGCGCGTCGAATATCAGGCAGGTCGTGGTTGCATGGGCATATACCCGCCCGCCTTGCCCCTTCAGGGTGCCTTCAGCGACGGCCGTAGTCCGGCCAGAATGGATAACCCGCCCAGTAGCTTCCAGGTGATCGTCGCGCAACGACACTGCGCGGATGTAGTTCACCTTGATCTCCAGTGTCGTGTAAGCCCTTCCGGCGGGCAGGGTGGTCTGGACGGCGCAGCCCATTACCGTGTCCAGAAGGGTTGCAATCACGCCGCCATGCACCGAGCCGATGGCGTTGAAGTGAATTTCGTCCGGCGCGAAGCGCATCGCGACTTCGCCCTTTCCGGCTTCGACGAATTCCATGCCCAGCACTTCGCAGACCGGAGGCAATCCCACCGTTCCCTCGGCGACCGCCGCTATGAAGTCATGGCCGCTTGCGGCGCGCGCCATCTGGTTGAGTGCGGCCGGGTCGTGCCAGCTAACGGTTCGGGAGCGCCGTTCGCCGGGCGGCAACCTGCGATCCTTGGGCGAAGTCACGCCACTCATATGGCCTCCTTGTCGGTGCGCGACCGGTCGTCCCAAGTGCCATGCTCCAGCCAATGGGCCGCCATCGGGATCCTGTCCCATCCCCAGAACGGTTCATCGTCCATGATCAGGAAGGGCGAACCGAACACGCCCTTGGCCAGAGCTTCGCTGCATCGCGCGCGCAACAGGGCTTTGGCCTCGCTGCCTGGCAGCCACTCGGCGAGAGCGCCCAGGTCGCAATCGAATTCGGAAGCAATCTCGAGCACGCCCTCGATGGTCCTGACGTCGCGCCCGTCGCCGTAATATCTCGAAAATACGGCGCGCGCGAAGCGTGTGGCGGCCTGGGGCATATGGATTTCGAACCAGTAGAACGCGCGGGCCGCAACCTGCGAGCCGAAGGGATGGTCAGGCGGAAAATGGAATGGAACGCCCAGCATCCGGGCAATCCGCGTACAGTCCCGGTGCGTGTAGTCGCCGCGCATGGGTATGTCGACCATCGGAACCATGCCGGTGCGTTGAAAGGCGACGCCGAGCAGGAACGGCCGCCAGGCTAGAGGACGGCCAAAACGGTCGAGGCGCCGCTCGATTTCCATGGCCGCGAAATAGGCGTAGGGCGAACTGAAGTCGAACCAGAACTCGATGGGGGCACTCATCGGCCCTCGTCCTGGCCTGCGGCCTGCCGGCTTGCGACGCGGGAGTGGCGCTCGACGAAGTGATTGACGGCGGCTGTCATGGCGCCGGAACCCGCGGCAATCCGGAACTGCATGGCCTCGATGGCCAGGCCCTCGGAAATGGCCACGTTCAGTCCCCGGGTAACCGCGGTCAACGCCGCCCCCACCGCGATCTGGCTCTTTGAGGCGATGCGCCGTGCCATGGCGAGGGCTTCATCAAGGAGCTGGTCCTGGGGAACGACCCGGTTCACCAGGCCGATATCCGCCGCGCACTGCGCCGTAATTGGCTCGCCGGTCAGGATCATGGCCATCGCGCGCTTGCGCCCCGCCAGGCGTGGCAGACGCTGCGTGCCGCCGAAGGGCGGCGCGAAGCCAAGGTCGATCTCGGGCTTGGCGAACAGGGCGCGGTCGCTGGCGACCGCCAGTGCGGCGGCTTCGGTGATTTCGCAGCCTGCGCCATAGGCAAGGCCATTGACCGCCAAGATGATCGGTTTGGGATAGTTCTCGATCCGGGCAGTGAGGCGTTGCCCGCGTTCGCAGAATTCACGCGTCGTCGCCTCAGGCCCTTTGCCCACGCTGTTGGCGAGACCGAAAATATCCGCGCCCGCGCTGAAGGCCCTGTCGCCGGAACCGGTCAACACCACCACCCGCAGGTCCGGGGTCTCGGCAATCTCGTCAAGCGCCACAAGCATTGCATCGATGGTCGTGTGATCGAGGGCGTTCAGCCGATCCGGCCGGTTGATTGTCAGGATGCTGATACCGCCTTCGTCCCTGCGCAGCAGCGTCCGCTCTGTGGTGACCATGCTTCCCCCTTGCGTGTCGATGACGGGAGAATGCGGCGCGCCGGTTGTCTGTCGCAAACGAATTGCAATGCCGCCTGAGTGAAATTCATTCACTCAGGGATGCTGCAGCCGATCAGCCATTGCGCAAACGCTGAGACCTCGCGCCGGTTCGCTGCGTCCGGGCCTTCCACAAGCCAGTATCCGGTTGTGGCGTCCACGATGTCGGGAACCGCGTGCACCAGTCGCCCCTCCCGGAGCTGTCGGTCGATCAGCGGCAGGCGCCCGATGGCCACTCCCAGGCCCGCTTCCGCCGCATCCGCAGCCATGTGGATGGTGTCAAAGGTCAGCGTGGGTCTGGCGTCATGCGGATCGAGGCCGACCGCGGCCATCCAGGCCGCCCAGTCCTCGGTGGCTGCCGAGACATGAAGCTGCGGCAAGCCGGCAACGTCTTGCAATGAATGGATTTCATGGCGGGCGAGAAACGAGGGTGCGCAAACCGGCACGAGGCGTTCCCCGAACAGGCGGGTCGAAACCAGGTCCGGCCAGGGCGCGCGTGCCATCCGCACGGCCAGGTCGACATTGTCGACCGGCAGTCCGACCTGGCGGTGCACGGTGTCGATGACCAGTTCGATTTGCGGGTGCAGTTCGCGGAACTCGGGCAGGCGCGGAAGAAGCCAGCGGGCGGCGAAGGTCGGCGCCACGCTCACCGAGACGCGATGGATGCCGCGGGTGCTCGGAACCCGCCGTGTGCCCACCGCGATTGTGGCCAGCGCCTCGGAAACGAACGGCAGGTAGTCGCGGCCCGCGTCGGTGAGCACCACCCCATTGTTGCGCCGCTCGAACAGCCTGACGCCAAGCCAACGCTCCAGCGACACGATGCCGTGACTGACCGCGCTGGGTGTCAGGTGGAGTTCTTCCGCAGCAATCTTGAAACTTTCATGCCTGCCCGCCGATTCAAAAAGCCTGAGGGCCGCGAGTGGGGGAAGTTGTAGCGCCATTCGTCTTCACCGCGTCGTTTGGCGTTGCGTTGCCACGTGGCTGGCGTTCGCTTGCCGGGTTCGCTTTGCCCCGGGCCGCGCGAAAAGCATGCCGTGATTTCCGGCGCCGGGTGCAATGGCAGGTGTATCGGGCGTAAAGGCGCAAGTCGATTGACTGTATGGCGCGGCAGGAATTTCCTGACGTGCGTGCGCTCACGCGGGGAGGGCCCCACGGCGGAACATTCAAGAAACGAGAAGGGCTGTGACTTGAGCAAGGCAATACTGATTACGGGCGCCAGTCGGGGCATTGGCGCGGCGACGGCGCGGCTGGCCGCGGCGGGTGGCTACCGGGTATGCGTGAACTATCAGCATGATGGGCAAGCAGCGGATGCGGTGGTCGCCGAAATTCGTGCCGGGGGCGGGCATGCGGTCGCGATGCAGGGCGATGTCGGCCGGCAAGACGATGTCGCGCGGATCTTCGACCGGGCGGCGGATGAGTTTGGCGAGATCGTCGCCCTGGTCAACAATGCCGGGACCACCGGACCGATAGGATCGTTTTCCGCCGCCGATCCGGCGGTGTTTCGCTCTGTGTTCGATACCAACGTCATCGGCACTATGCTGTGTGCACAGGAAGCGCTGCGCCGGTTCGGGCCGTCGGGCGGCGCCATCGTCAATCTGTCGTCTGTGGCGGCGACCACGGGCGCGCCAGGCGAATACGTCCACTATGCCGCATCCAAGGCGGCAATCGACGCGTTCACCATTGGCCTGGCGCGTGAGGTCGCGGACAGGGGCGTGCGCGTAAACGCCGTGGCGCCGGGTTCGACCCTCACCGAAATTCACGCCCGTGCCGGTGAGCCGGGGAGGCCTGAGCGCGTGCGCTCTCGTATCCCCATGCAGCGTCTCGCAGAGCCGGAGGAAATCGCCAGGGCGATCCTGTGGCTGCTCAGCGATGACGCGTCCTACGTCACGGGCGCCGTCCTGCGCGTGGCGGGTGGATTCTGACCCGCAGGCGCGGGTGGTGCCATACCCGGGGCAGGATCAGATTTCCTGGTGCTCGGCCGCCCTGAGTTCAGGCGCCTGCATATCCGGTGTCCATATCCAGTAGCGGATGTCGCCGTCGCAATTGACCGCGACGACCCGGGCGGTGCCCCTGGCGTCGATGGCGTGTATCACCACGCCGGCCAGCATGCCGCCGCGCAACCGGGCCAGGTCCTTCACGGCCTCGTCCACCGCGTCCCGGAGCGACAGGCCCATCTTGAGATAGAGCACGATCGAACGGGCGGTGCCCGCGCGTATCGTCATCTCGCCAGTATGGGTGCACGCGGCCGCGCCATAGGCACTGTCGGCATAGGAGCCGGCGCCGATGATCGGACTGTCGCCAAGCCGCCCCGGATATTTCCACGCCCATCCCGAGGTGCTGGTGGCCGATGCAAGTCCGCCGGCCGCGTCCCGGCCCAGATAGACCGTGGTGTCGCGCACGCGCTCGGGGTCCATCGCGGCGCGGCAAAGATCGATCAGTGCCATGTTGTCGAGCCGGTCAATGGCGTGTGGGCCCGCTTCGTGCTTGATGAGTTCGCGCCAGGTTCGAGCCGAGTCCGCGATCAGATTGCTGTCGCGATCCGCGCCAATCTCCTGCGCGAATCGGGCAGCACCAGCGCCAACCAGCAACTCATGTGGAAGCCGTTCCATGACGGCGCGCGCCACGCTGACCGGATGCAGATAGCCGGCCAGTGCGCCGACCGCGCCGGTTCTCAGGGTGGTTCCGTCCATCACCGCCGCGTCGAGTTCGACCTGACCCAGAATGTTCGGCCAGCCGCCGCGGCCGACGCTTCGCACTTTCGGATCCGCCTCCACCAGGCGAATGCCCGCCTCTAGCGCGTCGAGCGCGGGCTTGCCGGCGCGCAGCGCCGCGGCGCTGGCGGAAATTCCCGGGGCGCCCTCCGAGTTTGCCAACAGGATCATGACCGTATCCGCAATGATGTGGGCATCTGCATCCGCCTACTGTCCGTTTCAATGACCTGATGGCCCGTATGTGGGTCCTCTGACCGCCCGTTTCATTCGCGCGCCCGCGCTGCTCAACTTGCATACATTTCAATGTGTTGAATGCAAATACTCGGCAAAGGTATCATACCTTATGAGGTCCCGAACCGGGGCGGATGCCAACCATATTGCCCAATTACCTGCAAACCAAGGAAAACTATCGAAATACCAATATGAGACCAATTCATGAGTAACAGGGCTTGCCTAGTGGTACTATTTTGGTCTTAAATGCATTCAACGCGACGAGCAGATCGCAAGAGGGAGCAGGCTGTGGGGCGTCTCGACGAGCTCATCGAAGTGCTGAAAGAGCATGTGGAAGGGCATGACGGCGGTTATACGCCGCTCTACCACCGCATTCAGCGCGCCATCCGCTTCGTGATCGAGGACGGAAGGCTTGGAGACGACGACGCACTGCCGCCCGAGCGCGATCTTGCCCAGGCGCTCGGTGTCTCCCGCGTCACGGTCCGCAATGCCATTCGTGGTCTTGTGGGTGAGGGTCTGCTGGTGCAGCGCCACGGCGCGGGCACCTTCGTCAGCCGCCGTATCGAGATGACGCTCAAGGCCCCTACGAGCTTTTCCGAGGACATGTGGGCACGCGGCATGGAACCCGAATACAAGATGCTGGACCGGCACACCGGGCCCTCGATGCCGGTGGAAGCCGACATGCTGGAACTCAGGCCGGGCGCCCAGGTGACCCGGCTCTATCGCGTTCGCTATGCGAACAAGAAGCCGATGTGCCTCGAACTCACCTGCGTGCCCTCGGAAATTCTTCCCGAAGGCGCGGATATCGGCAAATCGCTCTATTCGCACCTCACCGAGATGGACATGCGCCCCGTGCGGGCCATGCAGCGATTGCGCGCCGAACTCCTGGACATGGAGCAGGCCAGGCTTCTCGGCGTCGCGCCGGGGTCCGCGGGCCTGTTCATCGAGCAGCAGTCGTTCCTCTCCGACGGCCGGCCAATCGAATATGTGCGCTCCCATTATCGCGGCGACAGCTATGACTTCGTCGCCGAACTGAAGATGTGAAGGTAACCCTGACGATGAGTGATGCCGCGGCAATGACAGGCCGGACGATGATGGAGAATGAAGCGGCGGAGGCGCCGGATCGGATCGCCCGGATGCTTTCCGCCAATCGCTCGAGCGTCGATGCGCTGGCAAGGCGGATTCGGGGTAGCCGGTTGCGCATGCTCATGACATGCGCGCGCGGCAGTTCCGACCACGCCGCCACCTATGCCCAATACCTGGCCCAGATCCATCTCGGTCTTCCTGCAGTCTCGCTGCCGCCCTCCATCGCTTCGGTCTACGAGGCGGGGATGGACCTGACCGAGGTACTGTTTCTGGTCATCTCCCAATCCGGACAAAGCCCGGACCTGGTGGCGGGCGCCAAATGGGCCGCCAGGCGCGGGGCAACCGTTGTGGCCATGGTCAATGTCGAGCAGTCGCCGGTCGCGGAGGCGGCTCACGTCGTCCTGCCGCTGCATGCGGGGCCTGAAATCAGCGTCGCGGCCACCAAGTCGTTTCTGGCTTCGCTCGCCGCAAGCGCGCAACTTGTGTCCGCGGTTCTCGACGATGCGGCTTTCTCTCGCGCCGTTGCTGCGATTCCACAGGATCTCGGGAAGGCGGCCGGGCTGGATTGGTCCGCGGCCATTCCCTCGCTCGCCGCGGGCGGCAGCGTCTTCGCCGTTGGACGCGGGCAGGGGCTGGCCGCAGTCGCCGAAATGGCGCTCAAGCTCAAGGAGACGAGCGCGATGCATGCCGAGGCGGTCAGTTCCGCGGAAATCATGCATGGTCCGCTTGGCCTGCTTCAGGAGCGTTTCCCGGTACTCGTGGTCGGACAAAACGATGCCACGCTGGAAAGCGTGAAGAAGATTGTCGATGTCCTGAGGGGCGCGGGCGCGGACGTCTTTCCGGCCTTTGAAGGCGCGAGCGGGGAGGGTGTGCTCCCGGTGGTTCCCGGAATGCATCCGGCGACCGCGCCGCTGGCTGCAGTCCAGTCGTTCTACAGGATGGCGAGCGACCTTTCCCTGACGCGAGGCCTCGACCCGGACAAGCCCCAGCATCTCAAGAAGGTGACGGAGACACGTTGATGGTGCTCGCCCTTCGAAATGCGGAGGTTTTCGACGGTGACGAGATCGTCGGCCGCAGAACCGTTCTGATCGATGCCGGCAGAATTTCATCGATCCTTGCCAGTGACGCGGCATTGCCCGACGGCGCCGAGATCGAGGACCTGAATGGCCATTTGCTGGTTCCCGGTTTCGTTGACGTCCAGGTGAACGGCGGCGGTGGCGTGATGTTCAACAACGACCGCACCGTCGAGGGATTACGAACCATCGTCGAGGGGCACAGGCGCTTCGGCACCACCACGCTCATGCCGACGCTGATAACGGATACCCCCGCGATCATGCGCGAAGCGGCGGACGCAATGCGCGCCGCGATCGCGCAGCGGTTGCCTGGCGTGCGCGGCATCCATTTCGAAGGCCCGTGCCTGAGCCCGGAGCGCAAGGGCGTTCACCGGCCCGACTATTTCTTGCCCTATGGCGCGGAACTTGAAGAAATCTATAACGCCCCGGGCATGGGCAAGGTCATGGTGACGCTGGCGCCGGAGCGCGTGGAACCGACGGCTATCTCGAGCCTCGCCGGGCATGGCGTACTGGTTTGCGCCGGTCACACCGCGGCCAGTTACGAACAGATCGGGACGGGCCTGAAAGCCGGCCTGCGCGGGTTCACGCACCTTTTCAACGCGATGTCGCCGATGAACAGCCGAGAACCCGGAGTGGTCGGCGCGGCGCTTGACGATGCCGAGACCTGGTGCGGCATGATCGTCGACGGGTATCACGTGCACGATGCTACCGCTCGCGTTGCAGTCCATGCCAAGGCGCGCGGCAAGATCATGCTGGTGACGGACGCCATGGGGACGGTCGGCGCTGCCGACAAGAGTTTCACGCTCTACGGGACCGAAATCGTCGCATCCAACGGTCGCTGCGCAACCAGGGACGGCACACTCGCCGGATCGGATCTCGACATGATGTCGGCGGTGCGCAACACCCATCGCCGGCTGGGCCTTCCGCTTGTCGAAGCGCTGCGCATGGCGTCGCTCTATCCGGCCGAATTTCTCGGTCTGTCCGACCGGATCGGCCGGATCGCGCCGGGCCACGATGCCGACCTTGCCCTTGTCGATCAGGAGACCCTTCAGGTGCGCCGCACCTGGATCGGTGGTTCAGGTCAGGATGCGGTCGCATGATCCATTGCTTCGACATCGGCGGCTCCTTCATCAAGTACGGCGTGCCAGATGCCGACGGGCTGGTGCCCGAGATCGGACGCATTCCCACGCCCGGGGCGGATTTCACGGCGTTTGTCGATGCGCTGCGGACCGGTATCGAGGCGATGCCCCATGACAGGCCAGGCGCGGTGTCCATATCCCTTGCCGGGATTTCCGACGAGGAAACGGGCCGGGCAGTCGTTGCCAACGTGCCGTGCCTGAACGGCCGGAGGCTGGAGGCGGAACTGTCCTCATTGCTGGCGCGGCCGGTTCGGATCACCAACGACGCGGATTGTTTCGCGCTTGCCGAGGCGCATCGCGGCGTGGGGCAGGGACACGCCAATGTGTTCGCCATCATCCTGGGTAGCGGCGTCGGCGGCGGGCTGGTGCTCAATGGTCAACTGGTGCGCGGAGCGGGCGGTGTCAGCGGTGAATGGGGTCACGGTCCCATCGTCGATCCGGCCGCGGGCGGCCTCATCGAACCCTTGCCCCGTTTCGTCTGCGGATGCGGCCGGACCGATTGCCTCGACGCCGTGGGTGGGGCGCGTGGTCTTGAGCGTCTCCACGCGGCGCTGAACGGCGTTTCCGCCAGCAGCCAGCAGATCATCGACAGGTGGAAGGACGGCGATGCGGCGGCCGCCCGGTCAGTCGCGGTGCTGGTGGAACACCTCGCGCGCGTCCTCGGCGTTGTGGTGAACACGGTAGGTGCGTCAGTTGTCGCGGCGGGCGGCGGTCTTGCAGCCGAACCGGATCTGGTGGCGGTGCTCGACAGGCGCGTACGCGAATTCATCCTCGCCCGCCATTCCCGGCCGCTGGTTGTGCAGGGACAGCGCGTGCGAGACGGCGGGCTTGTGGGCGCGGCCCTTGCCGGCGCCGCGCTGGAGGAGTTGGCGGCATGAGCAAGTTGCACCTTGACCGCGCTTTGCTGGAATTGTGCATCGACGACCCGGCGGGTCTCGCCGCCGCAGCGGCCGGCGGCGCCGACAGGGTCGAGCTTTGCTCGGCCCTCAGCGTGGGCGGGTTGACGCCAAGCGCGGGGTTTGTCCGCCAGGCCAAGGAATCCGGGATTCCGGCGGTGGCGATGATCCGGCCGCGCGCCGGTGGGTTCATGTTCACCGATGACGAAATCGAACTCATGCTCAAGGACATTGCCTATGTGCGTGAAGTCGGGCTCTCGGGCGTTGTCCTTGGCGTGGCCAAGCCGGATGGGACGCTTGATGTCGAAAACCTGAAGCGTCTGCTCGATGCCGCAGGGCCGCTTGAAACCTGCCTTCACCGGGTCTTCGACCTGACACCAGACCCCTTTGCGGCGGTCGACACGGCCGTCGAACTCGGGTTCAACCGCATCCTGACGGCGGGCCAGAAGGCCAGCGTGCCCGAAGGTCTCGATCTGCTTGTCGAACTCGGACGCTATGCGGGTGACCGCATTTCAATCATGCCCGGCGGCGGCATTACACTGGGCAATGTCGGCGCGGTCATCCGGTCCATCGGGATTTCGGAAATCCACACGTCGTGCAGTTCCATTCGTCCGCAGGCGCCCGAGCCGGTCGTGCGTTTCGGCTTTGCGCCGGGTGGGCCGCGCAAGGTCGTGGACCCGGAGGCCGTCGGCAAGATGCGGCGGATGCTCGCCGCGATCGCCGCGCCGGATCCGGTCATGGCAGACGAGGTATCGGTTGAAGGAAGCGCGTCGTGAATGACCACAATATGAAAAGAAATTTCATGTAGCATTCCGGAAATTCCAAAAAACCGGTTGACTGGAGCCGGGAAACCGCAACAAAATTTGAAAAAAATTTACAGTCCAAAAAGACTGTCGAAATGGGTGGAGCATCATGAAGATCGGTATCGTTGGTCTTGGATTTCGACTTGGTTACCTCGGGCGCATCGTGAGCCAGACCATACCTGGCGCGCGCCTTGTTGGTTATGTCGATCCCGCGCCGGCCGGGCTTCCGGCCATGCCGGGCACGGTTCTGGGCCTGACCGGCGCCGAGGGCGAGAAGAAACAGGTGCCCCCGGTCATGGCCATGCCGCTCGATGCGGGTAAGTCCTACGGGTCGATCACCGAAATGCACAAGGCCGAGAAGCTCGACCTGCTCATGGTCGGATCGCCCAACCACATGCATCTCGACCATATCCGGGAAGGCCTGGAACTCGGGCTCAAGATATTCAGCGAAAAGCCGGTGGTGACCAGCGAGGAGCAGACATTCGAACTGCTGGATCTCCTGCGCCAGAGCGGCAATCCTGACAACGTCATGATCGGCCTGGTCCTGCGCTATGCGCCGCTATATCGCGACCTGGTCAGGACGCGCGATGCGGGCACGCTGGGCAATATCACCTCGATCGAGGCGAGCGAGCACATTGCCCCCTATCACGGTGCGTTCTTCATGCGCGACTGGCGCCGCGAGACCGGCTATTCGGGCGGCTTCATCCTCGAGAAGTGCTGCCACGACATCGATCTCTACCAGGGCCTGATCGGCAATCGGGCCATCAGGGTCGCCAGTTTTGGCGGGCGCAAGAGTTTCGTGCCCGAAAACGCGCCGGCCCGCGACGGCATCAACGACATGGAGATCTATTACCGCAAGCCAAGCGGCTGGATGGGATCGGACAAGGTCTTCGACAGCGAAGGCGACATCATCGACTACCAGACCGCCATTGCCGAGTTCGAAGGTGGCGAGAACCTGTGTTTCCACACCAACCTCAACGTACCCGATGAGTTCCGCCGCTTCGCGGTGATGGGGTCCAAGGGCATGGCGGAGGGTGATTTCGTGCGCAATTTCTTCCGCGTTCACGACGCCCGCACGAGCACCAAGCTGGTCGACAAGTCCTACCAGGCTTCGTCGATGTCCGTGCACTACGGCGCGGACGAACAGATGATCGAGGACATCTTTGCCCATGTGACCGACGCAAAGCCCTTGCCGGTCTCCATCATCGACGGGCTGGCGGCGGGGATGACCGCGATCAAGATGGACGAGGCACGCAGGCTCCGCCGGGTCGTCGACCTGACGGAAACCTGGCGACAGTTCGACAGCTACGGGTTGGAGCAGAAGCGGGTCGCCTGAGGGCGCGCAACAGACCAATCGGGCACCAGGGGGGAGAACGATGACATCGAGCCGAAGCGCGAAGATCTTCGCGGCCATGCTGCTGCTGCCGGCACTGATCTATATTCTGTGCATCGTGGCCTATCCCCTTGTGGACACGGTCAATCTGTCGTTCACCGATGCGGCGTTGCGACCGACCGTCAACTGGGTGGGCTGGCACAACTACCAGAAGATCTTCAAGCCGCAGTTCGGCGGAATCATCGTCCGGACCTTCATCTGGACCTTCTTCTCGGTGTCGCTGAAGATGATCATCGGGACATTCGGCGCCGTGCTTCTGGCGGCTGCCGTTCCGGGGCGCACCGTGTTCCGCATCCTCACCATGCCGCCATGGATCATTCCGATGGCCATCGGCATCTTCATGTGGGGATGGATGTATAACGGCCAGTTCGGGATGATTTCCGGACTGCTCCAGAATTTCGGCATCATCGACCGCCCGCTGCCGTTCCTGGCCTATGGCAACACCGCCTTCTGGGCGACGATCGTGACCGATGTCTGGATCGGCGTGCCCATGGTGACGATCTACCTGCTCGCCGCCGTGCAGTCGGTGCCCAAGGACCTCTACGAGGCAGCCTGGACCGATGGAGCAGGCCGCTGGTACCGCTTCCGCCGGATCACCCTGCCGATGATCGCGCCGGCAATGGTGACCATGTCGATCCTCAGCCTGATCGCCACCTTCAACTCCTTCGACATCATCTGGATCCTGACGCAGGGCGGACCCAGCGGTTCGACAACCACGATGATCATCGACACCTACAAGACCGGTATCGGCAAGTATCACTACGGCGAGGGCGCCGCGCGCGCTGTGATGATCTGCATATTCCTCAGCGCGTTCACCTTCCTTTATTTCCGCGTCGCAAATCGCGTCACCACGGGAGAAGCGAAATGAAGAACGCTGCCATGATCGACCGTTACCGCTGGTGGGAAACCGTTCTGGTCTACTGCGGGCTGGCGCTGTTCCTCGCCTTTGTGCTGGCGCCGTTCTTCGAAGGGTTCCTGGTGTCGCTGAAGCCCCTGTCGCACCTGTTTTCGACGCCCTACAATTTCTGGCCCGAAGAGGGTTCGCTCACCGCCTATTTCACGATGTGGGAGCACGTCCCCAACCTGGCGCTCTACATCTTCAATTCGATCTTCCTTTCGACCGTGATCACCATCGTGGTGCTCATACTGGTCGTGCCTGCGTCCTATGCGTTCGCGCGGTTCGAGTTCAAGGGTTCGGGGACCATTCTGGGCGGTTTCCTTGCGGTGAACATGTTCTCCGGGGCCGTGCTGCTCATCCCGCTGTATCGTCTGCTGCGGGCCGCGGGGCTGCTCAACACCTATTACGCAATGATCATTCCGGGGGCGGCGTTCCTGATCCCCACCGGCATCTGGTTGTTGCGCACCTACATGCTGCGCATTCCGCGCGAACTCGACGAGGCCGCATGGGCGGATGGCGCGAGCCGGTTCTATATCTTCCGGCGCATCATCCTTCCCCTTGCCATGCCGGGCATCGCGGTCGTCGCGATCTCGACATTCATCGGGGCCTATGCGCAGCAATTCATCTTCGCTTTGACGTTCAACGCAAAGCAGGAGTTCATGCCACTAGCCGTAGGGCTATTCGCCTTCTTCGGCCGCGAGCAGGTGGTGTGGAATGAACTGATGGCGGCCAGCTTCCTGGGCATCACACCGGTGCTCATCGTCTTCCTATTCCTACAACGCTATCTCGTTGCCGGCATGACCGCCGGCGCGGTGAAACAATAACTGAGGGAAGAAACTGAAAGGGATGAATAAAATGACCAAACACAGTACAATCCTTGCGGGCACGCTCGCCATCCTGGCGGCCTCGACCGCCATGGCCATGGCTGCGGACAAGACCGTGAGCATGATCCAGTGCGGCGACGCCCTGGCCGAGACCTATCCCAAGCTCATATCCGAGTGGGAGCAGAAGAACCCCGGCTACAAGGTGGATGTCCAGCTGATCGGCTGGGCCCAGTGCCAGGACAAGGCGACGACGCTCGCCGCGGCCGGCGATCCGGTGGCTCTGGCCTACATGGGCTCGCGCACGCTCAAGCAACTGGCCGAGAACGACCTGATCGTCCCGATCCCGATGACGGACGAGGAGAAGGCCGCCTACTATCCGCATATCGTGGACACGGTCACTTCGGGTGGCCAGCAGTGGGGCATCCCCACGGCGTTCTCGACCAAGGCGCTGTTCTGGAACAAGGACCTGTTCGAAAAGGCCGGTCTCGACCCGAACAAGCCCCCCACGACCTGGGATGAGCTCTACAACGACGCCAAGACCATCAAGGACAAGACAGGTACCGCCGGTTTCGGCCTTCCGGCCAAGACCATGGACAACACCATGCACACCTTCCTGCACTTCGTTTACACGAATAACGGGCAGGTGCTGGATGCGGACGGCAATGTGGTGCTCGACAGCCCGCAGAACCTCGAAGCGCTCCAGTTCGTCAAGAAGCTGGTCGGTGTGTCCGAAGAAGGCCCCACTGCGTATGAAATGAACGACATGACCCAGTTGTTCAACGATGCGCAGGTCGCCATGATCGAGCAGGGACCGTGGGTCCGTAACCAGGCCTCCAAGGACATCAACTGGGGTGTCGCCCCGCTTCCCGTCGGGCCTGAGGCCAAGGGACCCGGAACGCTGCTGATCACCGATAGCCTGGCCGTGTTCAAGGGTTCGGGCGTCGAGGCACAGGCCATCGACCTGGCCAAGTGGCTTACCAATCCCGAGAACCAGTTCGAATACGAAAAGACCCACGGCCTCACCCCGGTTCGCCCGGTGGCCGGCGTCGCCGACCTGGTCAAGGAAGACCCGACCTGGAAGCCGTTCCTCGATGGCATCTCCAATGGTGGGCCCGAGCCTTTGTTCACCGACTACAAGGGCGCCCAGGATGCCTTCATCCAGATGGTGCAGTCCGTGGTGACCGGCCAGGCCGACCCCAAGGATGCGCTCAAGACCGCGCAGGACGCGCTCGACGCGCTCTAGACGCGCGATCGGCAAACGCGCTGCCCGGGGGCATCGTCCCCGGGCAGTCCGGAGAACTCTCAGGGAGGAGCGGTCGGATGGGCCAACTCGAACTACGCGACGTCAGGAAGAGCTACGGCAGTGTCGAGGTCATCAAGGGTGTGTCCCTTGATGTGCCGCACGGCAAGTTCGTCGTATTTGTCGGGCCTTCGGGATGCGGCAAGTCCACACTCTTGCGCATGATCGCCGGCCTTGAGGAGATTACCAGGGGCGACGTCAGGATCGACGACAAGGTCGTCAACGACCTGCCGCCGGTCAGGCGCGGCATCGCCATGGTGTTCCAGTCCTACGCGCTCTATCCCCACATGAGCGTGTTCGAGAACATCGCCTTTCCCCTGCGCGTGGAACGGCTGGCGCAGGCGCAGGTGCAGGAAAAGGTCGAGCGCGCGGCGGACATTCTGCAACTCCGCGACCGGCTCGAGCACAAACCGGGACAGCTTTCGGGCGGTCAGCGCCAGCGCGTCGCCATCGGCCGCGCCATCGTGCGCGAGCCGAGCGTGTTCCTGTTCGACGAGCCGCTCTCCAACCTCGATGCGGCCTTGCGGTCGGACATGCGGGTGGAACTGGCAAAGCTGCATCGCGATCTGGATGCGACGATGATCTATGTCACGCACGACCAGGTCGAGGCCATGACGATGGCCGACACGATCGTTGTGCTCAATCGCGGGCTGATCGCCCAGCAGGGTTCGCCCCTCGAACTCTATCACAGGCCGGAGAACCTGTTTGTCGCCGGTTTCATCGGCAATCCACGGATGAATATCCTGCCCGCCGAATGCACCGGCGTCAGCGACCGGGGCGTGACCGTCAAGGTCCGCGGTATCGAGGGCGAGATCACCGTGGCGGTCGAGCCAAAGGCCGGCCTCGAAGGGCAGCAGGTGCTGCTCGGTATCCGGCCCGAACACGTCGCGGTCGGGCAGGGTGACATGGCGCTCACCATCAATCCCAACGTGGTCGAGCACCTCGGGATTCATACCGTCGCCTATGCAGCGGTGGGAGCGGCAGATACGCCGTTCTGCGCCTTGTTGCCGGGCAGCCTTCCGGTGCGCGAAAGCGAGCCGTTCAAGGTGACCATCAGGGGGAGCGACTGCCACCTGTTCGATACCGACGGCAATGCCCTCATGCGGCGCGTCGAATTGACCGAAATCGATGCCAGCCTGCTGGGGGCCACGACGCAGGCCTAGGCGCGTCGCCGGTTCAGTCGAACGGATTGTCCATGATCGGCCAGATGTCGTGGCGGACCTTGCGGTAGGGATTGGTCGCCGGATCATTCGGATATGGCGTTCCAGCCGAGCAATAGAGGATCCGCGCTGCTATCTTCACGAAGGAATCGTAGAAGTGGTTGGTGGACTTGACCACCAACGTCTTTTTCGACGTTGGGTCGATCCCCATGACATCGAAGACGGAACGATCGAAGCACTGGGCGCGCGTGGTGTTGAGCACGACCTCGATTCCGTCGAAGGCAATTGTGGCGCAGTCGCCAAACGGCACCATGCTGGCGCCGAACCGCATTTGGGCATTCCGAACCAGTTTCCGGATCGTCACGCGCCGGTCAATGGGATTTCCGGTGCCCGGCGCCGACTTTGCGCCGAAGCGCAAGGCGATTTCCGCGCCGGTGCCGGCTGCCATGCAGATCTGTACCGCGACAGGATCCCAGATCGTCCCGATGGCGACATCGGTTGCGCCACGTGCCAGCAATTCTTCCAGTATGACGGTCGAATCGCCTGCGGTCCCGCCGCCGGGATTGTCCCACATGTCGGCAATGACGATCGGGCCGCTTTCTGCCGCCATGGCCTCGGCCACGGCCTGTTTCTCGTCGATCTGCGCCATCATGACCTTGCCGCGCATGCCGAAAACTTCCATGCCCAGGTCCCGGGCCAGTCGCGCACCCTTTTCTGCCTTGCCGTCGGTAATCACGATCATTTTCGTGCCCATCTCGGGCACGTCACCGGCCATGAAGCCATGGATCAGCGACAGTGAAAGAACATCGGGGTCGTCCCGCTCGATGCGCTTGAGCTTGTCGACGAACCCGCGCATCGGCTCATGCGATGTGGGAAACACATCGATCATCCGGCAGTCGAAGACCGACATGACCGGATTCGCCTCTTTCTTGAGGCGGCGCGCGAGGATCTGCCAGAGGTCGCGGGCGCGGTCGACGAAGTCGGTATGCGGGAACTCCTTGAACGCAACGAACAAGTCCGCCGCCGCAACCCTTTTGCCCGTCAGGTGGCTGTGCGGATCGAGTTCGGCGCAAACGGGCACGTGCGATCCGACGATTTCACGAATGCGGGCCAGGAGATCGCCCTCGGGGTCGTCGCAATCGGCTGCGACCATGGCGCCGTGCAACCCCATCACCACCGCGTCCACCGGCATGGCAGCCGCGAGCTGGGCGAGGATTTCATCGCGCAGGGCCTCGTAGGTGGCCTGATTGACGATGCCGGCCGGGTCGGCCCAGGCGGCAGTACCTTCGATGAGTTCCCAGCCTTCTGCCTCGGCGACTTCGCGCCCGACCGTGATCGGCGCCGAACACAGGGTCGGCGTTTCGGGGTGCGTGCCCGGGGGCGCATAGAGCGAGGCGTGGAAGGCTCGCATGTCGATGGCGACAGGAGAAAAGGTGTTGGTTTCGGTCGCCAGGACTGCAGTGAAAATCTTCAACGCATCAACCCATCGGGTTGGGCAGGTAGCCCGTGAAACCGGTGATCTTCCACTCCCCGGATAGTTTCCTGCAATAATAGAGTGTCTGCCAGTTCATCGGCTCGAAAGTGCCGTCGGCCCGCGCGATTCCGCCATCGAATTTCTTGTGCGCCAAGGCGCGTTCACCGAAGATCTCGATGTCCTCAAGGCGGGTAGCGTTGAAGATCGCGGCGCGGCGGTCCTCCTTGTACTCTTGGGCGGCGGAGTCCATTGCCTGTCGGATCCATTCGTCCCGGTAGGCGCCCAGAGCGGCAAAGGCGAGCCGCCAGTCGTCGGGATTCGCGCTGCGCCGGCCATCGATGCCGACGAACTCCCCCAGCACGAAATCATCTTCGACCATCGACCAGTCGGCGGCAAGAAACGCCGCGATGTCCCGGGTCACGAGCATTTCCCAGATCGAATGGCGATCTGCGTCGGTGGCTGCGAAAGGATTGGTGAAGGGATCGCGCATCGGAAATAATTTACACCGGTTGTCAGAAAGCTCTGGAAAAAATCGACTGAATCTGCTGGATTGTCAATCAAGGACGAAAATAATTTACATGACCTTGGGAGCGAATTCACGATGGGTGGAATCAGGCGTTATGGAGCGGGAAAGCCGGGCGCGGGTGGCCAGAACCTGCCTTTTGCGCGGGCGGTGGAAGCCGATGGTTGGCTCTATGTTTCGGGGCAGGTCGCTATGAAGGATGGCGAGATCGTCGCCGGCGGCGTCGTCGAGCAGTCCCACGTCGCGATCCGGAACCTGCTGGCCATCCTGGATGAGGCCGGATATGGGCTCGAAACGGTGGTCCGGGTGGGTGTCTGGCTCGACGATCCGCGCGATTTCTGGTCGTTCAATGGCGTCTACAAGAGCTATTTCGGCGAACATCCGCCAGCGCGCGCCTGTGTGCAGTCTCGCCTGATGGTGGACGGCAAGGTCGAGATCGACTGCGTCTGCTACAAGGGCGACTAGAGGAGGGAGCCGGAGGGATGGATATCCTGGCGACACTGCAGGGGGAGATGGACAATCTCTCGCGGTCCGAACAGCGGATCGCGGAAATTCTGTTCTCCGACACAGGATTTGCGGTGAACGCCTCGATCATAGAACTGGCTTCAAGGGCAGAAGTCTCGCCCCCCACAGTGACGCGGTTCTGCCGGCGCCTTGGCTGCCAGAGTTTTTCCGAATTCAAGGTGCGGCTGGCGCAGTCGACCTTTGTGGGCACCCGTTACCTGCAACCCGAGACGGTTTCGCTCTCGACCAGGGAAGTAGCCGAAACCATCGTGACCCGGGCGCAAACGGCACTGTATGCCATGCATGGCGGCCTCGATGAGGGCCTGCTCGAGCGGGCGGTGACGCAGATTGCCAACGCATCGATGGTCTACGCGTTTGGATCGGGCGGCAATTCCTCGATGATTGCCGGGGAGATCAGAAATCGTCTGTTCCGGCTGGGCCTGCGGGTGTCGGCCAGCGCGGACCACGGCATGCAGTTGATGCTCGCCGCGGCTGCGCGACCGGGCGATGTCATTATTGCCTCATCGTTCTCTGGTCGGAACCTTGAGCTGGCGCGCGCGCTGACCGCAGCACGCGACTACAAGGTGCAGACCATTGCCATCACCCGGCGGGAAACGCCGGTCGGTCAGGCCGCCGACCTGGTGCTGCCCATAGAGATTTCCGAGGGGACCGACATTCTGCAGCCCACCTCGGTGCGTTACGCCTTCCTGGGCATGGTGGACATAGTGGCGACCCTCGTTGCGCTGAGGCTCGAGACTGGGGCCAGCGAGACCCTGCGGCGTATCAAGCATCAGGTTGTGGCGTCCCGCGACAAGGACGATCGGGAGGCGCTGGGTGACTGAACGGGCTGGCATGAGGGTCGCAATCGTGACGGGCGCGGGCGGAGACATCGGCCGGGCCATCGCCGCCGCGTTGCGGGCCGACGGATTTCTGGTGCTTGCGGCCGACATCGACAGGTCGGCTGCGGAACGGGTTGCGGCCGAAGTCGACGGCATTCATCCCTGGCAGTGCGACGTGACCGATCCGTCTGCGGTCAAGGCGATGGCGTCGGCGGCGCGGGCCGTGGGGCCAGTCCATGTGCTGGTCAACAACGCGGGCCGGGCGACCGGACTATCGCTTGGCAGCATGGACCTTGCCGCATGGCGCAAGGACATGACGCTCAATCTAGAGGCGGCGTATATCTGTTTTGACGCAGTCGCCGCGGACCTGAAGGCGAGCGCGGGTTGCCTGATCAACATCGCCTCGGTCAACGGCCTCGGGGTCTACGGGCATCCGGCCTACAGCGCGGCGAAGGCGGGCCTGCTCCAGTTTACCAGGATGGTTGCCGTCGAATACGGCAAGTTCGGCGTGCGGGCCAACGCGGTGGCGCCGGGCTCGGTGCGCACCAGGGCCTGGGAGGAACGGGCGGCGGCCAATCCCGATGTCTGGGAAGAGGTGAAACGCTGGTATCCGCTCAAGCGCATTGCGCTGACCCGGGATATCGCGGCCGCTGTTTCCTTCCTCGCGGGTCCGTCCGCGAATGCCATTTCCGGTGTCTGCCTGCCGGTCGACTGCGGGTTGACTGCCGGGCAAACCGAACTGGCGCATACCTTCAGCCAGTCGGACGACTACTGACATCTGTTTCTGCCAAAATTTGGGAGCCTGCGATGACCGCCAGCCTTTGTCGCCTCGACAATCAGTGGACGCCGGATGGCGACGAGAACGGGCAACTGGAATTGACGCTGACCAATCTGGGCGGGGCTGCGTTGTCCGGGTTCCGGCTGGTCTATACCGCTCTGACCCGGAACCTCGATCGCTCGATGGTGCGTAACGCCACCCTTGTTCGGCGCAATGCGAACTATCACGAGTATGAACCGCCCCAGGGGCTGGTGCTGCAGCCGGGAGAGAGCTGGACCTTCGTCGTCAGGGCGCTGACGCGCAAGCCGAGCCACATCACGGATGGGGTGAGCACGGCCTATCTGATCCTGTCCGATGGCACCTCACACGATATCGAGACAGGCGACTTGATGCTCAAGGGCCATGTGGCGAAGCGCCCGCCGGTTCTGGTGCCGGAGGGCCGGCTTGAGGAGCCGGTCGGGATCATCCCGTGGCCAGGCGTGACCGACCTTGATGGGTTCGGGGAAGCGCCGATCGCCCTTTTTCCGGCGCCAGGAAGCCCAGTACAGGCGATCGCTGCGATGAATGAGGTCGGCGCGCTCGCAAGGCGGCTCTTCCCCAATGCCATCAGCGTTTTCGCGTTGACGGGGGTTGCCGGGGGGCTGTCGGTGCAGTTCTCGACCTCGGACGACTTGCCTTCTGAGGGCTATCGCCTGGACTTCGCCGAGGACGGCGTTCGGCTTGCAAGTGGCGGGGCCGCTGGTCTGAGCTATGCGCTTACCACCCTGGCGCAGATGCATCATGCGGCGTACGCCCAACCCGAGACATTCCGATTTCCGAAGTCGGGTCTGATTTCGGATGCGCCACGCTACGAGTGGCGCGGCTGTCACCTCGATGTGTCGCGCCAGGTCTATTCGCTTCAGAGCGTCAGGCGATTTATCGATATCCTTGCATGGAACAAGATGAACGTCCTGCACTGGCACCTGTCAGACGACGAGGGATGGCGACTGGAGATCAAGGCGCTGCCCGAACTGACGCGGACCGGCGCGCGGCGCGGGCCGGGTGAGAAGATGACGGCGCAACTGGGCAGTGGCGCCAGGCCAAGCGAGGGATTCTATACCCAGGATGAGGTCAGGGAACTGATCCAGGATGCCGCGCGGCTGCATGTGGGGATCATGCCTGAATTCGATATTCCGGGGCACTGCACGGCGGTGCTTGCCGCCTATCCACACCTGATCGACCCTGAGGAGAGCGTGGGCAACTATCATTCCGTGCAGGGCTATGAGAACAACGCCCTCAATCCGGCGATGGATGAGACCTATGACCTGCTCGAAAAGGTGTTCAGGGAGGTGGCGGACCTGTTCCCGTTCCCCTTCATCCATGTCGGTGGCGACGAAGTTGCGGACGGATCCTGGTTGGGCTCTCCAAAGGCCCGGGAGCTGATGAAGTCGCGGCATCTTTCGGGCACACCAGAGCTTCAGGCCCATCTGCTCAAGAAGGTGCAGGCGATCCTCTCCGGATTCGGCAAGAAGCTCGCGGGATGGGACGAGGTCTCGCACGGCGGTGGCGTCGAGCCGGATGGGGCGCTGCTGATGGCGTGGCAGAAGCCCGAGATCGGGCTGGATCTCGCCAGGATGGGATATGACGTGGTGATGACGCCGGGGCAGGCCTATTACCTCGACATGGCCCAGGCCCACGAATGGCTGGAACCGGGTTTGACCTGGGCCGGCGTGGTGCCGCCGCAACACTGCTATGAATATGAGGCGGCGGGGGACTTCCCGGCGGAACTCGCGGATCGGCTCAAGGGTGTGCAGGGCTGCATCTGGAGCGAGAACCTGGTGTCGCGGCAGCGGTTCAACCATATGGTCTTCCCACGGCTGGGTGCGATTGCCGAAGCCGCATGGACGCCGATGCCGCGCAAGAACTGGCAGCGGTTCTGTGCCCAGAGCAGGTTGATGCCGGAACTCTGACGCCGCTACCGGTCGCGGCGCGGCAGCAACAAATATGGATAACGAAGCGCCGGCGCGACGATGTCGGCCGGCGCTCGGACTTGGGACAATACGTGAGGCGACTACTGCAGTTTCACGTTAATGCCGACCTTGCCCAGAATGACCTTGTTGGCGATATCCGTGCCAAAATCCGATGAATAGCATAAGGTCCCGCACCCGGAACTGAAGTTCACACGCTTGCTGCCGAAGTCCATGTAGTCGACCTCGACCTTCGCGCTGATCGTGTCGGTCAGGGCTTGTTCGATACCTGCGCCGAGCAGCATTCCGTAACGGGTCTCGGTAACGGTGTTGTATTCAGGGGCGCTGAAATTGAAGTTCCCGATGTCGTAGCTGAAACTTCCAACGGCAAGTCCGGCCTTGCCAAAAACCAGGGTGCGATCCGCTGCAAAACCGGCACGCCCGGCAACCGATGCCAACCAGTTCACCTTGGCGGCACAAGTGGCATGGTAATAGGTGTTGTCGCCGAGGCACACGTCGCTGCCGTTCAGATTCGTGAAACCGATATCGCCTTCGATACCCAGCACGGCTTCCGGGCTCACCTGGAAGTTGTATCCGGCCGTCACACCCAGGATGCCGCCGACGGAGTTGATGCGGGCGACCGAGGTCGGATTGATATCGCTGGGGCCACCCTCGTATGTGCCGTAGATGGTATCCCAGTTGCTGTTGAAAGAGGCAATGCCTCCCATGGCGCCGACATAGAATCCGGTCCAGTCGTGGGTGGAATTCGCGGAGTACATGACGCTCTCCGCGCCGCTATACCCTGGCGCGTCGGCGGCATTCGCGGATCCTGCCGTGGCGACCAGCAGGCCGGCGAATAGGGCGACGAGTGTTCTCATCTTGCTTTCCTCAACATTCTCATTCTGTTGGCATTCAATACTATTTACCTAGGAGGCAATTTGTTGAGGCGATTTGACTTGGATCAACTGATTTACCGAAGCAGATGTAGTGTATCGTTCCTGCAACACGTCCATTGAAGTCGGTTAGATGCTCCGCGGCCTAATTCGCCAGGTCGCCAAGCGTGCCGCGGGTGAGCGGCGCTAAAAAAGGGGAGCAATGCACTGGCCTTTGCCAACGCCGTTTCCGGTCGACCAGGTGACTGGAGCCGCGCCGCTTGTCTCGGAATGGCATGCGCGGCCCCAGCGGCTTGTTCGTCGTTGTTGCCGGCGGCGAACCGGTGCCTGTCTCGCCTGGGAATGCTAGAGCCCGGCGATGCAGCCGTACTTCAGCTCGGTGAATTCCAGGATACCGTGGTGGGAGCCCTCCCTTGAGTTCCCGCTTTCCTTGATGCCGCCGAATGGGGCGAGTTCGGTCGATATCAGCCCGGTATTGACCCCGACCATTCCGTATTCCAGGTGCTCGAGTACCCGGAAGACGCGGCCGACATCCCGGGTGTAGAAATAGGCGGCAAGCCCGCTCTGGGTGTCGTTGGCGGCGGCGATCGCCTCTTCTTCGGTATCGAACCTGAACACGGCGGCGAGGGGCCCGAAGGTCTCTTCCTGGGCCAGGAGCATTCCCGCCGAAGCGCCGGTGATCAGGGTCGGCTCGAAGAATGTCTGCCCAAGCTGGTGCCGGTGGCCGCCGGTGATCACGGATGCGCCCTTTGTGACGGCGTCCGAGATATGGGCCTCCACCTTGGCGACCGCATCCTCGTTGATCAGGGGGCCCTGGACCACGCCCTCAGCGAAGCCGTCGCCGACCGGGAGTTTGCCGACCCGCTCGGCAAGCGCTTCGACGAACCGGTCATGGATGCCCGCCTGCACGTAGATGCGGTTGGTGCACACGCAGGTCTGGCCCATGTTCCGGTATTTCGAGACGATGGCCCCTTCGACGGCGGCGTCGAGGTCGGCATCGTCAAAGACAATGAAGGGGGCGTTGCCGCCAAGTTCCAGTGCGACCTTCTTCACCGTGGTGGAGGCCTGCGCCATCAGCAGCTTGCCCACGGCCGTCGAGCCGGTGAATCCGACCAGACGCACCTTTTGATGGGTCGTCAGGATCTTGCCGATCGCGATGGCGTCGCCGGTGATCACATTGATGGTGCCTGGCGGAAAGCCGGCGCGTCCCGCCAGTTCGGCCAGCGCGAGGGCGGTCAGTGGCGTTTCCGGCGCCGGTTTGACCACGACCGTGCAGCCGGCGGCGAGGGCAGGGGCGATCTTGCGCGTAATCATGGCGGCGGGGAAGTTCCACGGTG
The DNA here is from genome assembly GCA_036563245.1 of Devosiaceae bacterium. Taxonomy (GTDB): domain Bacteria; phylum Pseudomonadota; class Alphaproteobacteria; order Rhizobiales; family Devosiaceae; genus DATCMU01. The sequence continues at coordinate 71,490 of DATCMU010000047.1, read as the reverse complement.
TGATCGCCGCCACGACGCCGATGGGCTGGCGGAACACGGTAATGCGCACATCGGTGCGGTGTGCCGGCAGGATTTCGCCGGCAACGCGCTTGGCTTCCTCGGCATAGAATTCGACATAGGACGCGGCATAGTCGATCTCGCCCAGCGCCTCGGCAAAGGGCTTGCCCTGCTCGCTGGTCAGGATGGTGGCGAGATCCTCCCGGTTGGCCATGATCAGGTCGAACCAGCGCCGCAGGGTCGTACTGCGATCCTTGGCGGTTCTGGCCGCCCACGGCTTGAAGGCCCGAGCGGCGGCCTCCACCGCTTGTTCCGCTTCCCTCGAACCGAAATCGGGTACGGCGGCGATGTGTTCACCGGTTGCGGGATTGACCACAGGTACCGTGCCGTCGCCGACGAACAAACCATCGATATACGCCTGCTGCCGGAGCAGCGAGCGATCCTTGAGACTGCGCATTTCTTGTTTCCTAAGCCTGTGCCTTGGCGGCGACCAGCGCGCCTTCCATGAGATCGAGGCCTTCCTCGAGCAGTTCGTCCGAAATCGTCAGGGGATTGAGGATCCGGATGGTGTTGCCGTAGACGCCGCACGACAACAGCACCAGCCCGCGGTCCAGCGCGGCCTGAGTAACACGCCTTGTCGCATCCGCGTCCGGCTCGTCGCCGCCCCGTTGTGCCACGATGTCGAAAGCGATCATTGCGCCCGGGCCGCGGATCGCGGCAATCGGCACGATATCGTTGCGCATCGCCATCGCTTCGAGCCTGGCCTTGATCCTTTCGCCAATCGTGTTCGCACGCTCGACAAGTCGTTCCTCGGCGATCACGTCCATGACCGCCAGCGCCGCCGCGCAGGCGATCGGGCTACCGGCATAAGTACCGCCCAGCCCACCCGGATCGGTGGCGTCCATGATGTCGGCGCGGCCGATGACACCGGACAACGGGAAGCCGCCCGCAAGGGATTTGGCGACCGTCATCAGGTCGGGCGAAATGCCTGAATGCTCGATAGCGAACATCTTGCCGGTACGGGCAAATCCGGTCTGGATTTCATCGACGATCAGCAGGATGCCGTGCCGGTCGCAGATTTCGCGTAGCTTGACCAGAAGTTCCTTCGGCGCGGGATGGAAGCCGCCTTCGCCCTGCACCGGCTCAATGATGATCGCGGCAACATTGTTGGGCCCGATATCGGCGCGCAGCACGTAGTCGAGCGCCTTGAGTGCGTCATCGACGCTGGTGCCGTATTGCGGCACCGGGAACGGCACATGGTAGATACCGGCCGGTCCGACGCCGAACTGCGTCTTGTAGGGCGCAACCTTTCCCGTCAGCGCCATGGTCATCGCGGTACGGCCATGAAAGCCTCCCGTGAACGCGATGACTCCGGGACGCCCCGTGGCCGCGCGGGCGATCTTCACCGCGTTTTCGACGGCCTCCGCGCCCGTTGAAAGCAGGATCGCCTTGGCGTTTTCGATTGGCGCCATGTCGGAGAGGCGCTCGCACACCTCGACATAGGGCTCATAGGGAAGGATCTGGAACGCGGTATGCGTGTAGGCATCCAGCTGGGCCTTGACCGCCTCGATCACGCGCGGATGGCGGTGGCCGGTGTTGAGCACGGCAATGCCGCCGGCGAAATCGATGAAGCGGTTGCCTTCCGTGTCCCAGATTTCCGAGTTTTCGGCTCGGGCAACGAACTTGGGATAGGCAGTGGCTATGCCGCGGGAAACTGCCGCGACGCGCCGACCAAGCAGATCGGAATTGTTCACGATGACACCTTTTCGTGGGTTGCTCGTATCATTCTAGCGCGTCGTGAGGCCTGCGCGGTATTTCAATGAGTATGGCAGTGTGGTAACTTCAGGTTACCGCTCGTGCGGCACACCATTCCTTACCGGGAGCGCACCCATTCAGCATTTCGAGGGCGACGAGCACGAAACGCTTCGCGGGCGTCTGCCGCCACTCAACACCTTGCGTGCATTCGAGGCGGTGGGGCGCACGGGAAGCATGCGCAAGGCTGCCGACGACATCGGGGTCTCGCACCCGGTTGTCAGCCGCCATATCGCCAATCTGGAGGCATGGATCGGCCGCAGGCTGGTCGAGGCCGGACCGCGGGGCGTGCAACTCACCCCGGCCGGCGCAAGCCTTCACGCAGCGGTGTCCCAGTCTTTTCGGTCCCTGGCCGATGCCACGATGCAGTTGAAGGCGCCGTCAGGAGGGCAGAGCCTGAGGATATGGTGCATGCCGGGGCTTGCCACGCGCTGGCTAGCGCCCAGGCTCGGCGAAATCCGCCGGATACTGCCCGATGTGGACATCAATCTGCGGGCTGTCGATCCGGAGCTGATGTCAGCGTCTGTCGACGCCGATCTTGTCATAGGGTTTGGCGATCTTTCGGCCTTGCCGCGCAATGCGACACCGCTTCTCACCCCGCGCATGTTTCCAGTGGCCAGCCCTGAATGGCTGGCGCGGAACGGGCGCCCACAAACGCTCGAACAACTGGCCGGTGCGTCGTTGATCCACGAGGAAAGCTATGCACAGTGGACGGCTTGGCTGGCGGCGGCCGGCCTGCGCATTCGACGGCCACTTTCGGGCCCGCGCCTCGGGGACGCGAGCCTTGGCTTTGACGCGGCTTTGGCGGGGCAGGGGATAGCATTGACCACGCGTCTCATGGTTGCGCAGGAGATAGATACCGGGCGGCTGGAGGAACTGTTCCAGACCGATATCCGGCTGGGGGGCTACTACGTCGCCCAGCTTCGCTCTGACGACAACGGGCGGATCAGCAGGTTTCGCGATTGGCTCGTTTCGGCCCTCCGCGACGCGCAGGCCTGAAGCAGGGGCCTGAGTTTCGAAATGGCCACTCACATGTTGGAAACGCGTCGATGAAGTTTTCCGCAAATCTGGGATTGTTGTGGGCGGAACTGCCTCTTCCCGAAGCGATCCGTGCGGCAAAGGCCGCAGGATTCGACGCGGTGGAATGCCACTGGCCATATGACGTGGCACCGGGCGCGGTGAAGGCCGCGCTGGACGAAACCGGGCTGCGGATGCTCGGCCTCAACACGCGGCGCGGTAATGTTGCGATGGGCGAGAACGGCCTGGCCGCGCTGTCTGGAAGACAGGGTGAAGCCCGCGCCGCGATCGACGAAGCCATCGCCTGTGCGGCGGAAATCGGAGCGTCGAACGTCCACGTCATGGCGGGCAACGCCTCTGGCCAAACGGCCGAGGAAACCTTTCTCGCCAATCTTGCCTACGCAACGAAAATGGCCGCCGGGTGGGGCCTGAACATCCTGATCGAACCGCTCAACAGCTACGATGCACCGGGCTACTTTCTCACCAGCACCACGCAGGCCGCCGCGATCATTCACCAGGTGGCGGCGCCGAACCTGCGGTTGATGTTCGATTGCTACCATGTCCAGCTCATGGAAGGCGACCTGACCCATCGCCTTGCGGCGCTCCTGCCAATCATCGGGCATATCCAGTTCGCCGCAGTGCCGGATCGAGGGCCGCCTGATCATGGCGAAGTCGACTATTCGTACCTTTTCGACGTCATTGCTCGACTTGGCTATGACGCACCCCTTGGTGCTGAATACAGGCCCGCGGGGCTTACAGACGACAGCCTTGGATGGCTTCGCAGGGCTTTGGGCTAAGTCTTGGGCGTCCGGGGCCGTCTTCCGCGCGAACGCGGCTCCGGCCCTTTCGTTTCCGGAGGTGTCGCATCCATTGTGACGCGTACCGGCTCGCGGAAATGCAGGTCGCGGTGAGGGTAGGGGATGGCTATGCCGTTGTCCTTGAGCGAATACCATAGTGCGACCAGAACGTCGCTCTTGACGTTGAGCACACCCGTCTTCGGGTCGGAAACCCAGAAGCGGAGCACGTAGTCGACCGAGGACTCGCCGTAGGCAACCAGATGGCAGACCGGCTGCGGAACGCGCAGTACCCGTCTGGTGTCGATCGCAGCGGCGACCGCCAGATCCTTGACCGTGTTTGGGTCAGCCTCGTAGGACACGCCGAACGAGACCTGCAAGCGCACCTTGTTGTCGGTATGGGACCAGTTGATCACCTGGCTGGTGATGAGGTCTTCGTTGGGAATGAGGTATTCTCGCCCGTCCCGGGTCACCACGGAGACGTATCGGCTGCCCAGCTTTGCGATCCAGCCAAACGTATCCCCAACCTCGATGACGTCGCCCGGCTTGACTGACTTGTCGAGCAGGAGAATGATGCCCGAAATCAGGTTCGATACGACCTTCTGAAGCCCGAAGCCGATGCCGAGTCCTATTGCGCCTGACAGGACCGTCAGGCTGGTGAGATCGAGGCCAAGCGACTGAAGACCAATAAGCGTGGCAATCGCGAAAAGCGATAACCTGACAATCTTGCCCGCAAGGACCCGCATCGATGGTGAAAGATCATCGAGGTCCTTCACCCAGGCCTCGGTGAAGTGCGAGAGCAACGACGCGATCCATAGCAGGACGCCCACGATTATCCCGGCCTTCACCAGCATGAGCAGGGAGAAGCGAAAATTCCCCGAGGAAATCGACGCGGCATCGAGAACGGCGACGACTACCGGCAACAGTCCCAGAAGCTGCAGCGCCGCGACCAGCCAGACGGCGACGGTCAGCAGCCTCCGGGCAAGCGGGTTGCGCACCAGCCGACCAATCAGCGATACCACGAGCCAGACGGTAGCTATTGCCGCAGCCACGGCGAGGACCGAACTGCGGCTTGGCCAGGTGATCGCGCGCAGGACGAGCACGCTGGCCCATGAACCGGCAATAAAGAACACAAGGCGCAGTCGGCGGAGCAGGATCACCAGGACTTTCAGTCGCTGGCGGGTGGTTTCCAGGCCGCGTACCCATCGTTCAAACAAGGGCTCGGCGCGCTTGGCTGCCAGATGTGCTGCGAGAAAGACCACCAGGAGCAGAAATATCTGGGTCTGACCCCAAGGGGTCAGCATGACGGACATGATCGTATCGAAGATCATGCGGGCTGCCGACTGCAACTCCAGCCAGAACTCTCCCCAACCGACTACAACCGTAGTGTCATTCATTAAGAACTCCTCGCCGGCGAGCCGGGCCGGAAGCGACATCTATTGGCGTTCGACTGTGTGGCCTGGCGCTCCATACTACAAGCGCCACACATGGAATGAACAGGCGCATGACACGCCCGGTCGCGCTGGCGGAACTGGAAATGGGCTAAACGGATCGCACCCCGGGCCGGCTCGACTTGGCGCAGGGCCGGCAGACGCCCGCGATCATTCCGGAAGGTGTTGGTTCGCAAGGCGCGAGCGCACAAAAGCAATGGCGTGCAACAAAGTTGCTGCAATATTGGGGGCGGCCCCGCTTGCCTATGGGAACGAGCGGGAGATAAGACTGTTGCGATGCCTTTCCCGTCAAGCCCGATGGTAGCCGGCGCTGTGGCCGCAGGTTCGCTGCACGAGTGCCAACGCCATCGGGGAACTGACCGCCAACGGAGACTGAAATGGTGAAGCTGAGATCGCGCGCCTGGTTCGACAATCCCGACAATCCCGACATGACCGCGCTATATCTCGAGCGTTACCTCAATTTCGGCATCACCCAGGATGAATTGCAGTCTGGAAAGCCGATCATCGGCATCGCCCAGACCGGTTCCGATCTGTCGCCCTGCAACCGGCACCATATCGTTCTTGCCCAGCGCGTGCGCGATGGCATTCGCGAGGCGGGTGGCATTCCGATCGAATTCCCGGTTCATCCCATCCAGGAAACCGGCAAGCGGCCAACCGCCGGCCTCGACCGCAACCTGGCATACCTGTCACTGGTCGAGGTGCTGTACGGTTACCCCCTCGACGGCGTCGTGCTCACCATCGGCTGTGACAAGACGACCCCAGCCATGCTCATGGGCGCCGCGACGGTGAACATCCCCGCCATCGCCCTATCGGTCGGGCCGATGCTGAACGGCTGGCACAAGGGCGAGCGCACCGGGTCGGGAACCATCGTCTGGAAGGCCCGCCAGATGCTGGCCGCCGGCGAGATCGACTACAAGGAATTCATCAAGTTGGTCGCCAGCTCCGCGCCGTCCACCGGGTTCTGCAACACCATGGGCACCGCGACCACCATGAATTCCCTGGCCGAAGCGCTGGGCATGCAGTTGCCGGGTTCGGCGGCCATTCCCGCGCCCTACCGCGACCGGCAGGAAATGGCCTATCTGACCGGCAAGCGCATCGTCGACATGGTGCACGAGGACCTCAAGCCCACCGACATCATGACGCGCGAGAGCTTCGAGAACGCCATTCGCGTAAATTCCGCCATCGGCGGTTCGACCAATGCCCCCATCCACCTGAGCGCCATTGCCCAGCACGTCGGCGTGAAACTAAATATCGAGGATTGGGAGACCCTTGGTCACAAGGTGCCGCTTCTGGTGAACCTGCAGCCCGCCGGCGAATATCTTGGCGAAGATTATTATCGCGCCGGCGGTGTTCCCGCGGTGGTCAACCAGCTCATGGGGCAGGGCCTGATCCACGAGGGCGCCCGGACCGTGAACGGAAAGACCATCGGCGAGAACTGCCGCGATGCGACCATCGAGGACGAGCGCGTCATTCGCCCGTTCGACAAACCGCTGATGAAGGATGCGGGCTTCACGGTGCTTACAGGAAACCTGTTCCACAGCGCCATCATGAAAACCAGCGTGATCTCCGAGGAGTTCCGCCAGCGCTATCTCTCCAACCCCGACGACCCAAATGCGTTCGAGGGAAAGGCGATGGTGTTCGACGGGCCTGAGGACTACCACCATCGCATCGACGACGAGGCGATGGGGATCGACGAGCACACCATCCTGTTCATTCGTGGCGCCGGCCCGATTGGTTATCCCGGGTCCGCGGAGGTGGTGAACATGCGACCGCCCGCATACCTGATCAAGAAGGGCATCACGTCGCTGCCCTGCATCGGAGATGGCCGGCAGTCGGGTACTTCGGGATCGCCTTCGATTCTGAACGTATCGCCCGAGGCGGCGGCCGGGGGCAACCTGGCCATTCTTGAAACGGGTGACCGGGTTCGCGTCGATCTCGAAAAGGGCCTGGTCACGCTTCAGGTCTCCGATGAGGAGATCGGCAGGCGTCGCGCGGCCCTTCAGGCGGGCGGCGGGTACAAGTATCCCGGAAGCCAGAGCCCCTGGCAGGAAATCCAGCGCGGCATCGTGGAGCAGATGGAAAATGGCGCGGTGCTGAAACCTGCGGTCAAGTACCAGCGCATCGCGCAAACAAACGGCATCCCGCGCGACAGCCACTAGGGGGCTCGGGACCAGGCCGGACGGCATGAAGGGCGCGGTGGCACATGGCCGCCGCGCCTCTTCTGTTTCAGGCGGGTTCGATGCCTCGCCCCCTGCGCAACGATAGGTGATTTGTCGTTACCACTGGCCAAGGCTAGCCTCGGGCCTTCTCTGGTTTGAGGGCACAACCTTGGATACACAAACCTTCCGGTTACGCGGCGCACAAACGGCCTTGGCGCTGCTCATTCTTTTTGCGCCGGTCGCACGGCCATATGCCGCCGACTGGCGCGTATCGCCGGTAACGGGTGGCGCGGGGGTGTCGGCCCTGAGCCAGACTGGCGCCGAGGTTCTGGTGAAATTGGCGGACTGGCATTCGCTCGCGCTGTGCACCGACAGCGTTGTCTGCATCGGCCCGACCCACGCGCCCCCTCGCCAGCTTGCCGCGCGGGACGGCATTCCAGGTGGGCACGTCGTGACCGTGACGTCCGGTCGGGTTCGCAGCGCGTGGTACGTGCTGCCGACCACGCGCTATCGGCATGGCGCGCTCGGCGATCTCATCGAGGCGGGCGGGCTTGCCATCCGCGACAGCACCGGCAGGCGCTTCGACCTCGAACTTCCAGGGGATCGTGTGTTCGAGGATCTGACGCCGCGTCTGGTCGATCTCAACGGCGATGGCACCGCCGAGATCGTCACCATCCGTACCGATGTCGCAAAAGGCGCCGCGCTGGCGATCTATGGCTTGCAGGGCGACGAATTGGTCGAACTGGCTGCCACCGCGCCTATCGGGTTGACCCATCGCTGGCTCAACATCGCCGGGATCGCCGACTTCAACGGTGACGGCACACCCGACATCGCGTTGGTGAGGACCCCGCATATCGGGGGAACGCTCGAATTCTGGACCCTTTCCCGCGGCAAGCTCACACGGATCGCCGCTGCGGCCGGGTTCTCGAACCACGTCAACGGCACAACGGAACAGGGCCTGTCCGCCGTCGCGGATATCAATGGCGACGGCGTTGCCGATCTCGTACTTCCCAGCGCCGACCGGCGCACGCTCCGCATGGTGTCGCCGCGCGCCGGGCGCATCGTCGACGAAGCCCAAGCTTATCCAGGCGGCGCGATCAACACCGCTATCGGCCAGATCACCGTGCCAGGCGGCCCGATTTTTGTCATGGGCCTCGACAGCGGGCAACTGGTCCTGGTCCGTGCGCCCTGACAGGGCTTGGGGTCAGTGCAGGGTTGGCCCATCCTTGCCGCCGCTCTGGCGGTCGCGGTCCTCAGCCATCTCGAGCCACATCGCGTTCAGCACCGCAAATCCGGCGGCGAGCGGCAGTCCCAGGATCCAGGCGAAATACCACATCTTCGTATCCCTTCTTCGTTCGACCTGCCGTTTCTCAGTAGGCGTGCGTGTCGCCGTCGGTGATGCTCTTCTCCGTCACTGGCCCCCACAAGACCCTGTAGACCCAGCTTGTGTAGACCAGGATGATCGGCACGAGGATCACCGCAGCGACGAGCATGTTGAACAGCGTGGCGTGGCTCGACGAGCTATCCCAGACCGTCAGGCTCGACTGCGGGTCGACCGAGGACGGCAGAATGAATGGGAACATCGACACACCCACTGTGGCCACGATGCCGAACACCGCTGCCGCGCTCGAAAGGAATGTCCGCCCGCTTGCCTTGCCGCGGAAGCCAAGCCATGCTCCTGCTGCCCCGAGGAAGCCCAGGGCGGGAGCGATCAGCAACCAGGGATGGATCTGGTAGTTGACGAACCACGCTCCCATCTGCCGCGTCACCTGCTTGGTCAGTGGATTGGACGCCTGGTGCGGATCGATGGGGCTGGTGATCGCATATCCCGGAAGCAGCGCCCACAGGATCAGCCCGCTCAGCGCGAACATCACGATCACCGCCAGCGCGGCGTAACCGCCGATCCTGCGCGACCTCTGAGCGACGGCGCCCTCGGCCTTGACCCCGAGCCATGCCGCGCCGTGCATCACCAGCATGGCGACTGACAGAAGCCCTACGAGCAGGGCGAACGGGTTCAGAAGTCCGAAAAGATTGCCCTCATAGGCCATGCGCAGGTCGTTGTCGAAACGGAACGGCACGCCTTGCAGGACGTTGCCGACCGCCACGCCAAAGATCAGCGACGGTACGAAGCCGCCGATGAAAAGCGCCCAGTCCCAATTGTTGCGCCAGCGCTGGCTTTCCCGCTTGGAACGGTACTTGAAGCCTACCGGTCTCAGGATCAGCGCCGCAAGTGTCAGGAACATTGCGAGATAGAAGCCGGAGAAGGAAACCGCGTAAAGTTGCGGCCATGCGGCAAAGATCGCGCCGCCGCCGGTGATCAGCCACACCTGGTTGCCTTCCCAAACCGGCCCGACCGTGTTGATGACGACCCTGCGCTCCACATCGGTCTTGCCCACGAAGGGCAGAAGGGTTGCAACACCCATGTCGAAGCCATCGGTGATCGCGAATCCGATCAGCAACACGCCGAGCAGCAGCCACCAGATGACGCGCAGCAGCCCATAGTCCATCAGTTCGTAAAGGATCATGTTTCTACTCCGCGGGTTGTGTAGCTGCGGGAATGGTGCGCACGAGATCGCCGGGTGCCGAGACCTTGCCGGGGCCCACCCGGATCGCCTTGACCATCAGCGTGATTTCGACCACCGCCAGCACAGTATAGAGCGCGACGAAACCCAGCAGGCTGATCGCGATGTCCACGATACCGATGCGTGAAACGCCGATTGCGGTGGGCAATATTCCTTCGATGATCCAGGGTTGCCGGCCGTATTCGGCCACGAACCACCCCAGTTCCGCGGCAAGCCAGGGCAGGGGGATCGAGAGCGCCGCCACCCAAAGCAGCCAGCGGTGCCGGTCCAGGCTGCGCCGCGAGGCGAGCACGAAGAAGGTCGCCATCAGCGCGATGAAGAAGAACCCCAGCCCGACCATGAAGCGGAACGACCAGAACAGCGGGAAGACCGCCGGCACCGTGCTCCAGGCCGCGTCGTTGATCTCCTGCGGCGTGGCGAGCCTGGGGTCGTCCACGTAGCGCTTGAGCAGGTAAGCGTAACCAAGGTCGCCGCCATTGGCTTCAAAGGTCTGCCGCACGTCATCGGGCACCGCGGATGGGCTATCGGCGGCGCGGATCTGCTGGAGCGCGTCATAGGCCTTGATCCCGTTGGCGATCCGGCCCTTGGCGTCCTGCACGAGTTCCTCGATCCCGGGAACCTGCTTTGTCAGGCTTCGGGTCGTGATCAGGCCGAGGACCCATGGGATCTGGATCGCATAACGGGTCTCGCGGGCCTGCTGGTCCGGGAACCCGATCAGGTTGAACGACGCGGGCGCGGGCTCGGTGGTCCACATGCCTTCCATCGCCGCGATTTTCATCTTCTGGTTCTCGGTCGCGGTGTAGCCGCTTTCATCCCCGAGCACGACAACCGACAGCGAGGATGCCAGGCCAAAGGCAGCGGCCACAGCCATCGAGCGCCGGGCGAGATCCCTGTGCTTACCCTGCAGCATGTAGATCGCGGAGACGCCGAGCACGAAAATGGACGCCGTCACATAGCCCGCCGAAACAGTGTGCACGAACTTGGCCTGCGCCACGGTGTTGAACAGCACCTCGAAGAAGCTCGTGACTTCCATGCGCATGGTCTCGGGATTGAACGCGGCACCCACCGGATGCTGCATCCAGCCATTGGCGATCAGGATCCACAACGCGGAAAGATTGGACCCTATGGCGACCGCATAGGTCGCGCCGAGATGCTGGCGGGGCGTCAGTCGGTCCCATCCGAAGAAGAACAGCCCCACGAATGTCGCTTCCAGGAAGAAGGCCATCAGGCCCTCGATGGCCAGCGGCGCTCCGAAGATGTCGCCCACATACTGGCTGTAGTAGCTCCAGTTCATGCCGAACTGGAACTCCATGGTGATGCCAGTCGCCACGCCCAGCACGAAGTTGATGCCGAACAGCGTGCCCCAGAACTTTGTCATGTCGCGCCATATGGTGCGCCCGGTCATAACGAACACGGTTTCCATGATCGCAAGGATGACCGATAGCCCGAGCGTGAGCGGCACGAACAGGAAGTGATACATGGCGGTCAGCGCAAACTGCAGCCGCGACAATTCGACGATATTCAGTTCCACGATGTTTACTCCCGGAATGGAGCTGCACTCCTGGCGCTTGGCGCAAGGACATGAGTGGCTTTTCACCCGTATACGCACGGGCTCTAGCCGAACAATCCTCCTCCCGAAGTGACCGAAATCAAATCAGATCGGTATTGTGATTGCACCGCGATCAGATGTCACATCGCCGGCGGGAGCAAGATCGATGACGCGATTTGCCAGACGCTCTTCACTTTTGCGGTGGGTGGCAAAGACAATTGCCGTCTCCGGCAGGGCCGCAAAGACCGCCGACAGAACCGCCAGGCCAAGCTCTTCCTGCATGCCCTCGGTCGGCTCGTCCATCAGCAGGACAGGTGGACGCCTGAGGACAGCGCGTGCCAGGGCGAGGCGGCGCCTCTGGCCGCCGGACAGCCCCTTGCCGCCTTCCTGCAGCTTATGTTCGAGGCCGTCGGGCAGGGTCCGGATGAATTCGGCAAGCTGCGCCGTTTCAAGGGCCGCCCACAACTCGGTGTCCGTCGCTCGCGGTTGCGCCAGCCGCAGATTGTCGCTGACACTACCGGCAAAGACCGCGCTTTTTTGCGGCAGAAGGACCATTTGCTCGCGCAACACCCTGTCCGGCATGCCCGAAACGGTGATGCCACCCAGAAGCACCATTCCGCCCTCGACAACCTGCGTGCCGGCAATCAGGCCCAGGAGCGTCGACTTGCCGCTGCCGCTCGGTCCGACAAGCGCCACCCGCTCTCTGGCCGCGACGGCAAGCGAAAAATCCCGGACGGCGAGATCGACGGCCTGCCCGGAGCGCCCGCTGAGCCCGGAGATCTGAAGGATCGGCATTCCAGGCTCCGCCGCTGGCTGGCCGAACTCCACAGGATCGGCGGCGATGAGGCTGGGTTCGGACAGCCTTGGGGCGATCCGCCGGGCGGCCAACAGGGTTCTTCCCGTCCCAAGCGCCGCCGCGACCAGCGGCGCAGTCAACTCCGAGGCGCCGATTGCCACCAGCACGAAGACGACCACGCCCGGCGCGTCGATCTTGCCTTGATGCAGTGCGGAAGCGCCAAGGAGCAGCGCGATAAGGATCGACGCCTGCGCGCCAAGCAGGCTTGCCGCATTGCCGGCGATCTCGATGAGGTTGAGCCGGTTCGCCGAAAGATGTCGGCGGCGATCGGCATCGAGAACCGTCTTCGAATGGGCCTCGAGGCGTCCGGCCAGCAGCAGTTCCGCCTGACCGCGCACCAGGTCGATGGCGCGAAGTCGTAGTGATTCAAGCGCCAGTGTCGCCAGGCGCGCATCACGCGGTGCGGCGCGCAGAACCAGCAGGACGGCAACAAGAACGGCCAATGCGAGGACGCCCACGAATCCCAGCGCGATGAGCGGCGACACGTACATGAGTGACAGAGCGATCGCGGCCAGGCCGACAACTGCCGTGAATGCGGGAAGCAGGCCGCGCAGATAGAGACCGTCGAGATTGTCGGCATCCGAGGTGAGACGCGCCAGCATTTCTCCGCTTCTGAGACGCGCCAGCTTCCCGAAATCCGCCCGGGCGAAGCTGTAGAACAGCCGCTCGCGAATCCCCACGATGAAACTCAACGTCGTTTCATGCGTGATCAGCCGTTCACCGTATCGGCCGAAAGTCCGAAGGACAGCCAGGCCCCTTATGGAAGCGGAGGGGCGGAAGAACTCGAACATCAGGCCCGCCCCCGCGATCCCGGCAAGGGCACTGGCGGTGATGAACCAGCCGGCCACACCCAGAAGGGCGATACCGGCAAGCGCCGTGGCCAGGGAAACGAGAAGTCCGAGAACGAAGGCCAAGGGTGCGCGTTCGAAAGCCAGGCGCAAGAGACGGACCAGATGTCTCATGGTCTTGCCTTTCCCGTGGCCGTCATCACGACTTCACGTGCCATTGCGGCGGCAAGCACGGGATCATGGGTCGCTACGATCAGGGTACGCCCTGCCGCGAGCCGGGCCAGCCCTCCGCGCACCGCCTCCGCCGTGGCCGGATCGAGATGAGCGGTGGGTTCGTCCGCGATCACGAGGCCGGCCTTCGCAAGAGCTGCCCGGGCTATCGCCAGGCGCTGCGCTTCACCCCCCGAAACGCCCGTACCGCCTTCGCCAAGCATTGTGGAAAGCCCGCGCGGCAGGGAAGCAACAAGCCGTGCGGCCTGGGCGAGTTCAAGCGCCGACCCGATTTCGGCATCGGTGATCCCCCCGCGCCCCAAAGTCAGATTCTGACGGATGGTGCCACGAAAGAAGAACGGATGTTGCGGCAGCCATGCAATGCGTGGACGCGCGGTTGCAGGCCTGTCCTTCGAAGGAGACGGAAAGGCGATTTCGCCTTCCTCCGGCGCGCCGAGGCCGGCAATCAGCGACAGCAGCGTGGTCTTGCCTACCCCACTCGGGCCGGTCAGCGCCACCCATTCGCCCGGCGCGATCTCGAGGTCGAAACCGTCCAGCACGCGCGGCAACTCTGTCGTGTGGCGAAAGCCGAGATTGCGGATTTGCACGCCCGTTGCGGCGTCGTCGGCGGCCGCCGATCGGTCTGGATCCGTCGGTATGGCAACGAAATCGGAGCCGAAAGCCCGTTCGAGGGCGCCCGCCGCGGCGGTGGCACTGGCCCGGTCGTGATAGGCGGCGGCAAACCCGCGCAGCGGTGCATAGAACTCTGGCGAGAGCATCAGCACGAAGAGGCCGGTCTGGAAGGTCAGGGGAGCGGAATAGGTCCCGAAATGCAACATGCCAAGCAGGCTGAACCCCACATAGACCGCGACGAGCGCCACCCCGACCGCGGCAAAAAGCTCAAGCACCGCCGATGACAGGAACGCCACGCGCAACACCGCCATGGTGGCGCGCTTCACGCCCATGGCCTGGCTGGAAAACTGCGCGCCGGCGGTGTCCACCGCGCCAAGAAGCTTGATGTCCGCCAGTCCCGACAACCGGTCCGCCAGGTAGCGGTTGATGCTCAGTATCTCGACCATTTGCGCTTCGCTCGCCGCACGCGCGCGCGAACCGATCAGCGCCATGAACACCGGTATGAGCGGGCCCGTGAAAAGCAGGATGAGCGCGGCCGCCCATGACTGGCTCAAAACCAGGGCCAGCACGAACAAAGGCTCGATGGTTGCCCGCAAGCGCGCCGGTCCATAACGGACCAGATAGGGGTCGAGGGCCTCGATGCTTTCGCCGAACAGCGCCGCCGCTTCTCCCGAGTCCGGCTTGTGCCCGTCCAGCGGCGACCATTGCCCCAACCGCTCGACAAGGCGTTGCCTGAGGCGCGACTTCACGCGCTCGGCTCCCAGAAAGGCCAGTCGCGACGCCGCCGCGCCCAAAACGGTCCGCACAAGGGCCAGCGCCGCGAACACCAGGGCAGGGGTCCACAGGTCCTGTGTCGTATCGGCCCCGCCGACCATTGCCCCGATCGCCGATGCCAGCACGTATGCCTGAACCGGCCAGATCGATTCGCCGACTGCCGCCAGCCAGCTGGCACGTTTCAGGGTCGTGGCCTCGCCGCGCAGGGCGGCGGCCAAAAAGGCGTCGCCGCGATCTGCTTCAGGTTCCGTGATTTCTTGATCGGAGACTTCGGAGAGCATGGCAAAGCGTATGGCGCGAAAACGCCGCCGCCTCAACTGCGCGGAATGACCGCATCTGCATCAGCGCCGCAATTCTTGCGAAAGTATCCCCGCAAATCCCTGAGTGGCCGTATCGACGACCCGATATGTCGGTGAAATTTTTTTCGCCGGCGAGCCAGATGCTTGCGGCTGCATGGCGCGATGGCGCAACCGAGAGCTATTGACTCCGGAATCGGCCTGAAACTAAGATTTAAAACGTTTGCAATTGCTGTGGCAAAAAATGCAAACGTTTCAAACCGGAATTGCCGAAGAACAGGGCGACCGGCGCGGGAGGCAGGATGGCATCGCAACGCAAGACCCTGAAGGGCTTGGCCGATCGGCTCGACCTGTCGATCACGACGGTGTCGCGCGCGCTTGCCGGTCATGAACAGATTGCCTTGCAGACCCGACAAAGGGTTGCCGAAGCGGCTGCCGAATATGGATACGTGCCGAACGTGGCCGCGCGCATGCTGGTTTCCGGGCGCAGCGGTTTCGTCGGACTGGTTCTTCCGATCCGCGGACCCAATCTTGTCGACTCATTTCTCGGGGAGTTCATCACCGGCCTGGGCGAAGGCTTGGTCAAGCACGGCTCGGACCTGTTGCTCGCCACCGCGCCGCAGGGCCAGGATGAGCTTGCGGTTCTTCGCCATGTGGTTGAATCCGGCCGCGCCGATGGCGTGGTCATCAACCGCATCGCGGAGAAGGACCCGCGGGTGGAATACCTCGTTGAGAGGAATTTCCCCTTTGTCGCCCATGGCCGCCTCCACAATTCCGGCCTGGCCTTCAATTGGCTCGATACCGATGGCGCGGCTGCATTCTCCGAGGCTTTCGACCTGCTCTATGAGCTTGGGCATCGGCATTTCGGCCTTGTGACCATCAGCGAACCGATGACATTCCGCCACATGCGCGAGCAGGGGCTGCGCTCCGCCATAGACAACAGGGGCGATCCCGATGTTCGTCTCGATGTCGTCAGCGCGCCGCGTTTCGCCCGTGGAGACCGGGTCGAGGCGATCAACCGCCTGCTCCATTCCGCCGAGCGTCCCACGGCAATTCTTTGCCTGTTCGATGGCCTGGCGCTCACGGTCCTCGAAGAGGCTGAAAGGGCGGGGATTTCCATTCCGCGCGATCTTTCTGTTGTCGGCTTCGACAACCTCGCCACCGCCGCATACGCGCCGCCGGGCCTGACAACGTTCGACGCCCGGATCCGTGATTGCGCAAGGGAGATCGCGGGGATGCTGACCACGGTCATCCAGGATCGGCCGTCCAAGCCGCTGACGCGGCTCGTGCGGCCCAAACTCGTGCTCAGGGCCAGCCATGGCCCGGCACCCGACCCCAGATAGACATTGAAAACCCGATGGGAGGAATTCAAATGGGAATGAGATGGAAAGTGCTACGAGGCCTCGCCCTAGCAGCCTCAATGGCCGCGTTTGGCACCGGCGGTGCGTCCGCGCAGGTGCTGTTCTGGTCCACGCAGGCCAAGCCCGTGCAGGAAACCCAGGCAATGCGCGAGCAGGTGCTCAAGGGTTTCGACGGCCAGGTCGACTATCAGCCGCAGGACGGCGGCCCCTGGCTGACGCGCATCCAGGCGGAGGCGCAGTCGGGCAAGGGCAGCATCGGCGTACTCGGCGGCCTGCATGGCGACTTCACATCGGTGGAGAATGACCTGATCGACCTGTCCAGCATCGATCTGGGTGGCGTCAAGGTCAACCAGACGTTCAAGAAGCTTGGCATGCTGGGCACCAACGAACAGAAATACCTGCCCTGGATGCAGGCGACCTACATCATGGCCGCCAACAAGAAGGCCCTCGAATACCTGCCTGAAGGCGCCGATATCAACGCGCTCACCTATGACCAGCTGATCGCATGGGCCAGGAACCTCGCCGAAAAGACCGGGTCGCCGAAATTCGGCCTGCCTGCCGGTCCAAAGGGTCTGCTGCACCGGTTCCTTCAGGGCTACCTCTATCCTTCCTACACCAACTCCATGGTGACCAAGTTCCGTTCGCCCGAAGCCGTTACGGCCTGGGAGAAGCTGAGCGAATTGTGGAAGTACACCAACCCCAATTCCACCAACTACGCCTTCATGCAGGAGCCTTTACTCTCTGGTGACGTGTGGGTGGCGTTCGATCATACGGCGCGCCTCGCCGACGCCTTCAACCAGAAGCCCGACGACTTCGTGGCATTCCCGGCGCCCGCCGGCCCGACCGGCCGCGGCTTCATGCCTGTGGTTGCCGGTATCGCCATACCCAAGACCGCGCCGGACATGGACAAGGCCAAGGCCCTGGTCGCCTACATGATGAAGCCGGAGACCCAGATCGAAACCCTGAGGGCGACGAACTTCTTCCCCGTGGTCGATGTTACGCTGCCTGACGACATGCCGAACGCCGTGAAGATGTCGGGTGCCGCCATTGCGAAAATGTCCGGCTCCGCAGACGCCAACCCCGGCCTGCTCCCGGTGGGGCTCGGCGATCTGGGTGGCAAGTTCAACCAGGTCTATATCGACACGTTCCAGCGCATTGTCCTGGGTGGCCAGGACATCAAGTCCACCCTCGACGACGAGGCTGGCGCGCTGCGCGATATCATGACCCAGGCGAACGCGCCGTGCTGGGCGCCCGACCAGCCATCCGACGGCGCCTGCCCGGTCAACTGAGGCCATTCCGAGGTTGGGCCGCGTGTCCCAGTCCCGGATATTGGTCGAGAAATCAGGCAATTGAGCGAAGCGGCGGAATCGTTGCGTTCACTTTGCTCCCTCTCTCCTCCTGCCGCTCGGGCCCTCGGGTCCGGGCGGACCCCGGCGGGTCCCGGAACCCGTTGCGAACGGAGAAACCGTGATGTCACAGAAGGCCCTGCCATATCTGCTGCTGCTGCCGGCGACGGCGTTCCTGTGCGTTTTCTTCCTCTACCCCTTCGCTCTTGTGGCCGTTGAGGCCTTCACCGGACCGAACGGGCCCACGCTCGACCATTTCCAGAACATGATCGGCTACTGGAAGTTCCCCACGACCTTCTGGAACACGGTGCTGCTCGCTGCCGCCGTCGTCCCGGTGCAAACGGTCATGGCGCTGGGCATGGCCTCGGTGGTGGCCAAGATGGAGAAGGGCAGGAGTGCGGTTCTCTACATCCTGACCATTCCGCTTGGCATTTCCGATCTTGCCGCCGGCATCATCTGGCTGGCGATCTTCGATCAGTCGGGCTTCCTCAACTCCATTTTGCACAGCTTCGGCCTCGTCTCCCAACCGGTCATGTTTCTCGGCTACCAGAACAAGGCGGTGATCTTTCTGGCAGTGGCGCTGGCCGAGATCTGGCGCGCAACCGCGATCATGCTCGTCATCATCGTGGCCGGAATGGGACTCATCCCCAAGGAATACTACGAGGCGGCGGAAGTGTTCGGCGCCAGCCCGTGGCAGCGGTTCATCAAGGTCACGCTGCCCCTGCTGCGGCCCAGCCTGCAAACGGCACTGATCCTGCGCACCATTCTCGCATTCGAGGTCTTTGCGGTGGTCGCCGCGCTTGGCGGCACCAATCTGCCGGTGCTTATGGGCGAGACCTACAACTGGCAGTTCAACCTGCAGGATCACAACGTCGCCGCGGCTTACGCGCTGGTGATCCTTGCCATCTCGATCGGCTTCACCCTGTTTTTCCTGCGCACGTTGCGCGTACCTCGTGAGGCGCAGATATGACCGACGCCACACAACCCATCGCCGCCGCCCGGCCCGACAGGCGCCGCGCCGCGAAATTGCTGTTCGGGGCCACCATCGTCCTGTTCTGTGCATGGGTCCTGGTGCCCATCTACCTGCTGGCCGTGAATACGCTGTCGTCGCCAGAAGAGGTCACCGGATTTCCGAAACGGTTCTTCCCCTCGTTCGATCTGGCGAGCATGCGGTTTTTCATTGAATTCGCCGGCGTTGGCCGTGCCCTCTGGAATTCGATCATGACCGCCTCGATCACCATGGTCCTGGCGGTCCTGATCGGTGCTCCGGCCGGCTATGCGCTTTCAAGGTTCGATTTCCCGGGCAAGAACCTTTTTCGCGTCCTCGTGCTCATGACACGGGCATTCCCGCTCCCGCTGCTGGCGCTGCCGCTCGCCGTGATGTTCATACGCGTGGGGCTGGATGACACCGTGTTCGGCCTTGCCTTGGTGCACACAACCCTGGCGCTGCCGTTTGCGGTGCTCATCACCTTTTCGCTGTTCTCCGGGGTTCCGATAGAACTCGAGGAAGCTGCCTGGACACTGGGCTGCACCAGGCTGGGCGCGTTCCGCAAGGTCGTGATGCCCCTGGTCATGCCAGGCCTTGCCGCGTCGGCCGTATTCGCCTTCGTCATCTCGTGGAACGAGGTTTTTGCAGCCGCGGTCCTGACCATCAAGAACCGGACGCTGACGGCATTCCTGCTTCAAAGTCTCGATGTTTCGCCTCTGCCGCTCAAGTTCGCCGGCGGCGCGGTCCTCGTCATCCCGGCGCTGATCTTCATCTTCGCCGTCCGCAAATATCTCTTCGCCATGTGGGGTATTGCCAACCGCTAGGCACCGAAAGGGACAAACGACAATGGCCGAAATTCAGATCAAGGGCGTGGCCAAACGCTTTGGCAGCTTCACCGCTCTTCACTCCATAGACCTCACGATCGCCGACCAGGAATTCGTGGTGCTTCTTGGGGCCTCCGGCTGCGGCAAGACGACCCTGCTGCGCATAATTGCCGGTCTTGAAACGCCAAGCGAAGGGGAAGTCTGGATTGGCGGACGCCGGATCGACCATCTGCCACCCCGACAACGCGGGATTGCGATGGTCTTCCAGAATTATGCGGTCTTTCCCCACCTGACGGTGTTCGAGAATATCGCGTTTGGCTTGCGCATGCAGAAGATCGAGGATTCCGAAGTCGAGCGACGCGTCTCGCGCACTGCCGAGCTCATGCATATCGAGCAGTTGCTCAAGCGCTATTCCGGTCAACTCTCAGGCGGGCAACGTCAACGCGTGGCCGTAGCGCGCGCCATGGCAATGGAACCCGAAGTGATACTTATGGACGAGCCTTTGTCCAATCTGGATGCGCTCCTGCGCATGGAGATGCGCGCGGAACTCAAGGGCGTGCTCGCGGAATCGAAGACGACCACGATCTATGTCACCCACGATCAGGTCGAGGCGATGAGCATGGCCGACCGCATTGCCGTGATGCACCAGGGCAAGATCGTGCAGGCGGCGTCTCCGGTCGAGGTTTACCGAAACCCCGCCGCGCATTTCGTCGGTGGATTCATCGGCAATCCTCCGATGAACTTCCTGACCGCAAATTCGGCAGGCGAGGGCCGATGGGAAGTGGCCGGGCAGACCTATGACGGGCCAGCAGCCGCGCGAAAGACTATAGATTTTGCCATCCGTCCCGAGGACCTTGAACCCGCGGAGCAGGGCATTGCGGCGACGGTGCGCGTAGTCGAGCCGCTTGGAGCGCACACTCTTGCGACCTGCGATGTCGGCGGACACCTGCTGCGGGCCGTGCTCGAAAGCGACACGGTGGTTCGCTCCGGCGACGTCCTGCATCTGCAACCCAGACCCGACCGGATCCGCTGGTTCGACCCCGATACCACACTTGCGATATGAAGAAACGAACAGAGAGCACGAGCATGAGCGCGCTTGCCAACAAATCCGCTTTCGACAAGGCGGTCGCCGTCATTCGCCAGAACGATCGCGGTCTCTACACGATCCCGACCAAGGGGCTTTATCCCTTCCAGTGGAACTGGGATTCGTGCTTCACCGCACTGGGGCTTGCGCATTTCGATCAGGATCGAGCCTGGACCGAGATCGAAACGCTTTTCGCCCACCAGTGGGACGACGGGATGGTTCCCCATATCGTGTTCCACGTCGCCGATGATGGCTATTTCCCAGGTCCCGATGTCTGGCGGACGGGACGGGCGGTGCCCACGTCCGGCATCACCCAGCCGGCGGTGGCGGGATATTCCGTTGCGCGGCTGTTCGAGCGCGCCAATGACAAGGTGGCCATCGCGCCGCGCGCAAGGGCGCTGGTGGAGAAAATCACGCGCTGGCACCGCTGGTTCTATTCGGCCCGCGATCCGCAGGGCGAGGGCCTGGTCGCCATCATTCACCCCTGGGAATCGGGGCGCGACAACTCCGTCGACTGGGACGCGGCTTTAGAGCGCGTACCCACCGATGGCGTCGAACCCTATACCCGCCGCGACACCCAGCACGCCGACCCCGCACACCGGCCGACACGGGAGCAATACGACCGGTATCTCTGGCTGGTGCAGCATTTCCGGGCGCTTGGCTGGGACAACACCCGCCTGCAAGACGAATCGCCGTTCCGCATCGTCGATCCCGGCTTCAACGCGATCCTGATCCGGGCTTGCGCGGACATTGCGAACCTCGCGGACGAACTTGGCGCGCACGACCTCGCGGCTGAAAACCGGACCATGGCGGAAAAGGGACTGGCGGCCCTCGAAAGACTGTGGAGCGACGAACACGGGCAGTATCTGTGTTTCGACCGGGCTACGGAACGACTGGTGGAAAGCCTTTCCATCGGCGGGCTGATGCCTGTTTTCGCCGCCATACCGGCCGGTCGCGCCTCGGCGATCGCGCGCCGGATCGAAGGGTTGGCCGAGAAGGTGCGCTATGTCGTGCCCAGCCATGACCCCGATGCCCCTCAATTCGACGCCCGCCGCTATTGGCGTGGACCGGTCTGGCTGATCGTGAACTACCTGATCGCCGACGGCCTGCGACGGGCAGGCGAGGAGGCAACGGCCCAGCGTATCATCGACGCGGGCATGTCATTGATCGAACGGAGCGGCTTTGCCGAATACTACGACCCCATGGACGGGACGCCATGCGGCGGAGGCTCGTTCACCTGGACCGCGGCCACCGTGCTGGAATTCCTCGACCGGCAATAAGTGAGCGGCCAGCGCGGTCGCCATTCACTCCTTCGTCTGGGTTGACACAACGTCCGGTACAACGACCTATCGTTGCCAAAAAACCACGGCATGAACCGGGTCAATCCCGGCGTCATGCCGTGCGGATGGGGAGAGATCATGCTGGTGCCGGGAAGTACCTACGAGCAGGTGCGAGACAGATTCGCCTGGGACATTCCAGAATTCTACAATATCGGCGTCGACGTGTGCGATCGCTGGGCCGGGCGCGAACCGGAGCGGCTGGCACTGGGTTATGTCGATGCCCATGGCGTGCGAACCGACTATACATTCGGCCAGTTGCGGGCATCGTCGAACCGCCTGGCCAATCTGCTCGTGGCTTTGGGCGTGGGGCAGGGCGATCGCGTCGGAATCCTGCTGCCGCAGGCGCCGGAGACAGCCTTCTCGCACATTGCCGTCTTCAAGATCGGCGCGATCTCGATCCCGCTTTTCACCCTGTTCGGGGATGAGGCCCTGCAATTCCGCCTGGGCAATTCCGGCGCCAGCGTCGTGATCACCGACAGCGCCGGTGAAGAGAAGCTTTCACGCGTTCGCAAGACCCTTCCCGATCTGAGGCACGTGATCCGGATAGATGGCGATGGCGGCGACAGCCTGGACCTGCACGCTGAACTTGCGCGTCAGCCAGATACCTTTGCGCCGGTCATGACGCGGGCCGATGATCCGGCGGTCATCATCTATACCTCCGGCACCACGGGCAATCCCAAGGGGGCCTTGCATGCGCACCGCGTCCTGCTCGGTCATCTGCCGGGCGTCGAGATCAGCCACGATCTCTTCCCGCAAGCCGGCGACTGCATCTGGACGCCGGCCGACTGGGCGTGGATCGGTGGGCTGTTCGACGTCCTGCTGCCGGCACTCCATCACGGCGTACCGGTCATGGCCTGCCGATTCCGCAAGTTCACCGGCGAGGCGGCTTTCGCCTTCATCGCCGAAAACGGCGTGCGCAATGCGTTCCTGCCGCCGACGGCGCTCAAGATGATGCGCGGGGTGCCCGAACCCGAAAAACGCTGGGCGCTCAACATGCGAACGGTGGCAAGCGGTGGCGAAACCCTTGGCGCAGAACTGCTCGACTGGGGCCGGCGCGTGTTCGGCGTGACGATCAACGAGTTCTACGGGCAGACCGAGTGCAACATGATCGTCTCGTCCTGCGCGGCGCTAATGCCGGCGCGCCCGGGCATCATGGGGCGACCGGTACCCGGGCATACGCTGGCCATAGTCGACGACAAGGGCCAACCGCTTCCAGTGGGGGAACAGGCAAACATCGCCGTGAAGGCGCCCGATCCCGTAATGTTCCTGGGCTATTGGCGCGATGAGGAAAAGACGCGCGCCAAGTTCGCCGGTGAGTGGCTTCTGACCGGCGACACCGGCGAAATGGACGCCGATGGCTGGATTCGGTTCGTGGGTCGCGATGACGATGTCATCACATCTTCCGGATACCGGATCGGGCCAGGTGAAATAGAAGACTGCCTGCTCGGGCATCCGGCCGTGCGCATGGCCGGCGTTGTCGGCAAGCCCGACCCCGTCCGCACCGAGATCGTCAAGGCCTATGTCGTGCTCGAACAGGGTGCCGGGCCGACGCCAGAACTGGCCGAGGAAATCAAGGATTGGGTGCGCACGCGCCTGGCCGCGCATGAATATCCGCGCGAAGTCGCATTCGTCGACGAATTGCCGTTGACCACAACAGGCAAGATCATTCGCCGCGAACTGCGCGAGCGCGCAAGGCGTGAACTCCAGACGCCCTGACGCATGCGCGGATGATCAGCGCGGGCCCTGCTTGAGCGAGAACAGATCCTGTTGCCCGAGTTCCGCGCTTCGCCGGCGTTCCATTTCCTGGGTGTACCGCCGAAGCGCATAGGCTTCGGTGAGGTAGCCGATGACCCGTGCGTCCGCGCCGGCGGCAAGCACCGGCAGTGCCTCGGTCTCGGTCTCATCGAAACGCAACAGGGCGGTTTTCACGTTTTCGCGCGGCAGGAGGTAGTCGTTGGCGCGTTCGACCACATCAGCGACCATGGCGATGTCCAGCGTCTCGTCCAGTTCCGGATCGTAGATGCGCGCGATATCGACCGACCCAGCGTAATAGCCGTTCGGGTCTAGCGCGAAGACGCGCTTGGCGCTGCCCGGTGGATACTTTTCGCGCAGTTCCTTGAGGCTGAGCCGGGTCGAAACCAGCTTGGGATCGTTGCGCATGAGGCGGGCGACGGTCAGATCGCCTATCCAGCCCACGTCGTGCGCGCTCTTGATGCCGATGCCGCGCTGGTGAAAGCGCCAGGTGGAGAAGGAGAAGCCGAAAGTCAGGCGCGTAATGGTCACGGCGATGATCACGCCCAGCAACACACCCGATGTCACCGGAAAATTGCCGGTGGCCTCCAGTACCAGGAACACCATGGTGAACGGCGCGCCGACAATCGCGGCGGCAACCGATCCCATGCCCACCATCAGGAATGCATCGTGCTGATCCACCAAGCCGGGCGCCACGGCGACGGCAGCCTGCGCGAACAGGGCGCCGAACAGGCAACCAAGGTAAAGCGAGGAACTGAACAGGCCGCCGCGAAACCCCGAACCGACGGATGCCGCGGAGGCGGCAATCTTGGCCGCGAGCAGGGCGAGCAGGGGCAGGAACGCCAGGCCCTTGTCGAAGGTGAGCTGTATGGCGCCGTGACCGCTGCCGAGGACCTGCGGGAAGAACAGGGCCAGGGCCGACACGCACAATCCGCCGACGAACGGCCGCAGCCAACCCGGCACCTTGATTCGACGCAAGGTCTTCTCGGTCCATGTAACGGCGGTCATCGCAAGAATTGCAATGCCGGCGGAAAACACGCCGATCCAGGCGAACAGGGCGTAACTGAATGATTCGACCTGGACGGACGTGCTTGCCTCGAACAGCGGGTGCGTATTGCCCAACGCCTGTTCCACAAGGGTCGCGGTGACGGCGGCGACCGCGACCGATGCGATGGCGTGTGGCACATAGCTGCCAAGAACCAGTTCGAACCCGTAGAATATGCCCGCAAGCGGCGCGTTGAACGCCGCCGCGATGGCCGCTGCCGCTCCAGCGGTCACGAAGACCCTGTGGTCCGCCCGGCGCAGCCGGAAATATTGCGCGACCGAGGAATAGATGCCTGCGCCCAACTGACTGTAGCCGGCCTCCATGCCCAGCGATGCCCCGGACGCGTTGGAAATCAGGGTGTCGAAGGTCAGCCGGATGCTGTCGATCAGCGACATGCGGCCGCCATACAACGCATTGGCCTCCACGGGGTCGACGATGTCGCCAGACCGGTAGCGCTTGATCAGCAGTGTCAAGGCGCCGAGCAAGAGCCCACCAAGCGCTGGCACGACCAACAGCCGCAACGGGTCGATGCCTTCGCCGCGGCTGAGCATCCCGCCCGGCGCAAGGCCGAAATCGACGCGATGAAGCCACTCCACGAGTCTGCGCAGGATGTTGACGACAACGCCGACGCCGATGCCGAGAATAGCGCTCGCGACGATCTGCGCGGTTTCGCTTGACCTCAGGCCTCGCTGCGAAAGCGTGGCAGCGAGTTTACCAAGACGATGCAATGGGTTGTTCGACGATATGGAATCGCTGCGTGCGCTCATTCGGGCCGTCTTCGGCGCTGCCGGTTCGGGAAGTCAGGGAAGCTGTTTCCCAATAACCCCGAAAGGACGCGAGTGCTACGGCCAATCGAAAAAAAGTCAAACAAAGTGCAGATTTGGCCGGGATCTAGTTCGCGCTGGCCTGAATTCGCTCGGGGACAGGGAAGTCCAGTACCCCGGAGCGAACGTCCGCCGCGACCGCCAGGAGGTTGCTGGCTTGCCCCGGATCCGGATCCAGTCGTGCGCTTTCGTCAATCGCGTCGGCAATCACCGAAAGCTGCGCAGGCTCCAGTCGGGCCGCTCTTGCTGCGTCGACCAGGGCGATGTCGAGAGCGGCAATATCCCGCGCGAGCGCCGATGCATCCTCGCCCGCCGCCGTCCATTCGGCAATGAGCGCGTCCACAAGCGCGACGCACGCCGCGCTGTCGCCGTTGTGGGCGGCGGTCATGCAGTTCGAGACCACACGCTGAATTCCGTTGTCGATTGCGCCCTGCTGCGAGAGGGCGAGGGATGGCAGCAAGGCGAAGCAACAAACGGCGATTCCGCGAAGAAGTGCCTTGGCAGTGGTCATGAAGGATCTCCGGCACGCAACTGGTCTTGGAGCGCCGCTCGTCGAACGCCGCGATTAAACCGATCATAGCTTTGTTAGCCGGCCGCGACGATTACGGATGAATGCGAATATTGCTATCTCGGAGTAATATTGCAGCACTCAGTCCATCACGCAGATGAAATTGAATATGGAAAAATATAAATATTGAATAAACAGAATTTCACGACTGAATTTATCAACTAAATCTCAATACGTAATTCCATCTATAAGACTATCCCACCCGTGTTCTCCTAGATTTACAGGATGCGCCTCGTGCGGAAACTCGCCCTCACAGGACGTGCAGGGCGATGGTCGCGCTGTGCCTCGAGGTCATTGGATCCCGCTCGGGATCGCAGCGTCAGGCGCATGATGAGTGATTCAACCACGGAATCCGGATTTCAGACTTCGGAATATCTCGGAACAACGGCCCCGGCGAACCA
The DNA here is from genome assembly GCA_036563245.1 of Devosiaceae bacterium. Taxonomy (GTDB): domain Bacteria; phylum Pseudomonadota; class Alphaproteobacteria; order Rhizobiales; family Devosiaceae; genus DATCMU01. The sequence continues at coordinate 45,039 of DATCMU010000047.1, read as the reverse complement.
GCATGATGTCACCCCTGCGCCACACCGGCGCTATTTCGGTACCGCACAGAGTGGCCTCGCGGTCCACTGGCATCAGGGTCGCCCCTGGATGCCGCCGATCAGGCGGGGACGGCGGGCAAACATGTGGGGCAAACGTGCCGTCGATATCGGCTTGTCCGCAGCGGCCCTTCTCGTGCTCTCACCCGTCCTTCTTGGGGTAGCGGCTGCCGTTCGGCTGACCAGCCCCGGGCCCAGCCTGTTCCGGCAGCAGCGTATAGGCCTTGGCAACAGGCCGTTCGAGGTGCTCAAGTTCCGCACGATGCGCACGGATTGCGCCGACCCTACCGGCGTAGCCCAGACGCGCGCCGGAGATCCGCGCATCACGCCAATCGGCAGGCTCCTGCGCAAGACCAGCATCGACGAGTTGCCCCAGCTCATCAACGTGTTGAGGGGCGAGATGTCGCTGGTCGGCCCGCGTCCCCACGTTCCCGGAATGCTGGCCGGCGGGGTGCGATACGAGGAACTGGTGCCCTATTACGAACACCGCCACAGCGTGCGGCCGGGCATAACGGGTTGGGCGCAGGCAAACGGTCTGCGCGGCCCCACCGACGATGCCGACCGGGCAATCGCCAGGGTCGACCACGATCTGGCCTACATCCAGAACATGAGCGTGTCGCTCGATTTCTGGATCATGTTCCTCACCGTGTGGCGCGAATTCTTCACCGGCTCCGGTTTCTGACGCGACAACGCTGTGCGCCGCCTCCGGGGCAGGCGCGGCTTTCCCTCCAGGCGCCTCGCGGCCGATGCGCAGGCTCGGCCCGTCTAGGATGCGTAGGCGTAATAGCTGGCATAGCGATCCTTGTAGCCGACCGACTGGCGTTCCTGCTGGTTGAGCACCGCGACGCATTGCGCGTCCGGCCGCATGGCCGCCTGCAGGGAAGAGAGTGCATTGCGCGCCTCGGCCTGTGCCGTGCTCGCCCAGCGCACGATGAACGCCACGACATCGGCGTATTGCGCCATGTAGAGGGCGTCGACGACCGGCCCGACTGGCGGGGTGTCGATGACGATGTAGTCGAAATGCTCGCGGGCCTGCTGAAGTAGCCGCGCAAAGGCGCTGCCGCTGACGAGCTGGTCGGTTGGCATGTCGCTGCGACGTGCTCCCAGGATCACGCTGACGCCTGTTGATTCGTCCCGCGAAAGAATGTTCGCAAGATATTCGGAATCCGGGGCTTTCGTCAGATAGTCGATGAGGCCGCTGGACGATTGCGTGCCGATCTGGTGATGGATCGTGGGCTTGCGCAGATCCCCGTCGATCAGCAGCGTGCGGCGGCCGGAAAGGGCATAGGCACGCGCCATGGCCAGCGCCAGCGTGGTTTTCCCGTCTCCCGGCGCCGCGGACGACACCATGATTACCAGTCCCTGGCGCTTGTCGGGGGTAATCCCGGGCCGGTGCCGGACAATCTGGTCGATGGCGGCGCGAACCCTGCGGATTGCTTCGGAGAATACCGAGAGCGGCTGGGTGGTCATAAGGTCAGCGACCGACACCAGCGCCTCGCCGTCGGCATCCCTTGGCGCGCTCCTGAGGCGCGGGATGGCTGAAACGACGCGGGTATGCAGCACCGCCTCCACCTGTCCCTCGCTGGTGAAGCCGCCGATATAGTGTTCGTAAAGAAAGGCAAGGCCCACCCCCAAACCGAGGGCGGTCAGCGCGGACATCACCAGAATGAGGCGCGTATTGGGGAAGGCGGCGACATTGGGAGGCAGGGCCGGCGAGACCACGCGGCTGTCCGCGACCTGAAGATCGGCCTGGGCCTCCACGTCCTTGAGGCGCGTCAGAAGCGTCTGGTACTGGCTGCGGGCCACTTCCGATCCCTGCTGCAATTCGTAGATATGGCTGAGAACCTCGGGCGGCAGGTTCGAGTTCATCACCGTGGTCCGGATCTTCTGGCGCAGGTCGGTGGCGCGACCGTCGGAATCGGTCACCGATTGCTGCAGTGTCTTCAGTTCGGTGCTCGCCTGGGTGGAAAGCTGCTGCTCGATCCGCGCCAGTTGCGCGTGAAGGCTCTGCGATTCGGCGCTTCCTGCGACTGCCTTGCGCATGCCGTCGACGAGACTTTCGCGCTGGGCCTCGAGCTTGGCCGCCACATCGGACTTGAGTTGGGTCGCCACGGCTCCCCAGTCCTTGCGCTTCAGGTCGGCATCGAGCGAGGAAGCCACCTGCTGGGCGTTCGCAAGAGTGGCGTTGGCCTGTTCGAGCTGGTCGCGCATGTCCGCAATGTCGGTGCGACCGGTCTCTTGCGTGATCTTGTCGATATTGTCCGCCAGGTAGGCGTCGAATGCCTTTTCCGAGTTCACGATGGCCGCGCTCGCCTGGGCGATCCGCTTCTGCAGCACGTCACGGGAGGCGAGGGCGCTGTCGATCTTGGAATCGAGCTGGTTCGCGATATAGGCGGTCGCAATGGCGTTGGCGATCCTGGCGGCTTTCTGCGGGCTGCGCGACCGGGCCTCTATGGATATGAGATAGGTCAGTCCGATGCGGCGCACGCTGGTGGCCCGGCCCAGTCCGTCGAGCACCTGTCTCAGGGCCGCGTCGGCGTCTGGCGCGGCGGCCGTCTTGATGTGCATGCGTGCAAGGATCTGGTCACGCAGGCCGATCTTCGGGCCGAACTCATCATCGTCGACCAGCTTGAGGTTCTTGACCACATCCATGAGCACCGAGTCGGACTTGACGATTTCCACCTCGCTGTCGACCCGCGCATTGTCGGCGCTCTGGCCCATCATGTTGGCCTGCGGATCGAGCAGGTCCTTGTGGCTCGGATCGACCAGGACAAGGGTCGACGCGGAATAGATCGGCGTCAGCGACAGGACCGCGATGCCGGTCACCCCGATCACCAGCAGCAAGGTCGTCAGGATGAGCCGCATGCGCCGCCGCAGCAGGCCCAGGATCGCGCGAAGGTCGATATCGGTATCGGTAGTGTCCATTTTTCCCTCAAGAATATGCGTAATGGCAATGAACTGGGGCCACGCGCCGACCTGCCTGGCGGGCGGGCAACCCGGGTGCTGCGCCGAAAAAAACCAATGCTGGTGGAAGGGGCGCGGACCGGCCGTCCGATCTGTGCTGGTTCATGGGCGATTCCGGTCTGGCTCAGGCATGAACAAAGACCACCCCCTTGCGCCCCACAAGAAAGGGGCGGCCCCTACGGAAGCTCCCTGAGAGGTTGCGCACCGGATCCTTGCGGGTGCGATTCGCGTTCGGCCCGTTGCTGGCGCCGGAAGGAACCCGCACACCCGATCGCAAGTAGGGCGAGAAGCAGATAGACGTTTGCGGTCATCTCCATGCCGAAATCCACGGTCGCATGAAGCGCCATGGCGCAAAGGGCACCCAGTGCCGCTGCTGCTTCGCGGCGTGCCCGCGCCCGTCCGCGCCATACCCGACAGCCGATCAGGGCGAGCACGAGGGGCGGCAATGAGCCGAACACGATCCCAAGGTCGGCCCACAGGCCCAGATAGGTGGAGTGCGCCTTGTCCCATACGACATCGGTGCTGACCGGCGGCGCATGAAACAGGGGGAAGGCGAGGGCGAAGCTCCCGCCGCCATATCCGGAGAATGGCCGGCTTGCGATCATTCCTGCCACCTGCGCGTAGAGCGAGGCGCGTACGTCGCCTGCCGCCTCGACGCCGCCAAGCCGTTCGATCAGCCCGCCGCCGAACAGGATCAGGGGAAAGGCCAGAAGGCAGGCCCCGGCAATCGCCAGCAAGGCCCGGTTTCTCGCTGTCGGCGGCTTGCCGAGTCCGAGGCCGAGCGTGACCGCGATCCCGGCCAGGGCGGAAACACTGCCCATGCGCGAATGGCTGGCGAACAGCGCCGCCCCCATGGTCAAAAGGCACAATATGAGCAGGGCAGGCAACGGGTGCGCGAAATCGGACAATCCCAGGCTGTCATTCTCGTCTGCGGCAAGGACGCCGATCAGCGCGGCCACGCCCGCCACCAGCCCCATGGCCATGAAATCGGCGAAGCTGTTGCGATTGACGAAGCCGCCGGTCGCCGATCCAAAATAGGCGGTCTTGGGCAGGCCGACCATCGTATCGCCGAAGCCGAGGGCCAGAAGCCCGACAAGCGCCTGAAAGGAAACGACCAGCGTCAGGGCCACCAGGATCAGTCGCGCGCGGCGACGATTCGCCGCCACCTGCAGCGCAAGCACGAAGAACAGCGCATAGCCGAGCGTGCGCACCAGCATCAGCAGTGTCTCGCCCGGGGCAAGGCTGAACGCGGGCGCCCAAAGCGGAGAGCCATCTACGGTCCGGAAGCCGGAACCGAACCCGAGATTTGCCAGCGGCAGGGCCTGCAGCAGGAGAAAGACGGACAAGACAGCGACCAGCGCCGCCTCGAGCGGCACCTGGCGCGGCTGAACGCGCAGGACGCCGCGCGATGCCAAGAGCAACATCGCGTAGGAGAGGGCGATGAGCCCGATCAGCGCCGATCCGGCGAGCCACAGAATCGGTCGGTTGCCCCCAAGCAGCAGCGGCGCGGCGCCAACCAGCAGCACCAGAATGATGGCCAGCGCGTCGTTCAGCCGATTGCGGCGGCTCGGCGGGTAGCCACTCACCTTGCCGGCCCGTCCGGCACAAGGCGCCGCAATGCCGCGACGAATCGCGCCTGGGTTTCGGGCGGCAGTTGATCGGCGATCTCGGTCGCCCTTGCCCGAAAGCCGGGATCTTCGACGAAACGTGCCGCCATGGCCGCAACGCCGCGCCGGCTGGCGAGAAGCACCGCGATATCGGCGCGCTCGATTCTGGTCAGGCCGGCATTGGTCCAGTCGTGACGCGCCTCGGCCAGCGCGACGCGAAGGGCGGCAAGCCATTCCTCGTTCGGCGCGACCGCCTGGCTCCTGATTAGGTTCGCGGAAAACTCGGCGCGCCTGCCTTGCTGCGCCGCCGCGAGCGCCAGAACATACCACCCCTCGGCGCTGGACGGGCTGACTGCGACGATGCCCTTCGCCGTTAACCGGCAATTCTGCGCGATGCGATTGCGAATCTGGGTGGGTTGTGTGCGCCCGGCCAGCGATGTCATTGCCCAGGTGCAGCTATCCAGCACGAGCCGAGCCGAATCGATGGATAGCCCCGGCTGCACAGGCGCTGTCGCCAGCAGCGCGATTCGCGGTTCCATCTCGGGCGCAAGCGCAAGATAGGGGCGCGCCTCGACAAGACCGGCGACAAGGCCGGCGGCGAGCAGCACGCCACCGGCCCCCGCGATCCACAGCGCTGGTTTCGTCGAATGCGCCGGGGGCCGCGCGCTCGTGCTCATGGACAGGCTGTCGCTCATGCGACGAGAAGAACGGGCGGGGCACGGCCGCGCAATTGCCGCCAATGCCTAGAGCCACCTACCTATGCAGCGTCAGGCCTTTTAACTCTAGCCGCGCCCCAGATAAGGCATCTTTGTCGCCATCACCGTGAGGAAGGGCACGTTCGCATCGAGCGGCAGGCCCGCCATGTAGAGAATCGCGTCGACCACGTGTTTGACGTCGAAGGTCGGCTCCGGACGCATCGAGCCGTCCGGCTGCAACATGCCCTTGTGCATGTCCGCCGTCATGTCGGAGGCCGTATTGCCGATATCGATCTGCCCGCAGGCGATGTCGAACGGCCGCCCCTCTATGGCGATGCTGCGGGTAATACCGCTCACCGCGTGCTTTGATGCCCCATAGGCGACGCTGTCAGGCCGGGGGATGTGGGCCGAGATCGACCCGTTATTGATGATCCGGCCGCCTTGCGGCTTCTGCGCCCGCATCATGCGGAACGCCTCGCGCGCCACAAGGAATACGCCGGTGACGTTCACCTCCATCACCGCGCGGAAATCCTCGAGCCGCGTTTCGTCGATCCGCGCCGCCGGGCTGGCGCGACCGGCATTGTTGAACACCAGGTCCATGCGCCCGAACTTTTCCGCGATGGCGGCGAACAGCGCCGCCACCTCGGCCTCGTCGGTCACGTCGCAGGCCCGGGCCAGTATCCGGTCGGCGGATGCCCCGCTTTCCGCCGCCACCGCGTCGAGCGCCTGCTGGCGGCGCGCGCAGATCGCCACCCGGTATCCGGCGGCGGCAAGGCCGAGCGCAACCGCCCTCCCGATTCCCGAACTCGCGCCCGTAACCAGCGCGACGCCCTTGTGATCCGTCATCTCGCCTCTCCCCTCTCCCCTCGCTTTCGCGCCTGCCGCTCCACAAACCCCGGAAATCCGGGCTTTGTTAAGCACCGGTCAACGGAAGTTAACAGGGGGTTAACGCGGGTGTGCTCAAATTGCAACAATCGGGGCGGAACCATGGCGAGCATGAGGCGAATCCGCTTCAGGGCAGTTGCGCGGCCCCCGCACATGACTAGAGTGGCTAATGCGAATCCATGCATGGGATCGTTTGTCGGTCGCAGCGCGACGGCAACACACACTCTTCAAACAAGTGTGGTCGCGTTTCGACAAACCGCCGGAAACCCCGGCACAATGAATGACTGACTTTGGAGGTCAACAATGAACATCAAGACCCTTCTTCTGGGTTCTGTCGCGGCAGCCGGGATGTCCTCGGCCGCTTTCGCCGCCGACATGCCGCAGGCGATGACGTCCCTGGACGTCTGCGACGCCCTCGGCCTGTCCGGCCTCACCATCTCGTCCGACACCAACTGCGTGCAGATCAGCGGTTCGGTCGAATACAAGTTCAAGTGGGGCGACTACGAGAGCACCACCATCGCTGGCTATTTTGCTGCAGAACAGGGCGTGCATAACAACAATTCGACCTACAATGTGAATATCGGCGACGGCAACACCAACTGGTCGTCCGACGTCATCACCAAGCTCAACATCATCGCCACCGCGGATTCCGACTTCGGTCCCGCCAAGGCCGTGATCAAGCTGAAAAACGACTATACCGATCACCTCGATCAGAACGGCAATTCGTCGTATAACGTCTACATCGACCAGGCCTATGTGTCGGTCGGTGACAGCACCGTGCTGATGGCCGGTAAGAAGGACTCGATCGCCAACACCGGCGACGACACCCCCTTCAACTATCTCGGCCTGTTCAACTCCGAGGCGGTCAACACCGGCGTTTACTGGGATAACGGTAGCGGCGCGGGCACGGTCAATCCGTCGACCAGCATCTCCACCGGCGGTCATGTCATCCAGGTCGTTTCCGACCTCGGCAATGGCGTGTCGGTCGGCGCCGGCCTCGAGAAGCTCGATGCCAACGGCACCTTCGTTGGTGTGATGAACTATGCCGGCGATAACCTGACCGGTCATATCACCTTGGTGTCGAGCAATATCCTCGACAACACGATGACCCACGAATGGGGTATCCATGCTGGCGCCACTGCCACCATGGACAACTTCAAGATCCGTGGCGCGGTTGCGGCCAACTCCAATGGCTACTGGAACGGTTTGATCTCGGGTGAAGCCGGGTTCGACATGTTCACCATCGCCGCGTCGGCCGAAGCGAATTCGGAAGACGAGTGGGGCGCCGGTGCGTCGGTCACGGCCAAGCTGACCGATACGGTGACCTTGAACGTTGGTGCGCGTTACTACGACTTCAACACCAACATCTCGAACGCGGACCTCTGGGAAGTGGCTGCGGCGATCACCGCCGACGTCTCCGAGACCCTCAGCGTCACCGGCAAGGTCGGTATGCTGAAGCCGGGCAGCTTCCAGCAGGGTGTGTTCGGTTACGGCGACGTGACCTACGGGTCGGTTGGTGCCACCTGGACTCCCGGCGGCGGCTTCACGGCCAGCCTGACCGGCGAAGCCAACTCGGAGAGCGCCTACAAGGTGACCTTCGACGCGAAGAAGACCTTCGAATAAGCCTCTGCGCTTATCCTGGACTTCGGAAAGGCCCGGCTCTGCCGGGCCTTTCCTTTTGTGGAGCGAGGGGCGCGAGTTCCAGTCCGACGTTGACCCGACTCCCAGGTCATTCCCGCGAAAGCGGGAATCCATTCGCGGTTGCCGATTTCGTCTGATCGTCGCGCTCTTGGTATCGCGCCTGCATACCGGGAGCCGCGAGTTTCAAAATCGCGCTTCCGATGCCGGATTCGTCACAAACCTACTGGAAATTGCCGCGAGGATCGGACACTCTGCGCGCCAAACAGGCACAATGGGCGTCTGCGCGACCGAGTCGCGCCGATGAGCCCGCGCGGCGGCAAACAACACATGAACGCATCGGACTAACCGATTCATCTGGCAGTGCTTTTGCGCCGAACCTGAATCATTTTGTGAAGTTCAACACGGACATCCAAGCTATCATGCGCCTTTCACGTCTCACCCTGGCCGTCGCCATTTCCGCGCTCATGCCTGCCATGCCGATCGTCGCGCAGCAGGCGCCCGCGGAGTCTCCGTCAACCGTCGTGGTCGCTCCCGCCGACAATGGCGTGCCGGCCCCTGACGTGACGACCCTCGATGCCGTGCCGGTGATCAGGGACTACTGGTTCTCCGCCGATCTTGCGGAGGGCAAGACCGTGCTCTCCGGCTACGTCCCGAATGCGGAGACCAAGAGCGTGCTCGCCGCGCGCGATGGGGTTGATCCATCCGGCCTGAAACTTGGGCAGGGCGAGCCAGCCTTTTTCGATGCTGCCGTGGAATTTGGCCTGAATGCGCTATCCCATCTCTCTTCGGGCCATTTCGCCATCCGTTCGTCGGTGATCACCCTCAAGGGCCAGGCGAAGTCGGCCGACGACTACGCCGCCGTCAAGGCCATGCTGGCGTCTGGCGTACCTTCTGGCGCTATCCTCGCCATGGGCGAGATCGCCGAACCGCCGGCTCCGCCCGCACCCGCTCCGGCGGCTGTCGAAGTACCCGCCGCCGAGCCTGCCGTCACCGTTCCCGCGCCGGCTCCGCTTCCCGAAGCGGAGAAGATCACCGACTACTGGTTCGCCGCCGACCTCGCGGACGGCAAGACCGCGCTTTCCGGCTATGTGCCGAACGCGGCGACCAAGAGCGTCCTCGCCGCGCGCGATGGGGTCGATCCATCCGGCCTCAAGCTGGGGCAGGGCGCACCGGCCTTCTTCGATAGCGCCGTTGAGTTTGGCCTGAAAGCGCTTTCGCATTTGAACGCGGGCCACTTCGCCATCCGTTCCTCGATCATCACCCTCAAGGGACAGGCCAAATCCGCCGAAGACTACGCCGCCGTCAAGGCCATGCTGGTATCGGACGCGCCGGCAGGCACCGTAATCGCCATGGCCGAAATTGCCGAGCCGCCGGCGCCCGCCGCAGCCGAAGCCACACCGGCGCCGCAGCAACCGCAGGCGCCCGCTCCGGCATATACCTTTGGTGTCGCAAGGGCCGAGGATGGCACAGTCACCCTGTCGGGCAACGTTCCCTCCGATGTGGCGCGGAACTTCTTTGCGCAGTCCGCGGGTGACAACGTGGTCAACCAGCTTGGGGTCGCGGCTGGTGCGCCCGAGGATTTCGTTGTCAATGCCCAGGCGGGCATCGCCGCCCTCAACCAGCTTGAAAGCGGCAAGCTCGCCCTTGCCGATGGCAAGTGGTCGCTCACCGGCAAGGCGGCGGACAAGCCGTCGCGCCAGGCAGCGCTTGGCGCCATCGCTGACCTGTCCGATGCGTCCGCATGGACTTCGGATATCTCGTTGCCGCCGCCGATCGAACTCTGCCGGGCCGAACTAGCCGGTGTCTCGGGCCGCAATGCGATCCTTTTCGATGCCGGCAGCGCCCGCATCACCGCGGATTCGAGCGCAACGCTCGATGAGGTGGCGACGGATCTGAACGATTGCCCGGATGCCGTTGTGCATGTCGAGGGGCACACCGATTCCGATGGGCCCGCGGACTACAACATGGCGCTGTCGGTGCAGCGGGCCGAGGCCGTGGTCAAGGGCCTGATCGATCGTGGCATAGACCCCAAGCGCCTTTACGCCGTCGGGTACGGCGAGACCCTGCCGATTGCCACCAACGACACGGCTGCGGGCAAGGCGAAGAACCGGCGCATTGTCATCACCATCCCCGACAAGGCAGAATAGGGGGCGAGATGGTGCTGTTTCAGGCCCTGAACGACATGGTGATCGGGAACTGGCCGGTTCTGGCCGTCGCCCTTGCGGCCGGTTTCCTGGCCGGATGGTTCAGCCTGGGAAACGCCGCGGAATAGCGCGGCGGACAGACGAGAGCTTGAAAGGTAACGCCGCTTGGCCGATCTGCCCTACATGCAAACCGTTCTGCTGGTGCTGCTGGCTTTCGTCGTAGGCGGGGCCATAGGCTTTGGGCTGCGCAAGGCCCTGCGTGCGCGGCGCGAACAGCGCCCTGGGGCTCAGTTGACGGAAACTTTCCCCTCCGAGCCTCCCGCGCCGGCCCTTGAAGCCGCGACCGGCCTGGCCGGCGCGGCGCCGGAACCCGCCGAGGCCGAACCGGCCCCACAGGACAAGGCCGAGCCTGAACCCAAGCGCCGGGCCGCTTCATCGAAAAAGCCAGCGACGACGGCTGCCCGAAAAGCCGCAAAAAAGAAACCGGCGGCGCGCAAACCCCGGGCAGAGCCAAAGGCTCCGGCGGCGCCGGATGCATCCGATACGCCGGACACAAAGGGCGAGTGAGCTACAGCGCGGCGCGTCAGCCGTCGATCCGCCTCAGCGCATCGGTAATCACTGCGTTGCTGTCGCCAAGCCGCGCCCGATAGACCGTGTAGTTCGCCAGCACGCGCTGCACATATTTGCGCGTTTCGGCGAAGGGGATCTGCTCGACCCACACGACGGGATCGACTTTGGGGTCCGTGGGGTCGCCGAAAGTGGCGATCCATTTGGAGACGTTGCCGCCCCCGGCATTATAGGCCGCTGCGGCAAGGATCAGCGATCCGTTGAAGCGGTCGAGTTGGCCGGCCAGATAGGTCGAGCCGAGCAGGGCGTTATATGCGGGATCGCTGGTCAGCCGGGTGTGCGAATAGGCAACGCCGACCTTGGCGGCGGTCTCCTTGGCGGTTGCCGGCATCAGTTGCATAAGCCCCAGCGCGCCCGACCTCGATACCGCATCCACGTTGAAATGGCTTTCCTGGCGGGCAATGGCATAAACGGCGGCCCTGTCGATTTCCGCCAGCTTGATGTTCTTGGGCAGCCCATCCTTGGGGAAGTTGAACAGATCGAGCGGCGTGCCGCGCTGCTCCGCGATATCGGCGATCAGGATGGCAAGGTTGTGCGCATCGATGTCCTGGGCCATGCGCGCTGCGAGCACCAGTTCGCCATCGTCCCTGATCGAATAGGCGAGGCGGCGCACCAGCGGCTCCGCCATTTCCTTGTGGCCGTTGGCCGCCAGAAGGCGCACCGCCTTGACCAGTTCGCGGGACTCGAATGCGGCCTCGCTGCTGCGCCATTCCGGCAGGCCGCGGATTTCCACGCCGCGCTCGCCCAGTTCGGCGCGCGCCAGCAGCCCGTAATATGTGGTGCCATACCGGCCCGCTGCGGCGAAGTGCTTGTTGGCCACCGTCCGGTCGCCAGCAGCCAGATAGGCGCGGGCCATCCAGTATTCGGCCTGGGTGATGCTGTCCGGCAAGGTTGCATACCGGCGCATCGACTCGAATTGCGAAATGGCGGTTTTCGCATCGCCAAGATAGACCAGCGCGATCCAGCCCGCGTGGAAGCGCGCGTCCACCAGGCGGCCCTCCGGGCCGTGCAGATAGCCCGCCGCGGCCTGGTAAGCGGTCTTGGGGTCGCCCGCCGCGATCAGCTGACGGGCGAGGGTGCGGCGTTCATACCACCATTGTTCAGCCTCGGGCAGGGGACCGGAAGCCTTGTTCAACCAGGCAACCGCGCTTTGCAGGCGACCATTGTCATGCGCGTATTGGGCCTGGGCGAAGTAAAAGAGCGGATTGTCGCGGTATTGCGGATCGACCCGGTCCAGGAGCTTTCCGGCATCGGCCTGCTTGCGTGACACCGCGATACGAGCCGCGGCGAGCGAGCGCTGGGCAGGGGAAAGCTGCGGCATGATCCGTTCGGTGGCGCTCGCCCGGTCGTTCATCAGGAGCATCAGAGCGCGCTGCCAATAGTCGTCGCGGGTCAGAAGCGACCCGAAGTCCCGCATCACCTCGTCCTCGGTCTTGCGATCGAGCGTGTTGTTGATCCAGACGCTGCGCACGATCCGGCCGGCGCGTTCGACCTGCCCATCATCGACATAGGCCGCCGCGAGCGCGAGTTGCGCGGCGGTCGTGTTGGGCATCGCACCGCCGAGCAGGTGGATCACGGTGTCCTTGCCGGGATTTGCCTTGACCAGCGCCTGCTCCAGCCGGGTCTTGTACAGGCCCGAACTGGCAAAATCCGGCGCGTCGGCCTCGAACCGAAGCACCGTGTTGTAGTCGATCTCGCCATTGCCGAAATAGATGGCCGCCCATTGGATTGTGCGGCGCTCCAGGTCGTCCGAAAAGCCGCGGGCCATGCCATAGGCATCGGTGTAATTGCCGTTGGCAACAAGGTCGAGCGCCCGGCGAAATGCGCCCGAACCTTCGGGCAGCACACGCGGCATCGGCCTGACGGGGGAAATGGCGCCCGTCGTCCCGCTATCGACCGCGACCCGGATTGGCGGCGGACCGGCTGGGATGACGATATCTGCGCCCGGGGAATCCACGCTCCCAGCCAATGCGGATACGCCCCCCATCAGTCCCATGGAGAGACCCATTGCGGTCGCCCGCGAACCAGAAATGAGGCGTAGCAGCCCACGATGATCGGTGAACATCGTCCTGTCCTGTTGGTGCTCAATACAAATCCAACAAGGTGCCCCCGACCTTGCGTTTATCCTTTACTAACGCGACACGGTGAAGATTCCGTTTCGGCTGCGACCGATTTGCGTCAACCCAAGCTTCACTTGTCGTGCCGCATAACAGAAAGTATGTTTCGCAACTCTGTCGGCACCGTGGAACCTGCGGGGCCACACCCGGGCCATTCTTCGGCAACAAAAAGACAGGCGGCGCCCCGGCGCGCCCAAGAAGGACGATAAATATGCTCAGCGGCTCGATTACCGCGCTGATTACGCCGTTCCGCGACGGCGAGTTGGACAGTGCGGCGTTCTCAAGGTTCGTGGACTGGCAGATAGAGCAGGGGACCCATGGAATTGTGCCGGTGGGCACAACCGGCGAATCGCCGACGCTGAGCCACGACGAGCACAAGAGAGTCATCGAGATCTGCATCGAAACGGCGGCCGGCCGGGTTCCGGTGGTGGCAGGTGCCGGCTCGAACTCGACACGCGAGGCCGTCGAAATGACGCGCTTTGCCGAAAAGGCGGGCGCCGATGCGATACTCAGCGTTACCCCTTACTACAACAAGCCCAACCAGGAAGGCCTGTTCCAGCATTTCAAGGCCATAGCGGAGGCGACCGCGCTTCCCATATATCTCTACAATATTCCGCCCCGCTCCATTATCGACATCAGTATCGATACGATGGCGCGTCTGCGCGATGCCTGCCCCAATATTGCGGGGGTGAAGGATGCGACCGGCGATGTGGGCCGTATCAGCATGCAAAGGCACAAGCTTGGAGCCGACTTCGTGCAGTTGTCGGGCGAGGATATGCTTGCGCTTGCTGTCAATGCGCATGGCGGACGCGGATGTATCTCGGTCACCTCGAACGTGGCTCCGGCGCTTTGTTCCCGATTCCAGCAAGCCTGCCTGGATGGAGACTTCGCCGCCGCGCTGGAAATTCAGGACAAGCTCGCCCCCCTGCACAAGGCGCTGTTCATCGAGCCCAATCCAACCGGCGTGAAACACGCGGCCTCGCGATTGAACTTGTGCAGCGCGGAAGTGCGCCTGCCGCTTGTCCAGGTGGCGCCCGCTACCGCAGAGGCGATCGATGCTGCCATGCGGCACGCGGGCCTGATCTGACCCCAACGGGCATGGCAACTTCACCTCGAAAGACCGCAGTTTCCACCGGGCTTGTTGCCGAGAACCGGCGTGCCCGGTTCGACTACGAGATCCTCGATACCCTCGAGGCCGGCATCATGCTGACCGGTACGGAGGTCAAGTCGCTGCGCACCGGTCACGCCCAGATCGCCGAAAGCTATGCGTCGCCCGAGAATGGCGAATTGTGGTTGATCAACGCCCATATCCCGGAATACCTGCAGGCGAACCGGTTCAACCATGAAGAGCGGCGCCGTCGCAAACTGCTGGTTTCCAGGAAGGAGCTGGCGCGTCTGGCCGCCGACGTGAACCGCGCCGGCCACACCATCGTGCCTCTGAAGCTCTATTTCAACGAGCGCGGCATCGCCAAGCTGCTGCTCGGTATCGCCAAGGGCAAGAAAACCGCAGACAAGCGCGAGACCCAGAAGGCCCGCGACTGGCAGCGCGAGAAGGCCCGCCTGCTCAAGCACGGCTAGCAGCCGCCGAAGGCCGATTGCCTCAGGCGAGGGCTTCCCGCGCCAGGTCTGCGACCACGGATTCGAACATTTCTGCCGTCAACCGGCCGGTATTGGTGTTGTAGCGGGAGCAGTGATAGCTGTCGTAGAGCACCATCCGGTCAAGCTGGTGGCGAGCGCCGTGGGCGAACGGGAAACTGGCCCGCCGTTCCCCGAGCCCTGACAGTACCGATTCATGCGCGATGCGACCCAGCGCGAGGATCAGGCGCACCTTGGGATGGGCGTCCAGCGCCGCGTTCAGGAATGGGCGGCAGTTTGCGATTTCGGGCCCGGTCGGCTTGTTCTGCGGCGGAACGCAGCGCACCGCGTTGATGATGACTGTCTTTTTCAGAGAAAGCGTGTCATCGGCACTGGCAAGATACTCCCCGTGCGCCAATCCGAGCTTCAACAAGGTCTGGAACAGCAGGTCGCCGGCATAGTCTCCAGTGAAGGGGCGGCCTATACGATTGGCGCCTTTCAAGCCGGGCGCAAGGCCAATGATGGCCACTGCCGCGTCGCGGTCGCCCCACACGGGTACCGGTCCATTGAACCAGTCGGGATGGCTGGAAATGTTGTCGTTGCGGAAATCGCGCAGCCGCACGCATCGGCCGCAATCGTGCGGGGGATCGAAAGATGTCAAGGCAACCTCGGCGCTGACGCGGAGCTAGTCCTCGTCAACATTCCGTGAAGGCGCGCCACGGTCAACGGGGGCACGCCCCACATTCTTCGCGAGTTCCGCCACGTCGAGAAAGAAATCCGCCTGGCGGCGCAAATCGTCCGCGATCATCGGGGTCGGCGTGGAAAGCGTCGATGCCACGGTCACTTTCTTGCCACGACGCTGAAGCGCGGCAACCAGTGCCGTGAAGTCCCCATCGCCCGAAAACAGCACGAAATGATCGAAATATGGCGCCATGTCCAGGGCATCGACGGTGAGTTCGATGTCCATGTTGCCCTTGATCTTGCGACGGCCGGCGGCGTCAGTGAATTCCTTGGCGGGCTTTGTGACAACTGTGTAACCGTTGTAATCCAGCCAGTCTATCAGCGGGCGTATTGACGAATATTCCTGATCCTCGACCAGTGCAGTGTAATAATAGGCGCGCAGCAAATAAGCCTTGCTCTGAAACTCAGCAAGCAAGCGGCGATAGTCAATGTCGATGCCAATCGCCTTCGAGGTTGCGTAGAGATTTGCGCCGTCAATGAAAAGTACGACTTTTTCCCTTGGATCAAGCATTATGGCGAAACACTCCGTTGGGTGCCCGAATTTGACTCTAGACCAACGCGTTGCGCAGTCCTATTGGCAATTAGACCATCCCGCATTTTGCCTGATGGCAATTCTTACGACGCCGAAATGCGGACGGTGAAATACATCATTTAACTTCACTCTGACTCCAATATGTCGTCGATCGAAGCTGCTGGCGCAATTTCCCTATCCTTCCCGGACCTGACGCCTATATACAAGTTTACGTAGGGGGGGAAGTATGGATCAGGTATTTCTAATGTTTTTTGATAGATCTGTTAATTCTATGGCATGGCACAACGCCAAACGCGATCAGCCCGCGCACGCTGGCAAACTGGACAGCCGATATCGGCTCGTGTAGAAGGGCCGTTCATCTTAACAAGCGCTGGAGACGTAAGTGGCTCGCGTCACCGTAGAAGACTGCATTGAAAAGGTCGAGAACCGTTTCGACCTCGTACTCAGGGCGGCTCATCGCGCCCGCACGATTTCGTCTGGTGCGCAGATCACCGTCGATCGTGACAACGACAAGAACCCCGTCGTTGCCTTGCGCGAGATCGGTGATGGCACCATTTCGCCGGAAGACTTGCGCGAGGATCTCATCCACTCCTTGCAGAAATACGTCGAGGTGGACGAGCCCGAGGCCAGTGCCGCCCCGATGATCGAGAGTGCAGGCGACGACGATTCCGTGAATTTCGACACCATGAGCGAGGACGAACTCCTGCGTGGTATCGAAAGTCTTGCGCCCCCGGAACGTCGCGACGATTGATCGCCAACCGGTGATGTCTATATTGATCAGGGCGTCGGCTGAAGCCGGCGCCTTTTTTGCTGTGCGCCGTCTTTTGCGGAGCGCGCATTTGCCTGAATCGTGGCGGGACGGCCTGAACAAATGATGCGTCAATACGAGCTTGTCGAGCGGGTGCTTGCCTATAACCCGCAGGCCGACGAAGCTCTCTTGAACAAGGCCTATGTCTACGGGATGCAAAAGCATGGAAGCCAGAAACGGGCTTCCGGCGATCCCTATTTTGCCCATCCCCTCGAGGTTGCGGCGATTCTGACCGATCTCAAGCTCGACGATGCCACGATTGCCGTCGCGCTTCTGCACGACACGATTGAAGACACCGACGCGACACGGGCCGAAATCGACCAGCTTTTCGGACCGGAGATCGGCGCCATCGTCGATGGCCTGACCAAGATCGAGCGCCTGAACCTGGTTTCACGCGAGGCCGCGCAGGCGGAAAACCTCCGGAAGCTGCTGTTGGCCATTTCCGAGGATGTGCGCGTCCTGCTGGTCAAGCTGGCCGACCGTCTGCACAACATGCGGACCCTGGAGTTCGTGCCCATCGAGAAGCGGCAGCGCATCGCCCAGGAGACCATGGACATCTATGCGCCATTGGCCGGGCGCATGGGCATGCAGGACATGCGGTCCGAGCTGGAGGACCTCTCCTTCAGGGTGCTGCAACCCGACCACTACAAGGTGATTACCGATCGTCTCGCTGCGCTCGAGGCGACCCACAAGGATACCATCGGCCAGATCCGCAACGAGTTGCAGCAGCATCTGCAGGACGAGGGGATTAGCGCCACGGTGAGTGCACGGCGCAAATCGCCGTGGTCGATCTTCACCAAGATCGAACGCAAGTCCATCGCGCTCGAGCAGCTCTCCGACATGATCGGCTTCCGCATCATCGTGGAAACAATCCCCGACTGCTACCGGACGCTCGGGATCATCCATACCGCGTGGAAAGTCGTTCCCGGCCGCTTCAAGGACTATATCTCGGTCCCCAAGCACAATGACTACCGCTCGATCCATACCACGATCGTGGGGCCGGGCCGCCAGCGCGTGGAACTGCAGATCCGTACCCACGAAATGCATCAGGTCGCCGAGTACGGAATTGCCGCGCACGCCCTTTACAAGGACAACGTCTCCGCCAACCTTGCCAGGCTGGAGAGCGAAAGCCAGGCCTATGTATGGCTGCGTTCGACCATCGCCAACCTCACCAGCGGGCATACGCCGGAGGAGCTGGTCGAGTACACCAAGCTCGAGCTTTTCCAGGACCAGGTGTTCTGCTTCACCCCCCGCGGACGGCTGATCGCCCTGCCGCGCGGCGCGACGCCCATCGATTTCGCCTATGCGGTGCACACCGATATCGGCGACAGTTGCGTTGGCGCCAAGATCAACGGCGCCCAGGTGCCCCTGATTACGCAGTTGCGGTCCGGCGACGAAGTGGAGATCCTGCGCGAAAAGGACCGCATCCCGCCCGCCACGTGGGAGGGTATCGCGGTAACAGGCAGGGCCCGGTCCGCCATTCGCCGCGCGGTACGCGTCGCGGCGCTGCAGCGCGCGACCAACCTGGGCGAGCAGGTCTACAACATGGTGCTCGAACGCGAGCGCCTCGCTTTCGATGATGCTGACGCAAAGGCCCTCGCCACCGCGCTTGGCCAGCCTTCGCCGCGTGAAATGCTGGTTGCGATCGGCGAGGGGCGCGTCCCCGCTGAGGACGTTACCGCCCAGGCGCTCGCGATCAAGGGGATCCGTCGTCGGCGCCGGCGCAAGATGAGCCTTCCGGTCGCCAACAGCCAGGATGGATGGTTCTCCCTCAAGGCGACCGATGATTTCAAGTTCCGCATACCGGGCGGGCAGAAGCTCGGCGCGCGCGGCAAGGCGGCGCTTGGCAGGCTCGATTTCAACATGCCGGTGCAGATTTCGCCCGAGGGCGTGGTGCCCGGAGACCGTCTGGTCGGTATCATGGCGCCGGGCGGGGCGATGACCGTCTATCCGATCCATTCCGACGCGCTTGGCGACATGCACAATTCCGACGTCGCCTGGATCGATGTGCGCTGGAGCCTTGCCGATGGCGAAGACGGCGTGCACAAGGCCGCTATCGCCATGCAGTCGGTGAACAAGCCGGGGTCTCTCGCCCAGATTTCGTCGGCAATCGCTGCGTGCGAGGCCAATATTCACAACCTGATCATGCGCATGGTGTCACCGGACTACCACGAGCTCGTCTTTCTGCTCGACGTGCGCGATCTGGCGCAACTCACCGACGTACTCATGACGCTCAAGCGCACGCCCGGTCTGTCCCGCGTCCAGCGCGCCAGCATTTCCCAGGCCGCCGCCATCACCAATATCGACTGGCGCGGCGTCAACACGAAGGAACAGGCCTCATGACCCAGGACGAAGTCCTCGACATATTCCGTGACTGCGGCGCGTTGCTGGAGGGGCATTTCATCCTGTCGTCCGGCCTGCGTTCGCCGGTTTTCCTGCAAAAGGCCCGGGTGTTCATGCATCCCGACAAGGCCGAGAAGCTGTGCACCGCGCTGGCCGCCGAGATTCGTGACGCGGGCTACGGCCACGTATCGAAAGTGGTCTCTCCGGCGGTCGGCGGCATAATCCCCGGCTACGAGACCGCAAGGCAACTTGGTCTGCCGGCCATCTACACAGAGCGCGTGGATGGCAAATTCGCCTTGCGGCGCGGGTTCGAGCTTGCGCCGGGCGAGAAGGTGATCGTTGTCGAGGACATCGTTTCCACCGGTCTTTCCATCCGGGAATGTATCCAGTGCGTGCGTGACATCGGCGCCGACGTCGTGGCAGCGGCCTGCCTTGTCGACCGCTCGGGCGGCGACGCGGATATCGGCGTCCCCCTGGTGGCGCTGACCCGGTACAAGGTGCCAGCCTATCCTGCGGACAATTTGCCGCCCGAATTGTCGGCTATCCCGGCGGTAAAGCCGGGAAGTCGGGGGTTGAGTTGAACACGCGGGGGCAAATTCAAGCGGCAGGCGCCGGCGGCGAGGCTGCGCGGTGATCGTGGGGCTGGGCAACGACCTGTGCGAGATCGCGCGTGTACAGAATACGCTCGATCGCTATGGCGAACGCTTCACGATGCGCTGCTTCACCGAGATCGAACGCCGCAAGTCCGATCGCCGGGCGGCGCGCGCCGCGTCATACGCCAAGCGCTTCGCCGCCAAGGAGGCCTGCGCGAAAGCCTTGGGAACAGGCATGTCGCGCGGTGTCTACTGGCGCGATCTTGGGGTCGTGAACCTGCCTTCAGGCAAACCGACGATGCAATTGACCAATGGCGCGGCCCGTGCGCTGGATCGCCTTGTTCCGCCCGGGCACCAGGCCCATATCCACATTTCGATTACCGATGACAATGGAATGGCGCAGGCATTCGTCATCATAGAGGCGCTTCCGGTTGACCCCGCCCGCGCGCTCCCGTAACCAACGCCAATCGCCACAGAGGATCAGATGAGCCAGCCCATGTCGGAGAGCGCCAAGAAGAAGACCGGCCGCAGCGAATTGCGCGAAACCGTCATTGTCATAGTCGAGGCGCTCATTATCGCGGTGCTGTTTCGTTCCTTTCTCTATCAGCCGTTCTCCATTCCCACTGCGTCGATGCAGTCGACGCTCATGATCGGCGACTATGTGCTGGGTGACAAGTTTGTCTGGGGCTACGGGCGGTATTCGTTCCCGTTTGGCATCGTGCCGATTCCCGACCGGATATTCGGGCGTGAACCCTCGCGCGGTGACATTGCCGTGTTCCGCCCGGTTCCGCAGAAGGAAGACTATATCAAGCGCGTGATCGGGCTGCCCGGCGACCGGATCCAGATGATCAACGGCATCCTGAACATCAACGGCGCCCCCGTGAAGCGCGAATATGTCGGGCGTGGCACCGATACGGACAGCTACGGCAACACGGTTCCGATCAACATCTATCGCGAAACGCTGCCGGGCGGCGTCACGCACACCATCCAGGAAATCTCGGACGACGGTCCGCTCGACAATACCGCGGTCTACGTCGTACCCCCCGGTCACTACTTCATGATGGGCGATAACCGCGACCGCTCGCAGGACAGCCGGGTGCTCAGCGCCGTGGGTTATGTTCCCGCCGCCAACCTGATCGCCAAGGCCGAGTTGCGGTTCTTCTCGATGAAGGACAACGCCCCGCCCTGGGCCATCTGGGAATGGCCGAGCCATCTGCGGCTGGATCGCATGTTCCAGTCCGTCTATCGATGATCCAGCGTAGCCGCGATCTCGAGGCGCTGCAGCAACGCCTCGGGTACAGTTTCAGGCAAGTGGAACTGCTCGAGCGTGCGCTGACCCATTCGAGCGCGATTTCTCCGGCCAAGCGCACCGAGCGCTCGTACCAGAGATTGGAATTCCTCGGCGACCGCGTGCTCGGGCTTGTCATCGCTGACCTGCTGCACCGCAGCTATCCCAAGGCCAATGAGGGTGATCTTTCGCGCAGTCTCAATTCGCTGGTGCGCAAGGAGAACTGTGCTGCAATCGCCCGCGGGCTTGAACTTGGCCGCTACCTACGCCTGGGCGAAAGCGAGGCACGCACCGGCGGCGCGGAGAAAGACGCCATCCTTGCGGACGTCACCGAAGCCGTGATCGGCGCGATATTCTGCGATGGCGGTTTCGAGCCGGCTTATGGCTTCGTCGAGCGCGTATTCGCCACTGACCTGCAGGCTGCCATCCGCGGCAGGGCCGATGCCAAGACCACCTTGCAGGAATGGGCGCAGGGCAGGGGTCTCGAGCCTCCCAGCTACGTGGAAACCGGAAGGTCGGGTCCCGACCATGCGCCGGTCTTCACGATCTCGGTGATCATCGAGGGATTTGCGCCCCTTGCCGCCGAGGGGACATCCAAGAAGTTGGCCGAGCACAAGGCTGCGGAAGGCTTTCTTCTGCGCGAAGCCATCTGGAAGGAGCCGCAATGAACGAGGGTCCAGGCGAAAGCGATGCCACGCGCTGTGGATTCATCGCGCTTGTTGGGGCGCCAAACGCGGGCAAGTCCACCCTGCTCAATTCACTCGTCGGCACCAAGGTGTCGATCGTCACGCACAAGGCCCAGACCACGCGCGCACAGGTTCGCGGCGTCGTCACCGAGGGCGACGCGCAAGTGGTGTTCGTGGATACCCCGGGTATCTTCAAGCCAAAGCGCCGCCTTGACCGCGCCATGGTGGACAGCGCGTGGACGGGCGCCGGCGACGCTGACCTTGTTGCGTTTATCCTAGATGTTCAGAAGGGTTTGAACCCGGAAGTTGAATCCTTGCTTGAAGGACTGGAGAACATCCGGCAACCCAAGATCCTCGTGCTGAACAAGATCGACACGATCCCCCATGAACGCCTGCTTGCCCTGTCGGCGGAAATCAACTCGCGCCTGTCCTTTGGCCGCACCTTCATGATCTCCGCATTGAATGGGGATGGTGTTGCGGACTTCATGGCCTTTTGCGCAGAGGCGGTTCCGCTTGGACCGTGGCATTTCCCGCCCGATCAACTCACCGACCTGACGCTGGCGCTCACCGCGGCAGAGGTGACCCGCGAAAAGCTCTTTCTGCGCATCCACGAGGAAATTCCCTACAACGCGACGGTGGAGACCGAGCGTTTCCAGGAACAGAAGGACGGTTCCTATCGGATCGACCAGGTCATCTATGTGACCCGGGACACCCACAAGAAGATCGTGTTGGGAAAGGGCGGGCAGACGATCAAGGCGATAGGTGCGGACGCGCGCGCCGAACTCATGGAGATGTTCGAGGTGCCCGTGCACCTCTTCCTCTTCGTGAAAGTGCGTGAGAAGTGGGCGGACGACCCGGAACGCTATCGCGAAATGGGCCTCGACTTCCCGCGCTGATCTCGGGCGTCGATGTTCCTGTTGGGACCAGGCTATGGAATGGACCGGTGAGGGGCTGATCATCGGCGTGCGAAAACACGGCGAAACCAGCGTGATAGTCGAGGCGATGGTTTCAGGCCGGGGCCGTCACCTCGGGCTGGTGCGTGGCGGACGCACACCGCGCCAGGCCGGTACCCTGCAGGTTGGGAATTCGGTGCTGCTGACGTGGCGGGCCCGCCTTGAGGATCATCTCGGCCTTTATTCGGTGGAACTGACCCGCGCCCGTGCCGCGGACCTCATCGCTGACCGCCTTCGCCTGTATGCCGGCCAACTCATCGCCGACCATTTGCGCCTGCTGCCGGAACGCGATCCGCACGACCTGCTACTGGAAACGGCGCTGGCCATTCTGGACAATCAGGCTCCGCCCGCCGACCTTGGTGTAGCGCTGGCGCGCTTTGAACTCACCCTGCTCGAGGAACTGGGGTTCGGACTGGACCTCGCCACCTGCGCGGCAACCGGCGCCACCACGGAATTGACCCATGTTTCGCCGAAATCGGGGCGTGCGGTCAGCGCCGCGGCCGCGGCGCCCTATCTTGACCGGTTGCTGGACCTGCCGGCATTCCTTGTCGACGAGTCCCCGGCCAGCGCCAGCGACGTTGCTGCGGCGTTCAGGTTGACCGGCCATTTCCTCCATATGCATGTCTGGCAGGCGCGAGGGGTCAATCCCCCGCCCATTCGGGATCGGCTGATCGAACTGCTCTGCGATCCGGTATAGTTCTGCTCTGATTCGAAACCCCGAGGAGGGCCGATGGCCGACCTGATGGAACCCGAGGGCGACGAGCACAAGATCGTCGACCTGCGCAAGGCTCTCGAAGAGCGCTATTTGAGCTATGCGCTGTCCACGATCACTCAGCGGGCCCTGCCAGACGTCCGCGATGGCCTGAAACCGGTGCATCGGCGCATCCTGCACGTGATGCGGTTGCTGCGCCTTGACCCCGAGCAGGGCTACAAGAAGAGCGCCAAGGTCGTCGGCGATGTGATCGGCGGCTTCCACCCCCATGGCGACCAGTCGATCTACGATGCGCTGGTCCGCCTGGCGCAGGATTTCTCGCTGCGCTATCCGCTGGTCGACGGGCAGGGCAATTTCGGCAATATCGATGGCGACGCCGCTGCGGCCTATCGGTACACCGAAGCGCGGATGACCGACGTCGCATCGCGCCTGCTGGAAGGCATCACCGAGAACGCGGTCGATTTCCGTGCTACCTACGACGGCGAGGCCGAGGAACCCTCGGTTCTGCCGGCCAATTTCCCCAACCTTCTCGCCAACGGATCGAGCGGCATCGCCGTGGGGATGGCAACCTCTGTCCCCCCGCACAACGTCGCCGAATTGTGCGAGGCGGCGCTCTATCTCATCCACAATCCGGGGGCTGAAACCGCCGACCTGATGAAGTTCGTGCCCGGGCCGGATTTCCCCACTGGCGGCATCATTGTCGAGCCAAGGGATGCCATCCGTCAGGCCTACGAAACCGGCAGGGGCGGCTTCCGGGTCCGGGCGCGCTGGGTGAATGAGGATACCGGACGCGGCGGCTACCAGATCGTGGTCACCGAGATCCCCTACGGGGTGCAGAAGTCCCGCCTGGTCGAAAAGATCGCGGACCTGCTGCTCGCCCGCAAACTGCCGCTTCTCAAGGATGTGCGCGACGAGAGCGCCGAGGACGTGCGGCTGGTTCTGGAGCCGAAGTCCCGAACGGTAGATCCGGTCCTGTTGATGGAATCGCTGTTCCGGCTTACCGATCTCGAGTCACGATTTGCCCTGAACATGAACGTTCTGGACCGGGGGACCGTACCCCGCGTCATGAGCCTTGGGGAAGCGCTCGCCGCCTGGCTGCAGCACCGCAAGGAAGTGCTTGTGCGCCGCTCGCAATATCGGCTCGACCAGATCGCGCACAGGCTTGAGGTGCTCGGCGGCTATCTGGTCGCCTTTCTCAACCTCGACGAGGTGATCCGGATCATCCGCGAGGAAGACGAGCCCAAGCCGGTGTTGATGGCCACTTTCGAGCTGACGGATGTGCAGGCCGAAGCGATCCTGAACATGCGCTTGCGCTCTCTTCGCAAACTCGAGGAATTCGAGATCCGCAAGGAGCACGACGCCCTGACCGAGGAAAAGGGGCATCTTGAAGCACTGCTGTCCTCCGATCGCAGGCTTTGGGGCGCCATCGCCTCGGAGGTCGAGAAACTCAAGAAGGCCTATGGTCCCGAAACCGTGCTCGGAAAGCGGCGCACCAGCTTCGACACCGCGCCCGAAACCGACCTTGCCGATATCGAAACGGCAATGATCGAGCGCGAACCGATCACGGTGATCCTTTCGGAAAAGGGATGGATAAGGGCGCTCAAGGGGCATTCGGCCGACATCGACAACCAGGCTTTCAAGACCGGCGATCGCCTCAAGATCGCGTTGAAATGCGAGACGACCGACAAGCTTCTGCTGCTCACCACCGGGGGCAAGGTCTATACGCTGGGCGCCGACAAGCTACCGGGCGGGCGCGGCCATGGCGAACCCGTGCGGATCATGGTCGACATCGACGAGGGGCACGACATCGTCGACCTGTTCGTCTATCGGCCCGGCGCCAAACGGATCATCGCTTCCGATATCGGCAACGGATTCGTCGTGGCCGAGGATGATCTGGTCGCCAACACGCGCAAGGGTAAGCAGGTTCTCAACCTCAGCGCGCCCCAGGAGGCAAGGCTATGCGTGCCCGCCGAGGGTGACATGGTGGCCGTGATCGGCCAGAACCGGAAGCTGCTGATCTTCCCGCTGTCCGGTTTGCCCGGCATGTCGCGTGGCAAGGGGGTACGCCTGCAAAAGTACAAGGACGGGGGCCTGTCCGACCTGAAGGCCTTTGCCTCGGCCGAGGGCATGTCCTGGACAGACAGTTCGGGCCGCACTTTTGTCAAGTCGATGGATGAACTGCGCGACTGGATCGGCGAACGCGCACAGGCCGGACGGCAGCCGCCAAGCGGTTTTCCGCGCAACAACAGGTTTACTGGCTAGAGGCGTTCTGCGGCGACACGGAAAAATCGATTATGACCGGCAGATGATCGCTGCCGGTCGGCGCGCCTCGGTGCAGTTCGTGCACCGTGATACCGCCCCGCGTCATGATGTGATCGAGCGGCAGGAACGGCACGGTATCGCGCCAGCCGAAGACGAAGAAACGGGCGGGGAAGGTCACCAGCCCACGGGTCTGACGGGTGAGGTTGGCTTTCGACGCGAAACTGCGCAAGGCATAGGACCAGGACGTCGAATTGAAATCGCCCGCAAGGATCAACGGGCCGTTGATCTTGGCGATCGCCCCTGAAAGCGTGTCGAACTCGGATGTCTGGCGCGAGATGGGGTATGGCCAGTCCAGATGGGTTGTCACGACGGTGAACGGCACTCCGTCTCGCCCCTTGAACTGGGCAATGATCCGCGCAACGCGCTCGCTCTTGCCACCGTCCGTCACGCATTCCTCGTCGGGCGATGTGGTGAAGGGCAGCTTGGAGAACAGCGCGACGAATGCCCGCCGGCCTCCACCGCAGGCAAGGCTGTAGGGATAGGCCTTGGCGAGGAGCGGGCCCAGGCGGTGCCGCTGTTCATCGAAATATTCCTGAACGGCAACGATATCGGGGTTTTCCCGCAGGATTTCGGCCGCGACGCGCTTCATGTCGTAGTTCCGGCCAAACAGGTTGTGCGTCATCAGCCGGTAGACCGGGCGTCCGTCGGTGGGCGGCGCGGGCCGGGACCCAAAGCCCGCGAGCGTCTCGGGAACCACGACGACGGCCGAGGCGGTCGCACCGAGAAACACGATTGTGGAGAGCAGGACGCGCAAGCGGCCGGGCGGGCGAATGATCGGCACGACGAGGCCGAACGGCACGAGAATTGCGAGCCACAGGACCTGCAGATGATTGAACAGATCAAGGACTGGGGACGCAAATCCAAGCGCGCCGGCCACCGCGAACGCGGCGACGAGCACACAGACAGCGCTATGCCCTGCAACAAGGAGGCGAGACAGAAACGATTTGGTCACGAAGGCGGGCTCTAGGTCGATGATAGGTCCAGCCTCAGCCAGCCAACGGCCTCCTGCTGCACCTCAAGGGGTCTGAAACGAGCTTTGTACGCCATCTTGGGCGAATTCTTGACCCAATAGCCAAGATATACGTAAGCCAGACCTGCTCGCCGCGCCCGCTCGATATGATCGAGGATCATGAATGTCCCCAGGCCGCGTTCGGCGAGGTCGGGATCGAAAAAGCTGTAGACCATCGACAGGCCGTCGGTCATCACGTCGGTCAGCGCGACCGCCACCAGCTCTCCACGATCGTTTTCGGTTCCGGCGGCGCGGTACTCGACCAGCATCGAACGCACCGGGGTGTCTTCGACCATGTATTCGTAGTCCGAATAGGTCATCTGGGTCATGCCGCCTCCGGCATGACGGGCCTCGAGATATTTGTGGAACAGGCCGTATTGCTCCTCGGTTACTCGCGCCATGGTTTCTTCGGACCGCAGGTCGGAATTCCGGCGCGCATTGCGCCGAAGGCTTGCTCCCGCCTCGAATTCTTCCGCCACGATGCGTACGGACTGGCAGGCTGAGCACCCTTCGCAGGCCGGACGATAGATGAGGTTCTGGCTGCGGCGAAAACCGTGATCGGTGAGCAGGCGGTGCAACGCCGAAGCGCGGCGTCCGTTCAGGTGCGTGAACAGCTTGCGTTCCTGCCGCTCAGGCAGGTACGGGCAGGGCATTGCGGCGGTCAGAAAGAACTGGGCCGTTTCCGGCGAATGTTCTGTCATTTTGTTTCCACGCTACCACGCCAATCTAGACGCCGTACCACCACGGCGCAACAATGCTGAACACGATCCAGACAATCACCACCAGCGGAGCGCCAGTGGTGAAGAAGTCCCTGAATCTGTAGTGTCCCGCGCCCATGACCAGGAGGTTGGTCTGGTAGCCGATCGGAGAAGCGAACGACGCGTTGGCCCCCAGGATGACCGTGGCGATCAGGGGCAGGGGATCGATCCCCACGCGGTTGGCCGTTGCAATCGCGATGGGGGTGAACAGGACGGCTGTCGCGTTGTTCGACAGCACGTTGGTGATCAGGGCCACAACGATGAAAAGCCCGCTCATCAGGATCGCCGGGGACATTCCGCCCAGCCCTGCGACCGCGAGATCGGCGATCGCCCTTGCTCCGCCGGTGGCATCCAGGGCCGTCGCCATGGCAATCGAAGAGCCTACCAACAGAATGATCTTGCGGTCCACGGCGCGCGCCGCCTGGCGGATATTGATGCATCCGGTGGCGATCATCGCGAACGCGCCCCCGACCGCCGCCACGACATTTGGCAGCAGCCCGGCAGCGATCGCGACGACCATGATCGCAAAGATCAATTGCGCCCTCAGGGCGAGGCCGTGCGGCTTCACCTCAGAGGCGCTCCATTCGATGACGATCAGGTCCTGCAGGCCACGCATGCGTTCCAGGCTGTTCGTGCGGCCTGAAATCAGAAGGACGTCGCCGGCCTCAAGCCTGATCTCGCTGAGCGGCTGCCGCGGCATCCGGCTTCGCCGCTCGACGCCGAGGATCAGGCAGCCGTGCTGGGCGAGAAATCCCGCCTGGTCCACCGCATTGTTGACCAGCCGCGATCCCGGTGGAACCAGCGCTTCGCACACAACCACATTGCCGGTCCCGTCGGGGGCCGCGCCTGCCTGTCCTTCGCTGCCGTCGAATGCCCGCCAGGCGCGCAGGGCTTCGGTGAGCGCATCCCTGGTCGCCGCGACGATCAGCGTATCGCCGGCCTGAAGGGTTATGTCGTCGAACGGCGGCAGAAAGTCGGTGCGCCCCCGTTTTACGGCCCTTACGGTCATGTTGGTGAGTTTTGGGAACATCCCCGCTACAGTATGGTCGCCGATGAGCGGGTGGCCCGGCGTCAGCCTGATCTCGGTGATGAACTGCATGGCCCGGCCACGCCTGCCGGGCTGGTCGGCCGAATTGTCGGCGACGATGCGCGGCACGACGAACAGCACGTAGAGGCCGCCCGCCGCGGCCATTGCGAGGCCCGGAACCGTGAACGAGAAGAACGTGACGCTGTCGACACCCGCCGCGCGCGCAACGCCGGCGGCGAGCAGATTGGTCGAGGAACCCAGAAGTGTCGTCATGCCGCCCAGAATCGAGGCGAAGCTGAGAGACATCATGTAGCGCGCCGGTGCCATCTCACGCCGGCTCAGGATCGCCGCCAGAACGGGGATGAACACCACTACGATCGGCGTGTTGTTCACCACCGAACTCGCCAGCCCGGCGATCAGGAGCACCAGGAGGATCGCCCCGACCGGGGACCTTGGCCAGAGCCCGGATAGCCGCTCGCTCAACCCGCTCAGAGCCTCGGTCTGGATAAGCGCCTGCCCGGTGACCAGAAGAGCGAGGATCGTGATCATCGCCGGATTGGAAAACCCGGTCAGCAGGCTGTCCGGCGACAGGCTGGCCAGAGGGAACAGCATGCCCAGCGCCATGAGCGCGACGAGCGCGCCGAGCGATACCAGCTCGATGGATGCCCACTCGAAGCCGTAGAAAAGCATCGCGACCAGGATGATTCCGAGGGTCGCCCACATGGCTGCGGAGTCCGGCAGTATCGTCAGTGCGTTCATCGCCGGCGATCATGGCCGCGCGAATGGAGCGCACCAAGCCCAATCTTTGTCGCCTGAACAGAAATTTCCCCGCATCTGTCATCTGTGCAAAGTGCGATTGCAAACCGGCAGGATAAAGCAATCGGGGCGGGTTCGCCGGATCTTAGCTGCGTGTGCCGCCCGCTGTGCCGCCGCGCGCATATTCGGCCCAGTGGCGAGACATCGGGGACTTTCTGACCATCAGGGTCCCAACGATCAGGTCGTGAAGCAGCTCGCGGCGTGGCGTGAACAGCGCCACCAGCAGGGAGATCGGCCACAGGTACCAGAAGGTGATCCAGAAGACGAAAGTATGCAGGAAGGCCTTCCAGCCATCCAGTGGCGCGCCGCGCGTCGGCGTGAGCACGATGTCCATGCTCTGCATGCCAAGTGTGGCGCGACGGTTCGAACCAAGCGTGGCCGCATAGTAAAGCACCACAACGGCGGGCGCGACGAACGGGAACAGAAGCCAAAGGAGCCCGAAGGAAAAGACCCCGGCGATCGCCGTCGCAATGCTGGCGGCCACCAGCAGCCCGAAAACGATCAGCATATCGATACAGAACGCCATCACGCGCCTGATGAGAATGCCTTCGAACAGTTCCGGCGCGTTCGCCGGGTCTGGAAGATCCGCCCGCATTTGCCAGCCCTCTTGCCCCCGAAAGCCCGTACGGCCTTCCGTAGCCAAACAACATCGGCGTTGCCGCGCCCATGCGCAAGGGTTGCAGCCTCAGCCGTTCATCAACCGCGCGGCGTCGAGCGCGAAATAGGTCAGGACCGACGCGCAACCGGCCCGCTTGAAAGCGTAAAGGCTCTCCATCATGGCGGCCTGTCGGTCGATTGCGCCGGCTTCGGCGGCAATGGCGATCATCGCGTATTCGCCCGACACCTGGTAGGCGGCGACCGGAATGTTATAGGTGTCCGCGACGCGCCGAATGATGTCGAGATAGGGCATGCCGGGTTTCACCATCACCATGTCCGCGCCTTCATCGATGTCCTGGCCGACTTCGCGAAGTGCCTCCTCGGCGTTGGCATAGTCCATCTGATAGGTGCGCTTGTCGCCCTTGAGCCGGCTGCCGGACCCAACGGCGTCGCGGAACGGGCCATAGTACGCAGACGCATAT
The DNA here is from genome assembly GCA_036563245.1 of Devosiaceae bacterium. GTDB lineage: Bacteria > Pseudomonadota > Alphaproteobacteria > Rhizobiales > Devosiaceae > DATCMU01. The sequence continues at coordinate 15,081 of DATCMU010000047.1, read as the reverse complement.
TTGGCCGCATAGCTCATGATGACGGTGTTCTCGAACCCGTCGGCATCGAGTTCGGCGCGGATGGCGGCGATGCGGCCGTCCATCATGTCCGAGGGCGCGATAATGTCGGCGCCGGCCCTTGCCTGGGCGAGGGCCTGCTTCACCAGCACCGCAACCGATTCGTCGTTCAGAATCCGCCCGTCCTTGAGGAGGCCGTCGTGGCCGTGGCTCGTATAGGGATCGAGCGCCACATCGGCGACCAGCGCGATCTCGGGCACCGCCTGCTTGATGGCCCGCAGCGTTCTGCACATCAGGTTGTCCGGGTTATGGGCCTCGGCCCCGTCTTCGCTGCGCCGTTCGGCGGGCGTGTTGGGGAACAGGGCAAGGGCCGGAATGCCTTCCGCCGCCGCAGCTTTTGCCGCCTCGACCGTGAGATCGATGGTCAGCCGATCGACGCCGGGCATGGTCCTGACCGGTACGCGCGTGTTCTCGCCTTCGATGACGAACAGCGGCCAGATCATGTCCGCCGGCGTCATGACCGTCTCGCGAATCATCGCGCGCAGGGCCGGGGTCTGCCGAAGCCGCCGCAGCCTGCGGCCACCCAGAAAGTCCATGTCGTGCTTAATCCAGTCCGCAGCCATTTCCAGCCCTCCGATCGCCAACCCGGCCGGTCGATCATCTACCAGCCTGAGCCTCACTTGGCCAAGTGGCGATTGAGCCCTTGTCGCCGCATGTCATTCGGGCTAGTCCGAATTCGGTAACGGAGCCTGCCATGGATCTCAGGATCGAACCCGCGGGGCGCTATGCGCGCATCATTGCCCTTGTGGCCCTGCTGCAGGGGCTCGGCGACGCCGCACATCTCTTGGGAATCGCCCAGGGCGGCACAAGCCCCATCCATACGCTGGGCGTTGCCGGGTTCACATGGCTGGCGGTATTCGCAGTGGCGCGGCTGTTCGCCTCCGTCGGCCTCTGGCTGCATGCGGCCTGGGGGGCTGTGCTTCTGGTAGGCGCGACGAGCGTTGAGCTTGCGCTCTATCTGCTGGGCGGTCACGCCATCCAGATGAGCTTCTTCGGTTTCGTGCTCCGGCTGGTCGTGCTGATCGCCACTGTATTCCTCATGTTGTTCGCCAGGGCCCTTGGCCGCCGTACCGCCCACGACTGAGCAAGGCGTTCACGACCCGTCAAGGTTACAATTTTCCTAGCACGGGTAAGGAATTGGAAAGCCAATTTCTCGAACTTTTCCAGTAAGATAGTCTTAAGTTTGTCTCTTAAGTCGATCTTATGGCCAGGATCGCTATGTTCGATGCATGAGACACGAAGAAATCGTGCGTGATTACAGCGAGGCAAGTCATGGCTATCAAATCCAACGCTGCGGAAACACCGCAACAGGAGAGACCTGAACAGCTCAAGCCGCTTTATCTCGAAGCGGTTTCCCGGGTGGAACGGCTGCATCGCCGTCTGCTCGACCTGATCAAGGATGAATTCGATCGCATGGGTTGGGACGACATCAACCCCGTGCAGGCGCTGCTGATGTTCAATATCGGCGGCTCCGAGTTGACGGCGGGCGAGTTGCGTTCGCGCGGCTACTACCTGGGTTCGAACGTTTCCTACAATCTCAAGAAGCTTGTGGAGACCGGCTACATCTTCCAGGAGCGTTCGCGCACCGACAGGCGCTCGGTTCGAATCCGCCTCACCCCCAAGGGCGAGGAGGTGGCCGAGGTCATCGATGAACTCTATGACCGCCACCTGAAGTCCATCGACAAGGTCGGTGGGCTTGGCCAGGACGAATTCAGCGGCCTCAACCAGGCGCTGTCCCGCCTGGAGCGTTTCTGGGTGGACCAGATCCTCTACAAATTGTGATCGCTCTCGCGTGGCATTCGTGCCACACACGCACACGGGAACGCCGGCCTCGGGCCGGCGTTTCTTATTCGTGCCACAAATCGCTTCTAGCGCCATACCTGTCGGTGATCCCCAGCGTCTGTGGACCCGGCGAAATCCTGAAGTTCATGCAGCCTTCACGGGTTGTTGAGTGGCGTTGAGCGCAACGCCAACCAATGATAGACAGCGGCCCGTTCGGCATGGGGCGGTGTTGTCAGGTAAGGCTTGGAGACGGTTATGCGGCAGTTCAATCCATTGCACCCCCGGCGTCGTGACGTCCTGCGCACACTTGCGGCGGCAGGGGCGGGCGCGGCGCTGACCGGTTCTGCGATGGCCGACCAGAACGATTCCCTGTGGGATACGCTGGCGCGCAACAGGGTTCTTCGGAATACAGACCGCGAGGGCAATACGACCCAGGCGCTCGATGCCATCGATACGGCCGAACCGATCCTGTCCTACGATACCAGCTACAATCTGGACCTGGCGACCCGTCAGTACGAGCAGATCGTTGCCGATGGCGGCTGGGAACAGATGCCGCGCGAGGTTTTCGGGCTGATCGTAGGCAACAACCGGCCTTCCGTAAGCCGACTCAAGAAGCGCCTGGTCGTCAGCGGCGACCTGTCGCCCAATGCCCGCATGAACGACCTGTTCGACGCTGATCTCGACATGGCGGTTCGCCGCTTCCAGGCGCGGCATGGTCTTTATGTCACCGGCAAGGTCGCGGAAGACACCTATTACGCGCTCAATGTCACCGCGGATTATCGCCTGCAGCAGCTGCGCCTGAACACGCAGCGCGTGGCAACTATGGCGTCCAGCCTGCCGGAGCAATATGTCGTGGTGAACATCCCCGCGGCTGCCATAGAGGCCATCGAGGGCGGCACGGTGGTACAGCGGCATACCGCGATCGTGGGGCGCATCGACCGGCAGACGCCCATCCTCAAGAGCAAGATCTTCCAGATCAATTTCCATCCCTACTGGCATGTGCCCAAGAGCATCATCCAGCGCGACATCATCAAGGTGATGAAGGAAGACCCCGGCTATCTCGCCCGCTACAAGATCCGCATTTTCGACAATGCGGGCAACGAGATCGATCCGGCAACGATCGACTGGAACACTGACGAGGCAGTGCAATACGCCTTCACCCAGGATCCGGGCGCCGAGAACGCCATGGGGAACGTGAAGATCATGTTCTACAACCCCTATGACGTCTATATGCACGACACGCCCGAAAAGAGCCTGTTCGGCGAGAACCAGCGGTTCCATTCCTCCGGCTGCGTGCGCGTGGACCAGGTGGATACGCTGGTGGCCTGGCTGCTCAAGGATACCGACGGCTGGGATTTGCCGGCGGTGGAATCGGAATTCGCCAGCGGCACCCGTCTTGACGTCAACATTAAGAACCCGGTGCCGATCCTGACGACCTACATCACCGCATGGGCCAACCGTCAGGGCACGGTGAGCTTCCGCGACGACGTGTACAATTTCGACGGCGAAGGCAAGATCGCCCTGCTGTAGCGGGCGCTTGCGCCGGTTCTGCGATCAGGCTGGCGCTGTGGCCGCCAGCCGGTTACCCTGAGGGTGAAGGTCCTGCACAACGGAGCCGGCCATGTTGCGCCTGCTGCTTCTTCGTCACGCGAAGTCCGCCTGGTCCAGCACCGATATTGCCGATTTCGAGCGCCCCCTGGCGCCGCGCGGCGAACGTGAGGCGGCGGCGCTGGCTTCTGTGCTTCGCCAGAAATCGATCGCTCCGGATCTCGTCCTGTGCTCCACGGCGCTCAGAACACGGCAAACGCTTGCGTTTCTGCTGCCCGAACTGTCGGGAACCTGCACGCTTCGCCTCGAAAGACGGCTCTACGAGGCGGGCGACAGCGACTATGCCGGACTCATCCGCGAACTGGGTGGCGAAGCGGGGCAGGTAATGGTGATCGGTCACAATCCGGCGATACAGGCCACGGCTCTCCGACTGACGGGCGACAAGGATACCGGCCTGCGGCTTCGCTTGGCGGCCAAGTTCCCCACCTCGGGGCTGGCCGACATTTCATTTGCAGTTGAGAACTGGGCGCAAATCACCCATGGAGGCGGCCGCCTCGACGATTTCTTCAAGATTGCCGCCGAAGGCGAATGAGCGTGGGCGCACCGGACGGAAACGAGCATGGGCATGAGGTACTGTTCGAGATCGCGGTGATCGGTCGCCAGGCACGGATTGCCGCGATCGATGTCCAATCGGGCAGGGAGGTCGTCGTGATCGCGCCGGCCAATGCAACCGAGGCCCAGATGAAGGCGCTCGCGCTTGCCCGGCTGCGGCGCGCGTTGTCCAGGCGCGACTAGACGTAAGGCGTGCTTGGAATCGCGCTCGGCGATGTGTTAAGCGAACGCGGCTTGCACCCCATTTTCCCAACAGGCAAGGGACCGCCATGAGCGCCACCGAGACCGCCACCATTTTCCCCGATTTCTTCACCAACTCGCTCGCGCAGACGGATCCCGATATCGCCGTTGCCATTGGCAATGAGCTCAGGCGGCAGCAGACCGAGATCGAGCTGATCGCATCGGAGAACATCGTGTCGCGCGCCGTGCTCGAGGCCCAGGGGTCGGTGCTCACCAACAAGTACGCCGAGGGCTATCCCGGCCGGCGCTATTATGGCGGTTGTCGCTATGTCGATGTCGTCGAGGATCTCGCCATTGCGCGGGCGCGGGCGCTGTTCGCCTGCGAATTCGTCAATGTCCAGCCCAATTCAGGCAGCCAGGCCAACCAGGGCGTGTATCAGGCGCTGCTCTCGCCGGGTGACACGATCCTGGGCATGAGTCTCGATGCTGGCGGGCACCTCACCCACGGCGCCCGTCCCAACCAGTCCGGCAAGTGGTTCAATGCGATCCAGTACGGCGTGCGCAAGCAGGATGGCTTGGTCGACATGGACCAGATGCGGGCGCTCGCCCATGAGCACAAGCCCAAGCTGATCGTCGCCGGATTTTCCGCCTATTCGCGCTTTCTCGATTTTGCCGAATTCCGCAAGGTGGCGGACGAAATCGGTGCCTATCTGATGGTCGACATGGCGCACGTTGCCGGCCTTGTGGCCGGCGGGGTCTATCCCAGTCCGTTCCCGCATGCGCATGTGGCGACGACCACCACGCACAAGACCCTGCGCGGTCCGCGCGGCGGCATGATCATGACCAATGACGAGGCGATCGCCAAGAAGGTCAATTCGGCCATCTTCCCCGGTATCCAGGGCGGGCCGCTCATGCATGTAATCGCCGGCAAGGCCGTGGCGTTCAAGGAAGCGTTGAGTGATGACTTCAAGGCCTATGCCCGCCAGGTTGTCGCGAATGCCAGGGTACTTGCCGACACGCTGGTTGCAGGCGGCGTCGACATCGTTACCGGTGGTACGGACAATCACCTCATGTTGGTCGATCTCCGGCCCAAGGGCGTCACCGGCAAGGCCGCCGAGCAGGCGCTGGAGCGCGCACATATCACCTGCAACAAGAACGCGGTGCCCTTCGACCCCGAGAAGCCCGCCATTACCTCCGGCATCCGGGTCGGCACGCCTGCGGCGACCTCGCGTGGGTTCCGCGAAGAAGAATTCCGGACCGTTGGCGAGTTGATGGTCGAGGTACTCGACGGGATCGCCGCCAATGGCGAGGACAATAACGGCGCCATCGAAGCGGCGGTGCGCGACAAGGTTGCCAGGCTCACCGGCGCCTTTCCGATTTACAGGTGAGGCGGGAGGGCGGCCATGCGGTGCCCCTATTGCCATAGCGACGATACCCAGGTGAAGGATTCACGTCCCACCGAGGATTCCAGCGCCATACGGCGCCGCCGCGTCTGCAACAGTTGCGGCGGCCGCTTCACCACGTTCGAGCGGGTGCAGCTGCGCGAACTGACCGTGGTCAAGAAGTCGGGCCGCAAGGTGCCGTTCGACCGTGAAAAACTGTCGAGATCGGTCTATACCGCGCTGCGCAAGCGCCAGGTCGAGCCAGAGGCCGCCGAACGCATGATTTCAGGCGTGGTGCGGCATCTCGAGAGCCTGGGAGAAATGGAAGTGACTTCGGATCAGATCGGCGAATTCGTCATGGATGGCCTCAAGGGGCTCGACGATGTCGCCTTCGTCCGGTTCGCCTCGGTCTACAAGAACTTTTCCGCCGCCGACGATTTCCGTTCCTTCCTTGCCGAACTCGGCGACGGACGCGACGCGGAAAGCGGCGGTGAGGACGATTGACCACGCTTTTGCCCGCTGACCTGCGATGGCTCGACGCAGCCGCGCGCTACGCGACGCCCTATCGCGGAACGACGGCGGAAAACCCCACAGTGGGCGCACTGATCGTTGACCCGACAAATGCGGTGCTTGTGTCGCGTGCGGTGACAGCGGCTGGTGGGCGTCCGCATGCGGAAACCCAGGCCATCGCGCTGGCCGGCAGCAAGGCGAAGGGGGCGACCCTCTATGTGACCCTTGAGCCTTGCAACAATCAGGGCAGGACGCCTCCTTGTGCCAGCGCCGTGATCGCGTCGGGAATCGGCCGGGTCGTGTGCGGTCTTCAGGATCCGGATCCGCGCACCGCGGGTGAGGGACTGAATCGGCTGCGCGCCGCCGGAATCGAGGTTGCGCTGGTCGGAGATCATGCGACTTCCATGCGCCTGCATGAGGGGCACCTGATGCGTCATTCGCAAGGCAGGCCCTTTGTAACGGCCAAATTGGCTGTGTCGCGCGACGGGATGATCGGCAGGCCCGGGCAAGCCAATGTCCCGATCACGTCCGACGACGCGCGCCGCTGGACCCACATGAAGCGGGCATTGAGCGATGCGGTGATGGTTGGGGCAGGGACCGCGTTGACGGATGACCCCCGACTGGATGTGCGCCTCAAGGGCCTGGAATGCCGTTCTCCACGCACGGCTGTATTGGCAGGACTACGCGAATTGCCCGCCAGGCTCCGCCTGTTCGACGCTCTGAGGGCTGCGGGGCAAACGATCGTGATCCACGGCCCCGGCGCGCCACCTGTGCCGGACGCCGCCATGGCCATCGAAGTTGACGGCACGGGCGGGCGGCCAGATCTGGCACGCGCGCTCGCGGTCCTTTGCGACGAAGGGATTGCGGACCTTCTGGTAGAGGGAGGCGCCGAGTTGACGGCTGGGTTGCTCGCCGGAGGGCTGATCGACCGGTTCGAATTGCTTCTGGGCGACAGTGATATCGGCAGCCCGGGCATTCCCGCCGCAAGGGACGGCGGCATCGTGGCAGAGATCGAACGATCCGGGCTTGTCCGGACAGATAGCCGGATGCTGGGGTCGGATCGGCTCGTCACCTATGAAAGGGCCAGATGATGTTCACCGGAATCGTCACCGATGTGGGGAGATTGCTGCGCATCGAGAACGGTGCGGAAGGGCGGCGGCTTCGGATCGCGACCGCTTACGCCGCCGACAGCATCGAACTCGGGGCATCGATTGCCTGCGAGGGGATTTGCCTGACGGTCACCGCGAAGGGCAGCGACGACGGCAGCAACTGGTTTGAAGTTTTCGCCGGACGCGAGACACTTGCAGTGACGCGCATGGGGGAATGGCGTGAGGGCAGGCGCATCAATCTCGAACGGTCCTTGCGCATCGGTGACGAACTGGGCGGGCATCTCGTCTCCGGTCATATCGATGGGCTGGCGCACCTGGTCGAGAAGACGAGTTTTGGCGATCAGTTGAGCCTGAAATTTGAAGTTCCGCCTGAACTGTCGAAATTCATTGCGCGCAAGGGGTCGGTCGCGCTGAATGGCACCTCGCTGACCGTGAACGAGGTCGAAGGCGACAATTTCACCGTCCATCTGATCCCGCACACGGTTGCGGTTACCACTTGGGCGGATTATGGGGTTGGCGACGCGGTGAATATCGAGGTCGACCAGATGGCCCGATACGCCGCGCGGCTGGCAGAAAAGGGCGGCTCAGCCAAGCCGCCGGATACAAAGGATTGACGTCATGGCCGAGCGGCCCTCCATTCTCGTGGTCGATGCACGCTTCTACAAGGACATCTCGGACGAGCTGGTGCGCGGCGCCCTGGCGGTCCTGGAATCCGCCGGCGTCGAGGTCGACCGCGTTTCGGTCCCCGGCGCACTTGAAATTCCCCCCGCCATCGCCATGGCCCTGATCGCCGCCGAAGAGGTTGATGGCACGCCCTATGACGGTTTCGTCGCCCTGGGCTGCGTGATCCGGGGAGAGACGTCGCATTACGATATCGTCGCCCATGAATCCGCGCGCGCCCTGATGGACATTTCGGTGAGCTATGGTGTGCCGATCGGCAATGGCATCCTTACCGTCGAAAACGATGCACAGGCATGGGCACGGGCCCGGGTGAACGAGAAGAACAAGGGGGGCGCCGCCGCGCAGGCAGCCCTCGACATGATCGCGCTGCGCGACCAGTTCGGCGCCTGAAATGCCCGAACAGCCAAAATCAGCCGAACGCCAGACCCGCCCCGCGAACAAACGCGGCGCGGCACGACTCGCCGCGGTCCAGGCGCTCTATCAGATGGATGTGGGCCACGCCTCGCTCGAAGATACGCTGGCCCAGTTCATGACCCACAACCTGGGGCAGGAGATCGAAGGCGAGCAATACTTGCCCGCCGATGCGGACTATTTCCGCCAGATCGTTTCCGGCGTGATCGCCTATCAGCTCGACGTCGATCCCATGGTCGACAAGGCGCTCGCCCGAGGCTGGCCCATGGCGAAGATCGACGCGACGCTTCGGGCGATATTGCGGGCCGGGACCTTTGAACTGCTCCGCAAGCCGGATATCCCTTCAAAGGTGGTGATTTCCGAGTATGTGGACGTGGCGAAGGCCTTCTTCTCCGACGACGTGCCCGGCCTGGTCAACGGCGTGCTCGATGCCATTGCCCGGCAGGTTCGCGCCGTCGAGGAGGGGATCTAGCGGTGCCGGCATGCTGAGCGAAGTGGCGGAACACGATGTCCGATAGCGTTGCCGGCAACCAAGCGGCCCGCAATATCGCGCTGCTCTCGCTAACCCAGGCCATCGGCGGCTCGAACCAGTCCATTGTCATGGCGGTGGGGGCACTGACCGGCGCGACGCTGGCGCCTGCGCCCCAGTTGGCGACCGTGCCGATCACCTCGATGATCGTGGGCCTGGCATTGTCTGCGGGGCCGGCCACCTTTGTGATCTACCGACTGGGACGCCGGGCCGGCTTCATGTTCGGCTCGTTCCTGGCGCTGCTTGCGGGGGTTGGTGCGGCGTTCTCGGTCCAGGCGGGCAGCTTCGTGTTCTTCTGCCTGTCACTTGCCTTCGTCGGTGCGTCGGCCGCGTTCGCACAGCAGTACCGGTTCGCGGCGGCTGACAGCGTACCCGATGCATTGAAGCCCAGGGCGATCTCTTTCGTGCTGCTTGGCGGCGTCCTTGCCGGCTTTGTAGGGCCGCAACTGGCCTATCATGCGCGTAATGTGCTGCCCGGCACGACCTTTTCGGGCTCGTTCCTCGTCATATCGCTATTGGCCTTCGCGGCCATGACGGCGCTTGGCTTCACCCGGCTCGCGCCGGTGGCGCGGCCCGCGCCAGGCGAGTTCAGGGGCAGGGATACGGCCGAGTTGCTGCGCACTCCGGAGGTCTTCGTGCCAATTCTCTCCGCGATGGCCTCATATGCGCTGATGACATTCGTGATGGTCGCGGCCCCGCTGGCCATGGTGGTGGAATGCGGGCTGCCGACCGAGGACGCGACCTATGCCATTCAGTGGCACATCGTCGCCATGTTCGCGCCGAGTTTCGTCACCGGCTACATTATCAGACGGCTCGGCGCCCATGTGACTGCCGGCATCGGACTGATGTTGATTCTTGCCAGCGCGATGACCTCGCTGAACGGCATAACCGCCTGGCACTTCTACGCGGCGCTGGTGCTTCTGGGCCTGGGATGGAATTTCGGGTTCATCGGGTCGACGACGCTTCTGACTGGCGCCTATCGGCCCGAAGAGGCCGCGCGGGTGCAGGCGATCAACGAGCAACTGGTCTTTGGCACCATGGCGGTTGCCTCGATCAGTTCCGGATTGCTTCTGCAAACGATCGGCTGGCAGTCGATCAATGTGCTGGCCATCCCCATTGCCACGGCTGCAATTGGCCTTCTGGCATGGGCCGACACCAGGCGCCGCCGCAGCGCCGCCTGAGTTCACGTCAGCAACTGGCGGCAACCGGGCGTCAGATACCGACCGAGTTCAGGATCGATTCCACGAAGGTCTTGTCCTGGCCGAAGGAGGGGGTGCGCCGTGTTTCGATGGCAAATACCTTCCCATCCTTGAGCGTATACAGGGCCTTGTCCTTGACCTTGCTGTTCTTGTCGAAATAGACGGCAAGAACGCGCCTGCTCTGCACGGAAGTCATCCCGAACGCGGTCTCGGAAATCTTGGTTTCGACGTAGTACCAGGCGGATTCGTCGGCAAATGTATTCTGCGTCTCGGGAGATCCGAGCACGACACGCACAAGTTCCTGGCTCTGACCGGGGCGGATCTGGGCAAGGGCGTCGTCCGGGATCGCATAGCCTTGGGTGCGCGTGGACGAGAAATCACCGACCCCGGCACATCCGCCAAGCCCCAGGGCGAGCGAGAGAGCGACGGCAGCGAAGGCTGCACTTCGGATCGGGCGTCGTGTAGTCACCGATTTCGGCATCGATTTGACTTCTCCGTTAGCTCTCGACTATAGGCACGCAACGGGGCCGGTCGACCGCGAAGATGTGTAGCCGTCCAATACCGGTTCTGGCAAGTGCAGCATCGCACGCCAATGTTTGTAACCCATGAATTTCCACCAACGGGTCCACACCAGATGATCCTGCCGTTCTTTCGCAAGAGCCGCCTGACGGGCCCGGTCCATGCCGTCTATAATGCCATTGTGGCGCAATCCCGACAGCCGGTCTTCTATGCCGAGTGGGAAGTTCCCGACACGCTGACCGGGCGTTTCGACATGATAAGCCTGCATATCGGGCTGGTTTTTCGCCGTCTGCGCAAGGAGCGCGGCGAGGGCCGCCTGTTCACCCAGGCCCTGTTCGACCTTTTCTTTCACGATATGGACCGGTCGCTGCGGGAAATGGGCGTCGGCGATCTTTCGGTGCCCAAGCGCATCCGGAACATGGGCAACATCTTCTACGGCTTTCTGGGCAAGCTGTCCGAGGCGCTGGACACGGGCGACATGGACGCGCTCAAGGGCGCATTGGTGCGAAACGTCTATGGGGGCGAAACGCCGGAGCATCTCGACGCGATGGCCGAATATGTCCTTGCTCTGGTCAGGGAACTGGACGAGCAGCCAGCGCCATCGATCATGGCCGGCGAGATCGTCTTCGGAGCGCCGGCATGACCAGGCCCCGTCGAGAGCCAGCGGTGCTTGATGCCAGCATCCGCGTCGACGAGTTGCCACCGGCCGGGCGCAGCGTCGAAGTCGAGGCCAACGAGGAACAGCGGGTCGAACTGGCCCGGCAATTGGGTGTGAGCTCGGTCGATTCGCTGCACGCCAGCGTCACGGTCGCTGCGTTCCGCGGTGGCCTTCGCGCGCTTGGCCGGTTGCATGCGGTCGTCGTGCAGCCATGCGTGGTCAGTTTCGAACCGGTTCGGCAGGAAATTGACGAACCTGTCGACCGGATATTCATGCCTGGACGCGACAATACCATCCGTCACGAGCCGGGCGCCGAGGTCTTTGTCGATCTGGAAGCCGACGACATTCCGGACTATTTCGAGGGCAATGAACTCGACCTTTCCGATTTGCTGGTGGAGTTGCTGGCGCTTGCAATCGACCCCTATCCGCGCGCTCCCGGTGCCAGCGTGACCGGGGTTCTCGGCGACGAAGCGGAGGAAAAACCCTCCGCATTCGATATGCTCAAACACCTCAAGGACAAGCTCTGATCCGGCTTTTTTGAATGACTTCAACGGGGACTTGCGCCCCGGATTCTATTGGTTAAGGTGACCGGGCCCCGCAGCGTCGGGGCAGAACTGCGGGCAGGCAATGAACGGGAACATCACTATCTCCGTCGACGCCATGGGGGGCGACCGCGGGCCGCGCGTCGTGTTTCACGGCGCAAGCCTTGCGCTGAAGGAACGCCGGAACCTTCACTTCCTTTTTCATGGCCGCAAGGACGAACTCGAGCCGCTTTTGGCCGAGTTCTCCAATCTGCAGCCGGTCAGCGAAATAAGGCATTGCGACAACGCCATACAGATGCAGGACAAGCCGAGCCAGGCCCTGCGCAAGGGGCGCGGCAACTCCTCGATGTGGTTCGCGCTGCAGTCCGTCAAGGACGGCGAGGCCGACGTCGCGGTTTCGGGGGGCAACACCGGCGCCCTGATGGCAATGGCCACGTTCTGCCTGCGGCCGATGGCGGGTATCGAGCGACCGGCGATCGCCGCGATCTGGCCAACGCTTCGTTCCGACATTGTGGTGCTGGACGTGGGCGCGACCGTCGGAGCCGATGCAAAGCAGCTGGTCGACTTCTCCATTCTCGGCGCAGCGCTTGCCAAGGCGCTCTTCGACCAGGACAACCCCACCGTGGGGCTCCTCAATGTCGGCGTGGAGGAGGTCAAGGGCCTCGACTCGGTCAAGGACGCGGCCAAGATCCTTTCCGCGCATAGCGGAGCCGGCTATCTCTATCACGGCTTCGTCGAGGGCGACGACATCGGAAAGGGTACGGTGGACGTGGTGGTGACCGAAGGGTTCACCGGCAATATCGCCCTGAAGACGGCGGAAGGGACTGCGCGCCAGGTCGGCACCTATCTTCGCACCGCCCTGAGTGCAAACTGGCTGTCGCAACTGGGCGCGCTGCTGGCCATGCAGGCGCTCAGGGCGCTGCGCTCGAAGATGGATCCGCGTACGGTGAATGGCGGCATCTTCCTTGGGTTGAACGGAATTGTCATTAAGAGCCACGGCGGCACCGATGAAATCGGCGTCAAGAGCGCACTGGGACTGGCCTATGACATGGCCCGCAGCCAGCTTATCGAAAAGATAGGTGAGGGGCTTACCCGTTTTGGACCCATCGAGGTACATGCGGAAGCCGAGTCCCCACAATCAGAGCCAGAGGTAAAACCGGCGTGACCAGTAAAAGATCGATCGTGCGTGGCGTCGGCAGTTACCTGCCGGAGCGCGTTCTTTCCAACGATGAACTCTCCACCATGGTCGACACGTCCGATGAATGGATCGTGCAGCGGACAGGAATTCGCCAGCGGCACATCGCCGCCAAGGATGAACTGACGTCGGACCTCGCCGTCAACGCCGCGCGCAATGCCCTCGCCGCAGCGGGCCTCGAGGCCGGGGACATCGACCTCATCGTCGTCGCCACCACGACACCCGACATGACTTTTCCCGCGACGGCCGCGATCGTGCAGAACAAGCTTGGCCTGCATTCCGGCGCCGCCTTCGATTTGCAGGCGGTATGCTCGGGCTTCGTCTATGCCGTGGCGACCGCCGACAGCTACATCAAGAACGGACTGGCGCAGCGTGTGCTCGTAATCGGTGCCGAGACCTTCTCGCGCATTCTCGACTGGACCGATCGCACGACCTGCGTCCTGTTCGGCGATGGCGCGGGCGCCATCATACTCGAAGCGGAGGAGGGCGATGCCGGAGGCCGGGGCGTGCTGGCCTCGTGCCTGCGTTCGGACGGGCAGCACTGGAGCAAGCTCTACGTCGACGGCGGACCTTCCTCGACGATGACGGTGGGGCACGTCCACATGGAGGGACGCGAAGTCTACAAGCACGCTGTGGGCATGATTTCCGATGTCGTGGAAGGCGTTCTCCAGAAGGCAGGCTATACCGTGGACGATCTCGACTGGTTCGTGCCCCACCAGGCCAATCGGCGCATCATCGAGGCGGCCGGCAAGAAGCTCAACGTGGCGCCCGAAAAGGTCATTCTGACGGTCGATCGGCACGCCAATACTTCTGCCGCCTCGGTGCCGCTGGCCCTGAGCGCGGGCGTCGCCGAGGGGCGGATCAAGAAGGGCGACCTGGTGATGCTCGAAGCCATGGGGGGCGGCTTCACCTGGGGCGCGTCGCTGATCCGCTGGTGAGGCTGCGCCGGGAGTGAAGGCAGCGCCGACGACGCATTCCGCAATCGCGGCTTTCATTCGCGCGAACCTGCACCTGCAGCCGGTCCCGCTGGTTCCCGAGGTCCTTATCCATACCGCTCACCCCCGAAGCGGGCTGCACGCGTTTCTGGACAGGGACGCGGACGCTCCCTACTGGGCCTATCCGTGGGCGGGCGGGATAGCCCTGGCACGCCATGTTCTCGATCACCCCGAGGCTGTGCGCGGCAAATCCGTGCTCGATATCGGCGCTGGCGCCGGGCTTGTGGCCATTGCGGCGGCGCTTGCGGGGGCCGACCATGTCACCGCCGCGGAGCGCGATGCCAACGGCGTGGCGGCGATCGAACTGAATGCAGCCGCAAATCGGGTCGCGCTTGATATTCGCCACGAGGACCTTGGCCTGAATCAGGAGGTGTTCGACGCGCAGGTGGTTCTGGCCGGCGATGTCTTTTATGAGGCGAGGGTGGCCAGGCGGAATGCGGCCCTGCTCGACAGGTATCGCGCCCTTGGTGCGCACATTCTGGTTGGCGATCCCGGGCGCGTCCATCTGCCCCTTGAAGGCCTTCGCCGCCTGGCGGAATACCGGCTTGACGATTTCGGGGACACGCGGGAGGCCCGTTCGAGCATAGGTGCTGTGTTCGTCCCGGTCGCAGACCTGTTTCCACTTGTCCAGGTGGATTGTCGGTCCTAGCGGACGTTGCTTCCCGGCTGCCATTGACCGCAGCGCGCAGCGGGAGTTAATCTAACCCATTGGGGATAAACAAAGGCTTGGGGTGCCCGGCCTTGCGCGGTGCCAAATCGTTCGATCGGGGGGATGGATGTCAGCCAAGACGGTAACTCGGGCCGATCTCGCGGAGGCGGTATATCAGGCCGTTGGCCTTTCAAGGACCGAATCTGCGGAACTGGTGGAGCGTGTGCTCGACCTGATCAGCGATGCTCTGGTCAGCGGGGACAACGTGAAACTGTCGTCCTTCGGGTCCTTTCAGGTGCGCTCGAAGAATCAGCGCATCGGCCGAAATCCCAAGACCGGAGAGGAAGTTCCCATCCTTCCGCGTCAGGTTCTGGTGTTCAAACCCAGCAACGTGTTGAAATCCAAGATCAACAAATCTATGGTTCGTGCTGTAAAATAAGACAGTTTGAACCGGGAGGCGAGTCGTGGATAAATCGCCTGACGCTTTCCGCACCATCTCGGAGGCGGCGGAAGAACTCGACCT
>DATCMU010000031.1:0-73183 GCA_036563245.1 Devosiaceae bacterium | reverse complement strand
GACCAGATTGCCGACTTCGGAACCTTGCCAGGCGCATTCGACTACTCCGTTGCCCAGACCAGCCCGGTCTACGGTTCCGGACACGCCGCGCACGGGCACTTCGTCGCCTGATCCCTTGCCCAGGAGCGAGAACTCAATGACCGACAGCAACTGGCCGGCGGCGCTGGCCCTTGTCCTTCGCCATGAGGGGGGCTTCGTGAATCATCCCCTTGATCCCGGCGGCGCCACCAATTTCGGCGTGACGCGTCGCACCCTGGCCGGCTGGCGCGGCGTATCGCCGTGGTGGCGTTTGCCCAGGAGCGCGGTGCGTGAGCTTGGAAGCGACGAGGCCGGACGCATCTACCGCGACCGCTACTGGCAAACGATCAATGCCGCCGCTCTTCCAGCCGGTCTCGACCTCGCGATGTTCGACTTTGCCGTAAACAGCGGCCCGCAACGCGCTGTGAAGACTCTGCAATATCTGGTCGGCGCAAAGGCCGATGGCATTCTGGGACCGAACACCTTGTCCGCGATGCGGCGAACGGTCGCCGAGGCCGGCATTGCCGCGCTGATCGATCGACTGAGCGGCAAACGCCTTGGCTTCCTGCAATCGCTGGGCGGCTGGCTGGTTTTCGGCTCCGGTTGGCGCGCACGCGTCGAGGATGTCCGGCGCGCCGCTGTGGCAATGGCCGCTACCGGCGATGATCCGGCGAGTGCCCCTGTTTCCCCTCCGTCCACCAACACAAGGAGTCGTCCAGTGGATATTCTCTCCGGCTACAAGACCTACATCATTGCCCTGGTGATGCTGCTCGCCGGCGTCACGCAATTGCTTGGCATCGACGTGCCCAGTTTCGACAGCCAGTCGGCAGGGCAATTGATCGTTCAGGCATTGGCTGTCATCTTCCTGCGCAAGGGGATTTCGGCATCTGCGCAGAAACCCTGAGGCATTCATTCGCTGTTCATAGACCGATCGATAGGTTTCGAGCCATGAACAAGGCCCGCAAATCGTTGATCCTCCTTGCCGCCGCCGTCCTCGTGACGGCGACGGCTGCCTTTTCGCCCGCCGATGCCGCGTGCCTTGACAAGCGAAAGATGCTGCAGGTCATAAGCGCCGGCCAGGCCCTGCAGATTTCCCAGGTGCTCGCGGCGAACGGCATACCCGGCCAGGCGATTGTCGGAGCGCCAAGACTGTGTGAACAGGGGCGTGGCCTGGTCTGGGTCGTGCCGCTGAAATGGCCTCCCGGCCAAAGCAACACCGTGACTTTCCGGGCGGCCGACGGCACAATGCTCTGAAGGCTCGGGGACGTGACGAAAGCTTGACCATGCGCATACTGGTTGTCGAAGACGACGAAAACCTCAACCGCCAGATGAAGGAAGCCCTTACCGACGCCGGCTACGTGGTCGATGTGACGCTGGACGGCGAGGAAGGGCATTACCTCGGCGAGACCGAACCCTACGATGCGGTGATTCTCGATATCGGCCTGCCGCGAATGGACGGCCTGAGCGTGCTCGAGGCATGGCGGCGCGAGGGCCGCACCATGCCGGTATTGCTGCTGACGGCGCGCGATCGCTGGAGCGACAAGGTGCAGGGGATAGATGCCGGGGCCGATGACTACGTGGCCAAGCCCTTCCACATGGAAGAGGTTCTGGCCCGGGTTCGCGCGCTGGTGCGGCGCGCGGCCGGCCATGCCTCCAACGAAATTGTCGCCGGGGACGTCAGGCTTGATGTGCGCGCCGGGAAGGTGACCGTCGGCGGCCAGGCCATCAAGCTCACGAGCCACGAATTCCGGCTGCTGTCCTATCTTATGCTGCACAAGGGCGAAGTCGTCTCGCGCACCGAATTGACCGAGCATATGTACGATCAGGATTTCGACCGTGATTCCAACACGATAGAGGTTTTTGTGGGTCGATTGCGCAAAAAGCTCCCTGAAGACTGCATCCAGACCGTGCGCGGCCTTGGCTATCAGATCGCGGATTGATGCGTCGCGGCTCGATTGCAGCGACCCTGTTCGCGCTTTCGGCCGGCTGGCTGGTGGTCGCGCTCCTGGCCACGACCTTCCTGCTTTCCGGACTTTATTCGCAGGCGCTCGAGCAGACGCTCCGCGACACCATCGAATTCAACATCGACACCCTTGTGGGGCAACTCGCCTCGTCCGACAGCACGCAGAACGGTGATATCGGGCTGACCGATCCACGCTTCTCGCGTCCGGCGACCGGCTGGTATTGGCAGATACGCGATGCCAACGGGCAGATCGTCAACTATTCGCAGTCACTGTTCGGCTCCATCCTGCCCGCCCTGGAAGGCCCGTTCGACGCAAACGGCAGCCGCGTCTCAATAGAAAAGGACAATTTCGGCGCCCGCATTCTCGCCGTCGAACGCCGCGTGCTGGTCAACAACGCCCAGTTCACCGTCATGCTGACCGGAAATGTCGATGAGATCGACAAGCGGGTGAACGATTTCCGTGGGCAGGCCCTCATAGTTCTGGGCGCGGTGGGTGCAGCACTTGCGATCATGAGCTTCATCGTGGCCCGGGTCGCCCTGCGGCCGATCGACAGATTGAGCGCTGCGGTCGAGCAGGTCCGCGAAGGCGAGGCGGAGAAGGTCGAGGGCAATTTCCCGCGCGAGATCGCCCCGCTGGCCGAAGAGGTGAACGAGTTGCTGCGCTCCAACGCCGAAATCATCAACCGCGCCAGAAACCAGGTCGGCAATCTCGCCCACGGCCTCAAGACCCCGCTGGCGGTGCTTCGCAACGAGGCCGGTGCGAGCACGACGACGGCGTCGCCCATCGTGCTGGCCGAAACCGACAAGATGGCTTCCCTGGTTTCGATCTATCTCGACCGGGCAAGCCTTGCCGCCCGCAGCGCGGCGGTAGGCAGGCGGACGAACAGCCGGCTCGTGCTCGAACGGTTGACGCGCGTAATGCAGAAGCTTCATCCGGATCGGATCATCTCGTTTTCCGCACCCGGCAGCCCCTGGTTTCGTGGCGACGAATCCGACCTGGAGGAATTGACCGGGAACCTGATGGACAATGCCTGCAAATGGTCGCACGAACGCGTGTCGGTTACGCTCGATGCCGGTCCGGACGCATCGCGCATGGCCATCGTGGTCGAGGACGACGGGCCAGGGCTCAGCGAAGAGGATTGCCAGAAAGTGTTGCGCCGCGGTGTCAGGTTGGACGAAAAAACGCCAGGGAGCGGCCTTGGTCTTGATATCGTCAAGGAGCTTGTGGACGTCTATGGTGGCTCGATTGAGCTGACCCGTTCTGCGCTGGGAGGTCTGCGCGCCAGTCTGATCCTTCCGGCCGCAAGGCCGGGTGCGGAATAAGGCCAACTTGAGCAACAAGCCGTTGTAATGACGAAAACAATTCGAGTGGATCGGATATGCGGATTTCCCTGTTGTCGTTAGCTGTGATTGGATCTCTTGCGCTTTCGGGCTGCGCCCGGTTCGATTCGTTCGGTAATGCGCAGGGGCCGGGCGACGCCCTTGCGACCCAGAATCCGGCGCAAGCGACCGCCGCCGCCCTGTCTGCGACCGACGTTCTCGCCTACATCGATCCGGCCGCGGGCAAACTGCTCAGCGACAAGGAAAAATCGGAAGCCGCCAGCGCCCAGTTCTACGCGCTGCAGTTCGGCCGACCTGGCGCCCCCAGATACTGGACCGGCGATTCGGGAGCGTCCGGCACGGTGACGGTCGGTCCATATGTGCGGGTGAACAATCTCGATTGCCGGGACTTCACCCACACCGTATCGGTCAAGGGAAGCGACTACCTGCGCAAGGGAACGGCCTGCCGTGAAATGGACGGGCAGTGGGGTGTCGTGGACGTCTCGGCAGGTTGAAGCCAACTCATTTGGCGGGCGAACCCCCGACAACAAAAGCCTTTTTTTACCATCGCGCTGTAGTGTGGTGGCGAGTGTCAAACTGACGGTTCGCCGCCATGCCGCAAAGCGCAGCCATCGCCAAAACCGCCATTCGCAAGAGTCCGCCGCCGCAGGTGTTCCGCGCCGGGTTCGGCGTGATTGCCGATGCGCTTTCGCCGGTTCTTGTCGAAAAGCCGGGTGTTTACCCCTTCGACGGCGCAATCGCGCGCGAGCATGCCGAGGCAATCTGGACATGGGTGGCCCGTGACCTTCTGCCGGTCACTGCCGAGCGCCTGGTGGCGGAAATTGAATCCGGCGCCTCCGCGTCTGCCCTTCTCGGCCCACTCATTCCCGAAGTCACTGACGCGATTGACGAGGCGATCCGCCAGGCGAAGACGGTCGAGGCCGATCATCGCATGACTGTTCAAATGGGCGGGGATGGCGTGCGCGAACGCCTGCCGGTGTTCCTTGCCGCGCTCAGGGCGCACGCCGTTATTGCCAAGGCCCTGGACTTCGGTCGGGTCGCCAACGAAACCCAGGACGAAGAAGCGCTCGGGGCCGCGCTCAAGTCCATGCCTCTTGCCGACAGCGGCCTGACATCACTGATGATGATGGCTGTCGTGGGGCAGGTCGCCAATCCGTCCCGGCTCGTGGTGGCGGCGATACGGCAGACTGGCGCGGCCAGCGATGCAGCCTTGAGCCGCGGAGGGTTCGGTCCGCTGATCGAGGCGATCCTTGCCCATGCCCAGGCCCAGTTGGCAATCCTGCAACGCCCGGGCGTCCTTGATCGCGACGCCGATCTGGTATGCAAGGCCATCGACAGATTTCACCGCCTGATACGCGCGGCGACGGGATATATCGAAGTCTCGCGGGCCAATATCTGGGCCCACATGGTTGCCGATTTGACCGGTCGGGTTTCCGGGCAACTGGAAGCGCGCCTGCGTGGGGTCACCGGCGAAATCAACCGTGCGCTGCGCCGCCCGCGCGAGGGTGTCGACCGTTTCGATCCGGACGCGGCGCTTGCCGCTTATGGCGGACTGTACCTGTTGAACGCAGTGCGCGACGCACGCTCTTCGCTGGCGCTCAATGTGGTTTTCGATCAGGTGTGGAACGAAAGCGGGCAGGCCATCGAGGTGCTGACCGGCCGCGCGCTGGAATCGTTCCGGGACAACCCGGCGGGAGCCGCGCTGGGCGAGCGCCTCGATGCAGGCATCCGCATGGCCGAGATCCGTTTCGACGAAAAATACGCCGAAATCCTGCGGCGGGCCCGCGATGCCGCCGTTCGTCGGCTTGGCGGCCTGGCCTAGACCTCGTCACTCTCGATCACGGCATAGGACAGGCTTGCCCCATCGCGCACGACGAGTCGGGCACCTTTCTCCGCAAACCGGATGGCGACGAGCGCGGCCTGGGTCTTGCCCTGTCCACCATCCTCCGTAACCACGCCGACCGCGTCCGTCGGCTCCGCGAGATCGCTATTGGCAAATATGAGGCTGCCGGTCTCGAATGCGCGCCCATCCGCGCTGGCGATAGCGACACGTTTCTGCGCGTCCCCGAAACGGCCGGCGAGATAGTGTGGCACGCCGGATCTACCAGCAAATCCCGGCGCCTGCTCCGCCGGGCGCGCGGTCGCAACATCGACAAGGCGGCGCGGCGGTATGCATCGCTCGCTGGCCAGTTCATGGATGCTTTCGCCGTCGATCTGGCCCAGGAGCACGTGCGCCGTCAGGTCGCCGATCGAAATGGCGCGCGGTGCGGCCTCGAGACCGGAGACCACTTCGTCGGCACCCAACATGGTCAGCGATGCCCCGCCGTCGAGATAGGCATGCTGGACCGCGTCAGGTGTCGACACTGGGGGAATTATGCTGTCCGGGGTCTCGAAATGGGGATCGGTATAAGGTTCGCTGATCTCATCAGCGCGCCGTCCAAGCAGTCGCGCCACGGCCGCGCGCGCACTTTCCAGCACCGCGGTATGATCGCGCCATCCCGCAGCGCTCCCGGCCATCGCCACGCCGTCGACGTCGCCCTCCGGTAGCAATTGCTGCCTGTCATCGTCCCAACGTGCCCCGCCACCCGTGCCGTGCCAAAGCGAAAGGTCGGGCTGCCATCCCCCTGCGATTACCAGGCGGTCGACGTCGAGCAAGGTATCGCCGGTGGGCGTCCCATGATTGACAATTCGCGTCTGCACCGCGATGCGGCCCGTTTTGGGTGAATGCTCGGCGCGAACGGGGGTGATGCCGGGCGCCATGGGCAGGGAAGCGGCCTTGGCGAAATCCACCAGCCGTGAGGCCGGGGCGAGCCGGGGATCAATGATACGTGCAACCCTCACGCCAGCTTCGGAGGCCAGCGTGGCCAGCCTGTACCCCGCGTTGGCCGAAGTCGCAATCATTGCATTCGAGCCCGGCCACACGCCGAACCGATAGGCCAGGAAGAATGCCGAAAGCGCACCCGTCACGCCGGGCAGGCGATTGCCGGGAAAGACCGGCAACCGTTCGAGCGCGCCGGTGGCCAATACAATGCGGGGGGCGGTGAATGCGACCAGGCGCGCCTCCACTGTTGTGCCGTCCAGTCTGACCTGATGGGCCACGGCCTGCCCCTCGGCGAGGCGCAACACCTCGGTCCGAAAGAAGAATGTGACGTTGTCCCGCCCCCTCAAATCGTCGAAAAGCCGGTCAGGATTGCCCCCGGTGGCGTTCGCCTTGTGAAACAGGCCGAATGCGCCACCGGCACTCTGGGCCCGCTCCACCACCGCGACCTGCAACCCGGTTCGTGCCGCCGCCTCGGCCGCTGCAAGGCCTGCCGCCCCGGCGCCCACGACCAGCAGGTCAACCGCGACGCTGGCCTCCGGGGCCTGATCGATCCAGGGTTCGTGAAGCCTGAAGTCGCGTTCGAACCGTTCGCCGAGCGTGTCCGGCCGCTTGCCGAACAGGCTCGCAGCGGTCCGCACAAGGCGTGACGAGGCCCGGAACCCGGGCGTAACATATTCGGCCCCCTCGATGATCGGGGTGCGTTGCATGGGGAACAATGCCTGCTCGCCTTCCACGGCGCGGACTGGCCGAACTGGCGGAGCAAACCGCGGTGTCAGTGCCAGTGGCAGGCCACCTCTGGTGCCGGCGCCCGATATGCCCGCCGCCACGGCCGCCGACAGCACAGTATCGCCGGCAAAGCCTTCGATGGTCATGCCATTCAGGCGAAAGGATATTGGGTGGCCGCGGTCTATCCAGTCGCCGCCCAGACCGTCGGCGGCCTTGTCCGCAAGGCGATTGGACCGGGCACTCACGTCAGCACTCCATCGCTCGCAAGGGGGATAAACTCAGCGGCACCGGGCGCGCGGCGACGGCCCGTGCCGCGATCAAGGAAGAACCCATTCCCGGTTTCCTCGCCGTCGCCCGCGATCTGCCGGGCGACCGCCGGCATGAAAACGATCGATGCCGGCCCGAGGCCAGCGAGGGACCACGCCCCCGATTGCCCGACATTGCCGAATACCGGACCGCCATCCCGGTGCAGGCATGAATGGGTCATTGCCTGGCCGGCCAGTCGCAACCCGGCGATCTCCGGCCATCGGCGTGCCGCGGACGCAATGACCATGTCGGCACTCCCGGCGCCGCTGATCGCAACTGCGCCCGTGGCCGACTGCGACGCGATCATCCCGCCATCGGCATCGACCATGACAGGGACGGAGAGGGCCGCCGTTGGTTCCGTCAACAATACGGTGCCGCGCAGGAGACGCAGATGACGCTCGATTTCGGCGACAGGAAGATGCGCCTGCAGCGCATCCGTGTCGGCGAGCACCGCCAGTTCAGCCGTTATTGTCACGCCATCGTGCGTGATGCGGGCATTGCCATTCCTGAGCACGCGGCTCGTGCACCGTTCTGCCTCCAGCAGCATGATGCCTGTATCAATCGCCCAGGCGGAAAGCGCGGCGATCAACCTATGGCGCGAAAGGCGTATCACGTCGCTCAGCCTGATCGCGTAGCGATCTGGCCCCGTGCCATCCATCACCTCCCTTTGCACAGCCCAGCCGCAGCCCTGGGCGACATGGCGCATGTGCTTGAGCGCTTCGGCCGCCTCCGGGCCGGACGCCGCAAAGCGCACCTCCACGCGCTCAAGGCTTGCCGTGGCCCCCATCTCACCGAACAGCCTGAAGACATCGTCTGCGCCGCGCCTGATTTCGATCCAGCTCTCTGGACGGGTCATCAACGCAGCCGCCAGGTCGGGGGAACGCTGAATCTGTCCTGCAAACGGCCTTTGTCGGACCAGCGCAACCTTGCGGCCGTGACGGCGAGCCAGGAGGCCGGCCAGGAGCATGGCATCGGGTCCGGAGCCGAAAATGGCAATATCCATGGTCTTGGTTGTCATGGCGTGCTCAGTCGCCCTGGCCAGTCGCGCAAGGTGCGGCAATGCGCTCGGATAGGATGCCTTGCATCGGGTGCAACTTTTCGCCAAATCGCCTAATAGGAACAGGCGCCCTGCATGCGCATGTTTTGGAGAAGTTCGTCCCCATGGTGTTCTGGGCCCTTGCCATCGGTCTCACGCTCGTCGCTTGCGCCGCATTGTTCTATGCGGGTCGGCTGCAGGCGGTCAACGCGAACCCGGATAACGCGGCTTCGGCGCTGGACGCCCATCATCGTGCCCAGCTTGAAGAAATTGAGGGGGATGTGGCGCGCGGCGAACTCTCCATTGAAGACGGAGAAACCGCACGCGCGGAACTTGCCCGGGAACTGTTGCGCCAGTCCGGCGAGCAAACGTCCGGGTTGGCCCGCGCAAGGCCCCCTCGTTTTCTGGTCCCCATGTCGGTGCTCGTAATAGCGGTTGTCGCCTTCGGCATCTATTGGCAGCTGGGCAGTCCGCAACTCCCCGGGCAGCCACTTTCGGCCAGGCAGGCGGAAATCGCCGACCGCATGAGTCTTGCCCAGGCAATCGCCAAGGTCGAGCAGCGGCTGAAGGAAACGCCGGATGACTTGCGTGGCTGGCAGGTGATCGCCCCGATCTACATGCAGCAGCAGCGCTTCGACGATGCCGTTCACGCCTATCGGCGCATTCTGGATCTGCAGCCGCCGACCGCGGACGCCGAGACCGATCTGGCCGAGGCGCTTACAATGGCGAATGGTGGCACGCCGAACGCCGAGGCGATGGCCCTGCTCAACAGCGCGGTGGCGCGCGACCCCGGCAATGTCAGGGCGCGCTTCTATCTGGCCGATACTGCAACACGCCAGGGACGCTTCGACGAGGCAAAGAGGCTGTGGAACGATGTCCTTGCCCTGTCCAGGGGCGGTGAATCCTGGTTGCCGGCCGCGCAGGCGGGCCTTGAGGCTGCCCAGAATGGACAGACGGGTGCGACCCCCGCTGCAGGAAACGGCCTCAGCCTTGATCCGGAACAACGTCAGATGGTGCAGGGCATGGTTGAAGGGCTGGCGTCCCGCCTTGAATCCGACGGCGGCTCGATTGACGAATGGACCCGGCTGGTGCGTTCCCGTCTGGTGCTCGGCGACAAGGCTGCAGCCCAGAAGGCATATGACGAAGCGGTGGCGGCCTATCCCGACGCGACCGCGCGTACCGCCCTCGACAACATGGCGAAACAGGCCGGTCTGCAGGTGAAGTAGGAGTTCGGTTTTGACCCGCAAGCAGAAGAAACTGACGGTAATCCTGGGGCTCCTCGCCGTCGTGGCGCTGGCCGTGGCCCTGATCCTGTCCGCGCTGCGCAACGAGATCGTGTTCTTCTACACGCCCTCCGAAATGGCGGCGCAGCACGTTGCGGTCGGGCAGGCGGTGCGGATCGGCGGGCTGGTCGGTTCAGGATCGTGCAAGAAGCAAGGCGAAAAGCTTGATTTCATTGTCGGGGACGGCAAGGCTGACATCAAGGTGAGCTATACGGGGATCGTGCCGGATCTGTTCCGCGAGGGGCAGGGGGTTGTGGCCGAGGGCAGCCTCTTGCCCGATGGCACGTTCAAGGCCACCACGATCCTCGCAAAGCACGATGAGAACTACATGCCCAAGAACGTCGTCGACAAGCTCAAGGAAAACGGCGAATGGGAGCGCGCGCCGACAGCCGCCGCACCCGGTGAGGTCAATCCATGTCGATAGAACTGGGACATTTCGCACTTATTCTGGCCTTCGCGATTGCCGCCGCCCAGGCCCTGGTCGGCCTTGTATACTGGCGGTCAGGGGCGGTGAGCACATATGTCCAGCAGGCCGCGGTGTTGCAATTCCTGCTTGTGGCGGCAGCGTTCGCCGCGCTGATCCAGGCGTTCGTGACCTCCGATTTCTCCCTGGCGCTTGCCTATGAGAACTCCCATTCGCTCATGCCCATGCTGTTCAAGGTCACCAGCGTCTGGGGCAATCATGAAGGCTCCGTGCTGCTCTGGATACTCATCCTGACGGCTTTCGGGGCGAGCGTCGCCGCATTCGGGCGCAGGCTGCCCGCCGATCTGCAGACCCTTGTGCTCGCGGTGCAGGGCCTGATCGGCGCTGCCTTCATGGGATATGCGATCTTCACCTCGAGCCCGTTCACCCGCATGTTTCCCGCGCCTGTCGAGGGTCGTGACCTCAACCCGGTTCTTCAGGATTTCGGCCTGGCCGTGCATCCGCCGCTTCTCTACACGGGTTATGTCGGGTTTTCGGTGTGCTTTTCCTTTGCCATCGCGGCCCTGATCTCGGGGCGCATCGACGCCGCCTGGGCCCGCTGGGTGCGCCCATGGGCGCTGGCTTCATGGCTTTTCCTGACCCTCGGGATCGCGATGGGATCATACTGGGCCTATTATGAACTCGGCTGGGGCGGCTGGTGGTTCTGGGACCCGGTGGAAAACGCCAGCTTCATGCCCTGGCTCGCCGGGACTGCGCTGCTGCACTCCGCCCTGGTGATGGAGAAGCGAAATGCGCTCAAGATCTGGACTGTCTTTCTGTCCATCATCACCTTCTCGTTGAGCCTGCTGGGCACGTTCCTCGTGCGCTCCGGCGTGCTCACCTCGGTCCATGCCTTCGCTTCCGACCCCACAAGAGGGCTTGTGATCCTGTCGATCCTTGCGGCTTTCATCGGCGGCGCCTTTGCGCTTTTCGCCTTTCGAGCCAATTCCTTGCGGGCAGGCGGCCTCTTCGCTCCGATCAGCCGTGAAGGCGCGCTGATCCTGAACAATCTGTTCCTTGCCACCGCCACCGTCGCCGTTCTTGTTGGCACGCTCTATCCGCTCATTCTCGAGGCGTTGACCGGGACGGCGATCTCGGTGGGCGCTCCATTCTTCAATCTCACCTTTGGCGCGCTCATGGTGCCGCTGCTGGTCATCCTGCCATTCGGGCCCTTCCTCGCATGGAAACGCGGCGACCTGATCGCGGCAACCCAGCGTCTCGCGGGAGCATTGGTCCTGGCGCTGGTCCTGGCGGTGGTCTATTTCGCCGCTACCGGGTTCCACGTCTCGCTTGCGCCCTTCGGCCTGCTTCTGGGCTCGTGGGTAATACTCGGCGCACTGGCCGAACTGGTCGATCGCTCAAGGCTCGGGCGCATTCCGTTCTCCGAGAGCATTCGCCGCCTCAAGGGTCTGCCGCGCACCGCATGGTCGACCGCGATCGCTCATATGGGGCTGGGAATTACCGTGCTCGGCATCGTCTCCTCGACCGCATGGCAGGGCGAGACGATCACCACCCTCAGCCCGGGTGAGGGCGCCGATGTGGCCGGGTATTCGGTCCATTACGATAATGTCGAAACCCTCGCGGGACCCAATTACACCGCCGATGCCAATCACTTCACCATCACTGCGCCAGATGGCACCACCAGGACAGCAACCGCGCAGCATCGCGTGTACGAGGCGAGCAAGATGCCGACGACCGAGTCGGCCATAACCACCTATGGCTTTTCCCAGCTCTACATCTCGATTGGCGAACTTGGGTCCGATGGACGGCTAGTCGTCAGGCTCTGGTACAAGCCATTCGTCACCCTGATCTGGATGGGCGCTCTCTTCATGGCCGCTGCGGGTGGCCTGTCCCTGACAGACAGGCGGCTGCGTGTGGGGGCGCCGCGACGGGTTGCGCGCCTCAAGGCGGAGGCCGCCGAGTGAGGCGGCTTTTCGCAGTCTCGGTCCTGTTGGTTGCGCTGCTGGCGCCGTTTGCGGCATTGGCCGTCAATCCCGACGAGATGCTCAAGGATCCGGCGCTGGAGGCAAGGGCACGATCGATCTCGGAGAACCTTCGTTGTCTGGTCTGCCAGAATGAATCGATCGACGACAGCAATGCCGATCTCGCCCATGATCTGAGGGTTCTTGTGCGCCAACGGCTTGTGGCCGGCGATAGCGATCAGCAGGTCATGCAATATATCGTCGATCGCTACGGCGAGTTCGTGCTGCTCAGGCCGGTGTTCGCCTGGCACACGCTGGCCTTGTGGATCGCCGCGCCCGCCGCACTGCTGGCCGGCATCGCGGCAATCATCGTAGGACTGCGGCACCGTCCCGCGCCCGCCAGGCCCTCGCCCATGAGCCCGGAAGAGCGCGAGGCTCTCGAGCGGCTCAGAAACCGGGGGGCGGACGGGTGAGCTACCAGCGGCCCTACGTTGCTGCGCGTGAAAACGGCAAGGGCCGATATGCCCTTGACGTCAGCGGTTCGGGCCACACGATTGCGGTGGACGAGCCGGTCGAGAACGGCGGCGACGATCTGGGGCTGTCGCCCATGCAACTGCTCGCGGCCGCGCTTGCCTCGTGCACCACCATCACGTTGCGCATCTTTGCCGAGCGCAAGGGTTGGCCGGT
This sequence comes from Devosiaceae bacterium, assembly GCA_036563245.1. Lineage (GTDB taxonomy): Bacteria > Pseudomonadota > Alphaproteobacteria > Rhizobiales > Devosiaceae > DATCMU01. The sequence goes on along the minus strand of DATCMU010000031.1, from coordinate 60,617 downwards.
GAAGGTGATCGAAACGCGTGTTTCCCATTTCATGACTGAGCACGAGGACGGTCTCGGTGGCGCGCCGGACCGTGCCAATCGCGTCAACGTGTTCGATTGCAAGGTCATGATCGACGGCGATCTCGACGAAATTCGGCGAAAGGAAATGCTGACCGTCGCCCTACACTGCCATGTGCACAGGATATTGTCGCGCGAGTCGCGGATCACGGCGGAACTGGTACAGGTCGGCTAGCCCCTTGCAGGTTGCCCCGAAGCGGTCTAATCGCCGCGCATGGTCCTGTCATCGTTCCATCTCCTGCCACCAACGCTCGATGCGGCCGGCGCGATTCTTCTCATCGGCCTGAGCTTTTTCACATCCGCCACCACAGCGGCCTTCAGTCTTGGCGGCGGATCCATGCTGATCGCGGTGATGAGCCTGATGCTGCCCGCGGCTGTTGCCGTGCCGGTTCACGGCTTCGTGCAACTCGGGTCGAACGGGGGCCGGGCCATCTTGCGCCGGGCCTTCATCCAGTGGCATTTCGTGGGCTGGTTCGTGCTGGGCAGCGCAATCGGCGCGGCATTGGGCGGCCGGGTGGCGACGCTTCTGCCCGACACCGTGTTCAAGACCGCGATCGGGCTGTTCATCCTTTATGGCGTATGGGCGCCGAAGCCGCCGATCAGGGGGCGGACGCCATTAACGGTCACGCTTGCCGGCGGGTTGACGTCGGCGGTGGGCATGGTGGTGGGCATTTCCGGCCCGCTTGTCGTCACGTTCCTGCGAAACCTCGACGATCGCCGGCAGATCGTTGGCACCCATGCATTCCTGATGACGATGCAGAACACGTTCAAGGTCGTCACCTTCACCCTCCTGGGTTTCGCATTCTCCGACTATCTGCCCCTGGTGCTCGCCATGATCGCCAGCGGTTTTGCCGGCACCGCGCTCGGCGGCTTCCTGCTCGACAGACTGCCGGAAAAGGGCTTTCGCCATGCCTTCAGGATCGTTCTGACCCTGGTGGCCGTGCAGTTGCTCTGGAGCGTGGGTGCCCAGATGCTCCGCTAGAGCATGTTCAGGTGGAGCGGGTGCCGGTATTCCGATTCGAACATGCAACCACTCAAAGCCCTGGAACAAGCGTCTTGATTCCATCGGAGGGTGACATGGTCGAGACGCAATTCGTCACGCACGTTACGGATTTTTAATGTGCAATTCATCTTGGCGAAATCCGCGACCCTGCATAACTGCGCCACCTGTTGAGAGCCCAGCAGCCAGAATTCGACAAGGAGAAGACCAGGATGCGCTCAAGGATTTTCAGCCGCTCACGCAAGATGATCGTGGCATCGACGCTTGCGATCGCACTGGCGCTCGGCGGCGGCGCCACGGCGTTCATGTTGACCAGCGAATCGGCGAATGCCCAGATAACGGTACCTTCGGTCGCCCCGTCGGCGGGCTTTGCCGATCTGGTGGCCGCGGTGAAGCCGGCCGTGGTTTCGATCACGGTCGACGGCCAGGAAAAGGTCCAGAACAGCTCGCAATACTATTTCAATTTTCCCGATCTGCCGCCTGACAATCCCCTGCGGCGCTTCTTCGACCAGTTCGGCCCCGACATGGGCCAGGGGCCCGGCAACGGACCGAACGGGCAGCCACCCGTGCGCAAGTTCGTGGCCGCAGGCTCGGGCTTCATAATCTCCGGCGACGGATATGTGGTCACCAACAACCATGTGGTCGAGAACGCACAGAAGGTCACGGTCGTCTATGACAATGGCGAGGAACACTCCGCCAAGATCATCGGCACCGACCCACGGACGGACCTTGCCCTGCTCAAGATCGATGGCGCCAGCAACCTGCCGTTCGTCAAGCTGGCCGAGAACGAGGTGCGGGTTGGCGACTGGGTCGTTGCGGTCGGCAATCCATTCGGTCTGGGTGGCACGGTCACCGCGGGCATTGTCTCGGCCCGTGGCCGCGACCTGAATTCCAGCACCTATGACGATTTCATCCAGATCGATGCAGCGGTCAATCGCGGCAATTCCGGCGGCCCCGACTTCAACCTTTCCGGTGAAGTGGTGGGCGTCAATACCGCGATCTTCTCGCCCAATGGCGGCAATGTCGGCATTGCATTCGCCATTCCCGCCGCCACGGTCAAGCAGGTGGTCGAGCAGCTCAAGACCCATGGCTCTGTGACCCGCGGCTTCCTTGGCGTCGGCATCCAGGATGTCACCAAGGATATCGCCGACAGCATGAGTCTGCCCAATACCAAGGGCGCGCTGGTCACCAATCTCACCGACGGTGCTCCTGCGGGCAAGGCGGGCGTGAAGTCCGGCGACGTGATCGTGGGCGTCGATGGCAAGGATATCGCCAACGCGCGTGATCTCGCTCGCACCATCGCCAACTATGCGCCGGGTTCGACCGTCGACATCTCGATCCTGCGCGACGGCAAGAAGCAGGATATCAAGGTCACGCTCGATACCCTCAAGGACCAGCAGGTCGCCCAGAACGACCAGACCCAGCCCACCCAGCCGGACCAGCCGGTGGTCTCCAGCGTCGGGCTGACGCTGGTGCCCAACAGCGATGGGGCCGGACTCCTGATCCAGGATATCGATCCCAACTCCACGGCGGCTTCGAAGGGTTTTGCCGTCGGCGACGTGATCCTTGAAGCCGACAACAAGGCCGTCGCTTCGCCGCAGGACTTCGAGAACGCGATATCCGGCGTACGCGACAGCGGCCGCTCGACCATCCTGATCAAGGCCAGCCGAAACGGCCAGATCCGTTTCATCGGCCTGCCATTGACCGACACGTCGAAGCAGTAGATCTGCACATCGTCTCCGGGACCTCAGGGCTCCCGGAGACGATCCCGTTGCATTCCGGCAAAGGGACTGCAAAGTAGACCCGCCATGAAGATCCTTTTGATCGAAGACGACCGTGAGGCGGCAAGCTACCTGATCCAGGCGCTCGACGAGGCCGGGCACGTCACCCATCATGCCTCGGATGGGGAAACCGGTTTCGCCATGGCTTCGGGCATGGAATACGACGTCCTTATCGTCGATCGCATGTTGCCGCGTCGAGACGGACTGTCGATCGTTGAATCCCTTCGGGCCGAAGACAACCGCACCCCGGTCCTGATCCTTTCAGCGCTTGGCGAAGTCGACGACCGCGTGACGGGCCTGCGCGCCGGCGGTGACGATTACCTGGCAAAGCCATATGCATTCACCGAGTTGCTGGCACGCATCGAGGTGCTGGCGCGCCGCTCGAGCCCGGGCGAGGCCGCGACCAGTTATCAGGTTGGCGACCTCAATCTGGACAGGCTGTCGCGCAAGGTGGAGCGCGCCGGCGAAGCGATCCTGCTGCAGCCCAGGGAATTCCGCCTGCTCGAATATCTCATGAAGCACGCCGGGCAGGTCGTGACCCGCACGATGCTGCTCGAGAATGTATGGGACTATCACTTCGATCCGCAGACAAACGTGATCGATGTCCACATGTCGCGCCTGCGCTCCAAGATCGACAAGGGCCATGCAACCCCCCTTCTGCACACCATCAGGGGGGCGGGGTACATGATCCGTGACTAGCATCGGACGCATCTGGCGCACATCGACCGTGCGCCTGACAGCGCTGTTCATCCTGATCTTCGTCGTGTTCTCGATCGCGCTGCTGGCCTACATGGCCTGGCAGTCCTCGCTCGCTATCCAGCGCCAGCAGACCGCCTCGATCCAGCGCGAAACCGCGATCCTGATGCGCGTGAACGACCAGCAGGGCATTCGCGCGCTGATCTACAGCGTCCAGCGCCTGTCGGCCCGGCCCGGCCCAGGCATCTACTACCTGGGCGACCAGCTTGGCCAGATGCTGGCCGGAAATGTTTCGGACATGCCGGCGCATGCCCTGCAGCAATCCGGGTATTCAAGCTTCTCCTACACGCGTCCCGGCGCACTCGACAGCAATGGCAGCGAGGAGAACACCGAGGGATTTGCCCTTGTTCAGACCACGTTTCTGAACAACGGACTTCGGTTGGTCGTTGGCCGCGACATCATCGAGCGACGCGGCTATTCCGCAATCATCTTCGGCGGGTTCCTGTTTGGGGTTGGGGGCATCATCGTCCTGTCCGCGATCGCCGGTGGGCTCACGGCCATGCGGGTGCTGCGCCGTATTGACACCATCACCGCGACTTCCACCAAGATCATGTCCGGCAATCTCTCCGAACGGGTGCCGGTGACGCCGCGCGACGACGAATTCGACCGCCTGGCGACGAGCCTGAACGCCATGCTCGACCGAATCGAGCAACTCATGAAGGGGCTCAAGGAAGTCACCGACAACGTTGCCCATGATCTCAAGACCCCGCTGACGCGCATGCGTAACAAGGCCGAGGCGGCGCTGCGCGACGAATCGGCCCATGAGAGCCAGCGCACGGCCCTTGAAGCAACGATTGCCGAGAGCGACCAGTTGATCCGCACGTTCAACGCATTGCTCATGATCGCGCGCGCGGAGGCGGGGGCACCGTCCGGCGCCTTCTCCGATCTCGACCTCAGCGCGGCGGTGGCCGATGTCGCCGAACTTTATGGGCCGGTGGCCGAGGACGCGGGCATGGCAATCGAGGCGGATGCGGGCGAGGGGATCCGCATCAGCGCCATTCGTGAACTCATCGGCCAGGCGCTTGTGAACCTTGTCGAGAACGCCATAAAGTACGCCCAGCGCAGTGCGTCGGGTCCGGGGCGCATTACCCTCAAGGTGCGCGAGGAAACCGGACGCGTGCTGATCGAGGTTGCGGACAATGGTCCTGGTATTCCCGAAGATGAGCGGGCGCGGGTCGTGGAGCGGTTCGTGCGCCTCGAAAAGAGCCGCACCGAGCCGGGCTCCGGGCTCGGCCTGTCGCTGGTTGCCGCGGTTGCGCACCTGCATCGCGGGACATTCCGTCTCGAGGACAATCACCCTGGCGTTCGCGCCATCATCGATTTGCCCAGGTCGATCTGACCACCCGGCGGGCAATTTCGCATGAGCCTTGCCGACGAACTCAAGCCCTTGCCCGGGGGGCAGTCCGATCGTGCCTTCGAGGAGTGGCGGGCCACGCTCGATGGGAACCAAGCGGTCGACAGGGCGAGTCCGCTCCTGGGGCCCCTTTTCGCAAGAGCGCCGTACCTCGCCGAACTGGCCGGGCGCGAGGCCGATTGGTTCGCCGGTGCGCTCGGCGGCGACGCCGACGCGGCGCTTGCGCAGGAACTCGCCGCAGTGAATGACGCAGGTCGATCGGCAGCCTCCGAGGAAGAGCTCGAGGTCGTGCTTCGCCGGGCGAAGGCGCGCGTCGCCCTGTTGGCCGGCGTGGCGGAGGTCGGCCAGGTCTGGACGACCCGCAGGGCATGCGAGGCGCTCAGCGATCTGGCTGACGCCGCGCTGGAAGCGGGGCTCGACTATCTCGCGCGCGAAGCGGCCGGGAAGGGCAGCATTCTGATGTCGCCCGACGAGGCTTTGGCCGCCAATTGCGGACTGGTGATCTTCGCGCTCGGCAAGCATGGCGGCCGAGAACTCAACTATTCGTCGGACATCGACGTCGTCGCCTTCTACGATCCCGACAAGGGAATTCTGGCCGACCCCCTTGAGGCCAACAAGCTCTATAGCCGCATGGTGCGCCATCTGGTCTCGCTGATGCAGGACCGGACCGCGGACGGCTATGTCTTTCGCACGGATCTGAGGTTGCGACCCGATCCAGGCTCGACCCCGGTGGCGCTGTCGTTCGATGCCGCCATGACCTATTACGAAGCGCGTGGACAGAACTGGGAACGCGCTGCGTGGATCAAGGCGCGGCCCTGCGCCGGCGATCGCGGCGTCGGCGAGGCGTTTCTCAAGGAAATGGCGCCTTTCGTTTGGCGCAAGCACCTCGACTTCGCAACTATCGCCGACATCCAGGCGATGAAGCGACAGATCAACATTCACCGCAATGTCGGCGATGAGCGCGTGGCGGGGCACAACGTCAAGCTGGGCCGTGGGGGCATCCGCGAGATCGAGTTCTTCACCCAGACCCAGCAGCTGATTGCCGGCGGCCGAGATCCGGGATTGCGAGTCCGGCCGACGACATCGGCGCTTGAGGCCCTGGCCGCGGCCGGGTGGATCACGCCGCGCACCTCATCGACCCTGGTCCGCGAGTACTGGTTCCTGCGGGCAATCGAGAACCGGCTGCAAATGCTGCGCGACGAGCAGACCCATGTAATGCCTGAAGATGACGAGGGGGTTCAGGGCATCGCCTGCCTCATGGGCGAACCCGATGTCGAGACATTCGGCCGACGCTACCGCGATGCACTCGCCACGGTGGTTTCATACTATTCGGAACTGTTCACCGAAGGGGCGACGCTGGCCACCACCACCGGCAATCTGGTGTTCACGGGTAGCGACGACGACCCGGGAACCATCGAAACCCTGGCCAATCTGGGATTTGCCGAACCCGAAAAGGCATCTGCGACGGTTCGCAAGTGGCACTATGGCGGCTACGCGGCGACCCGCGCCGCCGTTTCCCGCGCCCACCTGACCGAGTTGTTGCCCGCATTGCTCGAGGCAATAGCGGCCACCGGCAATGCGGACGGCGCCCTGGCGCGCTTCGATCATTTCCTTTCGCGCCTGCCGGCCGGCGTGCAACTCTTTGCCCTGCTGCGCAATCATGATGTCCTGCTGCACATGCTGGTGGCGTTCATGGCGTCCGCGCCGCGCATGTCGGAACTGGTGATCCATCGCGCCCATGTGATGGATGGCCTGATCGATCCCGCCTTTGCCGACGATGTGGCGCAGCCTGCCGTGCTGGTCGAGAAGCTCGACGCTTTTCTCGCCGATGCTCGCGGCTACGAGGACCTGATGGATCGCGCCCGCATCATTGGCCAGGAGCAGATGTTCCTGGTCGCCGCCGGTCTCATCTCCGGAACGATTGGCGCCGATGCCGCAGGGCGGGCCTTTTCTGCGGTGGCCGAGACGCTGTTGGGGCGACTGTTCGCGTCTGTGCGCGAGGAGATGGCAAGGCGGCACGGGGAAGTGCCGGGCGCAGAAGTGGCGCTGCTCGCCTTCGGGAAGATGGCGAGCCGGGAAATGACCGTGACCTCGGATCTCGATTTCATCATGCTGTTCGAGGCGCCGGCGGGTGTCGAGGAGTCGAACGGCGAGCGACCTTTGGCCACCTCGCATTACTTTACCCGCCTCACCCAGCGCCTGGTCGCGGCCCTGTCGTCGCCCACCGCGCAGGGCGTGCTCTACCAGACCGACATGCGGCTCCGCCCATCCGGCAATGCGGGCCCTCTGGCCACAAGCCTTGCCAGCTTTTCGGCCTACCAGCACAAGGACGCGTGGACCTGGGAGCATCTGGCTCTCACCCGTGCCCGCCCGATCTATGCGGATGGCGAAATGGCGGCGCGGGTCGAGGCGGTCGTTTCCGAGGTTGTGCGGATGCCCCGGGACCGGGAGAAGACCGTCACCGACGTCTTGAACATGCGCGCGTTGATGGCGCGCGAGCGCAAGCCCAGGCACCCCTTCGACCTCAAATTGGCCGCGGGCGGGCTGGTCGATCTGGAATTCATGGCCCAGGCCGCGCAATTGCTGGAAGCGGAGGCCATTGCGGCCCCCCAGGCTCCGCCAAGGGAAGTGCTGTCGCGGCTTGGCCAGATCGGCTTGCTGCCGGAGGGCGAGCGCATGGCCGCCATCCATGCGGTCTATTCCTCGATCCTGCAGATCATGAGCGCGTGCCTTCTCGATCCCTTCAAGGATGAGGGATGGACGCCCGCATTCCGCGAATTGCTGGCGCGTTTGACAAACTATCCCGATTTCAGCCGACTGGAGGCAGACATTCAGGCGATGACTGAAGAAGTTTCCACCGCATCGAAGGCGTGGTTCGAGAAGCTGCGCGTCGGTTGAAAGGTCAGGCGGCGACGGGCCGGGATGCCACGGTCGAACCTGTGATGGCAGGCAACGATACTGCAACCGTCGTGCCGTAGGCCGGGCTGCTGTCGATGGCCAGGCGGCCGCCGCTGAGTTCCGCGATGGCTCGTGCGATGGCGATGCCCAGCCCGGCGCCGCCATGCTCGCGGGTGAACATGGCGTCGCCAAGCACGAACGGGTGGGAAAGGGTTTCCAGCCGCTCCGGGGCAATGCCGATACCCGTGTCCGAAACCTCGAGAACCACACCGTCGCCCGCCTCCCAGGCGCCAAGGGTCACCTTGCCGCCGGAGGGCGTGAAGCGGACGGCATTCTCCACCAGGTTACCGAGCATGCGCTGCAGCGAGGCCCGATCCGCAATCACCAACGCATCCGTTCCCCGGCTGGCGCTCAAGGTCACCCCGGCACGCTTGGCCTGCCCCGAAAAGCGCGCGAACACTGAGCCGATCAGGTCGTCAACCGGGACTTCCTCGCATGACAGGAGCTTGTCGCCGCCCTCGAGTTGCGCCAGCTCCAGGATTTCGGCGAACGAGGCGAGCAGCTTTTCGCCTGATCCCTTGATGTCGTTGATATAGCCGAGATAGCGGCTGTCCCCCAGCGGCCCATAGGTCTGGTGCCGGATCAGGTCGGCAAACCCGATGATGTGGTTGAGCGGGGTGCGGATATCATGGCTGAGATGGGCGAGGAACGAGGTCTTGGCCCGGCTGGCCGCCTCTGCGCGAATTTTCTCCTCGTGATATCGGCGCGCGAGTAGCCGTTGCTCGGCACGGACTGCCTTCAGGTCCAGTTCCGCCCGTTTGCGCGCCGTTATGTCCGTGGCGAGCGTGACGAAGCCGCCGTCCTCGGTCGGCCTCTCGTCGAGCAGCAGCCAGCGCCCGCCGCAGGTCTCTACCTCGAATTGACGGCCCGAGGTATCGTCCGCCAGGACGTGCAGGTTGTGACAGAGCGACAGGCGGCGCATGAGTTCCGAATAGGTCGTGCCTGGCCTTGTGGCCCGTGCATCGAGGCTTGTGTCGGCGAGGAACTGGGCATTGGCATTCAGCAGCCGGGCACCGGCGTCCCAGCAGGCGATGCCGATGGGCAGGCCGGCAATGATGTCGGTGCTGGCAGGCCTGGATCGTGCCAGCGCGACGGTGAAGGATGTCCGTAGCCGGTCGAAGGCGATTGTAAGCAGGTCGGCGATCAACCGGAATCCCTTCAGATTGACGCCGGAAAACACCGTCGACCGCATTGTCCCCTCCAGTCCCGAAGGATTGGTGCCCAAATCACTTGCCCGGCTAAGAGATTGAATCGGTTAACAGAGTCTTGTCCATAGTGTTTTCGGGCCACTTTTTTGCGCGGCCCGAATTCCAGAGTCGGATGAATCACTTAGCGGTGAAGAAAAATTCTTCTAACCGTTCAGCGTGCGCTCCAGGATGTCCCCGGTGTTGCGCGAAAGCGTGGCGTTGGCCCGGATGGCTTCAAGGGCCTCCCGCGCCGCGGCCCGCCGCACCGGCTCATAGGTTGTCCATGCGCGGAAAGCCGTCAGCACCCTTGCGGCGACCTGCGGATTGCGCTTGTCGACATCCGCGCAGAACTCCGCGACGAACCGGAATCCTCGTCCGTCGGGACTTGCAAACCGGGCGTGGTTGGCCATGGCGAACGTACCGACAAGCGCCCGCAGGCGGTTGGGATTGTTGCGCGGGAAATCGGGCTCCGCCAGCAGGGCCTCGATGCGCGGCAGGCATCCCTCATCCGGGGCCCCTGCATTCAGGGCGAGCCATTTGTCGAACACCAGCGGATCGCCGCCGAACCTCTTGCGGAAGTCGCCAAGCAGGCGGACGGCGTCGTCCGCCCAGACCGAGACAAGCGCGCCAAGAGCTGCGATCCGGTCGGTCATGTTGTCGGCTCCGTCATATTGGGCGCGGGCGAGGTCGAGGGACGCCGGTGCCCGGTTCGCCACCAGCAGCGCAAGACACTGGTTGCGTAACGCACGCTTGCGCACCTGCTCGGCGTCCTGGGTGTAGTCGCCGCCAATGGCAGACTGTTCATACGCCTCGCCGAGCCTAGTTGAAAGGCGGGTACCCAGGTCGGCCATCAGCGCGCCGCGCACGTCGTGCACCGCCTGCGGGTCGACATCGGTGCCAAGCGCACGCGCCAGGTTCGTCTCGCTTGGCAACGACAGCGCGAGGGACTTGAACTGGTCGTCGATATCGTCGCGGTCGAGGGTGTCGGCGAGTGCATCGGCGAGCTTTTCCGCCCCTGCGGCATCAATCTCGCCACCGCGGCGAACCGCGCTCGCCATCAAGGCGGTCGCTACGTCCTGCAGGGCCTGCCAGCGGTTGAACGGATCGGCATCGTGGCGGGCAAGGAAGAACCTGTCTTCTTCGGAGAGACTGTCCTCCAGCCGGACCGGGGCCGAAAAGCCTCGCATGAGCGAAGGCACCGGCCGATTGGCCACCCCCTCGAACACCAGTTCGACCTTTTCCCTGTCGAGCCGGATGATGTCATCGTCGATTGCGGCGCCACTCGCTGCCGTCCAGCTTGCCGGGTTACCGTTTGGTCCGATCAGGCCAAAACGGACCGGAATAAGCATCGGCTCCTTGACCGGCTGGCCGGGCGTGGGGTCGGTCTTCTGGCTCAGGGTAAGGGTATAGGTGCGGGTCGCGGGGTCGTAGCGGTCGCTGGCCGTGACCGTGGGCGTGCCCGCCTGCAGGTACCATTTCTGGAATTGGCCGAGATCGACCTGGTTGGCGGCCTCGAATGCGCCGATGAACGCCTCGATGGTGGTGGCTTCGCCGTCGTGCCGCTCGAAATAGAGGTCCATGCCTGCCCGGAAGCGCTCCTCGCCCAAGAGCGTCGCCAGCATGCGCACGATCTCGGCGCCCTTCTCGTAGACCGTCGCGGTGTAGAAATTGTTGATCTCGCGGTAGCTGTCGGGACGCGCGGGGTGGGCGAGGGGCCCGCCATCCTCGGGGAACTGCTGGGTGCGCAGGGCGCGAACGTCCTCGATGCGCTTGACGGGCCGAGAACGCTCGTCCGAGGTGAATTCCTGGTCGCGAAAGACCGTCAGGCCCTCCTTGAGGCAGAGCTGGAACCAGTCGCGGCAGGTGATGCGGTTGCCCGTCCAGTTGTGGAAATATTCGTGGGCAATCACGCTCTCGACATTGGCGTAGTCGGCATCAGTCGCAACTTCGGGCCGGGCGAGCACATACCGGTCATTGAATATGTTCAGCCCCTTGTTTTCCATGGCGCCGAAGTTGAAATCGCTCACCGCGACGATGTTGAACACGTCGAGATCGTATTCGCGGCCGAAGCGGCGCTCGTCCCAGGCCATCGAGCGCTTGAGCGCGTCCATGGCATAAAGGCACTGGTCCTGCTTGCCATGCTCGCAGTAGATGGCCAGCGCCACGTCCCGACCGGACAGGGTGGTGAACCTGTCCTCGATCTTTCCCAGGTCCCCGGCCACCATGGCGAACAGATAGGCCGGCTTTGGGAACGGGTCCTCCCACACCGCATAATGGCGTCCGCTGCCGGCATCCCCACTTTCCACCGGGTTTCCGTTGGCGAGAAGCACCGGCGCCTCCTGCCGGTCGGCGACCATGGTGACGCGGAAGGTCGCCAGATTGTCGGGCCGGTCGATGAAGTAGGTGATGCGCCGGAACCCTTCCGGCTCGCACTGGGTGCACCATATCCCGTTGGACCGATAGAGCCCCATGAGCTTTGTATTGTCCTGCGGGCGTAGGATCACTTCCGTCTCCACCACGAACGGGCGTTCCGGTGGCGAGAAGATCGTCAGGGCGAATTCGTTAGTTTCGTAAGAGTCATGCGCGATGGGCGCGCCGTCGATGGCGATCGAATTGAGCTGCAGGTCCTCTCCGTCAAGCCGCAAGGGCGTGTCGCTGTGGGTGCCCTGAAGCGGCTCCACGAACAGGTGCGACTGAATGATGGTGCGCTCACTCCAGAACTCCACGCGCATCTCGACCTTGCGGATGCAATAGGGGCTGGCGGCATAATCCTTGAGAAAGATTGTCTGGCCGTCTTCGGTGCGCATGATTCGCGTCTCGTTCGTTCCCTGTTTCTGGCGGGCACGATGCCGATGCGAATGCGCCTTGGCAACCGGCAGTGTCGGTCGGTCCGTCGGTGAAATGCCCGAACCGTGCGAATTGGCCTGGAACCGGTGCGCGAGTGTCACACCGAAGCAGTAGGCAGATACATGCGACGGTGATAATCTTGTTGGCGTTGCACTTGTCTGGCGCCCGGGCACTTGATGCCGGACGATCCTGGATCGATGGAGCAACCGCCGCAACTCGCATGCGCCCCTGGTCGCGTGGGGTGCGCAAACCCCGTGACCGCAGGTGATCCATGCTGAGCTGGTTTGAAAGCCGACTCGACCCCTATCCATCCGAGGCGCCCTCGCAGCCGCCCAAGGGGCTCGTTGCGTTCTGCCTTCACTACATGAACGGGGCCAAGCGCTGGCTTGCCCTCATGGCCGTGCTCACCACGACCATTGCGATTTTCGAGGTCATGCTGTTCGGCTTCCTGGGCCAGGTCGTCGACTGGCTTTCAAGGGCAAACCGCGAGACATTCCTCGCCGACGAAGGCGGCCGCCTTGCACTCATGGGTGCACTGGTCCTGGTCGGCCTGCCGGGGGTGGTATTCATCCACTCCCAGATCATTCACCAGACGCTGATGGGGAACTTCCCCCAAAGGGTCCGCTGGATGGTGCACCGCTACATGTTGCGCCAGTCCATGAGCTATTTCCAGGACGAGTTCGCCGGCCGCGTCGCGGCAAAGCTGATGCAGACCGCGCTCGCGGTGCGCGAAACGGTGATGAAGCTGCTCGACGTTCTCAATTACGTCGTGGTCTATTTTCTCGGGGCGATCGTGCTCGCGGCGTCCAATGACTGGCGGCTTGCCGTGCCGTTCCTCGTCTGGCTTGCCGGCTATTCCGCGCTCATGTGGTATTTTGTGCCGCGCCTGGCTCAGATTTCGGAGAGGCAGGCCGATGCCCGCTCGACGATGACCGGCCGGATCGTCGACAGCTACACCAATATAGCAACCGTCAAACTGTTCTCGCATTCGCGGCGCGAAGAGGAATTTGCGCGCTCCGCGATGCAGGATTTCCTTTTGACCGTCCACAGCCAGATGCGGATGGCCACGATCCTGAACGTTGCCATCCATGCGCTCAATTCGCTGTTGCTGTTCTCGGTGGGCTGGATCGGCATCTCGCTGTGGCTGGGCAATGCGGTCACCCCGGGTGCCGTTGCTGCCGCGGCGGGCCTTGTCTTGCGCCTTTATGGCATGAGCCAGTGGATCATGTGGGAAATGTCGGCGCTGTTCGAGAATATCGGAACGGTGCAGGACGGGATCAACTCGTTTTCGCTGCCGCGCCTGGTGCTCGACAAGCCCGAAGCCAAGGCCATGCCGCGCGCCAGGGGCGATATCCGCTTCCGCGGCGTGAGTTTCCACTATGGCAAGAAGGGCGGCGTGATCGAGGATCTCGACCTCGATATCGCCGCAGGCGAGAAGATCGGCCTCGTCGGCAGGTCGGGCGCGGGCAAGTCCACCCTGGTCAACCTACTCTTGCGTTTCTACGATCGCGAGTCCGGCATCATTACCATCGATGGCTACGATATTGCCGAAGTCACCCAGGAGTCGCTGCGCGCCAATATCGGCGTGGTGACCCAGGATACCTCGCTCCTGCATCGCTCCGTTCGGGAAAACATCATGTATGGCCGCCCCGAGGCCACCGAAGAAGAAATGTTCGAGGCCGCAAGGCTCGCCGAAGCTCACGAATTCATTCTTCAACTGAGCGATTCCGGCGGGCGTCGGGGCTATGATGCGCATGTGGGCGAGCGCGGCGTGAAGCTTTCGGGCGGCCAGCGCCAACGCCTTGCCATCGCCCGCGTGCTGCTCAAGGACGCGCCGATCCTGGTCCTCGATGAGGCGACCTCAGCCCTCGATTCGGAGGTGGAAGCCGCCATCCAGGGGCAACTCGACATGCTCATGCGCAACAAGACGGTGATTGCCATTGCCCATCGCCTCTCCACCATCGCGGCGATGGATCGCCTCGTGGTGCTCGATGCGGGCAAGGTTGTCGAACAGGGCACCCATGCGGAACTGCTGGAGCGCGGCGGACACTACGCGCGGCTCTGGCAGCGCCAGTCCGGCGGCTTCATTCAGGCCGATGATGACAGCGCCGCTGCCGCGGAATAGCGTGGACCGGCCTGCCGCCGCAGCCGAGTCCCCCCTCGTGCTGCGTCGGGATGGGCAAGTCTGGAAGGTTTCATGCGCCCGCTGCTCTGGATAAGCAGTCTCTTCGAGAAATGGATCGACCCGTTTCGGCGACGTCAGGCCTTGCAGCCGCCGTCGAGCGTCTGGCCGTTCTTCTGGCATTATGTCAGCCAGGCGAAGTGGCCGCACGTCGCCCTGCTGGTGCTGACAGGCATCACCTCGCTGTTCGACGTGGTGTTCTTCTACTACATGGGTCGTCTGGTCGATATCCTGGACACCGGAAACGCCGCTGCCGGCTGGGTCGGACTGGTTGCCGCCCACCGCGTGGAGCTTGCGCTCATGGTCGGGTCGATCCTGGTCGGGCGCTTCCTTGCGCCCTCGCTTCTGGCGCTGGTCGACGGGCAAACCATCGGCCGCAGCTTCAATTCGCTGGTCATGTGGCAGGCCTATTCGCACGTCTCGCGCCAGAACATGGCCTTTTTCAACAATGATTTCGCCGGGCGCCTTGTCACCAAGGTTTCGCAGGCCGCCAGCGCCATGGGCGATTTCATCGGCAATGTCATCCAGATTGGCTGGGCCTTCGCCCTGTTCGCCACCACCACCATGCTCCTGTTTGTTCAACTCGACTGGCGCATGCTCGTGCTGGTCGTGGTCTGGCTGGTCACCTTCGCGTTCCTCGCGTCCTATTTCATTCCGCGCATGCGCAGGCTGGCCGCCGCGAATGCCGAGGCGGGATCGGCCCTGAACGGGCGTGTGGTCGACACCTTTTCCAATATCCAGACCCTCAAGCTCTTTTCCTCCGAGGAAGAGGGCGATCGCTACGTGCAGGACGGATTCGAGCGATACCTTGGCGCCGCGACCTCGCTGACCCGGGTCGTGACGGGCATGCGCGCGGCCCTTGGCCTGCAGTCCGCGATCATGCTGATCCTGTTCGGCGGCCTTGCGATCCAGCTATGGGCCGACGGGCGCATTTCGGTTGGTGCGGTGGCGTTTTCGCTCAGCCTCGTCTTGCGACTGAACATGATGCTTGGCCGCCTCATGGGGCAACTCAACGGCCTGATGCGCAGCTTTGGTGTGGTCCAGAACGCCATGGAGACAATTGCGCAACCACTCGGACTGGTCGATGCCCCCGATGCCAGGCCCCTGCACACGACGCAAGGCGAGGTCCGCTTCGAGAATGTCAGCTTCGGCTATGTGGGAGACAGGGGCGTTGTCGCCAATCTCGACCTTTCGATCGGGCCGGGCGAGAAGGTGGGGTTGGTCGGGCGGTCCGGCGCGGGCAAGTCCACCATCGTCAACCTGCTGCTACGCTTCTACGACGTCGACAGTGGCCGTATCCTGATCGACGGGCAGGATATCGCAAGGGTGACGCAGGACTCGTTGCGCGCCAGCATCGGCGTGGCCACCCAGGATACCGCGCTCTTTCACCGCTCGGTGCGCGCCAATATCAAGGCAGGCCGACCTTCTGCCAGCGACGAAGACATGATTGTCGCCGCCCGCCTTGCCGAGGCGGACGACTTCATCTCCCGGCTTGTCGATCAGCGCGGCCGCAAGGGCTATGACGCCGAAGTTGGCGAGCGGGGCGTCAAGCTGTCCGGCGGCCAGCGCCAGCGGATCGCAATCGCCCGCGTCCTGCTCAAGGACGCGCCCATCCTTGTGCTTGACGAAGCAACGTCGGCGTTGGACTCCGAGATCGAAGCGGCCATCCAGGGGCAGTTGGAACAACTCATGCAGGGCAAGACCGTCCTGGCTATCGCCCATCGGCTGTCGACCATTGCGGCTCTGGATCGCCTGATCGTGCTGGACGAAGGCCGGATCGTCGAGCAGGGCTCCCACGCAGACTTGCTCACGCGCGGCGGCCACTATGCCCGGCTATGGGCCAGGCAGTCCGGTGGTTTCATCGGCGCGGGAGAAAACGAGGCGGCGGAGTAGGGCGCCGTCCTCAGGCCATGGTCTTGGCTGAGACCGGAGCGCAGTAGATCCCGTAAAGGGTCTGCAATACGCCCGACACCTCTTCTGAAGCGAGGCGATAGTAGATCTGCTGCCCGACGCGACGCGTGGACACCAGTCCCAGGGCCCGAAGTTTCGCCAGGTGCTGCGAGAGCGGCGACTGTCCCAGTTCCACGCGCTCGGCCAGTTCGTTCACGCTGAGTTCCTCGTCCAGAAGGTGACAAAGGATCATCAGGCGCTTCTGGTTGGCCATCGCGGTAAGGAGCTGGGCGGCGTCCTCCGCATGCACACTCATTTCTGCTGCTGACATCTTGACCATATTAGTACATGCTAATATATAAATGCAAGAGCCTGACGATCTGGCTAGTGCAAAATGTCGGTTTGGTCTCGTCCCTCGTTTCAATCAGGGCATCGGATGCCCCGTGAACAGGATCGAGACCGCTTCGGGTGATGCGCATTGCACATCCTCTTGTTGGCAGGCGGGCACGGGAGAATGCACCGCCGGTCGCGTCGGATTGCATCGGGCCTTGGGAGCTGCGTGCTGCCTGAGGCCACCGAAGGGTGTATATAAGGGCATTTGCCCGGTTTCACCAGCCGCAAGGCGCAATGGCCTTCGTCTTAACAGCGTGCCGGCGTTCGCAAATGCGAGGCGACACGCGCAATTTCGAGGTGATAACGATGTCTGGAACCCTTGCTTTCGCCAGCGATATCTCGGTCAAGCCGCTTGTCGTGCCGTTCTTCGATGAGGCCACCAACACCATTTCCTATGTGGTCAAGGATCCCGATTCGGACGCCTGCGCGGTGATCGATTCTGTCATGGACTTCGACTATGCCTCGGGCCGGATCACCTATGCCGGGGCCGATCGGATCATTGAGTATATCCAGGACAAGGGCTGGAAGGTCGAGTGGCTTCTTGAGACCCACGTGCATGCCGACCACCTGTCCGCCGCTCCCTATATCCAGCAGAAGCTGGGCGGCAAGCTGGGCATCGGCGACAAGATCACCGTGGTCCAGGAAACTTTCGGCAAGGTCTTCAACGAGGGCACGGAGTTCCAGCGCGACGGTTCGCAGTTCGATCATCTGTTCGTTGATGGCGACGAGATCGCCATAGGCAAGATGACGCTGCATGCCATCTATACTCCAGGCCATACCCCGGCCTGCATGACCTATGTGGTGGGCGACGCCGCGTTCGTCGGCGACACCCTGTTCATGCCCGATGCTGGGTCAGCCCGGGCCGATTTCCCCGGCGGCGACGCGCGCACCCTGTTCCACTCGATCCGCCGCGTGCTCGAACTGCCCGGCGAGACGCGCCTGTTCATGTGCCACGACTACGGCCCGAACGGCCGCAATATCCAGTGGGAGACCACTGTGGCGGACGAGCGCAAGCACAACGTACACGCCCGTGACGGGGTGACGGAGGACGATTTCGTCAAGATGCGCACCGAGCGGGACGCGACCCTGGCCATGCCCAAGCTGATCATTCCTTCCCTGCAGGTGAACATGCGCGCCGGGCAGCTTCCGCCCAAGGACAAGGATGGCCGGACCTTCCTGAAGGTCCCCGTGAACACCCTCTGATCCGGCATTCGCCGTCAGCCTGAAGACCCGGGTCGCGCTCATTGGCGTGGCCCGAGGGTTTCCCTTTGCCCGATTTTCGACCGCAAACAACCCAAAGAGGACATGCATATGCACATCCAGACCCTGAGTGCCGACTACGGGATTTCCGGCCAGATCCAGCCAGATGACGTTCGCGTCGCGGCGCAGGCGGGATACAAGACCATCGTCTGCGCCCGGCCTGACAACGAAAGCTGGGGCCAGCCCAGTTACTCGGACATATCCCGTGTTGCCGAGCAATTCGGGATCAAGACCGTCTACCTGCCGGTTTCCGGCGCGGCGACGGCCAACCAGGTTGCCCAGTTCAAGGCCATGTGCCGCGACGTGGGCAAGCCGGTGCTTGGCTACTGTCGATCCGGCGCGCGCGCCGCAACGCTCTACAACGAAAGCCGGCGCTGAACCGGTGGGGACGGGCCTCGCGCGGGGCCCGTCCGCCCCTTGCGGCCTTATGCCAATGAGACCGCGAACATGGCGCTATGGCGGCAATCTGTTGTAGACAGGGGCAGGGTGGCCGCCTGACGCGGCGGCGGCATGATGCAGGGAGGCGCGCACCCCAGTGCTGGAAAGGCTCGAAACCCTTTACGAGGGCGACACGAAGCTCGCGCACCGCTTTCGCTATGCGCTCCTGACTTTCGATATCGGCACGATCATTTTCGTGATCGTGACCTCGTTCTTTCCGCACACCCGGCTGGTCGAAATCGTCGATGTGGTGCTGGGGGTCCTGATCCTGGCGGATTTCGCGGCCCGCGCGGCCATCGAGAAGCGCAAGCACCGGTTTCTGCTTCGCCCCGCCAATTGGGCGGATATCGTGGCAATCGGCTCGTTCCTTGCCCCTATCGCAGGGGAGGGCCTTGGTTTCCTGCGCATCCTGCGGACGGTCCGGCTTCTGCACACCTACCAGACACTTGTGCGCCTGCGCCAGGATTTCCCCTATTTCCGCAAGCACGAAGATCTCGTGCTCGCCACCATCAATCTGGGTGTGTTCCTGTTCGTGATGACCGGGATCATCTACGCGCTGCAATATGGCGTGAACCCCGAAATCCGCAACTATGCGGATGCGCTCTATTTCACCGTCACGACCCTCACCACGACGGGGTTTGGCGACATCACGCTGACCGGTTCGACGGGCCGGATGCTTTCGGTCCTGGTCATGATATTCGGCGTGACCCTGTTCCTGCGGCTTGCGCAGATCATGTTCCGGCCGCCCAAGGTTCGTTTCGAATGTCCCGAATGCGGGCTGCTCCTGCACGACCCCGACGCCGTGCACTGCAAGCATTGCGGCGTCACCCTGCATATCAGGACCGAGGGAAACCTCTGATCCGCGCCGAAACCTCGATGGGCGGCGGTATCTAGATCACGCCCGCCAGACGCACACCTTCACGAATCCTTTCGGCATCGCCTGGATCGGAAAACGGCAGGCGGGCAATGTGCTCCTCGAAGGAATAGCGCGGGTTGATCTTCATCAGTTCCCGCCAGAGGCGCTGCGCTTCCTTGACCCGGCCCAGGTGGCCAAGAGCGGCAATCATCATAGCGCGCGACAAGTCGGTATCGGGTGACAGCCGGATACGTTCGCTGAACGCTTCGACCGCCTTTTCGTATTCGCCGGCCACGAGATAGGCCGAACCCATGAAATGCAGGTACTGATGTCCCATCATGGGATCGAGCCGTAAGGCGCGCTCCAGAATCGGAATTGCGTCGAGCGGCGTGCCTCCGTAGATCTTCCCAACCCCGCTCATGCCGACCGCAGGGGCGAAATTCGGGTTGAGCGCAATCGCTTTTTGCATCTCTTCGTCGCTGCCGGCCAGATCGCGTTCCCAGAATTTCACCAATGCGAAAATGTAGTGCGCGTAGGGCAGATTCGGGTCCTTTTCGAGGGCCAGCCTGGCGTAGTGGTTCGACAGGTCCTGGCTGTCGGTTCTCCCGCTCCAGCGATTCTGGAAATCGTGATTGTAGGCATGGGCGAGCCCGGCATATGGCTCGGCATAATCGGGATCGCGTTCGATGGCGCGCGTGAAATAACGCACGGCACGCTCGAACGTTTCCTTTGTCTTTTCTACACCGAGCAGCGCCTCCCGCCCGCGCAGGAACAGATCGTGCGCCTCGGGGTTCAGGGTCGGCGTTTCCGCGATACGCGCCTCTTCCACCGGGGTCAGCGTTACCTTGAGGGCCTCGACGATGTTCGATGTGACTTCATCCTGCACTGCAAAGATATCGGTGAGGTCGCGGTCATAGCGTTCGGCCCACAAATGGGTCCCGGTTCGTGCGTCAATCAGCTGCCCGGTGATGCGGACGCGGTTGCCAGCGCGACGGATCGAGCCCTCCAGCACCGAGGTCACCCCCAGTTCCCGCCCGACGGTGCGGATGTCGGGGCTTTTGCCCTTGTAGGCAAAGCTTGAGTTCCGCGCGATCACCAGCAATCCGGCCACCTTGGAGAGATCGGTGATGATGTCCTCGGTGATGCCGTCCGAGAAGTACTCCTGCTCAGGATCGCCGGACATGTTGTTGAACGGCAGGACGGCAATCGAGGGTTGCTCTGCCTGGGGCGAGCTTGTTTCGCGCGGCCTGGCGCCCTCGGCGGGCGCGTCGGTGGGCCTCTTGCCGCCGGCATTCGGGGATTGTTCGCTACCCGGCCGCCATTTCCAGACGCGCACAGGGTTGGCGATATTCTTCACTGCGACTTCGCCGCCATCTTCGAATGCGATGTCGATCCGGTTGCCAACGCTGTCATGCACGATCGCCGACACGCAGATGCCGCCGGGCGCTGCGAGCGGCTCGAGGCGGGCCGCAACGTTGACGCCATCCCCGTAGATATCGTCGTCGTCGATGATGATGTCGCCGACATTGATGCCGATCCTCAGCACGATACCGGGCTTTGCAGGCGCTTGCGCCGCCATCGCATTCTGGATGTCGAGCGCGCAATTGACGGCGTCCACCACGCTGCCGAACTCGACCAGCGTACCGTCCCCGATCAACTTGACGATGCGGCCCCGGTGTCGCGCGACTGCCGGGTCGAATACCGCCTCGCGGTGCTGCTTCAACGCCCTGAGGGTGCCGGCTTCGTCCGACCCCATCATGCGTGAATAGCCTACGACATCGGCGGCAAGTATCGCCGCGAGCCGTCTGTTGGTCTGTTCGCTCCCACCCATGCCGCCATATGTATTGGATTACGCGGCATGGCACCAGCGACCCCGGACAAAGACGTGCTGGTTTCGCAAATTACGACCTATTGCCGTTTTCCTCGAAGGACGGGAAAGGCTAGTGTGCGCCGATACCGATCCCGCTCACTTGCCTGGTTTGAAAGATGCGCCTCAAGGACTGCCACAATTTCCATGATTTTCGTCGTCTTGCGCAAAAGCGCCTGCCCGGTCCGATCTTCAATTACATCGATGGCGCCGCAGATGACGAGGTGAGCTATCGGCGCAATACCGAAAGCTACGAGAGTTGCGACCTGGTGCCCAATGTCCTGCGCGGCGTGGAGAACGTCGACCTTTCGGTCACCGTCATGGGCCAGAAGCTCGCCATGCCGTTCTACTGTTCGCCCACGGCCCTGCAGCGCCTGTTCCATCATCGCGGCGAGCGCGCCGTGGCCGCCGCCGCCGCCAAATACGGCACCATGTTCGGCGTTTCCTCGCTTGGCACGGTCAGCATCGAGGAAATGCGCAAGGCCCACGACAACCCGCAGGTCTACCAGTTCTACTTCCACAAGGATCGCGGCCTGAACTCCGCCATGATGAGCCGCGCCAAGCAGGCCGGGGTCAACGTGATGATGCTTACGGTGGACAGCATCACCGGCGGCAATCGCGAACGCGACCTGAGAACGGGTTTCTCGATCCCCTTCCGGCTCACGCTGGGCGGCATGACCCAGTTCGCCATCAAGCCGCTATGGGGCATCAACTATGTGACCCACGAAAAGTTCCGTCTGCCGCAGCTCGATGAGCATGTCGACATGGGAGGCGGCGCCATGTCGATCGGCAAGTATTTCACCGAGATGCTCGACCCCTCCATGACCTGGGACGATGTGGCGAAAATGGTGCGGGAATGGAATGGGCAGTTCTGTCTCAAGGGCATCATGTCGGTCGAGGATGCCCGCCGTGCCGTCGAGATCGGCTGCACGGGGATCATTCTGTCCAATCACGGCGGGCGGCAACTGGATGGTTCGCGTGCGCCCTTCGACCAGCTGGCGGAGATCGTCGATGCGGTCGGCGACCGGATCGATGTCATCATGGACGGTGGTGTCCATCGTGGTACTCACGTGCTCAAGGCGCTGTCGCTCGGGGCCAAGGCGGTGGGGGCGGGGCGCTACTACCTCTTCCCGCTGGCCGCGGCCGGGCAGGCCGGTGTCGAACGGGCCCTGGGGCTGATGCGCGACGAACTGGTGCGGGGCATGAAGCTGATGGGCTGCACTTCGGTGGATCAGCTCTCGCGCGACAACCTGCGGTTCCGCTAGCGCGGCACGCCTGCTTGCTGCCTGTCGGGCAAGTTGATCCCTGTCATGGCGCGGCTCTTTTCGGTCGCTAGACTTTCTTCTTCCAGAATTCGAGGAGAAGTGCCATGTCCCTTGCAAGTCTTGTCCGCCTGGCGGGCTACGCTCTTGCCGGCCTGCTGGTGTCGGGGTCGGCCGCGCTGGCCGTCGAGGCCGCCGCCACCGCTGCGGTGAACGTGCGCACCGGGCCGGGAACCGGCTTCGGCGTCGTCGATACGCTGCATGCCGGCGAGGTCGTCGATGTCGTCGAATGCAATTCGTCCAACACCTGGTGCCGTATCGAGCACGATGGCCCGGACGGCTGGGTGTCCCGCAGCTATCTCGGCGCTCCGCCGGCATCGGGCAGTTCGAGTTCCGATTTGGAATTCGGCATGACCATTCCGTTGCCCGGTGGCGGATACTTTTCCTTTGGAACGCCCGGATATACGCCGCCTGGACCGCCGCCGCCCGCACCTGGCGTCGCACGGGTCTGCGTCTATGACCTGCCTGGCTACGGCGGAACCAGCGTCTGCCGCTATCCCGGACAACGGGATGCCAACCTGAGCGGCTTCTGGAACAATCGTGTCAGTTCGCTCCGGACCTATGGCGGGGCATCGATCCGGCTGTGCCAGAACGCCAACTACGGTGGGGTTTGCACGGTGTTCAATTCCAACCGGTCGGCGCTGGGTGCTGCAATGAACAACAGGGCCAGTTCCTATGACGTGTTGCCGCCCGAGCCGCGCCGCGTGTGCGTATATGATCTGGCCAACTACCAGGGTGCCAGCGTGTGCGTGAATGCGGGCGCAAGCTCCGCAAGCCTCGGGCCGGTGTGGAACAACAAGATCACCTCGGTCAAGGTGTTCGGCGGTGCGCGCATCCTGTTGTGCCAGAACCCGGGCTTCGGCGGCTTCTGCCGTACCGTGAATTCAAACGAAGCCGCACTCGGTCCGTTACTGGACAACCGCGTTTCGTCCTACAGGACCTGGTAGCGGCGCCATCTCATGCGGGAAACGCGGTGTCGGGTTCGCTGACCTGGCGCCGCGGTTTGCCCGTGCCGATCAGGGGGTGCTAGCGTTGCCGTCGTGAGTTCCGGACTAACGAGGGAGACGGCATGCGCGCAGCGCTGGTATGGGTCAATGTCGGCCTGCGGGCGATCATGGAGGCCGCGATCGTCCTGGGCCTTGGCTATTGGGGCTGGCAGGCGGGCGGGCCGGGCGCCGTTCGATGGGCGCTGGCGATCATTGTTCCCGTGATCGGATTCGGGATTTGGGGCCTCGTGGATTTCCGCCAGTTTGGCGCCCTTGCCGAGCCAATGCGGCTCGTCGAGGAACTTCTGATCTCGGGCCTCGCGGCGCTCGCGGTCTTTTCCGCCGGGCAAATGGCGCTGGGGCTTGCGCTCGCCGGCTTGTCGATCCTGCATCACGGGCTGGTCTACGCGCTGGGACAGACGCTTCTCAAACGCTGACTGGAAAAAAGAAAGGGGCGGCCCGAGGGCCGCCCCCCGTCTCTGTCAGCTTTCCGGCTCAGTTTTGCTGAACGATACGGCCTTCGACCTTGGCGTCGACCTTGCCGGCCGCCTGGATATACTTGATCACGTCATTGGCCATCAGGTTGCCGTTGCGCGCGTCGATCAGCACCTTGCCGCCGGCCAGCGCGGTATAGCCGTCGCCGCCGCCCAGCATGTAGTCGTTCGTCGCCACCTTGTAGGTCGCGGCGGGATCGAGCGGCTTGTCGCCAATCATCACCGACACCACGCGCTCGCCTGCCGGCTTCCGGATATCGTAGACGACCTTCATGCCGGAAACCTGCGGGAAGCGGCCCGCGCCGTTTTCAACCTGGCTGAAGCCGTTCTCGAGTGCCGCGAGCACCTGCTTGCCGGTAATCTCGGTCACCACGGTGACATTGCCGAACGGCAGTTCGGTCAGGATATCGCGGCGAGTAAGAACCGTGCCCGCATCATAGGTCCGGTCGGCCCGGATGCCGCCGCCATTGGTGATCGCGATGTCGGAACCATTGGCCGCGCGCATGGCGTCGGCAATCAGGTCGCCCATCGCGGACTCTTCGGAGCGCACGACATTGCGACGCGAGTCGAGCGGGGTCTCGGTGGTGCCGATTTCCACGTTCAGGCTGGCGTCGAGCTTGGTCTTGAAGTCGTCGACGACCTTCTGCGTCTCGGGATCGGGCGTCACGCTCGCCGTGTCGATATAGCGGAAGTTCGGCGTCCAGCTCACCGAGCGCTTGCCATCCTTCTCCACCACGTCGACCGTCAGGTCGAGCGGGGCGAGGAAGCGGGCATCGGTCGAGGTTTCGACATAGGCTGTGATGCCGTCATATCCGGTCATGTAGTCATGATCGTCGCCGGACATGATCACGTCGAAGGCATGGCTCGCCATGAATTCGCGATCCGCGGCATGGTCCGCCTGCACGACACCGACCACAAGGTCGGCCCCGGCCTCGCGCGCTGCCTTGGCGGCGTCGATTCCGGTCTTGATCGTATCCCCGAACTTCCAGTCGCCCGGGCTGGAGGTGATCGGTGTTGTATCCTGCGCCACGGGCACCAGCGCAATCTTCACGCCGGCGACTTCCTTCATGATCGTTCCGCCGAGCCCGTCGATCGCGGACCCGTCGGCGTGCGTTATGTTCACCGCCGCCCACGGATATTTCGACATCTTCATCTTCTCGACGAAGTTGTCCGGGCCGAAATCGAATTCGTGGTTGCCGGGCACCGCGATATCGAACGGCACCAGATTGGTCAGTTCAATGGTATTTGCGCCCTTGTCGAAGCCCGAGAGCAGCGAGGGCGACAGCATGTCGCCATCGAACACATAGACGAAATTCGGATTCGCGGCCCTCTCGGCCTTGGCGACGGCGTTCAGCCGGGCAAAGCCGCCGCGGGTCTTGTCGCCGGCGAAATTGTAGAGATCGCCAACCCCGAGGATGGTGATCTTGACCGGTTCGGCGAACGCCGGCGTCAGGCCGGTCGCGCCGAGCATGGCGGCGCCAAGCAGCACCGCTCCCAGCTTGTTGAAGTATTTGGACATGATGGATCCTTCCCTGGACAAAGCCTCGCCTCATTGCTGCTCCGGTCCCGGGTTGCCCCGGGTTGAGACTAGGTGAAGGCAGCGATGACGGCCCTCGTGGTCTCCGCTTAGACCGGAATTGAGTCAGTTTCTTAAATGTCCGCCCCGCGTCCTGATGCTTCGCACCCAGCGCGAGCCTGTGGGATTAGACGACAGATGCAAGGGCCTGAAAAGCCCCGATTTGATCTTTTGGTCAAATCCGGGCCGCTGTTCATCGGCGTCTTGGCGCCATGCCGGGGGGCCGCGATGCCGAACCTACATGTTCGTATAGGTCGGACCTTCGCCACCCTGCGGCGGAACCCAGGTGATATTGGCGTTGGGATCCTTGATGTCGCACGTCTTGCAGTGCACGCAGTTCTGCGCGTTGCTTACGAAGCGCGGTGCGCCGTCCGCATCCTCGACCCACTCGTAGACGCCCGCCGGGCAGTAATTGGCCGAGGGACCGCCGAACACATCGTGTTCCGAAGACTTCTGCAGCACCGGATCTGCCAGATGCAGGTGGACCGGCTGGTCTTCTTCATGGTTCGTGTTGGAAAGGAACACCGAGGACAGCCGGTCGAACGTCAGCACGCCATCGGGCTTGGGGTAGGCAATCGGCGCATGCAGCGCTGCCGGCTCGAAGGTCTGGCTGTCCGGCTTCGCGTGCCGCAGTGTGCCGAACAGCGAAGCGCCGCCGAACAGCGTTGTCGTCCACATGTCCATGCCGCCCAGCACGATGCCCGCGAACGTGCCGTAGCGGGACCAGAGCGGCTTCACATTGCGCACCCTTTTCAGGTCCTGTCCGATCTCGCCGCTACGCAATTGAGCGTCATAGGCGGACAGTTCGTCGTGGGCCTGACCGGAGCCGATGGCCGCGGCCACGTTTTCCGCCGCCAGCATCCCGGACAGAACCGCGTTGTGGCTGCCCTTGATGCGCGGAACATTGACCAGGCCCGCCGCGCAGCCGATCAGCAGGCCGCCGGGGAAATCGAGGCGCGGCAGCGATTGCAGCCCGCCCTCGGTGATGGTGCGCGCGCCATAGGAGAGCCGTGTGCCGCCCTCGAAGGTCGATGCGATGGACGGATGGGTCTTGAAGCGCTGGAACTCGCCGAACGGGGAAATATGGGGGTTCCTGTAGTCGAGGTGGACGACAAACCCGACGGCCACCTTGTTATCGTCGAGGTGATAAAGGAACGAGCCGCCGCCCGTGCGGTTGTCGAGCGGCCAGCCAAACGAGTGCTGAACCAGACCGGGTTTGTGGCGCTCGGGCCTGACTTCCCACAGTTCCTTGATGCCGAGTCCGAACTTTGGCGGTGACGAGGCCGCGTCGAGGTCGTAGCGCGCGATGATCTGCTTCGCCAGAGACCCTCGTGCGCCTTCAGCGACCAGCACGTATTTGGCCAGCAAGGCCATTCCGCGCTGGAAATTCGGACCCGGCGTCCCGTCCTTCTTGAGACCCATGTCGCCGGTGGCCACGCCTATGACCGCGCCATTCTCGTCGAGCACGAGTTCGGCCGCGGCAAACCCGGGATAGATCTCCACCCCCAGCGCCTCGGCCTTGGTCGCCAGCCAGCGGCAGACTTCGCCCAGCGAGACGATGAAGTTGCCATGGTTGCTCATCAGGGGCGGCATGATGAAGTTCGGCAGGGGCACGGAGGAGGACTTGCCCAGAAAAAGGAAACGATCCTCTGCCACCTCGGTGCGGAAGGGATGATCGCTTTCCTCGCGCCAGCCGGGCAGCAGGCGGTCGATGCCGACCGGATCGACCACCGCGCCCGAAAGGATGTGCGCGCCCACTTCCGCGCCCTTTTCCAGGATGACGACCGACAGGTCGGGATTGATCTGCTTGAGCCGGATGGCCGCGGACAGTCCGGCAGGACCGGCCCCCACGATCACGACATCGAATTCCATGCTTTCGCGCGGCTGATCGTTCATGGGTGCGTCGTGTCCTTGTCTGAGCCGGTCTGTCCCGCGACCGGCGTGTCCGGGCGTCCACCCCATTCGGTCCAGGAGCCGTCATAGACGGCCGCATCCGGCAATCCCGCCACGTGCATGGCAAATGCGAGAAGCGAGGCGGTGACCCCCGACCCGCAGCTCGTGACGACCTGTCGTGTGCCATCCGCGCCGACATGCGCGAACAGTTCACGCAGCGTGTCCGAGGGTTTGAGCGTGTTGTCCAGCGCAATCACCCCGGTTGCGGGCAGGGACTGGCTGCCCGGTATGTGCCCCGAGCGCATGCCCGCGCGCGGCTCTGGCGTGGTGCCCATGAACCGGCCTTGCGGGCGGGCGTCGATCACCAGTTCACGCCGCGTCTCGAGATTGGCCATCACGTCGCCGAGCCCCCGAATGAGGGATGCGCGGTAATTGCAGGAAAAAGAGCGATCGGCAGGCGTTGGTGCGACCTCGCCGCTGGCAATCCTGCGTCCCTCCCGCTGCCATTTGGGAAAACCGCCGTCGAGCACCGCGACCCGGTCATGCCCGAATAGGCGCATCAGCCACCAGCCGCGCGCCGCCGAGAACAGGCCCTTCTGGTCGTAGAAGACCACGTCGGTGTCGTTGGTGACGCCGAAATCGGTCATGAGGCGAGAGAATCGCCCTTGCGAGGGAGCCATGTGCGGCAGGTCCGTGTCGGGATCGGCGACAAGGTCGATGTCGAAGAACAGTGCGCCGGGAATGTGGGCGCGCAAATACTCCGTCTGCCCGTCACGGCCTTCGTTGGGCAGGTACATCGTCGCGTCGAACACGATCAGGTTCTCGCGGCCGAGTTCGGCCGACAGCCATTCCGTGCTCACCAATGGTCCCATGTGGGGCGCCTCCCTTTCATGAGCCCGAGATTTAAGGTGCTTCGGAGCAAAGATCAAAACCCTGATGTGCCACGCAGGTCTAATCCTTCCGTATTAATCGGGCCGGCAGGCCCGCGGGCGTGCTTGCGCAATGGCTCGGGTTTGGTCCAAACCAGTGCAGCATTCTTTCGCAGAGGGACCAGAAAAAGCCATGAGCGAGCGCGATCCAGTGGTCATTACGAGCATCGCACGCACCCCCCTTGGAGGATTCCAGGGCGATCTCAGGGATATTCCGGCGACCCGCCTGGGGTCCATCGCAATCGGCGCCGCGGTCCAGCGCGCCGGCCTCGGGCGCGGCGACGTCGACGAAGTGATGATGGGATGTGTGCTCCCCGCGGGCCTTGGCCAGTCGCCCGCGCGGCAGGCCGCGCTGGGTGCCGGGCTCGAGCTTTCCACCCGGTGCGCCACGGTCAACAAGGTCTGCGGATCGGGCATGCGAACGGCGATGCTGGCCCACGACACGATCCTCGCCGGATCGGCCGACATCGCGATCGCGGGTGGCATGGAGAGCATGACCAACGCGCCGTACCTGCTGGAAAAGGCGCGCGGCGGCTATCGCATGGGGCACCAGAAGGTCATCGACCACATGTTCCTCGACGGCCTTGAGGATGCCTATGACAAGGGGCGCCTGATGGGGACCTTCGCCGAGGACACCGCGGAGGCTTACCAGTTCACGCGAGAGGCGCAGGACGACTTCACCATCGAATCGGTGAAACGCGCCCAGAGGGCCGCCGCCGCCGGCCATTTCGACAGTGAGATCGTGCCGGTCGAGGTCGCGGAAAAGAAGGCGACCCGAGAGGTGCGTGAGGACGAGCAGCCGCGCAAGGCGCGGCTGGAGAAGATTCCCGAACTGCGGCCCGCTTTCCGTGAGGGCGGAACGGTCACAGCCGCCAATTCCAGCTCGATCTCGGACGGTGCGGCGGCCCTGACCCTCATGCGCCTATCCCAGGCGGAGCGCCGGGGCCTTGCTCCGCTCGCGGCAATCAGGGGCCATGCATCCCATTCCCAGGAACCGAACTGGTTTACCACCGCCCCGATCGGGGCGATCCGCAAACTCATGGAGCGCACGGGCTGGACGACCGGCGCCGTCGATCTTTTCGAGATCAACGAGGCCTTCGCCGTGGTCGCCATGGCAGCGATGCGGGACCTGGACCTGCCACACGACAAGGTGAATGTCCATGGCGGCGCCTGCGCGCTTGGCCACCCGATCGGGGCGTCGGGTGCGCGTATCATGGTCACCCTTCTTGCGGCGCTGCAGACACACGGCCTGAAAAGGGGTGTGGCCGCGATCTGCATCGGGGGCGGCGAGGCGACGGCGATTGCCCTTGAGCGGTTCGATTGACACATCGAGGTGGCGGCAGATTGTTCTGGCGTCAGGCCGACATATCAGAAGAATATTCTGCAGATTATGCATAATTGCAGAAGGAAAGGAAAAAACTGGTTGTGATTTGACGTAGAATCCATCGCAACCCGAGATTGAGGCAGCAAGCGGGAGGAGGAGTTCGCTTGGATGTCGTACGACCTTTCTGACGACCAGGTCGCCATAAGAGACATGGCGCGCGATTTCGCTGCGTCCGAGATCGCCCCGCACGCCCTGGAGTGGGATCGCGGGAAGGTCTTTCCGCGCGACGTGTTCAAGGCCGCGGCCGCCTTGGGCATGGCGGCGATCTACACTGGGCCCGAATATGGCGGCGCCGGTCTCGGCCGGCTCGATGCCGTTTTGATATTCGAGGCCCTGGCCACCGGTTGCCCTGCGGTTTCCGCGTTTCTTTCCATCCACAACATGACCACCTGGATGGTCGACAGCTTCGGCAGCGAAGACCTTCGCGACCGTTATCTGCCGCGCCTGGTCTCGATGGAATCGATTGGGGCGTATTGCCTCACGGAGCCGGGCTCCGGGTCCGACGCGGCGGCTCTCGCCACCCGCGCCGAGCGCGACGGCGACGACTATGCGATTTCGGGCGCCAAGCAATTCATTTCCGGCGCGGGCGAAGCCGACCTCTATGTGGTGATGGCGCGTACGGGCGGCGAGGGGGCTCGGGGCGTTTCCGCCATTCTGGTCGAAAAAGAGGCGCAAGGGCTCTCCTTTGGCGCCAACGAGCACAAGATGGGCTGGAACGCCCAGCCAACGCGGCTGGTCAGCTTCGACGGCGTCAGGGTGCCTGTCGGCAACCGCCTGGGGGCGGAGGGCGAAGGGTTTCGCTTTGCCATGAAAGGCCTTGATGGTGGGCGCCTGAACATCGCCGCCTGTTCGCTCGGGGGCGCACAGGCAGCCTTCGACAAGGCGCTGGCCTATACCGCAGAGCGCAAGGCCTTCGGGCAATCGCTCGACCAGTTTCAGGCGCTGCAGTTCAAGCTCGCCGACATGGCGACGAAGCTGGAGGCTTGCCGCGTGATGCTCTATGCCGCCGCCGCCGCGCTGGACCGGCAGGAACCCGACGCCACCGCCCGCGTCGCCATGGCCAAGCGGTTCGTGACCGACACATGCTTCGAGGTCGCGGACGACGCGCTCCAACTGCACGGCGGATATGGTTATCTGCACGAATATGGCGTCGAGAAGCTGGTGCGCGACCTGCGCGTCCATCGCATTCTCGAGGGCACAAACGAAATCATGCGCGTGATTGTCGCGCGCGCACTTCTTTCCGGGCGGGAATGACGGCGCGCGGTGGCCCCGGGAACGCAAGCCGTGCGCGGTGCGTGGCGAATAACCGGCTCGCGAAGGAGCCGACGAGATGGTGTCCGGCGCAGATACGATCGTCACCATGCTGACGATTGGCCGCGAGGTGAAGAAGGTCCATCAAGAGATTGCTCCCGCGCGCGCCGGACACCCGCCTGAAGAACTGAACCTATGCAGCCGAAAGGTCCGATCATGCCCAATACGATACTGATCGAGCGCGACGAACGCGTGGTGATCGTGCGCCTCAACCGCCCCGAGGCGCTTAACGCCCTCAATGTCGAAGTCATGAACGAGGTCGTCGAGGCGCTGGCCCCGCTTGACGGTGACGACAGTGTGGGCTGTTTCGTGATCACCGGGTCGGACAAGGCATTCGCCGCGGGAGCGGACATCAAGGAGATGCAGCCCAAGACGGTTGTGGATGCCTATCGGGAGAACATGTTCTCCGGCTGGGACGCGTTCGCGGCCCTGCGCACGCCCAAGATTGCCGCGGTCAGCGGATACGCGCTCGGGGGCGGGTGCGAACTGGCGATGATGTGCGACATGATCTTCGCCTCCGAGACCGCCAGGTTCGGCCAGCCCGAAATCAGGCTTGGGATCATTCCGGGCATGGGTGGCTCGCAACGCCTCACGCGGCTGGTGGGCAAATCCAAGGCGATGGACATGATCCTGACCGGGCGGATGATGGACGCGACCGAGGCCGAGCGGTCCGGTCTGGTGGCCCGCGTATTGCCGGTCGAGCGGCTGATGGAGGAGACCCTTGCGGCGGCGAGGCAGATCTCCAGCTATGGAAAACTGGCGGTGATGGCTGCGCGTGAGGCGGTCGACCGGGCGCTCGAGACCAGCCTGCGCGAAGGTCTGATTGCCGAGCGGCGCGCCTTTTTCGCGCTGTTTGCCACCGAGGACCAGAAAGAGGGCATGGCCGCTTTCATCGAGAAGCGAACGCCCGAATTCAAGGGACGCTGAGCCGAAAGGGAACCAAGATGACCGACAAGACCCCGCTAAGCTTCCATGTTCCCGCGCCGGCGGTAAGGCCCGGTGACACGCCGGACTTTTCCAACGTCAAGATCGACAAGGCCGGCGCCGTGGACCGGCCGCCGGTCGACGCGGACCCCGAAACCATCCGCGACCTGGCCTATTCGATCATTCGCGTGCTCAACCAGTCCGGCGAGGCCGTGGGCCCCTGGGCCGGACTGTTGAGCGACGACGAACTCAAGGAAGGCCTCAAGCACATGATGACCCTGCGGGCGCTCGATGCCCGGATGCTGACCGCGCAGCGGCAGGGCAAGACATCGTTCTACTCCCAGCACATGGGCGAGGAGGCGGTCAGCTGCGCCTTCCGCAAGGCCCTGGAGCCGGGTGACATGAATTTCCCCACCTACCGCCAGGCGGGCTTGCTGATCGCAGGCGGGTATCCGCTCGTGGACATGATGAACCAGATCTTCTCCAACGAGCGCGATCCGATGAAGGGGCGCCAATTGCCCGTTCTCTATTCTTCCAGGGAGCACGGCTTCTTCACCATCTCGGGCAATCTCGCCACCCAGTTCATCCAGGCCGTCGGCTGGGCAATGGCCTCCGCCATCAGCGGGGACACCAGAATAGCGGCGGGCTGGATCGGCGACGGCGCGACCGCCGAAAGCGATTTCCACGCCGCGCTGGTGTTTGCCTCGACCTACAAGGCGCCTGTCGTGCTCAATATCGTCAACAACCAGTGGGCCATCTCGACTTTCCAGGGGATCGCGCGCGGCGGTTCGGGCACCTTCGCCGCCCGAGGGCTGGGCTTCGGCATTCCCGCCTTGCGGGTCGATGGCAACGACTACCTTGCCGTGCATGCGGTGGCGCGCTGGGCAACCGAACGCGCGCGCCGTAATCTCGGACCGACCCTTGTCGAATACGTCACCTATCGGGTCGGCGCCCATTCCACCTCGGACGATCCTTCCGCCTATCGTCCCAAGACGGAAAGCGAGGTCTGGCCCCTCGGCGATCCGGTGATCCGGCTCAAGAACCATCTCATCAGGCGCGGCGCGTGGTCCGAGGAGCGGCACAAGCAGGCCGAGGCCGAGATCATGGATACCGTAATTGCCGCACAGCGCGAGGCCGAGAGCCACGGCACCATGCATTCCGGGCCGCGCGCCTCGGCATTCGACATGTTCGAGGGGGTCTACAAGGAAATGCCGCCGCACCTTCGCCGCCAACGCCAGCAGGCGGGGGTCTGACATGGCCAGGATGTCGATGATCGAGGCCATCCGCAATGGCATGGACGTTGCAATGGGCCGTGACGAAACCGTTGTCGTGTTTGGCGAGGACGTGGGCTATTTCGGTGGCGTGTTCCGTTGCACGCAGGGCCTGCAGCAGAAGTATGGCGTGTCGCGCTGTTTCGATGCGCCCATCAACGAGAGCGGCATCGTGGGCGCGGCGATCGGCATGGCGGCCTATGGGATGCGGCCCTGTGTCGAAATCCAGTTCGCCGACTACGTCTATCCCGCCTATGACCAGATCGTCTCCGAGGCGGCACGGCTCCGGCACCGGTCCAATGCCGATTTCACCTGTCCGCTGGTCGTCCGCATGCCCACCGGTGGCGGCATATTCGGCGGCCAGACCCACAGCCAGAGCCCCGAAGCCCTGTTCACCCATGTTTCCGGCCTCAAGGTGGTCGTGCCATCCAATCCGCGCGACGCCAAGGGCTTGCTCATCTCCGCCATCGAGGACGACGATCCGGTGATCTTCCTTGAACCCAAGCGCCTCTATAACGGCCCGTTCGACGGGCACCATGAGCGACCGGTGACCAACTGGTCCCGGCATGAACTTGGCGAAGTTCCCGAAGGTCACTTCACGGTGCCGCTAGGGCAGGCCGAAGTGCGCCGCGCGGGCAGCGAACTGACCGTTCTGGCCTATGGCACCATGGTGCATGTGGCGCTGGCGACCGCGGAGGAAACCGGCATCGATGCCGAGGTGATCGACCTGCGCACCCTGCTGCCGCTCGATCTGAACACCATCGTTGCGTCGGTGAAAAAGACCGGGCGTTGCGTGATCGTGCACGAGGCCACCCTCACTTCGGGTTTTGGTGCGGAACTGGCGGCCCTTGTCCAGGAACACTGTTTCTACAACCTCGAAGCGCCCATCGCGCGTGTCTGCGGCTGGGACACGCCCTATCCGCATGCCCAGGAGTGGGACTACTTCCCCGGCCCCGCGCGGCTTGGCCGCGCGCTGCGCGAGACAATGGAGGCCTGAGATGGGCGAATATCTGATCCGCGTCCCCGACGCCGGCGAGGGCATTGCCGAGGTTGAACTCGTGGAATGGCATGTCAAGCCCGGCGATCCGGTGCAGGAAGACATGATCCTTGCGGCCGTGATGACCGACAAGGCGACAGTCGAGATACCCTCTCCGGTTTCGGGAACCGTGAAATGGCTGGGCGGCGATATCGGTGATATGCTGGCCGTGGGCGCCGATCTGGCAAGGCTCGAGGTGGTCGGCGCCGGTAATGTGGCCGAGGCGAAGAGCGCGGCGGACGAGTCGCCCGTTGCCGAACCGGCCCCGGAGGTCGAACCGCCAGCCGCGCCCGCCAGGGCCGCCGGCGAGGAGAAGAAACCCGCGCCGCCGCCACCTCCAACCCGCCCGATGCCACGGGCCGGAGAGGGGCCGGCGCCGCGCAGTGCGGGCGGCTTGCCCCGGCCCCTGGGCGAGAAGCCGCTGGCGGCCCCCTCGGTGCGCCGGCGTGCCAGCGACGCGGGGATCGACCTCAGGCGCGTGCGCGGCACTGGCCCGGCGGGCAGGATCGGCCACGAGGACCTCGATGCCTACATAAGGGGCGCAGAAGAGACCCAGCCGCCCGGGAGCCGTGCCCCCAATACTCAAGTCGAGGAAATCAGGGTCATTGGCCTGCGCCGCCGTATCGCGGAGCGCATGGCCGAGGCCAAGCGCCGCGTGCCGCACTTTTCCTACGTCGAGGAAGTCGATGTCACCGCGCTCGAGGATCTGCGCGCCGCGCTCAATGCAGGGGACGCGGGTCGGCCACGGCTCACCCTATTGCCTTTCCTGGTGCAGGCGATCGTCAGGGCGGTTGCCGATTTCCCGGGTATCAACGCCCAATATGACGACGAGGGCGATGTCATTCGCCGATATGGAGCGGTACATGCCGGCATCGCAACGCAGACGCCTGGCGGCCTGACCGTACCCGTCGTTCGCCACGCCGAAGCGCTGGACCTGTGGGAAATCGCAGCCGAGATCAGACGGCTTGCCGATGCCGCGCGCGATGGCACGGCCACCCGCGAGGAACTTTCGGGCTCCACCATCACCATCACCAGCCTTGGCCCGCTTGGCGGGATCGTCTCGACGCCGGTCATCAACCGGCCCGAGGTCGCAATCGTGGGTGTCAACAAGATCGCGATCCGCCCGGTCTGGCAAAACGGGGGATTCGTGCCGCGCAAAATCATGAACCTGTCCTCTTCCTTCGATCATCGGGTTGTCGACGGTTTCGATGCCGCCAGCTTCATCCAGAAGATCAGGGGATATCTCGAAACGCCGGCAACCTTGTTCATGGAGCAGTGAAATGGCGGAGCTGAACGCGAAAGTCCTGGTGATCGGTGGTGGCCCGGGAGGCTACGTCACCGCCATCCGCGCCGGCCAGCTCGGCCTCGATACCGTGGTGGTCGACATGGGGCCGGTCGGCGGCACCTGCCTGAATGTGGGCTGCATTCCCTCCAAGGCGCTGATCGAGGCCGCGGGCGCCTTCCATGCTGCGTCGGAAGACAGCCGCGCGGTATCCCCGTTCGGTCTCAGCGTCGAAAAGCCGGCGCTGGATTTCCGCAAGACCATGGAATGGAAGGAAGGCATTGTGGGTCGCCTGACGGGCGGCGTCGCCAGCCTTCTCAAGCGCCACAAGGTGCGAACGATCCACGGCAAGGCAACGATGCGGGATGGCAAGACCGCGGTCGTGGAGACCGATACCGAAACGGTCACCATCCATGCCGAACATGTGGTAATCGCGGCGGGATCGGTGCCGGTGGAACTGCCTGGCCTGCCGTTTGGCGGCAAGGTGATTTCGTCGACCGGGGCGCTGGCCCTGCGCGAAGTGCCCAAGGCCCTTGCGGTTGTCGGCGCCGGTTATATCGGCCTCGAACTGGGCATGGCCTATGCCCGGCTCGGCTCGAAGGTAACGGTGATCGAGGCGATCGACCGGGTCCTCCCCGGATACGATGCCGAACTCACACGCCCTCTCGCCAAGAGCCTGGCCGATCTCGGCGTCGAGGTGCTGCTGGGTGCAAGGGCCAATGGTCTGGGCGAGGATGGGGATCTTGTTGTCACGCTCACCGACGGCAGCGCGCGTGCGATTGCCGCGCAGAAGGTGCTGGTTGCGGTCGGCCGCAGGCCGCGCACCGACGGCTGGGGGCTCGAGGGCCTCGATCTGGCGATGACCGGGCCCTTTGTCCGGATTGACGAGCGTTGCGCGACCTCCATGCGCAATGTCTGGGCGGTTGGCGACATCACGGGCGAACCGATGCTCGCGCACAGGGCGATGGCGCAGGGCGAGATGGTGGCCGAAATCATCGCCGGTGCCCGCCGCAGCTTCGAACCGCTGGCCATACCGGCCATATGCTTTACGTCGCCTGAGATCGTTTCGGTGGGAGTGTCGCCAGACGCCGCGCGCGACGCCGGCTACGAGATCATCACCGCCCATTTCCCGTTCGCGGCCAACGGACGCGCCCTGACCCGGGGCAGCGACGAGGGAATGGTCAGGGTCGTCGCGCGCGCCGACAACCATCTGGTGCTTGGCATGGCCGCGGTTGGGCATGAAGTCTCGGAGCTTGCCGGGGCCTTCGCCATGGCCATCGAGATGGGCGCGCGACTGGAAGATCTTGCCGCGATCATCCAGGCGCATCCCACGCAAGCTGAAGCGATCCGCGAGGTCGCGGCCCGCGCTCTGGGCCATCCCGTGCATATCTAGAGCATGTTCAGGAAAAGTGGGTACCGGTTTTCCGGTTCGAACGTGCGACAATTGGATTGCCTGGTCCATGCGTTTTGAGTCCATCAAAACGTGACATGGCCTGGCGCGGGATCAGACCAGCATTGGATCGACCGATAGTGAGCGCTTCAGGGTTCTGAGCGTGAGCAGGGTGCGCGTGTGGCGTATCCCTTCGATCTTGTAGAAGCGCTCATGCAATAGCCGGTCGAAATCCTCGATGTCGGCGACAACCACCTTGACCAGGTAGTCATATTCGCCGGTCACCAGATGGACCTCGAGGACTTCCGGCGTATCGGCGAGCATCTGCCCGAAGCGGTCGAGAACGCCGGACACGTGCTTGTCGAGCGTGATTTCCACGAAGAATGTATTGGCGAAGCCGAGCGCCTTGTGGTCGAGAACCGCCACATACTGCTCAATGGCCCCGCTTTCCTCCAGTCGCTTGACCCGCGTCCAGCATGGCGATTGCGACAGGTTCACGCGGCCCGCCAGCTCACTCACCGTCAAGCGGGCATTGTTGCGCAATTCCGAGAGAATACGGCGGTCGGTGGCATCCAGTTGACCCGGCCCGCGCGTCGCAGTCCTTGCCGCCTTGTTGGGCTTCTTTTCGCTCAATGCGGTTCCCTCGAATGGCCGACGCCGGAAATCGGCCGGCGGCATGGCGCAAACTGCCACCTGTCCGGGGTGCCGTCCATACGCCAAAGGGCGAGGGGGTTTGCGCCCCGGCCCTCGTCACTATATTGGGTGCGCCATGCAGACCGCAGCAAGTTCGCCGCTCGACGCCTCCCGCCGCCTGTCCGTCGCCCCGATGATGGACTGGACGGATCGGCATTGCCGATATCTGCATCGTCTGCTCACGCGCCGGGCCCTGCTTTTCACCGAGATGATCACCAGCCCCGCCCTGGTTCACGGCGACCGGGAACGTCTGCTCGGCTACGATCCGGTGGAGCATCCCGTCGCCATACAGCTTGGCGGCTCCGATCCGGTCGAGCTGGCCGAGGCCGCGCGTATTGCCGCTGACTGGGGCTATGACGAGATCAACCTCAACGTGGGCTGCCCTTCGGACCGCGTGAAGTCCGGCCGCTTCGGGGCCTGCCTGATGGCGGAACCCGATCTTGTGGCCGATTGCGTCGCCGCGATGAAAGAGGTCGTCGGAGTTCCCGTGACGGTCAAATGCCGCATCGGCATCGATGACTCCGATCCCGAAGCCGGCCTTGACCGCTTCGCCGACGCCGTCGTCGCGGCCGGCGCCGACGCACTATACGTCCATGCCCGCAAGGCCTGGCTGCAGGGGCTCAGTCCCAAGGAAAACCGGGATATCCCGCCGCTCGACTACGACCGCGTGTACCGCCTTGCCGCACGGCTCGGTCCGCTCCCGGTCATCATCAATGGCGGAATTCCCTCGCTGGAAGCCGCCATCGGCCACCTTGATCGTACCTCGGGCGTCATGCTCGGGCGCGCGGCCTACCACGACCCGATGCTTCTGGCCCGGGTCGACGCGGAGATATTTGGCGATCCCCGGTCCATGCCCGACCTTGCCGCGGTGATGCAGGGCATGCGTGACTATGCCGAAAGACAACTCTCTCGCGGTGGCCGGATCAACCAGATCACGCGCCACATGCTCGGGCTTGCCAATGGCATGCCCGGCGCGAGGCGCTTCCGCCAGATCCTGAGTGTTGATGCCTGCGCCAGGGGGGCCGGGCCCGAGGTGATCGATCGGGCTCTTGCCGCCGTTTCGCCGGAAGAAGCACGGCCGGAGCCGGCCATCGTCTGAGCGACGTTATTCCTCGTTTTCGCTCGACACCCAGAAATCGGCTTGCAGCGCGGCCGCTTCATCTTCGAGCAGGGGGCCGACGATCTCGGTATCTCGCTGACCCGACGCAAATACGATGTGGCACGGCAGGTCGAGCGTCGGATTTTCCACATGCGCGCCAGTGGCAGCCTTGAGGTCCTTCTCGCGCTGCCCATAGACGACGCGACCGATCCCGGCCCAGTAGATTGCGCCCGAACACATCGCGCAGGGTTCTGCAGACGTATAGAGCGTGCAGCGCGCCAGGAAATCGAGATCGTATTGACGCGCGGCGCGCGATGCCAGCAGACGCTCGGCATGTGCGGTCCGGTCATTACCCTCGGACGAGAAGCCGTTGCCTTGTTCCATCAGGACTTCGCCATCGGGTCCGGCAAGTATCGAACCGAACGGATGGTCGCCGTTCTCGCGCGATTGCCGCGCCACGGCGAATGCCTTGCGCAACAGTTCCTCGTCTCCGGGGCGCTTCTTGGAAAATGCCATAATTCATTGCTCCGTCAGGTCATCGGGCTCGTATGTGTGCCCGATTCCCCATCGGATCAAAGACTCTCGATGGCAGTTTTCAACTTCTCGCGGACCTCGCCGGCGATGCTGCCAAGGTCGGGATTGCCCACACCCATCATCGATGCGACCGGATCGACCGCCGCAACCTCGATCCTGCCATCGTCATGCTGCTGGACGATGACATTGCACGGCAGCATGGTGCCAATCTTGTCTTCGGCGGAAAGCGCCTTGTGGGCGAAACCGGGGTTGCACGCGCCCAGAATTCGGTAGGGGCGGAAATCGACGTCGAGTTTCTTCTTGAAGGTCGCCGAGATGTCGATTTCGGTGAGAATACCGAAGCCTTGGGCCTTGAGGGCTTCGGTTGCGCGGCTGACCGCCTCGTCGAACGACGTGTCGAGCATTCTGGCGAAATAATATGACATGGCTCTGCCTTCTCCGATGAATATGAGTGATGGCTAATATATAGACATGGCCGTCGTCAATCCAAGTCCGCGCGATGGACGGTCAGTCGCGCATTTCCAGCGCGTTGCGGCTCACTGTGTAGCTGGACAGGGTTTCGAGAAAACTCATTCCCAGCAGACTTGTGTGCAGCGAGCCATCCTCGACGACGAAGGCGCGGATACCGCCGCGCGTGATGTCGCCGATCTTGATGGAATCGAGTCGCACGACCGCCGCCCGGCTCATCCCGTTCGCGGTTTGCACCGGTACCGTGAAACGCAGCGAGGACGTGTCGATGCCGGCGGCGCGCGCATCCTCGGCGGTGAGTACGACCGCGCTTGCGCCGGTATCGAAAATCAGCCTGACCGGCGTGCCGTCGATGGTGGCGTTGACGTGGAAGGCACCGCCGAATGAACGGGCGATCGTCACGCTGCCATTCGTGGAGTTCACGGCGACCGCGCCGGGCTGGACCTCGGCGATGACGCGGTCGGCGATGCCGCCGAGTTCATAGCGATAGGTATAGCCGACCACCGCGATCCCGAA
This sequence comes from Devosiaceae bacterium, assembly GCA_036563245.1. Taxonomy (GTDB): domain Bacteria; phylum Pseudomonadota; class Alphaproteobacteria; order Rhizobiales; family Devosiaceae; genus DATCMU01. The sequence continues at coordinate 20,683 of DATCMU010000031.1, read as the reverse complement.
GATCGCCAGCCACATGATTGCGTTGGAGATCAGTTCGCCGAAGCTGCGCCGGCGGGCAAAAAGACCGCCCGCGATCAGGATCAGGATGGCCACGAGCGGGATGATCTGCGCTGTCTGCGCCTGGGTCAGCCCCACAAGGCTGCCCGCATCGTTGGCCACGGCCAGCGCCAGGCCGACGGCAATGACTATGGCAACACCGATGAACAGCACGCGTACTCCTTTCGCGCTCCCCGCTATGAAAGGATAAAGGCGCAGAGCACGGCGATTTCAAGAAGCGCCTGCAGCCCGCCGACCAGGTCTCCGGTTTGTCCCCCCACCAGATGCCGGCAGAGGCGCTGCCATCCATAGGCAATCGCCGCGCCTACCAGTACGGCCAGGCCAAGGCCGAATATGCCCTTGAACGGGCCGGCAAGTATGAAGGCGAGCGCAATTGCGATGAAGATACCGAGCCCGAACGCCGGGCGCGAAGGCCGCCCGGCGTCTGCCGAAAGTCCCGAAGCGCGAGCAGGCGGTAGCGCGGACATCAGCCAGAGCGAGCCGCTGCGTGCCAGTATCCCGGCGGCCAGCCAGAGGGCGCCGGCGGCATAGGCGTTGGCCTCGGCCAGAGGCGCAAGGCACGCGATCCGGATGACGACAAGGAAGATCATCGCGGCGACCCCGAAGGTGCCGTGCCGGCTGTCTTTCAGGATTTCGAGGCGCCGTTCCTTCGTCTGGCCGCCGAACAGCCCGTCGAATGAATCGGCCAGCGCATCTTCCCCCATTGCCCCTGTGATCGCGACATATGCGGCTGAGGCGAGCGCGGTGGCAAGAAACGCCGGTGCGCCGGCCAGGACGAGGGCGGTGAGCAGGACCGCGGGGCCAAGACCGATGATCAGGCTGGCGATGGGCAGGGCCATGGCGATGCGCGAGATATCTGGCGCCAGGTGGGGCCGGCTGCCGGTCGGGAGGCGGGAGTAGAGCCTGAGGCCCATGACCAGGTCGTCGGCGAGGCTGAATTCATGCGGCATCAAGTGCTCCGGCGCCGGCGCGGCGTTGTCGTTGCCTGCGGGCCGAGACTCGTGTCTTGTCCGTTCGTTCGATTGCATTTCCCACCCCGACGGCTATGACACGGCCGCACGTGACCTTCTAGCATACCTGACCGGAGTCGCCATGACCGAGCCGCTGCCCCAGCCCTATGCCGACATTGTCGAGCTTCTCAATATCCTGCCCGAAGGCAGCGACGAGGCGGTCGCCGCGGTGCGTGAACGCGATGCGCAACTGACCAAGCCGGCCGGTTCTCTGGGACAGATGGAGCAACTCGTCGAATTCCTCGCCCGTTGGCAGGAGAAGTCGCCGCCGACCATGGAAAATCCCATGGTTGCGATATTCGCCGGCAATCACGGGGTGGCCGCCAGGGGCGTTTCCGCCTTTCCCGCCGAGGTGACCCGGCAGATGGTGGCCAATTTCCAGAATGGCGGCGCGGCCATCTCCCAGATCTGCGCCCTGCACGAAATCAATCTCAGGGTCTTCGAACTGGCGCTCGACCTGCCCACTGGCGACATCACCGAGGAACCGGCGATGGATGATCGCACCTGCGCGGCGACAATTGCCTATGGCATGGAGGCGATTGCAGGCCAGCCCGATCTTTTGTGCGTTGGCGAGATGGGCATCGGCAACACCACGGTCGCTGCCGCGATCTATGCCGCCCTGTTCGGCGGTTCGGGCGCGGATTGGGTAGGGGCGGGCACCGGCGTCGATGCGCAGGGATTGCGTCGCAAGGCCGAAGCCGTCGATGCTGCGCTCGCCGTTCACAAGAACGAACTCGATCACCCCCTCAAGGTACTCGCCCGGGTGGGCGGGCGCGAGGTGGCGGCCATGCTCGGCGCCATCATCGCCGCACGGCACCACAACACACCGGTAATCGTCGATGGATTCGTTGCGACGGCCGCCGCCGCAATTGCCTGGGCCGCGAACCCCGCCTCCATCGACCATTGCCTGTTTGCCCATCGCTCCGCGGAAAGCGCCCACGCCAGGGTGCTTCAGGTCATGGGGCGGCCGGCGCTGCTCGATCTGGGGATGCGGCTGGGCGAGGGAAGCGGTGCGGCGCTCGCTGCCGTTCTGGTGAAGACGGCACTGCACCTTCACCTGAACATGGCGACCTTTGCCGAAGCGGCGGTCAGCGGCCGCGAGGGCTGAGCGGCCGCTCTCAGCCTGTCTCCGAATAGATGTGCAGCGGCGCCCGCCGTTCGTGAACCGGGGGCACCGATTCCATGACCCGCGCCCGCGGGAACGTGGCGATGGCTTCGGTGCCGAACCGGACCTTGGAAAACAGGTCGAAGCGTCCCTGATGCAGTTCCATGATGCGCTGCACGATGGGCAGCCCCAGCCCCGCGCCCTGTTCGGCGGTCTTTTGCGCCAGCGACCCTTGGCCGAAGGACGACAGCACCGTTTCCATTTCCTCTTCGGGAATGCCCGGACCGTTGTCCTTTACCGAGATGTACTGGCCACCGTCGGCGCTACGAGCAACGGTCAACACGATCTTGCCCGAAGGCGGCGTGAACTTGACCGCATTGCCCAACAGATTGAGGATGACCTGTCTTATGGCGCGCTCGTCGCCCCAGATTTTCGGCAGGTGCGGCGACAGGTTGGCGCTCAGTTCGATCCCCTTGGCCTTTGCGCGGATTTCGAGCATGCGCCGGCAGTCCTCGCCCAGGCTGCTGAGGGAAATGGCCTCCTCGTTCAGGTCATAGCGGCCCGCCTCGATGCGGGACAGGTCGAGCAGTTCGTTGATCAGGTTCAGCAGGTGCAGGCCACTGGCGTGAATATCGCCGGCGTACTCCTTGTACTGGGGCACGCTGTGCGGCCCCATCAGTTCGGACTTCAACACCTCGGAGAAACCGATGATCGCATTCAGCGGAGTGCGGAGTTCGTGACTCATGGTCGCAAGGAACTGCGACTTGGCGATGTTGGCCCGCTCGGCGTGGCGGCGGGCCTCGTCCGACATGTTGCGGGCCGTTTCGAGCTCATAGATCAAAGCATCCTTTTCCGCCTGGTGCTCGAGAGTCTCGACTTCGGAATGGCGCAGCATGCGCATCAGGTAGATGAAGAAGATCTCGCCACCGACCGCAACGGCCGCGAGCGAATAGTTGAGCGTGCCACCCATCCGGACCAGGTCGATGCCCACGGTGATGGTTGCAGGAACCGTGCTGAACAGGGTCGCGGCGGGCAGTGTGCGTGTAAAGACGGCATTGGCCGCAATCCCGATCATGAGGATTGCAAACATCACCACCGCAAGGCTCTGGGCATCCGAGGCGAGTGTGAAAAGGGCCAGCATGGCCCAGGTGATTCCGTAGACCGTTTCCGAGGCAAAGAACGAAGCTGTCCATTGGCCTGACCGGAACTTCTCCGGTTCGGTGCGCAGGAACCTCACGCTGGCATAGACGACCGCGGAATTGGCGAGGATGATCAGCCCGCACCAGACGAAGACGACGACGGGTGGCACCCAGAGTGCGGCAAACAGCCCCAGCACGATCGTCAGCAGCGGCATGGCGAGCCAGCCCGATCGACGAAGCAGGGCATATTTGCGCAGGAGCTCGAAGTCGAACGAGGCCCTTGTCCCTGTGGTCGACGTCAGGCGCTGTCGGGCATCGAAAACGGCGCGCTGCACGCCGCGGCGCGTCTCACGCGCCGGACGCGGCTGGTCGTCCCGGGATTTCGCCGCCCTAGAAGACGTCATCAGGTTACTCGTTGTACTACTCTATGCGGAGATGTAGCGGGACTCCGCGACGCTCGGCGCCAAGCCTAAAAGTTTGTGGTTAACAGGGGGTTGCGCAGACATGGTGCATTGGTACGCGAAAACACGCTTTCCACAGGCATTCCGTGTGATGCTCGCAGGGGCCGCAATGGCCGGTGCTGCTTGGCTCGCGCTGGTGCCCGAGGATCGTGGTGCCGACCTCTCCGGCTTCGCTACTGCGGTGGATGGGGATACCCTCGCATTGGCTGGGAAAAGGGTGCGGCTGTTAGGAATTGACGCGCCCGAAAGCGACCAGACATGCCATCGCCCCAGTGGCGACTGGACATGTGGCAGGGCAGCCAGCGAGCGGCTGGCTCAGGCAATTCGCCGCGCGGAAACCATATGCCGGCCTGAAGGTCACGACCGATATGGCCGCATACTGGCGCACTGCACCAGCGCGGGCCGCGATCTGTCGGCCCTGATGGTGAGCGAGGGGCTGGCGGTCGCGCGCGACGAATATCTTTCGGTCGAATTGCGCGCCCGGGTGGCCTCAAGGGGTATCTGGGGCGGCGAATTCGTCGATCCGCGGGCCTGGCGGCAGGGGCACGCCATGGCAGGCCCGCAACAAAATGTCCTGGACTGGATAAGGTCGCTGCTCGGGAGTTGACATTTGGAATGAAGGGGCCTTGAATCCGCGCCCGAGTGGGGAAATTTGCCAATTTCCCCCATGAATCCGGTTCAGTTGTCGAAATTTTTATCTATGGGGCTCGCATGGCGCTCGATCAGATCGATCGCAAGATTCTCGCTTTGCTGCAAAAGGATGCCACCACGCCAGTCGCCGAAGTCGGTCGGAAGGTCGGCCTGTCTACCACACCGTGCTGGCGGCGCATTCAGAAGATGGAAGAGGACGGCGTCATCAAGCGACGGGTTGCCGTGCTCGACCCGTTCAAGGTCAATGCCGGCGTCACTGTATTCATGGCCGTCCGGACCAATGAACACAACGATTCCTGGCTGCGAAAGTTCGCCGCAATCGTGGAGGATTTCTCCGAGGTTGTGGAATTCTACCGCATGAGCGGCGAGGTGGACTACCTGATAAGGGTCGTGGTGCCCGATATCGCCGCCTATGACGCATTCTACAAGCAGCTTATCGCAAAGATTTCGCTGTCCGACGTCAGTTCGTCCTTTGCCATGGAGCAGATCAAGTACACGACGGCCCTGCCGCTGGAATATGCGGTAATCAAGGACGGCTGAGGGCGGCCTGCCCGAGCGTCAGCCGCCGGTCACCGACATGTGGCGCGACACCGCGGGTTCCGGATGGTCGCGGTCGACGACGAAATCATGACCCTTTGGCTTCAGGAACATCGCCTTGTCGAGCGCGGCGTCGAGGCCGGTCGGGCCGCCGGCGCGAAGGGCCTCGCGCAGGTTCACCTTGTCTTCCTGCCCCAGGCACATGTAGAGCTCGCCGGTGGCGGTAAGGCGCACCCGATTGCAGCCCTCGCAAAAATTGTGCGTCATCGGCGTGATGAAACCGATAGTGCCGCCGGTTTCCGCGATACGGGCATAGCGGGCCGGTCCACCTGTGCGCAACGGTAGCGGTTCGAGCGTGAATTGCCCGGCCAGCATGTCGCGCACCTCGCTGAGCGGCAGGTAACTGCCCACCCGGTCGAAATCGACCTCGCCCAGCGGCATCTCCTCGATCAGCGTCAGTCCGAAGCCGCGACCGTGCGCCCAGCGCATCATGGGGACGATTTCATCGTCGTTGAAACCGCGCAGGGCAACCATGTTGATCTTGACCTTGAGGCCCGCATCCGCGGCGGCATCGATTCCGCCCAGCACCTGATCGAGCCGCCCGCGTCGCGTGATGCGCGTGAAGCGATCCGCGTCCAGGCTATCCAGCGAAACGTTCACCCGTTTCACGCCGAGGCGCGCAAGTTCACCCGCGAACCGGGCCAACTGACTGCCATTGGTGGTCAGGGTCAGCTCGTCCAGCGCTCCTGCATCCAGATGCCGCGACAACGCCTTGAACAGGCGCATGATATCACGCCTCACCAGTGGCTCGCCGCCCGTCAGGCGCAGCTTGCGCACGCCCCGCGCGACAAATGCCGAGGCGATGGTATCGATCTCCTCGAAAGAGAGCACATCGCGCTTTGGCAGGAAGGTCATCTCCTCCGCCATGCAATAGGTGCAGCGGAAGTCGCATCGATCGGTCACCGAGATCCGCAGATAGGTGACATGGCGGCCGAACCGGTCGACCAGCGGTCTGGCCGGAGCGGTCTCAGCGGGTTCGCGTCCTGTGGTGTCGATGCGGTTCATTAGCGCAGCCTAACGTTTCTTTGCGGCGACCGCCAGCCCATCGAAATGAGCAGGGGACCGAACGTTGCCGCCCGATCCCCTCGCAACTTGCGTCAGTAGAACCGAATTACTGGCGTACGACGACCATCGCCCCGACCTTGGCGCGTTCATAGAGGTCGATGATGTCGTCATTGGTGAGCCGGATACAGCCCGACGAGACGGCCTGTCCGATCGTCCAGGGTTCGGAGGTGCCGTGCAGGCGGTAAAGCGTCGCGCCGATATAGAGCGCGCGCGCGCCAAGCGGATTGTCCGGCCCGCCAGGCATGTACGCAGGCAGGCCCGGCACGCGCTTGCGCATTTCTGCCGGCGGCGTCCAGCCCGGCCATTCGGCCTTGCGCGAAATCCTGTTGGTTCCAGACCAGCGGAAGCCGTCACGACCCACGCCAATGCCGTAGCGCAGCGCCTTGCCGTCGCCGAGCACGAAATACAGCCGGCGCTCGCTGGTCTCCACGACGATCGTGCCTGCGGCATATTTGGTGGCATAGTCGACGACCGTGCGCGGGATCGGCTTGTAGCTGATGCCCTTGCGGGTAACGGCGGCCTTTTCCTCCCACGTATTGGTATCGGGGTTGTAAACCCGGGCTGCCATTACCGGCATCGCCGATATTGCAAGCGCCATCGCGGCCAGAATGATTGTGCGGACTACTGCGGAAAACTTCATGTGTATGTCTCAGCCCCTGGGACAACATGAGCACGGCAAGTCAAGAGCGCCGGACTCGACCGGTTATTTTTAGCGATTTTCAGCGCGGCGGCAAAGCGGCATGGCCGAAAGCCTCGCGCAATGCGATTATTGTACTGTGAAGTGTTGCCGTCTCGTTACACTTGGTAAGCCTGTTGCTGAAATGCGAACCGTTGACAGGTCACAATTGCGCGAATAGCAGGGCGGTGCCGGGTAGCCGGCGTGTCCATCCCGGGGGGGCAACCATGAGCGCAAACCTCAAACGCGACGCCGCGGCGGCAGCGATGGCCGAGTTGCGGCCCGGCATGCGCCTCGGGCTTGGCACCGGGTCCACGGCGGCGGAATTCGTGGATCTGCTGGGCAAGAGGGTGGCCGAAGGCTTCCAATGCATATGCGTGCCCACTTCGGAAGCGACGGCTGAACAGGCGCGACGGCTCAATATTCCGCTCAGCACGCTCGAGGACCTGCCCGAACTGGACCTGACCGTGGACGGCGCCGATGAGATCGGGCCCGGCCTGGCCCTGATCAAGGGTGGCGGCGGTGCCCTTTTGCGCGAGAAGATCGTTGCCGCTGCGTCGAAGCGCATGGTGGTGATCGCCGACGCGGGCAAGCTTGTCGCAACGCTTGGGCGGTTTCCATTGCCGGTCGAGGTGAACCGGTTTGGCGCCGGCTCCACGGCGCGCGCCATCGAGCAGGTCATGCGCGAACACGGTGCACAAGGGGGGCTCGCACAGCGCCGCTCAAGGGATGGCCAACCCTTCCTCACCGATGGCGGACACCTGATCTTCGATGCATCTTTTGGCCGCATTTCCAATGCACAAGCCGTGTCCCGGGCGCTTCTGGACGTGCCCGGCGTGGTTCAGCACGGGCTCTTTCTTGGCCTATGTGAAGCGGCCTATATTGCGGGGCCGCAAGGCGTCGAGAAACGGGTCGCGTGAACGAGCGTTCAACGATTCCCAATCATAGGGGGACGACAAGTCTCATGATTCGCACTTCGCACATCAGACCGGCCATCATCGCGGTTGTGGCTGCCGTGGCACTTGTGCCCGCGATCGCCGCGCAAGCCCAGGACAACAAGACGCCGGCCCCCGCAACGGTGGCGCAGGAAGTCTCGCCCGACCAGCTTGCCCTCGCGCACAAGTATGTCGAACTGACCGACACCGCGAAGGTGTTCGAAAACACCATGGGCCAGACGGCGATCGAGACGATGCGCACGGTGATGCGCACCAATCCCGACATTGGCGAGAAGGCCAAGAATGCCATCACCAAGGTTCTCGACAGCTACATCCCGTCCAAGAACGACCTGATGGACAAGTTCGCCCGGGTCTATGCCTTGCGGTTCACCAAGGATGAACTCCAGCAGATCGTCGATTTCTATTCATCCGACGTGGGCAAGAAGCTCTCCGCCCAGAACAAGGCCATCAATTCCGAACTCGAGGCGGTGTTGACCGTCTTCCGCAACAACCTGCGGACCGAGTTCTACGCCAAGGTCAAGGCCGAGCTCGAAGCCGAGGGCGTCAAGCTCTAGCCGGGCGATTCAATCGCCCATCACTCCAAGTTGACGGACCCCGCCTTGTGCGGGGTCTTTTTTTGTGCGATCCGGCCCACATCTTTCCTTCTGGCTCCGGCGCGTGTGCGCCAGAACTTCTTCCGGAGGCCTCTGTGACGCAAAAACGGGATCTCGTGGTGATCGGTGCCGGATCGGGCGGCGTCAGGGCGGCTCGAATGGCGGCGCGCTATGGCGCGAAGGTCACCATTGTCGAGGAATATCGCGTCGGCGGGACCTGCGTGATCCGTGGCTGCGTGCCCAAGAAGCTGTTTGTCTATGCCAGCCGCTTCGCGGACAGTTTCGATATCGCGCGCAGTTTCGGCTGGCAGGTCGATGCGCGCTTCGACTGGGCAACCCTGCTGGCCAACAAGGACAAGGAGATCGACCGGCTTGAAAACGCCTACGTGTCGGGTCTTGAGGCGGCCGGCGCCGAACTCGTGCGCGACCGCGCGGTGATCACCGGCCCCAATACGGTGCGGCTGGTCAATTCAGGTGTCGAATACGAGGCCGGCCACATCCTGGTTGCGACCGGCGGGCGGCCCTACCGTCCGGGAATACAGGGCAGGGATCTGGTCATCACTTCGGAAGAGGCATTCCATCTCGAACGCTTGCCCGCCTCTATCCTGATCGAGGGCGGCGGTTATATCGCGGTCGAGTTTGCCACCATTTTCGCCGGGCTCGGTGTCAAGACGACGCTGGTCTACCGCGGCGACCGCATCCTGCGCGGCTTCGACGGCGACCTGCGCGAGGGGCTTGAAACCGGCTTGCGCGCACGCGGCATCGAACTCTTGTACGGCAATACCGTGGAGCGGGTGGAACAGGTGCACGACCGCATCCGGGCGGTGTTTGCCGATGGCGACGCGCGCGTGTTCGGTGCGATGATGACGGCGACCGGGCGCGTCCCGAATGTGGAAAATCTCGGTCTTGAAGGCGTTGGCGTAGAATTGGGGCCGCGCGGCGCCATCGTGGTGGACGCGTATTCGCGCACGACCTGCCCGAGCATCTTCGCCGTTGGCGATGTGACGAACCGCGCCGCGCTCACTCCGGTCGCAATCCGCGAAGGTGCTGCGGTGGCGGAGACCCTGTTCAACGACAACCCCACCAGCCTCGACTATTCCTTGATACCGACAGCGGTATTCTCCGAGCCGGAGCTGGGGACCATCGGGCCGACCGAGGAGGCGGCAGCCGCGACCGGCAAGGCCCTTGACGTCTATGTTGCCCGGTTCCGTCCGATGATGAACACGCTCTCGGACAGGACGGAGCGCATGATGATGAAGCTGATTACCGAGGCTGATGGGGGCAAGGTCGTCGCCTGCCACATTCACGGCCCCGGCGCTGCGGAAATGATCCAGCTCGTCGCCGTGCCTTTCGCCATGGGCGCGACCAAGGCCGATTTCGACCGCGCGATCGCCGTTCATCCCACCGCCGCCGAGGAACTGGTGACCTTCAAGGCCCCGAGCCATCGCTACCGGGACGGCGTGCGGCTGGATCAGGCGTAATCTGGGGCAAACCGGGGAGGCGCGCGCCGCGTGCCGGGCATTTGCTGCTTGGCACGCACACCAAGCCTTGGTAGACCGCCCCGGCTGACGCCCGGCATGCGAGCCGGGTTGCCGCGACAGAACCAGGAAGATGCCATGACGAGCTGGACGCCCAGGAGTTGGAGAGACAAGCCGATCAGCCAGGTCCCCGTCTATCCGGACCCGGTTCGCGCCGAAGCGGTCGAGAACCAGCTTTCGACTTTCCCTCCGCTCGTTTTTGCCGGCGAGGCCCGCGACCTCAAAACCTATCTGGGGCAGGTGGCGCGCGGCGAGGCCTTCCTTCTGCAGGGGGGCGATTGCGCCGAGAGCTTCGCCGAGCATGGCGCGGATCATATCCGTGACTTCTTCCGCGCCTTCCTCCAGATGTCCGTGGTGCTGACCCATGGCGCGTCCAAGCCGGTGGTCAAGGTGGGCCGGGTTGCCGGACAGTTCGCAAAGCCCCGTTCGTCAGACACCGAGACGGTGGGCGGCCAGACACTGCCCTCCTATCGCGGCGACATCGTCAACGGCATCGAATTTTCGCCTGAGGCGCGTGTTCCCGACCCTGATCGCCAACTCATGGCCTATCGCCAGTCGGCCGCAACGCTGAACCTGCTGCGCGCCTTCGCGTCGGGCGGGTACGCCGACCTGACGCGCGTGCATGAATGGACCATGGGGTTCATGAAGGACAGCAACTGGTACCCCAAATACGAGGAACTGGCGCAAAAGATCGACGAGGCCATCGACTTCATGCGCGCCCTCGGTATCACGCCGGGCAATACCCCCGCCTTGCGCGAAACCAAGTTCTTCACCAGCCACGAGGCTCTCCTTCTTGGCTATGAGGAAGCGCTGACCCGTCGGGATTCGATCTCGGGCGACTGGTACGCGACCTCGGGACACATGGTCTGGATCGGCGATCGCACGCGCGATCCGAATGGCGCGCATGTCGAGTACTTCTCCGGTATCCGCAATCCCATCGGGCTCAAATGCGGACCGTCCCTGAGCAATGACGATCTTTTGCGCCTGATCGACAGGCTGAACCCCGAAGACGAGGCTGGCAGGCTCACCCTGATCACGCGCTTCGGTTCGGACAAGGTAATCGAGCACCTGCCGCGCCTGATCGAGACCGTGCAGCGCGAAGGGCGCACCGTCGTCTGGTGCAGCGATCCCATGCATGGCAACACCATCAAGGCAACGACGGGCTACAAGACCCGTCCGTTCGACCGGGTCCTTTCCGAGGTCAAGAGCTTCTTCGACGTGCACCGCGAAATGGGCAGCTATGCGGGCGGCATCCATGTGGAGATGACCGGCAAGGACGTGACCGAATGCGTCGGCGGCGTTTCTGCGGTGACCGAGGAAGCCCTGTCGGATCGCTATCACACCCATTGCGACCCTCGGTTGAACGCCAGCCAGGCCCTGGAGCTGGCATTTCTGGTTGCCGAGGAAATCCGGGCGCAACGGCCGCCGCGCAACCAGAGCGCCGCAGCCCGCTGAGCCGAAAATGGCGGCTGTCTGCCGGCAATCGATTGCGATCGCAAGCCATTGCCGACAGGATTGGCTTCCTGCCCACGCTTAGCGGAACATTAACCTTAATCGACCATAAATCCTCTGGATCGCTCAGGTCCGACCCGTGTGTCCGGAGGAAGAAATGTCCCGTATCGTTCCGGTTGTCAGCACCGCCGTCCTGTCGCTGGCCCTGGCTGGCGCAGCCCATGCCGCAGACTACATGAACGGGATGCGCGGGAGCCTTCCCCCTTCCTGGACGAACGAGGACAACGGCCTCGACCCCGTCGGCATCGAGATGGGATTGCGCTATTGGTACTCGATGGGGTCGCAGTCCCTGAACACCACGGCCGGTGATTTCACGTCCACCGACAAGACCCATATCCTCGAGGGCCACCTCAGGATCGACGACTACTCGACCAATACCTTCGCTACCGCGAATGTCGGTTATTCGGTTGCCATCAGCGGCGACTACGACACGCCTTCGGGCACGGGCAGCGTGGCTGGAGGGCAGGTGGGCTATGCCGGCGCGGATCTGGGCTGGATGGCATTCGGCGACCCCAATAACGGTCTCGGAATTGGCGCGTTGGCGGGGTACCAGTACTGGAACGACTCCCCCGACATGGGGCGCGTCGACTACTACAACATCGGCTCTGCCAGCGATGTTACATGGTCGTCGGCGGATGGCAGCTATTCCGTCACCGGCGCAAGCGTCGCCAACAATGTCGACATTCATACCCTGCGCCTTGGCATCGCGGCGCGCGCCAATCTCGGATTCATGGATATCGACGGCTACCTGGCCGCCATTCCCTTTGCCAAGGTCACCGGAACGATCGGGGCCGCCGGCTTCTCGCCCGTCGTCCTCAACGCCACCGATACGCTCTACCCGACATCGCCGGTTTCCATCGACGGCATGGCCTATGGCGCCGCGGCACAGCTCATGGTCGGATTCCATCCCACCGACAATCTTACGCTCCGGCTTGGGGCGAGGGCGCAATACCTGACCGGCTCAACCAACGCGACATACTCTACCGCGGTGGTCACCGCTCCCCAGGATGTGAACCCGCCGGACGGCACATACGAGCCGCCCACCGTCGCCACCCAGAGCTATATCGAGACCAACCGGCCGTTCGAGATCATGCGCCTGGGCGCCCTTGCCGAGCTGAGCTGGGCATTCTGATCTAACTTAACCCGCACCCGTTCCCCTCAAAGCTTGCGGGCGGGGGGCGGGCAGGATAAGTCTTGCCGCCGTTTCAACCGGCAGGCGTGCCGGGTCGCGCATCACGTCCGACGGCACGCGATTCGAGCGGGGCAGGTATCCGTGACCGACAAACTTCGTATCGCCCTTGCGCAGCTCAACCCCAGGGTCGGCGCGCTCAAGGACAATCTCGCGCTTGCCCTGGAAACCCTCGATCGGGCGCAGGCTGCGGGTGCCGATATCCTCCTGTTCTCCGAGTTGTTCCTGACTGGCTACTTCCCCGAGGATCTGCTCTTCAAGCCCCGTTTCGTCGCCGATACCCTGGATACGGCGCGCACCTTCGCCAGCCAGACCGTGGGCCGCGGCATCTGCGTGCTCATGCCCACGGTGTGGGTCTCGGGTGGTACGCTCTACAATGCGGTCCTTCAGATCGAGGATGGCGCGATCATCGACGTGCGCCTCAAGCGCGAACTGCCCAACAATGACGTCTTCTATGAGAAGCGCTATTTCGGCCAGGGTCCGCTTCCCGAGCCTATCAGCGTCATGGGCATCAGTATCGGCATACCGATCTGCGAGGACATCTGGCACGCGCCGGTTTGCGACGCGCTCAAGGCGGCGGGGGCCGAACTGCTCATTTGTCCCAATGGCTCCCCTTATTGGCGCAACAGGCACCGGACCCGCGAGGAAGTGGTGCGTCAAAGGGTCACCGGGACAGGGCTGCCGCTGATCTACCTCAATCAGGTGGGCGGACAGGACGAACTTGTGTTCGACGGTGCGTCCTTTGCAATGCATCCAGACGGCGCCACGGTTTTCCAGGGCGTCTCGTTCGAGCCCGACCTGGTGGTGTCCGACTGGGAGAAGCGGCCCGAGGGTTGGCGATGCACCAGGGGGGAAGTGCGTCCCCTGGTCTCAACTGACGAGGCGCCCTGGCGTGCGGCGGTCCTGGGTTTGCGCGACTACGTGCACAAGAACGGCTTCAAGTCGGTGGTGATCGGGCTGAGCGGCGGCATTGATTCCGCGGTGACGGCCGCGATTGCCGTCGATGCGTTTGGCCCGGAAAACGTCCACTGCGTGATGTTGCCCTATCGTTTCACGTCAGCGGAAAGCCTGCGCGACGCCGAAGACTGCGCGCGCCGGCTTGGCGTACACTACGACGTGGTCGAAATCGGCCAGGGCGTGGAGGGGGTCAATGCCTCTCTTGCGGCCATGTTCGCCGGGCGCGACCCAGACATCACAGAGGAAAACATTCAGGCGCGCATGCGCGGCCTTACGCTGATGGCGATCTCGAACAAGTTCGGCCACATGCTCCTGACCACCGGCAACAAGTCGGAAATGGCGGTCGGCTATGCCACTATCTATGGCGACATGAATGGCGGCTTCAACCCGATCAAGGACATGCTCAAGATGCAGGTCTACCACCTGGCCGCATGGCGCAACACGCATCTGCCGGGCGATTGTCTCGGGCCCGAAGGCGAGGTGATCCCGCAGGCAATTATCGACAAGGCGCCCAGCGCGGAACTGCGCGAAGGGCAGACCGATCAGCAGAGCCTGCCGCCCTATCCGGTGCTTGACGCCATCCTGACCGGCCTGATCGAGGAAGAAGTGTCCATAGCCGAAATCGTCGATCGCGGTTTCGATCCAGCCCTTGTGCGGCGGATCGAGCGCATGGTCTACCTCGCCGAATACAAGCGCCGGCAGGCCGGCCCCGGCGTCAAGCTCACCCCGAAGGCGTTCGGGGTGGGGCGCAAATATCCTGTCACCAACGGTTATCGCGACGAAAGCGGGCCCAAATGACCATCGTTCGGTTTGCGCCTTCACCTACCGGTCGCATCCATCTGGGCAACTTGCGTACAGCCCTGTTCAACCAGCTGTTTGCCCTTGGGCAATCGGGCAGGTTCATCCTGCGGTTCGATGACACGGACACGGAGCGCTCGACGCGCGAATTCGCCGACGGAATCGAGCGCGATCTTGCATGGGTCGGTGTGACACCCGATGCCGTTGTGCGTCAGTCGTCGCGCGTTGCGCTCTATCAGAATGCACGTGACAGGCTGGTCGCCGCCGGCCGGCTCTATCCATGCTACGAGACCGCCGATGAACTGGATCGCCGGCGCGCTCGTGCGCGTGCGTTGGGCCGTCCACCGATCTACGACCGCGCCGCCCTGAGGCTCACCGACGAGGATCGTGCGCGCCTCGAGGCGGAAGGCCGCCGCCCGCACTGGCGTTTCCGGCTCGATGGCAAGCCGGTGGTGTTCAACGACCTGATCCGCGGCGAGCAGACGGTGAACACGGCGTCCATGTCCGACCCGGTGCTGGTGCGCGAGGACGGGAGCTTCCTTTATACGCTCCCCTCGGTAGTCGACGACATCGATCTTGGCATAACCCATGTCATCCGTGGCGAGGACCACGTCTCCAACACCGGCACCCAGATCGAGATCTTCGAGGCGCTGGGCGCGACGCCACCGACATTCGCCCACCACAACCTTCTCACCGACGAGCACGGGCAGGGCCTTTCCAAGCGCCTTGGATCGTTGTCGATCGAGCACCTGCGCGCCGACGGATATGAGCCGATGGCCGTGGCCATCATGGCGACCCTGACCGGCACGAGCCTTGCGCCCGAACCGATGGCGGACCTTGCCGAACTGGCGGCGCATTTCGACCTGTCGAAGGTGTCCCAGGGGCCAGCCCGCTATGACCCGCGGGAACTTGAGACGCTCAATGCCCGCATCCTGCACGCCATGCCCTTCGAGAGGGCGCGTGGCCGCCTCGGGCAAATCGGGCTCGATGATGCCGCCCTGTGGGAAGCTCTGCGGCCAAACCTGAAGCGCTTTTCCGAGATTTCGGACCTCGCCGTCCTGGTGCGGGGGCCGGTGACGCCGGTAATCGGGCCGGAGGATCGCGAGTTCATCGATCGGGCGCGCGATTTTCTGCCGCCCGAACCCTACGACGAAACGACGTTCTCGGCCTGGACCTCGGCGCTCAAGCAGGCGACCGGCCGCAAGGGCAAGGCCCTGTTCATGCCGCTGCGCCTTGCCTTGACGGGCCGCGAAGACGGCCCCGAACTCAAGAGCCTTTTGCCGCTACTCGGGCGTAGGGCGTGTCTGGACCGACTATCCTGACGATCCGGTCGCCGAACCTGACCAGCCGCTCGCCGGGGCTCGTCGACTTCAGCGCGCTCTGAACGGGGGTGTCCGCCTCCGGGTCCGGGCGCGGACGGGGCAGGGGCACCTGGATGAGCTTGGCGACGACAGCCGTGGTCGACGCGCGCGGATCGCGCATCGGCATCGGGAACGAGGTGCCGGAGAAGTCGATCATCGCGCGAGACTGTGCGCCGCTCCCGGCAACGGTGATTGTGCCATAGCTGATGTCGGGCTTGCAGGTGCACGATGCGTCATATTCGCTGCGATAGCGGAAGGCATTGGGCAGATCGGTATAGGGCTGGCCGTTGATCGACACCATGTCCGAGGGTTCCTGCCCGGGATTGTCGTAGTAATAGAGTTGAACGTCGGCATTGGGACACTGCTGCTGGCATTGCGCGGCATCCTGCTGCAGATAATCCGTCGTGGTGGAGAAACTGACGGGCCAGTAGTAGCCGTCGCAGGATCTCACGCACACCGTGCGCACGGTCGACATGTTGCCCCAGTTATTGAAACCGCCGTTGAAGCCGGGCCCGGTCCCGCCGTTGCCCCCGCTCAGCGTGTCGAACAACTGCTCGAGAAAATTGCGCCGCCGCAGGGGCTCGTTGGTGACTGTCGCGCTCGATCCACTCTGGCACTGCAGGGCGTTGTAACGCTGCACCAACTGCTGGCGTTGCGCGACGAGGGCCTGCCCATTCTGCACCCTGTCGGAGAGGGAGGCGTAGTTCGCCTGCGCCCTGGTGATGCGGCGCGCGAACACCTGGCAGGGCACCGATAGCCGCTGGCCGGCATTGATCTGGGCCTGGCAGCCATTGCGCACGAAACTGGTATTGAGACTGCGCAGTTCGTCACCCAGCGCCTGTAGGCTTTGCAGGTTCGACTGATACGAGCGATAGTCGCGGTTGTTGTCGAACGCCCTGATCGTGGAGGCGAGGCGCGTACAGTCCGCGGTCTGCGCCAGCGCGACGTCGCCGGCGCCAACCGCCAGCGCCAGGAACAACGCGACGAGGCGCAAACCCGTTTTCACTCGGTCATGCATCCGTTCTGGTCCGTCCCCGTCCGTGATATCCGCCAAAATACGTCCGAAAAGGGGGCAGATTTAGAGAATTGTGGCAATCAATGCGCTAGCCTTCATGTACCCAAGCTGAACGATTCAAAAATCCTCAGCCCCGAACCTAGCACGGATTGGCCACATGAAACTCGCGACTTTGAGAAATGGACGCCCTGACGGTCAACTCGTGGTGATCTCGGCGGATATGAAGTCCTTCGTTTCGGCCGCCCGCATCGCACCCAGCCTGCAGGCCGCGCTGGACGACTGGCCGCGGGTGCTCGACGCGCTCCGCCGCCTGTCGGACGATTTGCGGACGGGAGCCATCGCGGGCCAGCCATTCGATGCTTCCAGCGCCATGGCGCCCCTGCCGCGCGCCTACCGGTTCATAGACGGCGCCGGCTATCTCGGCCATCTCGAACGCGTGCGGGCCCTCAAGGGCGAGGCGGGGCCGGCGCTCAGCGAAGCCGATCCGCTTCTGCAACAGGGCGCGAGCGATGCATTCGCCGCGCCGGCCGATCCCATTCGCGCCCCGTCCGAGGACGTCGGCGTCGATTTCGAGGCAGAAGTCGCCGTAATCGTCGGCCCGGTGCCGGCCGGTGCAGACAAGAAGACCGCTGCATCCGCAATCCGGCTCGTCGCGCTGTGCAACGACGTCACCTTTCGTCGTCTTGTGGGAGACGACCTGCGCAACGGCTTCGGCTTCTTCCACTCCAAGCCGGGTGCCGCCTTCGCGCCCGTCGTCTCGACCCCCGATGAACTCGGGGTCGCCTGGCGCGACAATCGTCTCTCCGCGCGTGTCCGGGTTCATGTGAACGATACCCTGTTCGGCCAGCCCGATGCCGGGCGCGACATGCACTTCGATTTCGCCGATCTGGTCATGGCGGCCGCCAGCACACGCGCCCTGAGCGCGGGAACGGTGATCGGTTCGGGCACCATCGCCAATTCCCACGACGAAGTGCTGCCCATCAAACGCGACGGCACAGGCTTCGCCTCCATCGCCGAGGCGCGAACCGCGGAGCGGGCGAAATTCGACAAGCCCCGCACCCCTTTTCTCAAGGGCGGCGACCGGGTGCGCATCGCCGCCTACGACGAACTGGAACGTTCCCTTTTCGGCGCGATCGAGCAGACCGTATCCATCGGTGGCGGCAAATGAATTGCCACCTCACGTTTAGTTGACCCAAATTCAGAAAGCGTGCGCTCGCCGCGCATTATCCCCAAGCCAGTCCTCGGCTATGGTTTTGCGAAGTCGATCGATGGCCAGGGCCGGCCAGGTCGACAATCATGGTCGGAGGCGAAAGGGGACCGCATGTCTTTGACGAGAATTTCTGTTCTGGCAGTGGCCGGTATCGCAATGGTTGGCGTGTCCGCGGCGAGCTTCGCCGATGACATGTCCGATCCGGTATCCGCCCGCATCGAGCTGATGAAAGCGAACGGCAAGGCGCTCAGGGCGGCGTTTTCCGCTTCCGGCGACGAGGCGGTGAGCCTTGCCCAGGAACTCGTGGACGACTTCGCCAAGGTGGGGGATCTCTTCCCCGAGGGTTCGACGTCCCCCAATTCGCATGCCTTGCCCAATATCTGGACCGATCCTGCCGGCTTTTCCGATGCGCTCGCCAAGGCCCAAGAGGCCGCTTCCGCGCTTCTGGTCGCCGCCAGGGCGGGCGATGCCACGGCCTATTCCGCGGCGGCGAAAGCCATGGGCGGCGCCTGCAAGAACTGCCACGACACCTATCGCGCGCCGATCAACTAGGGCAGCGCGAGCCATTTCATTGACCTCCTCCTTGCCCGGGCGGCGCTGGCGCGTCGCCCGTTTTCTTGCCGTTTGACGTTTCGAATTCACCCAAAGGTCAAGTTGACACTTGCGCATCACTTGCTAATGGTCCTGACAGTTACCCATTCCAA
This sequence comes from Devosiaceae bacterium, assembly GCA_036563245.1. GTDB lineage: Bacteria > Pseudomonadota > Alphaproteobacteria > Rhizobiales > Devosiaceae > DATCMU01. The sequence continues at coordinate 2,089 of DATCMU010000031.1, read as the reverse complement.
GGAGTTCCCATGAGCAAGTTCACCGATGCCTCCGCGCTGGGCGCGGGTTTCGTTCCGCTCCGCCTTGCCGACCGTTCGCTGGCCATTCGCGCCGCGGCGGTTGCGCTAGGCATCGTGTTTCTCACTCTTGCTTCGTGGACCCAGGTTCCGATGTACCCGGTGCCCATGACCCTGCAGACATTCGCGGTTCTCGCGGTCGGCGCGCTCTACGGCGCCCGCATGGGGGCCCTGACCATCGTTGCATGGCTGGCCATCGCGCTGGTCGGCGCTCCGGTGCTGTCCGAATTCAAGTTCGGCCCCGCCGTGTTCGTTGGGCCTACTGCGGGCTATCTGGTTGGCTTCGCAATCGCCGGCTTCATCGTGGGCCGGTTGGCCGAGCTGGGCTGGACGCGCAATGTCGCCACGTCCCTGGCGACCATGGTTGTCGGCGAAATCATCATCATGGGCCTCGGCACGGCATGGCTTGCCCACCTGATCGGGGTCGAGAAGGCGGTTCAGTTCGGCTTTGCGCCTTTCGTGATCGGGGACACCCTCAAGATCGGGCTCGCCGCCATCGGCGCCACCGGTCTCAGCCACGTGTTCGGCAGGAAATAGCAGCTTGACGGTCCGGCTGCGGCCGCACCACCTGTTGTGCATGCTGACCTATGTGGGCAAGGGCTACACGCCGGCGTTCACTGCCAGTTACGATGCAATCGTCCAAAGGCTCGGCAAGGGGGAGGACATTCTCCTCGTTGCCGGGCCTGATGATATCTGCGCGCCGCTTTGCGGCACCGCCGAGGACCACTGCGGCAACGAAAGCCCGGCCGAACGGGACCGTTCGGCAGCGATCGCGCTTGAAGGCATGCTGGATGCGCCGGTCGTCGCGGGCCGGATCCTGCATATCGATACCGGAACACTTGATGACATGCGGCGCGCATTTGCCAGCGGCCTGATCCGTTCCGCCTGCGCCGGTTGCCAATGGTTCGACCTGTGCTCGCGCGTCGCCGCCGAGGGTTTTGCGGGCGCGCGGCTGGCCATCGCAACACCCGCTCAAGGCACTTGATTTTGTCATTCCGTATGGGCAAAGTGCGCGCCCATGAGAACCGTTAACCCGATCTGCATTATCGGCTGCATCATTATCCGCTAACCCAAGGTTGGCGGCGCGGTTTTCTTCATCCTCAAGGGACACTGAAACGAACCCCGCTGCCGGCGCGCGAACGCATCTGGCACGAGGACGTTTCATGGCTTCCGCAGAACCGAAATTGCGGCTCTACAACACGCTGACCCGGCAAAAGGACGATTTCACCCCCTTCGATCCGGGTCACGTGCGCATGTATGTGTGCGGCCCCACCGTCTACGACTACGCCCATATCGGCAACGCGCGGCCGGTGATCGTCTTCGACGTGCTCTATCGCCTGCTGCGGCATCTGTATGGCGACAAGCATGTGACCTACGTGCGCAACATCACCGATGTCGACGACAAGATCATGGACCGCGCACGCGAGCGCGGCATCGACATCCGGGAGCTGACCGAGGAAACCAACCGCCAGTTCCAGGCCGACATGACGGCGCTCGGCTGCCTCGAACCGGACCAGCAGCCGCGCGCTACCGAGACCATCGACGAGATGATCGCGATGATCCGGATTCTGATCGACAGAAAACACGCCTATGTCGCTAAAGGCGAAGTGCTTTTCGACGTCGCTTCGATGCCGGACTACGGCCGGCTGTCGAACCGGGACCTCGATGAGCAAAGGGCAGGCGCCCGTGTAGAGGTGGATCGTCACAAGCGCAATCCCGGCGATTTTGTGCTCTGGAAGTCCTCGACCGCGGATCAACCGGGTTGGGAAGCGGAATTCGACGGAATCCGTATTTTCGGGCGACCGGGCTGGCATATCGAGTGCTCGGCCATGAGCGACAAGTGGCTTTGGGATGCGGTCAAGGACGAGTTGTCCGAGGCCGGTCGCGCCCATCCCCACCAGTTCGACATCCATGGCGGCGGCATCGACCTGATCTTCCCGCACCACGAAAACGAGATCGCCCAGTCCCGCTGCGCCCACGGCACCCCAGCCATGGCCCAGGTGTGGATGCATAACGGCTATCTTCAGGTCGA
>DATCMU010000004.1:0-53385 GCA_036563245.1 Devosiaceae bacterium | reverse complement strand
GACGCGCAATCGAATTTCGTCGTACTCGGTTTCCGCGAACATTGCCTCAAGGGCCGCCAAAGCGGACTTGCCATACCCTCTGCCGCGAAAGGGCGGCAGGACACAAAAATCGCTGATGAACACGGTTCGGCTCGCCTCGTCCGGCTTGCACCAGAGATATCCAACCGGGGTATCGCCCTGAACGTCCTCGGCGACCAAGCTCAGCAGAACCTGACCGGCGGTCTCCACGCCCTGCCCGAGGCTTTCCTCCAGTTCGCGGATGGCCCTGGCACGGGCGGTCTCGACATCCACATCGTAGTTGCTGGAAATTTCGGCCGCATAGTCCGGCACGAAATAGGCAACGTAGTCCGCAAACTCGTGCGGTTTCATTTTTCGAAGACGCAATATTCAGTCCCTGTTTGCAGCGTGGTGGTTGTGCGCCAGACCGCCACATCCCCCGGCATCCGCCTCGGGCGTGTGCGATTTGTGCACTGTCACCGTAACCCCCGCCTCCCCCGGCGTCACCCTCGGGCTCGACCCGACGGTTGATGAGGAGCTTGGGCACGTCGCACAATTGGTGCAGTGTCACCGTAATACCGTAATGCACACGGCACGCACTTCTCCCTCCCCCTTGTGGGGCTTCGTGCCGTCCCGCAGGGCCAATCGTGCCGGTGGCACGATTGGAGCAAAGAAGGCCATAAGGCCTATGGCCGAATGGCGACAGTGGCCCGGCGAAGCCGGGTCGGGTGGGGGTATTCAGGTTGCCCCCGACGTTAGCGACGTCCCTCACCGCCACCACCGCGCCGCGCAGCATTAACGACCAAAGCGCGAACCGACTCACAGACTCTGGGGATCCAACACCTGTCTAGCTTGAGCAATTCGCCCGGCGAGGCTCCGGCGCTGTTCTACGGTCGCTGCCTGACCCGCAATTGCAATCTCGCGTCGCAACTCAGCCAATCGCTTATGCTGCCGATTAGGCAATCTCAAGCCACGACTATCAACTATGACACCAGTTATCCTTGTTGGCTTGTCGATATGGCGCACCAGCTTGCTCGCGTTGTGGCGATGGCCATGTTTCTTCAGAAGACGCTTGACGGTCCACACTAGGATTTCAGGCACCATAGAACCCGAAATCGCAATGTCATCAGCATATACACCCAAGACACAGTTATGTGCCTCCGCCTCTTTCGCGATTTCTAGCCACATGTCCTGATACGAAAGGTAAGCAAGTATCGGGCTGCTCGGACTTCCTTGGGGCAAAGCACCCGCTCGCGTCACTATCCTGCATAGAACAGCCGAGACATCCGGACTACATTTCAGAACTGTCTTAAAGAACCACTTCACTCGATTGGTTGTACAATTCGGAAAATAGTCCTCGACATCAATTAGCCGTACAGCTCTCGCGCCCACGTGTCTGGCGGCATGATCAACATACGACCGTCCTTTGACCGGCGAAAATAGAAAATCCGGTGGCGCTATTCGGCTAAGTAGCGCTGCCAAACGTGATTGGACTGCCTTCAGGTCCGCGCGCGGAGCCGCCAAATGCCTGAGCTTGCCATTCTGCTTTTGCTCGGACCACGTCCGATAAAGGTCTGTACTGGACGACAAATCCTGCAATTTGTCTTGGGAAACCCGTAAGAGTTTCGCGAGCTTCCGTCGGCTACGCATCAAATACAATGGGTTTTGATTGACGTCGCGCCTACTGGAGATTGGGTTGGTCATCATCAGTACGTTTTTCCGTCAGCGCGAGAAATGCTAGTATCTTATCAGCAATTGCTTTCCGACCGTTCTTTAGGAACTCGGTTTCCCTTTCACCCAACTCTTCTGAGAAAAACATAATCGAAGATACAGGTATTTCAAAATATTCAGAATATCGTCTAACTAAGCCAAGTGTCGGCTTTTTCCTACCATTCTCGATTTCCGAGATAAGAGATTTCGATACACCTAGTTCCGAGGACAGTTCGACGGCGGTCATATCATGGAACACCCGAATTAGCCGCAACGCTTCTCCAACCATCGCACTAACCTTCCCAACCTAGGACACATTGGAACCGACCTATCTACCCGTCAGGTCCCTGAACGCTTGCCAAATGCGTAGCGCCCAGTAGAGAGCATGCCCAATTGCGAACACTGCTCGAAGCAGGCAGGGGTAGAGGCGGCATCTGCCAATCCTCCTCCTACTTTTCGGTCGTCTTCGTCGCGGACTGGATTCAAGGTCAGCCATGGCTGATCTCCTTGCGCTGCTCGAACAGCGAGATTGCTATTCGATGTCATCACCAGCGAAAGGACGGATTGCGACGAAGCAAATCCAAGTATCAGACCTGACAGTCATCGTCAGGTCTGCTTCGCCCTCGACGACCAGAGACGGACCCAAGGCCGACACAGCGCCACAGACGAAAAGCATCAGAGACCAAGGTCTCCACGAGCCGAAGCTCCAAGTAAGATGACTCCTTTTTCCGCATTCCAGCCTAAGGGCGAAGCTGAAGCGATTCGAAGCTTCGGTCAAGGATATTTTTCGCTACGCATGAACTTTGTTCGCGTCTCTGTGCAAGCGTTCGAAGGTGGCGCACTCCTTGGCCACTACTGCAGATGCCGATCGACATCTCCTCCCCACCTTCTCCCCCCACCCTCTCCCATCCCCCATAATCGCCGGTTCCCTGCATTCAACTGACGGAGCCGCGACACCATGGTTTGTGACGATTTTTCGAGGCCGCCCACCGAGGGCCAGATCGAGGCCTGGGCCCGCGCCCGGGTACAGGTCGGCCGGTTGCTCGGGGATCTTGCACCGCGCGCCACCAAGGCGCCGGGCGACCTGGTGAGCGAGACGGCGCTCGCCCTCGCCCGCGCGGCGCTGGCCGATGCCCGCGTGTGCCTCTGCCGCTATCCCGACGTGCGCTTCATCCACGCCCTGCCCGAGCCGGGCGCGGAGGCGGCTCGAAATCCCGTCACCCTCGGCGACCTGGCGCTGATCCTCGGCCAGGCCGAAGCGGCGCTCAAGGCCTTCCACGCCGCCTTCTACTGCTACGACGAGGAAGAACTCATCCACTACTGGAAGCTCCGGATCCCGGACTAGAGCATGTTCAGGAAAAGTGGGAACCGGTTTTCCGCTTCGGATTGCGGTGACGGCGCGGCAAATGCACCCGCGCCGCATCCGGGCAATGCCTCTCACCTCCGCCTGCGTCGCCCCGGGACTTGATCCCGGGGCCTACTCGCGGCTGCGGCAGGGAGGGGCGTCGAGGCAATCGGCGCGCTGCCGGGCGGCTTGCCTCAACCGCTGTGCCGCGTTGAGAGGCGATTGGGTCCCGGGATCGAGTCCCGGGACGACGCCGAGCGGCTGTCGGCGCAGGAGAACAACCCAACCACTGCCGAGATCACGGTGCCAGCGCACCAAATGCCCCCTCCCGCGCCGCCTCCGGGCAAGGCCTCTCACCCCCTCCCACGTCGCCCCGGGACTTGATCCCGGGGTCCACTCTCGGCTGCAGCAGGGAGGGGCGTCGAGGCAATCGGCGCGCTGCCGGGCGGCTTGCCTCAACCGCTGTGCCGCGTTGAGAGGCGATTGGGTCCCGGGATCAAGTCCCGGGACGACGCCGAGCGGGATGCACGCCCAGTGGCCACATCGCCCTCGAGGGTGCGTCACCCCCCAATCTTATCCCCGCCCGAAGCAACACCTCTACACTGCCCCCCACCGTCGCATCACGGGCGAGGATGCATACGAGCTTTCGGTGCGATGGGGTGGGGGAAGCCGGGGTCGCCCGGCTTCGGGCCTATGCTGGCGGCGACGGGGAAACCTCTTGTCGCCCGGGCCGAAAATCCCCGCCGCGTGGGGCGAGATATGTCTCGCACCAAAAAACAAACGGATGAGGCAGGTCTCGCCCCACGCCGCCCGACTGGCCAAACCGCCGCGCCGCCTATGCGCGCGCCGGTGTTTCCGCTCGCCTATTTCTTCGGGTAGCTGGTGCCGCCGGCAACGATCTGGCCGTAGAGCATGCCCACGGCGAGCAGCACGAAGGCGATGGTGACGAAACTGACGAACAACACGGCTTCTTCAGGCATGGGGCTTCCTCCCGGATGGACATCCGCGAACAATGCCGAGCCGCGGCACGGGTTCGAATGATCTGGATCAAGCGCGAAACGCTTCGTGAGCCGGGGGTCGTGGCGGGCCGCAACAAAAAGGCCTCCGGGCCGCCGCGACACGCGCGACGATCCGAAGGCCGATCAGGTGACCGCACGGCCCGGATTGGCCGGGCCGCCGGTCAGGGCGTCAGATGGGGATCAGTAGCCCGCCGGGCACACGTCCTTGACCATCTTGCCGCTCTTGTCCTTGTAGTAGCACATGCCGGTCTGGCCATCGACGCGGCCAACCAGATAGCCCACCGTGCCGCCCACCGCGGCACCGACCACGGCGCCGCCGACATTGCCGGTGACCACCGCGCCGGCCACGCCGCCGATCGCCGCACCGGTTGCAACGCTCTGCTCCAGGGTGGTGCAGCCGCCAAGCGACAGCAACACCGCACCTACGATAAGAAGATTCTTCATGTCGATCCTGCGCTCCCTCAATTGAAAATCGCGCCCAAAATGATTCCCGCCATGTCGGCGCCGCCGCGCGCGTATTCGCCAAGACAGTCTGGCAAGCCACGCCGCGGCTGGCAACTATTAACATTCATTAAACTTCTCGGCTACTCTGGCGGCACATGAAGGAAAACCTTTCCACATTGCTGGGCGAGATCGCGGGTTGCGCGCACTGCGCCGCCCACCTGCCCCTCGGGCCGCGTCCGGTGGTTCGCGCCGCGCCCACCGCCCGCCTGATGATCGTGGGACAGGCGCCGGGCACCCGCGTGCACGAATCGGGCATTCCGTTCAACGACCGCTCCGGCGACCGCCTGCGAGACTGGCTGCAGATGCCGCCGGAGGTCTTCTACGACTCATCGAAGGTGGCGATCGTGCCGATGGGGTTTTGTTATCCCGGCGTCGACGCGCGGGGTGGCGACCTGCCGCCGCGCCCCGAATGCGCCCCGCTCTGGCACCCGCGCCTCATGCCGCACCTGCGCGAATTGCGGCTCACCCTGCTGGTGGGACAATATGCGCAGGCCCGCTATCTGGGGAAGCGCCGGGCCCGCAACCTCACCGAGACGGTGCGCGCCTGGGCCGACTACCTGCCCGAGTTCGTGCCGCTGCCGCATCCAAGCTGGCGCACCACCGGCTGGCAGAAGAAGAACCCCTGGTTCGATGCCGAATTGCTGCCCGAGCTGCGCCGCCTGATCGGCGATGCGCTGGCGGGCGCTACAGATGTCCCCGGATGATCGCGGTGTGGCAGGATAGGTCCCGTCGCCGATCCCGAGACGACGCGGCGCCGGCCGAACGGCGCCGCGTCGAACCGATGGTCAGCTCTTCATCATCGTGTTCTTCACATAGCCGGCAATGGCGGTCAGGATCGCGCCGCCCACCAGTCCGGTCACGCCCTGGCCCACGAGCCCGCCATTGGCCAGCGCGTCGATGCCGGGAATGATCCCGGCGAGCCACGTGCCGCCGACGCCACCTATGGCACCCGCGATCACGTTGCCGGTGGTCCCCATATTGGTGGCCTTGACCGCCTGGCCGGTCACCCCGCCGCCGACGGCGCCAAGCACCAGCTGCACCACAAGAGCAATGATTGCATCCATGTCGATAGTCCCCTCTCAAGCGCGGGGTCTCGCCGGAGCCACGAGGCTCCACCCCGCTACGGCAGAGCATAGCGCCGCGCCGCGCCGCAACAAAGCACCAGCCCTTCGCACCAAGGGGTGCCCGCCGGCACGGAACGCCGAGTTCTCAAGCAAAAACAGCCGGTTCGGGAATTTGCAGCCTGTTCGGCATTCTGCGCGCCGCCGCCGCTTCATCGCGGCATCTCACGAAAAATCGCCCCGCCGGCGTCTCGATCGCAAAACGAATCAGCGCCCGCAAGCCGGAATCGGGGTTAACCTTGGGCTCCGGGTCGGCCCGAAATCGGACATGAATTGCCCAACACGCCTTGAAATCACCCGCGCGGCGGTCCACCTCGCACAGCACGCCCACCCGAAGCGGAAATCGCCATGCCAATCGTCACCCTCGTTGCCGGCCTGATCCTTCTGGCCCTCGGGGGGGACCTGCTGGTGCGTGGCGCGGTGGGCGCGGCCACCCGGCTCAGCATTCCCCCGATCATCATCGGGCTGACCGTGGTGGCGCTGGGGACCTCGTTGCCCGAACTGCTCATCTCCCTGGAGGCGGCCTTGCGCGGCGCACCCGGCCTGGCGATGGGCAATGTGGTGGGGTCCAACATCACCAATATCCTCGCCGTTCTGGCGTTGCCGGCGCTGATCGTCCCGGTCGCCTTTACCGAGAGCGGCACCATCAGGTCTGCGGTGATCATGCTCGCGGTCAGCGCGCTCTTGGTGTTGCTCACCCTCGATGGCCGTCTTGACCGGCTGGACGGCATGTTCCTGGTTCTGCTGCTGGTCACCTACCTCGCCTACAACGTGGCCGCCGCGCGCCGCTCGCGGCGCCTCAGTCTGCAGGAACCGGGGCTGGAGGTCCGGCCCGAGGGCCTGCCGGCCGTCCGCCGCATCGTCGTCTACGTCGTTCTCGGCGCCGTCGGCCTGGCGCTCGGCGGCAACCTCACCACCGACGGCGCGCTCGAACTTGCCGCAAAACTTGGGGTGGCGGACTCTGCCGTGGGCCTGACAATCGTTGCCCTGGGCACCTCGCTGCCGGAACTGGCGGCCGGCATTGCCGCAGCCGCCCGTCGGCACGACGGGGTGGCCGTTGGCAACGTCCTTGGGTCGAACATTCTGAATATCCTGGCTATCCTGGGGATCACGGCCACGATTGCGCCGCTCGATCCGCCCGCCAGCATATTGGGTTTCGACATATGGATCATGCTCGCCCTGTCAGTCGGGCTTGTCGCCATGGTGATGTTCCGCCGGCGGCTCGGCCGCATCGAGGCAGCCTTGATGAGCCTTGCCTACGTGGCCTATCTGTACGTCACACTCAGCGGCACCACCGCCTGAAGCGATTCCGATCCAGGAGACCTCGATGACCGAAACCGCCCTGATCACCGGCGCCGCCGATCGCCTCGGCGCAGCCATGGCCCGACGTCTTGCGTCCGCCGGCTACAGGGTCGTCATACATTATCGCAAGTCGGCTGGACCCGCCGAGGCGCTTGTGCAATCGATCCGGGAAAGCGGCGGAGAAGCCGCCTGCATTGCGGCCGATCTCTCCGATCGCGGCGACCGCAAGCGCCTGATTGCGGATGCGGGCAGGTTTTTCGGACCACTGCGGGTGCTGGTCAACAATGCCTCGACCTTCGAGCCGGACAGCCCGCAAACCATCGATGAGGATCTCTGGGACCATCACTTCGCGGTCCATGTCGAGGCACCGGCCTTCCTGGCTCGTGATTTCGCCGCGCAACTCCCGGCCGATGCAACCGGAAACATCGTCAACATCATCGACGAGCGGGTGTGGAAGCTCACCCCGTCCTATTTCTCCTACACGGTGTCGAAATCGGCGCTCTGGACGATGACGCGCACCCTGGCCCAGGGCCTTGCGCCAAGAGTGCGCGTCAACGCCATCGGCCCTGGCCCAACCTTGCCGCATGCCCGCCAGTCCCAGGAGGATTTCGAGCGCGCCCTTCAGCGCCTTCCACTTCAGCGCGGCGCGACGCCGGACGACATTGCCGAGGCCCTTGTGTTCCTGCTGCGCAGCCCCGCAATCACCGGCCAGATGCTGGCGCTCGACGGCGGCGAGCACCTCGAATTCCGCCCCGAAAGCGGCGTGACGCACCGAAAATGAGCGACACCGGCGACAACGATCGCGTGGCGACAGGCCCGGAGGTCATCAAGGCCTTCGTCAAGACGCTGCCGGCGGCCCCCGGCGTCTATCGCATGATCGATGCGAAGGGCGAGGTCATCTATGTGGGCAAGGCGCGCAGCCTGAAATCGCGCGTGTCCAACTATACCCGCTTCGAGGGCAATTCGGTCCGCATCTCGCGCATGATCGCGGCGACGAATTCGATGGAATTCGTGCGCACCGAGACCGAGAGCGAGGCGCTGCTTCTCGAAGCCAACCTGATCAAGCGCCTCAAGCCGCGCTTCAACGTGCTGCTGCGCGACGACAAGAGCTTCCCCTATATCCTGATCGCCACCGATCACGAGGCCCCCGAACTCACCAAGCACCGCGGCACGCGGCGCCGGAAAGGCCACTATTTCGGCCCCTTCGCCTCGGCGGTCGCGGTGAGCCGCACGATAGCGGCGCTGCAGCGCGCCTTCCTTTTGCGCAACTGTTCCGACAGCTTCTACGCCAGCCGCACAAGGCCCTGCCTGCAGTTCCAGATCAAGCGCTGCGCCGCCCCCTGCACCGGCGAGATCTCCCTGGAGAACTACGCGGAACTGGTCGATGAGGCCCGCGCCTTTCTCTCGGGCAAGACCAAGTCGGTCCAGGACCGCCTGTCGCGGGAAATGAACGAGGCCGCCGAGGCCCTCGATTTCGAGCGCGCCGCCATGCTGCGTGACCGCCTTTCCGCCCTCGCCCTGATCCAGAGCCAGGGGGACGCAAACGCTCGCACCGTGGAGGAGGCTGACGTTTTCGCCATCCATCACGAGGCGGGGCAGTTCTGCGTGCAGGTGTTCTTCTATCGCGCCCACCAGAACTGGGGCAATCACGCCTATCGCCCGCGCGCCGACGCCTCGCTCGAAGAAGCCGAGGTGCTCGAGGCTTTCGTCTCGCAATTCTACGAGGACCGCACCCCACCCAAATTGGTGCTGCTTTCCCACGAGATCGCCGAACGGGAGTTGCTCGAGGAAGCGCTCGGCAGCCGGCTCGGCACACGCGTCCATGTGCAGGTGCCGCAGCGTGGCGAAAAGCGCGATCTGGTCGAGCACGCGCTCACCAATGCCCGCTCCGAACTTGGCCGCCAGTTGGCCGAGGGGGCCAGCCAGAAGGCGCTGCTCGAAGGGGTGGCGGAAGCCTTCGGGTTGAGCGAAACGCCGCGCCGCATCGAGGTCTACGACAACTCGCACATCCAGGGCACCAATGCCGTCGGCGCGATGATCGTCGCCGGGCCCGAGGGTCTGTCGAAAAAGCACTACCGCACCTTCAACATCAAGTCCGAAGACCTTACCCCTGGCGACGATTTCGGCATGATGCGCGAAGTCCTGACCCGGCGCTTCACCCGGCTTGCCGCCGAAAGCGCCACCGACGCCGAGGACAAGGCCAACGGCATGCCGGACTGGCCCGACCTTGTGCTGATCGACGGCGGCGCCGGCCAGCTCAACGCGGTCCGCGAAGTCCTTGCCGGACTGGACCTGCCCCGCGAGGTAGCGCTGGCCGGCATCGCCAAGGGCGAAGAACGCAATGCGGGCCGCGAGACCTTCCATATCGAGGGCCGCAAACCCTTCATGCTACCGGCCCGCGACCCGGTGCTCTACTACGTGCAGCGCCTGCGCGACGAGGCGCACCGCTTCGCCATCGGCACCCACCGCGCCCGCCGCAAGAAGGATTTCGTCAGGAACCCGCTCGACGAGATCGAGGGTATCGGCCCCACCCGCAAGCGCGCCCTGCTCAATCATTTCGGCTCTGCCAAGGCCGTCTCGCGCGCCGCCCTTGCCGATCTCACCGCCGTTCCCGGCATTTCCGAAACAATGGCGCAGCAGATCTACGATCATTTCAATCGAGGGGGCTAAGACATTTTTGCCAGACGTCGCAATGTTATAAGGGAATGGATATGAAACTACTGAATTGGATTTGCAGCTTAAGAAAACGTCATTCATGGTCACACGCAACACGGATTGCGCCGACTATCGTCATCGCGGGACTACTGTTTGCGGTTTCCAACGCCAATGGAGCCTCTCGAACCGCTGATACAGCCTCCGGAACCAAAGTGTACCACAACGCCCATTGGGTTGAACTCTCTGACGGCACCAAGGCGCTGGACGTGCGCTGGGCAGTCGGAAATCCAATCAAAGTGACGACACTCCGGATTCCCAAGGCCTATCTGGGCCCGCTGATGGGGGAGAATCTCTGCCATCCCTTCTCGCCAACTGAAGTGGATCCCGATTGCCGGCAGAATTTCAGCCTAGGCATGCTTCTGAGGGGCGTTCTGCCCGACTTCCGGGCACCTGATTTTCCGCTGATGGAGGATCGACCTGACCTGGCGGATATTCAGATATTTTCAACAGCACGCGTGCCGGACAAAGATCCGAACCTAATCCTGCGGGAAGAGTTGAGTTTCCGACTGGAGATGGTTCGGGCCACGTCAAGTCGTGTTCGTGACCTGGCGCCAATATTTGGACTGGAAGGGAAGGGAACCGCGCCAACTCCCGATTTGGTGAACAAGAACCCGCAGGACAGTCCCGACATCTATTACAACGCGCAATCGCCCGAGAAAGCCACCGTCTTCTTGGCGTGCATGGACGATGAAGTTTCGAGGATAGTCAGCAAGTATCTCGTAACTGGAGACAAGGCGTTTTGCGAGGAAAGCTTCTACGTGCCAGAAATCAAGGCAATCGCCGCGGTTCAATTCAGAAGACCATATCTGAAGAACTGGGAAGAGATACGCACGAAACTTGATTTGCTTCTCAGCGGATTTCGGCAGAGCGAATAGGTTTAGCAATAGCTCTCATCTCAATCGTAGGGTTCGCATGACCGTCCATTGGGAAGCGGCATGCAACTGAGCATTCGCGATTCAGGGGATGACAAGCTAATCCCCCTCGGCTATAGGAATGGCATGATCAACGCAGCCGCTACCTATTCGTTTTGGTATTTTGGCTATCCGCGCACAGAGGCGGAGGTACGGACGCGCTTGATCTGAAGACCTGATACAAGACCGAAACCGTAGCAGCCGCCCCGAAACGAGGCGGCTTTTTTGTTGGCCGCCGGGGCGAACCGAGGAGCCGACAAAATGCCCGCCACCACCGACGACCTGCGCATAAAAGCGCTGCACGAACTTCTGCCGCCCATCGACGTGATGCAGGAGTTCCCGCGAACCGACACCGCCACCCAGACGGTGCTGAGCACACGCTACGCCATTCACAATATCCTGACCGGCGATGACGACCGGCTGACGGTCGTGGTCGGCCCCTGCTCGATCCACGATCCAGCCGCGGCGCTCGACTATGCACGCCGCCTCAAGGAGGTGCGCGACCGTCTCGCCGGCGATCTCGAAATCGTCATGCGCGTCTATTTCGAGAAGCCGCGCACCACGGTGGGCTGGAAGGGCCTGATCAACGACCCCGATCTCGACGGCAGCTTCCAGATCAACAACGGGCTCAGGATCGCCCGCGAACTGCTGCTCGACATCAACGACCTCGGCGTGCCGGCGGCCTGCGAATTCCTCGACATGACCATCCCGCAATATATCGCCGATCTCGTCGCCTGGGCGGCCATCGGCGCGCGGACCACTGAAAGCCAGATCCACCGCGAACTGTCCTCCGGGCTCTCCTGTCCGGTCGGTTTCAAGAACGGCACCAGCGGCGATGTGAAGATCGCCGTCGATGCCGTGCAGTCCGCCAGCCAGCCCCACCACTTCATGGCGGTGAGCAAGGCGGGCCGTTCGGCCATTGCCTCGACCACCGGCAATCCGGACTGCCACATCATCCTGCGCGGCGGCGGCAAGGCGACCAACTACGACGCAAAAAGCGTCGATGAAGCCTGCGTGGTCCTCGAGAAATCGAAGCAGCGCCCGGCGGTTATGATCGACGCCAGCCATGCCAACAGCGCCAAGAAGCCGGAAAACCAGCCAGCAGTGCTCGAAGACGTCGCCGCGCAGATCAAGGGCGGCGAACGGCGCATCATTGGCGTAATGATCGAGAGCAACCTCGTTGCCGGTCGGCAGGACCTCGTGCCGGGCAAGCCACTTGTCTACGGCCAGTCGGTCACCGATGGTTGCATCGGCTGGGAGACAACCATCGATGTGCTCGAAAACCTCGCCGAGGCTGTTCGTGCCCGCCGGGCGCAGCACCAGCAGGCCGTCGCCTGAAACCGGTGGAATCACCGCTTGTCCGGCCGGAACGGCTCCCCGGCTGGACAAGCGGCATATGCTGCCTTGACCGGAAGGACGCAAACCCCGATTGTCCGCCGATGCAGAACAACGCTTCCGTCATGTCATTGCCCAACCTGCTCACGATGGCACGCATCGCGCTGATCCCGGTGATCGCGGTGCTGTTGCTTGCCGATTTCGGCGCGGCACGGTGGATCGCCTTCGCGCTCTACGTCGCCGCGGCCATCACCGACTGGTTCGACGGTTACCTGGCGCGCCGCGACGGGCTGGTTTCACCGCTCGGACGCATGCTCGATCCGATCGCCGACAAGTTGCTGGTTTGCGTGCTGATCGTGCTCTTCGCCTTCGACGGCACATTTTCCATGACCGATCTCTTGCCCGCGCTGACAATCCTTGGGCGCGAAGTCTTCATCTCCGGGCTGCGCGAATTCCTCGGCAATCAAAGCGTGGTGATGAATGTCTCACGCCTCGCCAAATACAAGACCACCGTCCAGCTGATCGCCATTGGCGCGCTCATGCTCGCCCCCATCCTGCCGGGCGTCGCGCTGGCCGGCCGGATCCTGCTTTGGCTTGCCGCAATCCTGACCGCATGGACCGCGTATGAATATCTTCGTGGCGCCGCACCGCACCTGAAAGGAGACGCGGCATGAAGGTGATGTACTTTGCCTGGCTGCGCGAACGGCTGAACAGGAGCGAGGACGAGGTCTCCCCGCCGCCCGAGGTCGTCACCGTGGCGGACATGATCGACTGGCTGGCCGAAAACGACGAGGCCGCCGGGCTCGCCATGGAAAAGCGCAGCCTCATACGCGCCGCGCTGGACGAGGAGATCGTATCGCCCGACACGCCCATCGCCGGCGCCAAAACCCTGGCCCTCTTTCCCCCGATGACGGGCGGTTGACCATGCGCGTCCGGTTACAGGCGGATATCTTCGATCCCGGCGCCGAAACCAACGCGTTTCTTGAGGAGGCGCATGGCGCGGGCGCGGCGGTGACATTCACCGGATTGGTGCGTTCACTGCCGGACGATCCAATCGCCACCCTGACCCTCGAGCATTACCCCGCCCTGGCCGAGAAGCAGATCGGCAAGATGATCGACGAGGCGGTGACGCGGTTCTCCCTCATGCGCGTCGAGGTGATCCACCGCTACGGTACCATGAAGCCCGGCGAGCCGATCGTGCAGGTAATGACCCTCGCCCCCCATCGCCGCGCCGCCTTCGAGGGCGCCGAATTCCTCATGGACTATCTCAAGACCTCCGCACCCTTCTGGAAGAAGGAAGAGACCGGCGGCTCGGACCGCTGGGTCGACGCGCGCGCCGAGGACGACCTGGCCCAGGAACGCTGGCAGAAATAGAGCATGCTCAGCAAAAGTGGCTGCCGTTTTCCGCTTCGAACATGCGAACGCTCGAGGAATTCGATCCTGCGTTTTGATTCCAACAAAACGTGACAAGGTCGAGAGGCCGGGAGAAATGAAAACGGGCCGGATCGCTCCGGCCCGTATTTGAGTCCAGCAGTCTCCGCACCGCCTATTCGGCAGCCGCCTTCTTGGGCTGCACGGCGGTCATGTAGGCGTCGACCAGCGAGGTACACACCTTGCCCGGCTTGAACTTGTACTGATCGATCTCGGCGACCGGGGTCACCTCCGCGGCTGTGCCGGTGAGGAAGCATTCGTCGAAATCGCCAAGTTCCTCCGGCTTGATATGCCGCTCGACCACCTTTAGGCCCTGCTCCTGCGCCAGCGCGATCACCGTGCGCCGCGTGATACCGTCGAGGAAGCAGTCCGGGGTCGGCGTATGCAATTCGCCATTGCGGTGGAAGAACACGTTCGCTCCGGTCGCTTCTGCCACCAGACCGCGATAGTCGAGCATGAGCGCATCGCCATAGCCCTTGTCGAGCGCCTGGTGCTTGGAGAGCGTGCAGATCATGTAAAGACCGGCGGCCTTGGCCTTGCACGGGATCGTTTCCGGCGAGGGGCGCTTCCAGCTGGAAATGGTCAGCCTGATCCCCTTGAGCCGCTCCTCCCGGGTGAAGTAGCTGGGCCACTCCCAGACCGCGATGGCAAGATGCACCTTGTTGTTGCGCGCCATCACGCCCATTTCTTCCGAGCCGCGCCATGCAACCGGGCGCATATAGGCGTCGGTCATGTTGTTCTTGCTCAGCACTTCGCGGCAGGCCGCGTTGATTTCGTCGGCCGAATACGGAATCTCGAAGTCGAGCGTGCGGCCGGAAAACAACAGGCGATCCGTGTGCTCGCCAAGCTTGAAGACTTCGCCGCCATAGGCGCGCTGCCCCTCGAACACGCAGCTCGCATAGTGCAGCCCGTGGGTGAGCACATGCACCTTGGCATCCTTCCACGGCACCATCTCGCCGTCGAACCAGATCCACCCGTCACGCTGATCCATCGGTAGGCCAGCCATCTTTCCATCTCCCAAAATCGAATGCGTCACTCCCATCAGGGCTCGGACGTCGCGTTTGCTGCGGCGATCTTGCCTCAAGCCCCCGCCACTTGGCAAACCCGGAAGGCTTTGGGATAACGTTCCGTGATACCTTTGCGGAACAGGGTGAGCATGTCAGCAGCGCAAATAAATGTCAACACTACTGACATAAATGTAACGGACGCCAACGGTGACCCCATGCCGCTCGACATCATGGGGCTCTTCTACTTCGCCTATCGGGACTTTGTCGGCGACGCCGATGTGCAACTGGCGCGCAAGGGCTTCGGGCGCGCCCACCACCGGGTGCTCTATTTCGTCAACCTCAACCCGGGAATGCCGGTTGCCGACCTGCTGGACATCCTCAAGATCACCAAGCAGAGCCTTGCCCGCGTGCTGCGCCAGCTGATCGATACCGGCCTGGTGGAGCAGAAGCCGGGCCGGACGGATCGCAGGCAGCGCCTGCTCTATCCCACCGAGGAAGGCCGCGCATTCTTCAGGGCGCTTTCGGTATCGCAGACCAGCCGCATCAACGCGGCGATTGCCAGCCTGCCCGAGGGAAGCCGCAAGATCGTTTGCCAATTCCTCGTGGAAATGACCGAGAACGCCGACCGCGGCACACTCGAGCGCCTGCGGTTGAAGGCCCCGGAATAGGCCGGCTACATCAGCCTCTGGCCGTCGGGCACCGGCCGGTCCACCGCCGCCAGCACGATCGCGCCATTCTCGTCCTCGAAACCGAGCGTCAGCACTTCCGAACGCAGCGGGCCGATCTGGCGCGGCGGGAAATTCACCACTGCCATGACTTGTCGACCCACAAGGGTTTCCGGCTCGTAATGGACGGTGATCTGTGCAGACGATTTCTTCACGCCGATCTCGGGGCCAAAGTCGATCAGCATGATGATCGCCGGCTTGCGCGCCTCCGGAAACGGGCGCGCTTCGACAATGGTGCCTGTGCGGATATCGACCTTGAGAAAATCGTCGAATTCAATGGTCGGGGTTGGAGTGCCGTTCGAAGTCATTTTCCAAGTTCTACGCTGCGCGCCCTGGCCGCGGCCACGGCCTTGTCGAGAAGCGGCTGCATTCCGTCTTCTGCCATAAGGATTTTCAGCGCTTCGAAGGTAACGCCCTTGGGCGAGGTCACGTTCTCGCGCAACACACTGGCCGGCGCAGGATCCGCCTCGAGCAGACCCGCCGCGCCGATCACGGTCTGGCGTGCCAGCGCCATCGCAAGGTCCTGGTCCAGGCCCAGTTTCGCTCCGGCTGCCGCGAGAGCCTCCACCAAATAGAACACATAGGCAGGGCCCGAGCCCGAAATCGCGGTCAGCGCGTCGATCTGGGCCTCCTCGTCCAGCCAGACCACCTCACCTGACGAACCCAGAAGCTCCTCTGCCGCGGCCATGTCGTCTTCGGTGACGCCCGGCCCGGCCACGGCGCCGATCACGCCCTTGCCCACCTGCACCGGGGTGTTCGGCATGGTCCGGATCACGCGCCCGGTATGCAGTTCGCGCGCAAGGGTCTCTATGGAAATTCCCGCCGCAACCGACATGACCAGCGTGTCCGTGGAGATCGCTACCCGGGCCGTCGGCAGAACCTCGGCCATCTTCTGAGGCTTGACCGCCAGCACAAGCACCCCGGCGGGCCTGGCGGGAACCACGGCGGAAATGGTCGCGCCCACATCGGAGGCGAACTGCGTCAGGGCCTCGGACGGACGTGGATGGACGAGAACAAGGTCGGAAGGATCCAGGCCTGCGGCCAGCCAGCCGCGCGCCAGCGCACCCCCCATCTTGCCCGGTCCAACCAGGACGACGGGCCCAATTCCCGGATGACTCACGCTTCCCCCACGGTTTCGAACATGACGTGGCTCAGTGCCTCGGCGGCACCCTTTCCGGCCCATACCACGAACTGGAACGCCTGATAGTAGAGGTCGCAGGATTCGGTCGCCGAACGCAACAGTGCCTCGCATTGCTGCGGAGTCACTTCGGCGCCGCCCGACAGCAGGTGGGAATTGCGGAACAGCACCACGTCCTCTCGGCTCCAGATGTCGAAATGCCCGATCCACAACTGCTCGTTGATCTGCCCGATCAGCTGGCGCACCTCGGATCGCCGTGCCTCGGGCACCTTGAGGTCGAAGGCGCAGGCGATATGAAGGGATTCCAGCTCTTCCATCCAGTTGAAGGAAACGTGGTAGTCGCTCCAGGCACCCCGCACCGAAATGGCGATCTCGTCGGCATCCTGCCGCTCGAAGGTCCAGTCGTTGATGGAGGCGATGTGTTCGATGATATCCACCGGGTGGACGGCTCGGTCTTCCAGTTCGAAATCGAGAAGCAGCGACATGAGGGCCCCGCAGGCGAAAGATTATGGGCAAAGGCCGATGAAACTCGCACCGGCCGGCTCTACGCACGACAAACGAACTGGTTGCGCCATCTGAACATGGCGCTCGAATCGTCCGAACGGGTTGACCCTACACCGGCCCGGCAGGGAGGGCACACGCAGGGCTCGCCAAACCGAATTTCTTCTGTGGATGATCGGGGCGTCAGGGTTAACAAGTCCTTAACAGGACACCCTTTCAACAGCCCATTTGTGCCCGGAATGGGACAGTTTTTCGACGCGCCATGGCCATTTGCGCAGCTGGCCCCGCGCGTGCACGCCGTGTCTAGCTGCTCTTCTTCCTGGTGCGCAGGGCGTCGAGTTCCTTGCGCAGCGCGCCGATTTCCTCGTCCTGCGCCTGCACCTGCTCGCGCAGGGCATCGAAATCCTCGCGCTTGACCAGATCCAGATCGGCTACCATGCGCTCCATCTGCGAACGCACCACCGTCTCCATTTCGCGGCGGAACCCGTCCGCCACCCCGGCCGCCTCGTTCATCAGCCGCCCCAGACCGTCAAAGAGTTTGCTGCCCTGTGTCATGATCGAAAATCCCTGTCGCTTCCGGCGCGTCGCGGCGCCCATCGTCCTGCTCTATTTAGGATGCACACCATCGCTTGACCAGAGCCGCACAGAATGGTCAAGGTCCGCCATGAAAACGGAGCCGCCAGGTGCCATTCCCCAAGATTGACCCGATCGCCTTCTCGCTTGGCCCGCTTGTGGTGCGCTGGTACGCACTTGCCTATCTGGCCGGCGTGGCGCTCGGCCTCGGATACGGGATACTGCTGCTGCGCCGCAAGAACCTGTGGGCGGGGGACAAGCCCCCATTCACCGACAGCGAATGGCTGGACTTCGCCTTCTGGGCCGTGATCGGCATCGTGGTCGGCGGTCGCACCGGATACGTACTTTTCTACAACCTGCCCTATTACGCCAGCAACCCGCTCGAGGCCCTTCGCCTGTGGGACGGCGGGATGTCCTTCCATGGCGGGCTGATCGGACTGGTCACAGCCATGTTCTTCTATGCACGGTCGAAGAATGCCGATGCGCTTTCGGCTCTCGATCTGCTTGCGACCGCCGCCCCTTTCGGATTGCTGCTGGGGCGCATCGCCAATTTCATCAATGGCGAGCTCTATGGCCGCCCGACCGACCTGCCCTGGGGCATCGTCTTTCCCGGTGGCGGCGACATCCCGCGACACCCCAGCCAGCTCTATGAGGGGCTGCTCGAAGGGTTGGTGCTGTTCGTGGTGCTGCGCTTTGTCACACACGTCTTTTTCGGCCTGAAGCGCCCGGGGCTCGTGGCCGGGGTCTTCGGCATCGGGTACGCGCTGTCGCGGATCGCGGTCGAACAGGTGAGATTGCCCGATCCGCAGATCGGCTACCTGTTCGGCGGCTGGCTGACCCTTGGCATGGTGCTGACCCTGCCCGTGCTGCTCGCCGGCATCGCCCTGGTCATTCACGCAATGGGCAAGCGCAATGCCTGACCAACGAACGGACCTTCGCTCGACCATTGCAGCGCAAATCCGGATCGGCGGACCAATTTCGATTGCGACCTATATGGGCCTCTGCCTCACCCACCCCCATAAGGGCTATTACCGCAAGGCCGACCCGCTCGGCGTCGCTGGCGATTTCGTCACCGCTCCCGAGATTTCCCAGATGTTCGGCGAGCTGATCGGCGTGTGGGCCGTGAACTTGTGGGCGCAAATGGGCGGACCGGAACGCTTCAGCCTGCTCGAACTTGGGCCGGGGCGCGGCACGCTCATGGCCGACCTGCTGCGCGTCGCCGGGCGCACCCCCGGTTTTTCTGCCGCACTCGATCTGCGGCTGCATGATGCAAGCGAAGTGCTCAAGGCCGAGCAGCATCGCAGGCTGGCGCGTCACGCGCCCAAATGGATCGAGGATTTCGACGAACTGCCCGACCAACCCGTTATCGTCATTGCCAACGAGTTCTTCGATGCCCTGCCCATTCGCCAGTTCGTGAGGACGGACGGGCGCTGGCATGAGCGCTGCGTCGGTCTCAAGGACGGCGGGCTCGCTTTCGGCCTCTCGCCCACCCCGATGCCGGAGACCGCGTTTCCCGAATCGGTGCGCACCGCGACGGACGGAGAGCTCTACGAACTTGGCCTGGCGGCTGTTGAAACCATGTCCCGGCTGGCCAGCGCCATTGCGCCGCGCGGCGGCGCGGTCCTCGCCATCGACTATGGCTACCCGGCCACGGGCACCGGCGAGACGCTGCAGGCGGTTGCCCGCCACGCCTTTGCCGATCCTCTCGCCGCGCCCGGCGATGCCGACCTTTCGGCGCATGTCGACTTCGAGGCGCTTGGCGCGGCGGCCCGCAATGCCGGGCTCGATGTTCCCGCCATCGTCACACAGGGCGAATTTCTCGACGCAATGGGCATACGCGAACGCGCAGAGGTTCTTTCGAGCGCCAACCCCGAGGATGCCGAGGCAATCGCCTCGTCCCTCAACCGATTGACCGCGGCCGATCAGATGGGCAGCCTTTTCAAGGTATTCGCTGCGGTCAGCCCCGGCCTCCGTCCTCCCGGGTTTGGCGCATGAGCGTTCCCTTCGAGCAAAGCGAACTGCTTGCACGGGCCGGCATCCGGCACGGCTTCTTCGGTCGGCAGGGAGGCCGTTCGACAGGAGCGTTCGCCTCGCTCAACGTTTCCGAGAGCAGCGCCGACGATCCGGCAAATGTCCGCGCCAATCGGGCCGCCGCCCTTTCCTGTCTCGGCGATCGCCTGGCGCTTGCCAGCCTCACCCAGGTGCATTCGGCGGACGTGGTCACGCTGACGCAAGGCCCCGAGCCCGCGTCACGCCCGGAGGCCGACGGTCTGGCGACCCGTCTTCCCGATATCGCACTCGGCATCCTCACCGCCGATTGCGTGCCTGTGCTGTTCGCGGACCCGGTGGCCGGTGTCGTGGGCGCCTGCCATGCCGGCTGGAAGGGTGCGGTTGCCGGTATCGTTGGCAATACAATCGAGGCCATGGAGGCGCTTGGTGCCGAACGCGACAGGATGATCGCCGCCATCGGCCCCGCTATTTCCGGGATCAACTACGAAGTGGGGCCCGATTTCGCCCGCGCGGTGCTCGACCGGGCCCCCTACGCTGCGCGGCGCATCTTCACACCCGATGGCGCAACCCGTCCCCATTTCGACCTGCCGGGTTTCGTCGTTGACCGGCTTGGCTATCTCGGGGTGGAACAGGTCGATCGTGTCGGGGGCTGCACCTACGCCGAACCCCAACGCTATTTCTCCCATCGCCAGGCAACGCACAAAGGGACTGCCACCGGGCGGCAGATCGCACTCATCGCCCTTTGACAGCCATGATGGCGATTAGACCATTTGGTGTGTTGCACCTTGTGTGACAGCGCTGTAACAGTGCGCCGCAAATGGGGGCGCCTCAGGCGCGGCATCTTCCGGGGATCGCGATCATGAAGCTGGTGACGGGCAATTCCAACATCACCCTCGCCAAGTCCGTTGCCGAATATCTGGAACTGCCCTTGACCGACGCCGCGGTCAAGCGCTTCGCGGACAAGGAAGTTTTCGTCGAAATCAACGAAAACGTGCGGGGCGAGGATGTGTTCGTCCTGCAATCGACTTCCTACCCCGCCAATGACAATCTCATGGAGATGCTCATCCTCAACGATGCGCTGCGCCGCTCGTCGGCCCGCCGCATCACCAACGTCATGCCCTATTTCGGTTATGCCCGGCAGGATCGGAAGTCGTCGCCGCGCACCCCGATCTCGGCCAAGCTGGTGGCCAACCTGATCGTGGAAAGCGGCGCCAACCGTGTCCTTACCCTCGACCTGCACGCCGGGCAAATTCAGGGCTTCTTCGACATCCCAACCGACAATCTCTATGCCGCACCGGTCATCACCCGCGACATTCGCCAGCACTACGACACCGAAAACGTGATGATCGTGTCGCCCGACGTGGGCGGCGTGGTACGTGCCCGCAATGTGGCATCCCGGATCGGCGCTCCGCTGGCCATCGTCGACAAGCGCCGCCCGCGCGCAGGCGTGTCCGAGGTGATGAACATCATCGGCGACGTCTCGGGCCAGAGCTGCATCCTGATCGACGATATCGTGGATTCAGGCGGCACCCTGGTGAATGCGGCCGAGGCCCTGCTCAAGGCTGGCGCCAAGGCCGTCTCCGCCTATATCACCCATGGCGTGCTGAGCGGCGGCGCCGCCCAGCGGGTTGCCGGATCCAAGCTCAAGGAACTCGTGGTCACCAATTCCATCGAGGAGACCGACGAGGTCCGCGACGCGCACAATATCCGGATCCTGCCCATCGCCGACCTGATCGGCGAAGCCATTGCCCGAACGGCCTCCGAACAGTCGGTGTCCTCGCTGTTCGACTGAACCGCGCATTCCCAACTTCGCACCCGGATCCCGTTATACGACGCGACCTGTTTCGCCCGCATGCCCGGGCAGCGCGAAGATGGGAATAACGATTGCGTTCGCCCGCTCACGCGAACCTTGGATCGAGAAATTCACTCAGGCACCTGTCACGCCACGACCTGTCTTGTCGTCTGGAATGTCCCTCCCATGAGAAATTTTCGCTGAGGAGTCGAAATGACCCTCGGCTATGCGTCATTGTTGCGCTCGGGCATGATGCCCCGGTGCGGCCCAGGCCGCGCAACCGCAACAAGGAGATCCGAAATGGCTGGAACGAAACCCGCCGCCAAACCTGGAAAATCCGGGACATTCTCGGCAGAGGAACGCGCCGCGATGAAGGAAGCCGCCGAAGAACGCAAGGCCGAAGCGCGCCGCAAGAAGACCGGCGGCAAGGTGGATGGGGAAGCCGATCTGCTCGCCAAGGTCGCCGCGATGCCTGAACCGGACCGCGAGCTTGCCGAACGCATCCACGCCATCGTCAAGGCCAACGCACCTCATCTGCAGCCCAAGACATGGTACGGCATGCCCGCCTATGCCAATGCCGAGGGCAAGGTCGTGTGCTTCTTCCAGAACGCCAGCAAGTTCAAGGCACGCTATGCAACCCTGGGCTTCAATGACGCTGCCGCGCTCGACGACGGCAACATGTGGCCCACCACCTTCGCACTGACCAGGCTCACCGCCGACGAGGAGACAAGAATCGCCGCCCTCGTCAGGAAGGCCGCAGGCTGATCGGCAGCCCTTGGGAGAACCGCCATGCGCTACATGATGCTCATCCATCACGACGAAGAAGCCCTCGCCGCCGCTCCACGCAAGGAACTCTACGCCGACTACGCGGCCTTCAACGAGGCCCTTGCCAAGGCCGGAAAGGGCATGAGCGCCGGCGAACGGCTGCAACCGGCCTCCGCCGCCACGACCGTACGCCAGCATGCGGATGGGGCGGAGGTTCTGGACGGCCCCTATGCGGACACCAGGGAGCAACTGGCCGGCTATTTCCTCATCGACGTCGCAGATCTCGACGAGGCGATCGCCTGGGCCCGCCGCTGTCCGAGTTCGCGGTACGGCGCAATCGAGATCCGCCCCCTTGCCGACGCCTATCCGCGGCCCGATCCGCGGTTGCGCAAGGCGGATGACTGAGGCCGCTGCAACCGCTGCCCGTGCCGCCGAACGGGCTGCGCGCGAAAGCTATGGGCGATTGCTGGCCTTTCTTGCCGCCCGTACCCGCGACGTAGCCGGGGCCGAAGACGCCCTCGCAGAGGCCTTTGCGGCCGCGCTGGCCAGTTGGCCGGTGGACGGTGTGCCGGACAATCCATCGGCCTGGCTGCTGACAGTCGCGCGTCGCCGGCAGACCGATCACCTGCGCCGCGGGCGCACGCGCCGGTCGGCACTCGATCACCTCAGACTGGTGGCCGAGGAACTCGAAGCGGCAGCGAGCGATCCGGTGGCCATTCCGGATCGTCGCCTCGCCCTCATGTTCGCCTGCGCCCATCCCGGCATGCCAGGAGACATGCGCGCGCCGCTCATCCTGCAGACTATCCTGGGGCTGACAGCAGTTGAGATCGCGGCAGCCTTCCTCATTCCACCCGCCACCATGAGCCAGCGGCTTGTGCGCGCCAAGGCCCGCATTCGCGATGCCGGGATACCGTTCCGCATACCCGATCGATCCGAGCTTGCCAGCCGGCTCGACGCCGTCTTGGGGGCGATCTACGCCGCCTATTCCAGAAGCTGGAACGAGATCGGAACGGCTGGCGCGAGCAGCCTTGCCCTGGAAGCGATATGGCTGTCGCGGCTGGTGGTTTCGCTGTTGCCAAAGGAACCAGAGGCCAAGGGATTGCTGGCCCTGATGCTTCACGCCGAGGCGCGCAAGCCCGCCAGACGCGATCCATCGGGCGCGTTCGTGCCGCTCGACCGGCAGGACACTGCACTTTGGAACCTGCCGTTGTTTGAAGAGGCCGAAGCGATCTTGCGCGAGGCGAACGCCAGCGGACCGACCGGACGGTACCAGATCGAGGCGGCCATCCAGTCCGCGCACACGATCGGCAGGCTGGCCGGCGAGACCAACTGGCAAGCGATTGTTGCGCTATATGACCATCTCGCCGCCATCACCGGTTCGCCGGTGGTGATACTCAACCGCGCCGTGGCCCTGGCCAACATCGCCGGGCCCGCCGCCGCCCTCAAGGCAGTGGCGGCCATGCGCGACGATACCAGGATGAAGTCCTACCAACCCTATTGGGCGGCGCTGGCGCATCTCAACGCCGAGACCGGCCACATCGCCGAAGCCCACGAAGCCATGACAATCGCCATCGGCCTGTCGAGCGACCCGGCGGTGGCGCAATATCTGCGCAACAGGCTGGACGCGCTCCCGGGCAGCGGCTGCTGATCGCGCTTGCCCGATCTCCTGATCTGCCGTATAGAGCGCCCCCATGAAGCGCCTGTCACCCCTGGAGGACGGGCGCGTGGTTTATCCGGCGCTCAGGGATTGACGTCTGTACCGGCCTTCCGGTGCGGCAATCCCTGGACCGGACAAGTCACACCAACCCGATTGGAGCATTCCAATGGCTCAAGCCGAGCTCAAGGCTTCGGCGCGGGAGCGGGTGGGCAAGGGGGCCGCTCGTGAACTGCGTCGTCAAGGTCTTATCCCCGCCGTCATCTACGGCGACAAGAAACCCCCGGTGACCATCTCGATTTCCTACAAGGAAGCCATGCTGCGCATCTATGCGGGCGGCTTTCTTTCCCACGTCATCACCGTCGACGTGGATGGGGAAAAGTACAAGGTCATCCCGCGCGATTACCAGCTCGATCCGGTTCGCGATTTTGCCCTGCATGTCGATTTTCTGCGTATCGGCGCCGGCTCCCGCCTGACTGTCGAAGTGCCGGTGCACTTTGCCAACCAGGAAAAGAGCGCGGGCCTGAAGCGCGGCGGTGTTCTCAACATCGTCCGCCACACGGTGGAAGTCACCTGCCCGGCCGATGCCATTCCCGAGGAACTGGTGCTCGACCTGAGCGACACCGATGTCGGCGACTCGCTGCATATCTCCGCGGTCAAGCTGCCGGCCGGCGTCGAGCCGACCATCAAGGACCGCGACTTCACCATCGCCACCATCGCAGCGCCCTCCGGCCTGCGGTCCTCCGAGGCTGGTGAAGCGGCCGAGGAAGACGAGGAAGGCGAAGACGAATAGTCGTCGCCATGGTCTCGCGGCGGCCGGCTCGTCCGGCCGCCGCAACTCAATTGCCGGAGAGACGCGATGCATCTCATTGTCGGCCTCGGCAACCCCGGCGACGGTTATGCCCGTAACCGGCACAATATCGGTTTCATGGCGATCGACACGATTGCCATTCGCCACAGGTTCCCGCCCTTCCGCGCCAAGTTCAACGGTCTGATCGCCGATGGTACGGTCGATGGCGAGCGAGTGCTTTTGCTCAAGCCGCAGACCTTCATGAACCGCTCTGGTGACAGCGTGGCCGCGGCGGTCAGGTTCTACAAGCTCGCGCCTGAGGATGTTACCGTCGTCTACGACGATCTCGATCTCGCGCCCGGAAAGGTCCGCGTGAAGCGAGGCGGCTCGAATGGCGGTCACAACGGCCTGCGTTCCATCGACCCTGCCATTGGGACAAATTATCGGCGTGTGCGCCTCGGCATCGGTCATCCCGGACACAAGGACCAGGTGAACCGCCACGTCCTTTCCGATTTTCACAAGGCGGACGAAGCCTGGCTGGTGCCGCTGCTCGATGCGGCGGCCGACAACACGGCGCTGCTGGTAAGCGGCGACGAAGCCGGCTTCATGAACAAGCTGGCGCTGGCCGTCGCACCGGCGCGGGCGGCCCCTGAACCCGCCCAAGACGCCAGACCCGCCCAAAAGGCGCAAAGCCATATCCGGCAGGCGCGGCCGAAACCGGCATCTGCCAAGGTGCCCGAAGGCGGCCCGATGGCCGACATGCTGCGCCGCCTTCTGGGCAAGAACCGGCAAGGCGATTGAGCCAACGCCCATGAATGGAGGTGACCGGCGCTTGACCTGGTCGTACGACCCCAATATCCCAACATCGAACTGTCTCAAGTCCGTCGGGCGTCACTCGCCCGACATTCCGCGCCAGAGCGGTCATCGTCATCCCGGAGTATCCCCATGGGCTTCAAATGCGGCATCGTCGGCCTGCCCAATGTCGGCAAGTCCACACTGTTCAATGCGCTGACCCGCACCGCGGCGGCGCAGGCCGCCAATTTTCCCTTCTGCACCATCGAACCCAATGTGGGTGAAGTCTCGGTGCCCGACACGCGCCTCACTGAACTGGCGCGCATCGGCAAGTCCGCCAACATCATTCCCACCCGCATGGGCTTCGTGGACATCGCCGGCCTGGTCAAGGGCGCCTCCAGGGGTGAAGGGCTGGGCAACCAGTTTCTTGCCAACATCCGCGAGGTCGACGCCATTGCCCACGTTCTGCGCTGTTTCGAGGACAGCGACATCGTGCACGTTTCCGGTGCGGTCGATCCGATCGCCGATGCCGAGGTGGTGGAAACCGAACTCATGCTCGCCGATCTGGAAAGCCTCGAGAAGCGGGCCGCCGGGCTGGAAAAGCGCGCCAAGGGCGGCGACAAGGAGGCACGGACCGCGCTCGACCTGATCGGGCGAGCCCTCGACCTTTTGCGCGACGGCAAGCCGGCGCGGCTGGTCGAGCGCGCGCCAGAAGAGGAAAAGGCATTCCGTGAACTGCAACTGCTGACCGCGAAGCCCGTTCTCTACGTGTGCAATGTCGACGAGGCATCCGCGGCGACCGGAAACAGCCTGACCGACAAGGTCAAGGCCTATGCCGAGGCTCAGAACGCCTCGTCGGTGGTCATTTCCGCCGCGATCGAAGCCGAACTTGCCCAACTCGAAGACGCGGAGCGAACCGAATACCTGGAATCGCTGGGACTGCACGAAGCCGGCCTCGACCGGCTGATCGCCGAGGGTTACAAGCTCCTGGGATTGCAGACCTATTTCACCGTCGGCCCGAAGGAAACGCGCGCCTGGACCATCCGCAAGGGGACGCGCGCGCCACAGGCCGCCGGTGTGATCCATACCGATTTCGAGCGCGGTTTCATCCGGGCGCAGACCATAGCCTACGACGATTTCGTCTCGCTGGGCGGCGAGGTGGCCGCCAAGGAGGCCGGCAAGGCGCGCGACGAAGGCAAGGACTACATCGTCAAGGACGGCGATGTGATGCTGTTCAAGTTCAATACCTGACGGGCCGGCGCACCCTGCCACCAAGAAGGATTCGTTCGACAAGGGCCCGCGCCAATGGCAGCATCTGGCCATGGACGGGCTGTCGGAACGCGAGAATGACAGGGAGATCTCGGCCTTCAAGCAGCTTCAGGCGAAGCTGGAGGGTCTGTTCGCACGCATCATGCCCGACCCGCTGCTGCCGCGCAGCATCCTGGTCGTCCCCAGCCTGACGCTCGACGAGGATGTGCTGTCGCGCATAACAGGCGTCCCGCATTACGAAGAGCGCATGCTGCCCCTGCTCATGCTCCTGAGATTGCCGCGAGCCCGTCTGGTCTATGTCACCAGCGAGCCACTGTCCGAAGCCATCGTCGATTACTACCTGCATCTACTCCCCGGCATCCCCCACCGGCATGCGCGCGAGCGCCTGATCCTGCTCAACGCCCATGACGGATCGCCGCAGCCGCTCTCGGAGAAGATACTCGCCCGTCCCCGACTGCTGCACAGGATTGGCGAGGCCTTGGGCGACCCGGCGGACGCGCACATGATCTGCTTCAATGTCGCGCCCCCCGAACGGGCACTGGCGGTGCGGCTTGGCGTTCCCATCTATGGCTGCGACCCCGACCTGTTGCACCTCGGCTCCAAGTCCGGCAGCCGCCAGGTCTTTCGTGAAGCAGGGATCGACCTGCCCGACGGTTTCGAAGACCTGCATACGCCGGCCGAACTCGCCGATGCCCTGACAAGGCTCAAGCGCAGGCACCCGCATATCGCCAAGGCCGTGGTCAAGCTCAACGAGGGCTTTTCGGGTGAGGGCAATGCCTTGTTCCACTTCGGCGGGGCGCCGGCCGGGGAAGAACTCATTGCCTGGATCGAAGCGAGGCTTCCCGATCTGGCCTTCGAGGCGCGCAACATGGATTGGGCGACCTTCTCGCAAAAACTCGCGGAGATGGGCGGGATCGTCGAACTGTTCATCGAAGGCGCGGAAAAGCGCTCGCCCTCGGTCCAGTGCCGCATCGAACCGAACGGGCAGATCGATGTCATCTCCAGCCATGATCAGGTGCTCGGTGGCAAATCCGGCCAGACCTATATCGGCTGCACCTTCCCCGCCGATGCCGAATACCGGCTCGCAATTCAGGGCGAAGGCTTTAAGGCGGCCGAGGTCCTGGCACGACACGGCGTGATCGGCCGTTTCGGCGTCGATTTCATTTCGGTGCGCACCCCGGCCGGGTGGCGGCACCATGCCATCGAGATCAACCTGCGCAAGGGGGGCACGACCCACCCCTTCCAGATGCTGCAATTCCTCACCGGCGGCACGTTCGATCCAGAAAGCGGCACCTTCTCGACGGTGGACGGGCGGCAGCGCTCCTATTTCGCTACCGACAACCTGGAGTCCGAGCGCTATCGCGGCCTCTCGCCGAGCGATCTGATCGATATCGCGGTGCGCCACGGAATTCACTTCCACGGCGCCACCCAGTCCGGTGTCGCCTTCCACCTGATCGGGGCGCTGTCCGAA
The DNA here is from genome assembly GCA_036563245.1 of Devosiaceae bacterium. Classification (GTDB taxonomy): domain Bacteria; phylum Pseudomonadota; class Alphaproteobacteria; order Rhizobiales; family Devosiaceae; genus DATCMU01. The sequence continues at coordinate 25,508 of DATCMU010000004.1, read as the reverse complement.
TTCGGCAAGCTGGGGATGGTGTGCATCGCCGAGGACGTCGACGCCGCTCACGCCCTCTATCGCCAGACGGTCGAAATCCTGGACGCCGAATGCGATCCATGACCGGGTGCTTCGGCAGGGCCGCGATCACCAAAGACTGATCGAACAGTGCTTGGCCCGGCTCCAGAAGCGCCTATATGTTGGTTTCACCTGATTTCGCGGAGGCTTAGATGCAGGAGAACACATTTCCTGTCACACGGACCGATGCCGAGTGGCGCGCCCTTCTCACCCCGGAGCAATACCGCGTCATGCGCGGCCACGGCACCGAAGCCCCCGGGAGTTGCGCCCTTCTCACCGAAAAGCGTGCCGGCACCTTCTTTTGCGCCGGCTGTGACAGTCCGCTTTTCGCAACCGATGTGAAATTCGAAAGTGGCACCGGTTGGCCGAGTTTTAACGAACCCATCCCCGGGGCCGTCGAAACCAGCACCGACAGATCCCATTTCATGGTCCGAACCGAGGTGCATTGCGCCACTTGCGGCTCGCATCTGGGGCATGTCTTCGACGACGGGCCGCCCCCCACCCACCTGCGTTACTGCATCAACGGCGTTGCCATGAACTTCAAGCCCGCCTGATCTACGCGACAAGTCGTCAGACTCCCTTGCCACACAAGGATTTGACCTATACGGCAATTGCATGACTGATAGTGCGCTTGCGACCCGCTATTTCGAGGACATGACCGAAGGCGAGGTGTTCGAACTCGGACCCGTCGAGGTGACGCGTGAGATGATTGTCGAATTCGCCCGCGAATTCGATCCCTTCCCTTTCCATCTGGACGAGGAAGCCGCCCGCGCCTCGCTTCTGGGCGGTCTTGCCGCCAGCGGCTGGCAGACCTCCGGGTTGTCCTTGCGCATGCTGGTTGATGCATGCCTTTCCAGGGCGGCTTCTGCCGGAGGGTTGGGTTTTTCCGACCTGAGATGGTTGCGGCCAGTTCTGGCTGGCGATTCGATCGGCGGCACGGCGACCATCGCCTCCTTGCGCCCCAGCAGGTCTCATCCCGAATGGGGCATCGCCAGCTTCGCCTTCGCCATTTCCAACCAGAATGGCGAGCCTGTGATGACCATGACACTCGCCAATCTGATCGAGCGCCGGACTGATCCCGCGAGCGAGGCCAGGCAATGACCCGTTGGTTCGAGGACGTCGAACTCGACAAACCCCATCCACTCGGGGCGCACACGTTCACCGCCGACGAGATCATTCGTTTCGCCAGGGCCTACGATCCACAGTATTTCCATCTCGATCCCGAAGCCGCGCACAATAGCCATTTCGGCGGCCTGATTGCGTCGGGCTGGCACACGGTCGCTGTCGGGCAACGCCTGATGGTCGACGCGCTTGCCGCCGAGGCGGACCGGCTGCGCGGCCTTGGCGAGGAGCCCGGGATCGCCGGCCCCTCCCCCGGCGTCGACAAGATGGAATTCCGGGCGCCGGTGCGGCCAGGCGACACCGTGCGCTACATCCTCACCGTCACCGGCAAGCGCCCGTCGAATTCCCTTCCCGGCTGGGGGCTGGTCTTCAATCGCCTCGACGCCGTCAATCACCGCGACGAACTCGTCTATACGACGACCTTCGCAGGCTTCTCGAGGATGCGCGGCGCCAGCTGACCGGCAGGCGTTCAGTCGCCCTCGAAGCTCATCAGCGTGTGGACCAGCACATTCTCGGCGCGCAGCTTGTCTGCCCCGCCCAGTGCCGGAAGATCGATCACGAAGCCCGCGTCGTCGCAGGTCGCCCCTGTGCGCCTGAGCAGGGCCACCGCCGCCAGCGCCGTGCCACCGGTGGCGATCAGGTCATCGACCAGCAGGACCTTGTGCGCGCGATTGACCACATCGGCGTGGATCTCGATCGTGTCGACACCGTATTCGAGCGCATAGTTCTGCCCCAGCGTTTCGCCGGGCAACTTGCCGCGCTTGCGGATCGGCACGAAACCAAGCCCCAGAACCATGGAAACCGCCGCGCCGAAAATGAAGCCCCGGGCCTCGATACCGGCCACATGGGTGAACCCGCTATCCCTGTAGGGCGCGGCCAGCCGTTCCACGCTTTCCTGGAAGCCGGCGGGGTGCTCGATCAGCGTGGTGATGTCGCGGAACATGATCCCGGCCTTGGGATAGTCGGGAATGGTCCGCACCAGCGCCTTGAGATCCATGCTCATCGTCCTGTTCCTGCCACTAACCCTGCGGCCCATTTTGCCCAGGGCGCAGAACACGCCCGGCCACCGCGTCCAGACGGGCAATCGCCTGTGCGTCCCGCTTGTCTTGAGCGGTCATGATCGCGAAGTCCAGCGCCCGTCGCGCCGGACAGTCAACCATTTCGCGGGACATGCGCCGCGCGATCTCGGCAACGAGCGCCTGCGCCTTGCCCCGATTTGCGTTGAGCACCTGGACGACCGCACCGACGTCGACGGCATCGTGTCCTGGATGCCAGCAATCGTAGTCGGTGACCATGGCGATCGTTGCATAGGCAATCTCGGCCTCCCGGGCCAGCCTGGCTTCCGGCATCGCCGTCATGCCGATCACGTCGGCGCCCCACTGGCGATAAAGCTCGCTCTCCGCCCTGGTGGAAAACTGCGGCCCCTCGATCACCACCAGCGTACCGCCCCGTCGGTACGCGATTTCGAGCGCATCCGCCGCCGCCTGCGCCACGTCCAGCAGGTGTGCCGCGGCAGGTTCGGCCAACGGAACATGAGCCACCAGCCCATTGCCAAAGAAGCTCCTCGCGCGGCCATTGGTGCGATCGACATACTGGTCCACCAGCACGAAACGACCCGGCTCCAGTTCTTCTCGCAACGACCCCACCGCCGATATGCTGACAAGATCGGTCACGCCAGCCCTCTTCAGCGCGTCGATATTGGCCCGATAGTCAATGCCGTCCGGCGACAGGCGGTGCCCCCTGCCGTGCCGCGGCAGAAACCGAACCGGAAGTCCCTCGAATTCGGCAAACAGGATCTCGTCCGATGGCTTGCCGAACGGGCTTTGCACATCGACCCATTGCTTGTTCGACAATCCCGGCAGGTCATAGACCCCGGATCCGCCGACGACCCCAAGCACCGTCTTCGGCATGCCTTCAGAGCCCCCCTTGCTGCACACATGACAAGGGGCCCGACAGGGCCCCTCGCAGATTCAGATTCTGACCCCGAAGATCAATGCTCGACATTGGCCCAGAGCTTGCGCTTGGTCAGATACATCAGACCGGCGAACAGGATGAGGAACAGGATCACGCGGAATCCGGCTTCCTTGCGGCCATCGAGCCCGGGGTCGGAGACCCATGTCAGATAGGCCGCGACATCCTTGGCATATTGCTCGGTGGTCTGCGGGACGCCCTCGCCTTCGTAGCTGACCAGACCGTCGCTGAGCGGAGGCGGCATGGAAATCGCGTGGCCGGAGAAGAACGCATTGTAGTACTTGCCATCGGGCAGCTTGAAGTCAGCCGGCGCGTCCGTGTAGCTGGTCAGCAGGTTGTAGATATAGTCGGTCCCGCTTTCCTGGTAGGTGGTGAAGTAGTTGAACAACCAGTAGGGGAAGGGCTGGTGGATGCCACGCGCCTTGGCCAGAACCGACATGTCAGGAGGCAGCGCGCCGCCATTGGCATCGCGCGCGTCCTGCTCGGAGGCAAAGGGCGCCGGCCAGTAGTCGGACGGCACACCGGGCCGCTCGCCGCCCTGCGCCGTTTCGTCGGCAATGGTATAGGTCGCCGCGAGCGCCTTGACCTGCGCCGCCGAGTACTCAGGGCCACCTGGTTGTTCCAGATTGCGGAAAGCCAGCATGTCGGCCGAATGGCACGAGGCGCAAACTTCCTTGAACACCTGAAAGCCGCGGCGCAACTGGTTGGTGTCATACGTGCCGAACGGACCCGCGAAGCTCCAGCTCAACTGCTCGGCATGGGTGCCTTCGGCCTGTGCGGCCTGGGCCTGCGCGCCGGCCAATGCCATGGGCACGGCGAGCAGGATGGCGGCGATTACGCTTTTCTTGATCATCGTATCGTTCCCTCTTCGCCGGTTCACGCTTTTGCCTTGCCCAACACGCTGTCGGCGATGCTCACCGGCAGCGGCCGGGGCGTCTCGACCCGGCTGAGCACGGGCAGGATGATCAGGAAATAGGCGAAGTAGTAGGCGGTGAAGAACTGCGACAGGTGCACATAGAGCCCCTCGGCCTTCTGCGAGCCCAGCCACATCAGGGCGAGGAACGAGATCACCAGCATCGTATAGAAGACCTGGAACATCGGGCGGAACGCGCCGGAGCGCACCTTCGACCGGTCGAGCCAGGGCAGCACGAACAACAAGAGGATCGAGGCGAACATCACGATCACGCCGCCGAGCTTGGAGTCGATCGGGCCCACGTTGAAGGTGATGCCGCGCAGCATCGCATAGAATGGCAGCAGGTACCATTCAGGCACGATCTCGGCCGGCGTCTGCAACGGGTTGGCCTGGATGAAGTTGTCCGCGTTGCCAAGGATGTTGGGCGCGAAGAACACGAACCACGCGAAGGGGATGAGGAACACCACGATCGCGAACAGGTCCTTCATCGTGTAGTAGGGATGGAAGGGAACCGTATCGCGGCTCGACTTGACCTCGACGCCGGTGGGGTTGTTGTTGCCGGGCACGTGCAGCGCCCAGATGTGCAGCACCACGACCGCCGCGATGACGAAGGGCAGCAGGTAGTGCAGCGAGAAGAACCGGTTGAGCGTCGGATTGCCGACAGCAAAGCCGCCGCGCAGCCACTCCATGATCGGTTCGCCCACGATCGGGATGGCCGAGAACAGGTTGGTGATCACCGTTGCGCCCCAGAAGCTCATCTGGCCCCAGGGGAGCACGTAACCCATGAAGGCGGTGGCCATCATCAGAAGGAAGATCAGCACGCCGAGCATCCAGAGGATCTCGCGCGGCGCCTTGTAGGAGCCGTAGAACAGCCCGCGGAAGATGTGGACATAGACCGCGAAGAAGAACATCGAGGCGCCCACCGAGTGCGCCGCCTGGATGAACGCGCCGTAGTTCACGTCGCGCTTGAGGTGCTCGACCGAGTCGAATGCAAGCCCGACATTGGGGGTGAAATGCATCGCCAGGATGATGCCCGTCACGATCTGCGACGCCAGCATGAAGGCGAGGATGCCGCCGAAGGTCCACCAGTAGTTGAGGTTCTTCGGGGTGGGAAAATCGACCACGGTCGCCTTGGCGAAACGGATCAGCGGCAGGCGCTCGTCCAGCCACTTCTCGATGCCGGTCGAAGGCGTGTAATTGCTGTGTTCGGACATTGATGGCGCCCCCTTAGCCGATCTTTATCTTGGTGTCGCTGACGAACTCGTAAGGCGGAATCACCAGGTTCTTCGGCGCCGGCCCCCTGATGATGCGCCCGGATGCATCGTATTGCGATCCGTGGCACGGGCAGAACCACCCATCCTTGAAATCGCCTTCGTTGAACAGCGGGATGCAGCCAAGGTGCGTGCACACGCCGATCATCACAAGCCAGTTGGCATGCCCTTCCTTGACGCGCGCCGAGTCGGCCTCGGGGTCCTTGAGGTCCGCCATCGGCGTGGCTTCCATCGCCTTGATGTCAGCCTCGGGCCGGTTGCGAATGAAGACCGGCATGCCGCGCCACTTCACCGTGACGCCGCCGCCAACCGGTATCGAGGTCAGGTCGACTTCGATCGACGCCAGGGCGAGGACCGACTTGTCTGGATTCATCTGATCGATGAGTGGCCAGGCCACGCCCGCGACGCCGACCACGCCCGCAGCGCCCGTCGCGACATAGAGAAAATCCCGTCTCGTCGGTTCTGTCATGCTTTCCGTTGCCAAGGTTCTGCCCCCGTCCGATTTCTTAAAGGCATTGTCGACCGGCGCGGCTGGTCTGCAAACACGCACGAATCGACCCCGCTCGCCCTCTGAGCGGCGCGGAATTGCGGGTTCTTTTTGCATTGACGCGGCGTCTTGTCCAGTCCGCGTTCAGGTGACAGGGCCAACCTGCGACACTATACCCACCACATTCTGCAAGCCTTGACCCAACAGGCCCCCGCATGACCGCCCAACTTGCCCTCTACCAGCCTGATATTCCCCAGAACACGGGAACCCTCATCCGGCTCGCCGCCTGCCTCGATTTCACGTTGCACGTGATCCACCCGACCGGCTTCAATTTCTCGGACCGCCAGTTGCGCCGGGCAGGGATGGACTACGTATCGGGGGCCGAAATCGTCGAGCACGACAGCTTCGAGGCTTTCGACGCGTGGCGCCGGACCGACGGCAGGCGCCTTGTACTTCTGACCACGAAGGCGAATGCCTCCGTCTATGGGACCCGGTTCACCGCGGACGATGTTCTGCTCGTTGGACGCGAGAGCGCCGGGGTGCCGGACGATGTGGCCGTGAAAGCCGATCTGGCCCTGCGCATCCCGATGGCGCCCCACAGGCGCTCGCTGAACGTGGCCATCGCCGCGGCGATGGCGATGGGCGAGGCGCTGCGCCAGACCGGCGGAATGGCGCGCTGGTAAATCCACCGATTGAGTGTAAAAGATATTCACATGAACCGCTTCAACGAACCGCGCGGCCGCCGCAGCTATCATCACGGCAACCTGCGCCAGGCGCTGATCGAGGCCGCCCTCAAGCTGATCGCCGATCACGGTACCGAAGGGGTGACCCTTTCCGAGGCTGCCCGCATGGCCGGCGTCAGCCCTGCGGCGTTCTACCGCCACTTCAAGGACCGCACCGGCCTGATCGCCGCCGTCGCCCACCGCGGCTTCGCCGAATTCGCCGACGGCCTTGAACGCGCCTGGGACAATGGCCGCGGCACGCCAATGCAGGCCCTGGAGCGGATCGGCGCCGCCTACCTCGATTTCGCCCGCCGCAAACCCGCCTATTTCGCTGCCATGTTCGAGGCGGGCATCGACCACGGCGCCGACCCCGAACTCTCCCGCGAATCCGATCGCGCGCTGGGCGTGCTGCGCGATGCGGCAGCGGCTCTGCATGCCACCCTGCCGCCGCAACGGCGCGCCCCGCCGCTGATGATCGCCCTGCATATCTGGTCGCTGGCCCACGGCATCGCCGCACTTTTCCTGCGCGGCGACCTCGCCAGGCGCAACCTGCCGGTGAGCCCGGAGGACCTGCTGGAGGCGGGCATGATGATCTATCTGTCCGGCCTGGGGCAGCAGGAAGGGCAATAGGCTCTGCGATCCGGACATGGTTGGCGCCGGCACCGGACGCCCGCCCCTGGACAAAATCGACACCCCGGCCCTTGACAAATCCGCCGGTCTGCCGATTTATGTGAATGTTATTAACATTAACACCAGGAGGCAGGCTGTGGAGATCGTCAGCAAGCTGGATGAATGGGGCAAGGGTGCCTGGATACTGGTCATGATCGGCGGCTTCGTCGTCTTCTGGCCGCTCGGTCTCGCCATCCTCGCCTACATGATATGGAGCAGACGCATGAGTTTTGAATCCGAGTATCGCGGCAGTGGCATGCGCGCCGAGTGGAAGGCCCGGCGACAGGAGATGCGCGAGGCGCGGCGCGCCATGCGCGACGACATGAGGTCGCGTTGCCATGCATGGAAGGAAGAGATGCGCCACCACTGGCATGGCCATCACGGCGCATTCCGGCCCAGTGGCAATGCCGCATTCGACGACTACAAGGCGGAAACCCTCAGCAGGCTCGAGGAGGAACAGGCCGAATTCTCCGATTTCCTCGACAACCTGCGCAAGGCGCGCGACAAGGCCGAATTCGATGACTTCATGCGAAGCCGGCGCGAATCGGCCCCGCGCGACGACCGTGGCGAGGGGAGCACCGGGCCCCGCGACAACCTGCCCGACCGCGCCTGATCCAAACCTGCCGGACGCTGAAGCGGCCGCCTGCTCACCGGCAGGCGGCCGTTTTCTTGTTCGATTGATCCGCGCGGACAGCTTCGCTAACAGTGAGCCTGACCAACAAGGTGAAGTCGATGAACGCCGATATCGAGACCCGCAAGCAACGCGCCAGCGCCTGGTTCCGCCACCTGCGCGATGAGATCTGCATTGCCTTCGAAAAGATCGAGGACGAGGCTGCCGGCCCAAAAAGCCACGAGGAGCCGGGCCGGTTCGTGCGCGAGCCATGGACCCGCACCGACCACTCAGGCGCCGAGGGCGGCGGGGGTGAAATGTCGATCATGCACGGTCGCGTGTTCGAGAAGGTCGGGGTGCACATCTCGACCGTGCACGGCACGTTTTCCCCCGAATTTGCCAGGCAGATTCCCGGAACCGAGGAAAACGCCGAATTCTGGGCCTCCGGCATTTCCCTGATCGCCCATATGTGGAACCCCAACGTCCCGGCGGTCCACATGAACACGCGCATGGTCGTCACCTCGCGCTGCTGGTTTGGCGGCGGGGCCGACCTCACCCCGGTGCTCGACCGCCGCCGTACGCAGGACGACCCGGATTCAGTCGATTTCCATGCCGCGATGCGTCGCGCCTGCGAGGCCCACCCATGCGCCGACTACGATCGCTACAAGGCCTGGTGCGACGAGTATTTCTATCTGCCCCATCGCAAGGAACCGCGCGGAATCGGCGGGATTTTCTACGACCACCACGACTCGGGCGACTGGGAGGCCGATTTTGCCTTCACCCAGGATGTCGGCCGCGGCTTTCTGGATGTTTATCCCAGGCTTGTGCGGCGCAACGTCGAACTGCCATGGACCGAGGACGACCGGAACGAGCAGCTGATCCGGCGTGGACGCTATGTCGAATTCAACCTCCTTTACGACCGTGGCACCACTTTCGGACTAAAGACGGGAGGCAATGTGGCCTCGATCCTCTCGTCGATGCCGCCGGAAGTTCGCTGGCCCTGACTTGTCCTTGAGCCATCAAGTCCCCATATTTGTTCGTGGTTCCCTCGTTCCGAAGCGCGAATTCAAGGAGACCTGACATGAAGAAATACGAGTGCGGCACACTGGTTCCGGGCTGCGACTGGCATACGAGGGCAGAGGACGAGGCCGAGATCGTGCGGCGTGCGAGCGAGCACATGAAGACCGTTCACGGCGAGACCGAAATCCGCCCCGAAATGGTGCAACACATCAAGGACAGGATCGTCGAGGCCTGATCCCTAGGTTACCAGCTGGGCAAGCAGGGCCTGACGATCGAGGGTGAAGCCGCTGTCGATCCAGGCGCGCTCGAGGAGTGCGAGCTTGCGGCCGAGTTCAGGCCCGGCCGCGATGCCGGCTGCGATGAGGTCCCTCCCCGCCACCGGGAATTGCGGCGGAGACGTGCTGTCGATCGACCGCGCGGTTGCTGCAACCCAGTCAATTCCCAACCCTGCCATTGCCGCTCCAACCGGTATCGCGTCGCGAACGGCATCGGGGTACCTGTAGAGCGCCTCGCCGGATGCGCCGGACACCAGCAATTCGCATGCCGCAAGCACCTGATTGGCACGCTCCCTTTCGCTGTTGGAGAGCCTCCAGGCCGATTGCAGCGCTTCCGCGCCAACGCCAGACGCGAACAACGCCAACCGGCCCGCAAGGCTGGGCTCGTCGGCAAGTTGTTCATAACGGGAAAGCCGTTCTAGGCACTCAGGCCCCAGGATGTCGTTTGCCAGCACCGCGCAGTCGCGCATTGCGCCAAGCGTCAGTGCTGCCCTGGGCAATCCCAGCAATCGGCGCATTTCATGGCCGATTCGTTCGGCGGAAAGCTGACCGAGCGTATCCGCCGCCCGCGCGCAGGCCGCAAGTCCGGACGGATCGAACTGTTCCCTGCCATGGCTGGCGGAGAACCGGAAGAACCGGTAGACGCGCAGGCGGTCCTCGGCAATCCGCCGGTCCGCGTCGCCGATGAACCGCACCCTCCCCGCGAGACAATCGTCCAACCCCTCGAGCGGATCGAACAGCGCCCCGTCCATGCGCGCATAAAGCGCGTTCATGGTGAAATCACGCCGCATGGCATCGGCCCGCCAGTCTGTGCCGAACGCAACCTCGGCATGCCGCCCGTCCGTACGCACGTCTTCGCGCAGGGTCGTGACTTCGGCCACCACCGTTCCCAATCGGAGCGTCACTGTGCCATGCGCGATTCCGGTCGGATAGGCGGCGATATGCGCATCGCTTGCCCGGACCATCACCTCTTCGGGCAACAATTCGGTTGCAAGATCCAGGTCGGAATCATGCCGGGCGATGCCGATCAGGGTGTCACGCACAAGCCCCCCAACCGCCCGCGTGCGACCCGTCCTGCCGTCAAGCAGATCGAAGAGCCGTTGTGTCTCGGGCTTCGTGAGCCATGGCGCGGCCCGCAAACGTTCAGTGGCTGCGCTCACGCCTCGCCTGCCCCGGCCAGCGCCATATCGTGGAACCGTCGCGTCAGATTTGCCGTGATGCCCCAGATATTGTGCCCGTCATGTTCGATCTGCCAGGTGACGTGCTCGTCGGCGCCGCGCCTGATGCGGTAGCGTCCGTAGCTGCCCTTGTTGGCCAGGATCCCCAGCGGCACCTCGAAGACCGCGGCAACCTCGTGCGGGTTGGGTACGAAAGGCGCGCGCGGCGCGACGAGCGCCACAACCGGCGTGATCAGGTAATTGGAGCCGGTATAATAGTGCGGCATGTAGCCCACGACCTGCGCATCCTCAGGATCGAGCGCGACCTCCTCAGCCGCCTCGCGCAATGCGGCCGCCGCTGCACCAGCGTCGTGCGGGTCGATCTTGCCGCCGGGAAAGGCGACCTGGCCCGAATGGGCGCGCAAGTCCGCGGAGCGTTCCGTGTAAAGAACGCTCAGGCCCTCATTGCGCACCACCAGCGCAATCAGCACCGCCGCGGGAACCGGCGGTTGGGCGAAGGGCTTCAACGGCGCCCAGTCGGGCGTGAGGCTGCCAAGATCCGAAATCTGCTCGGGCTGGGCCAGCAGCCGCGTCCTGATGTGCTCGATATTCATGTCCATGGCGCAACAGGTTGTCCGTCGCGCGTCCAATGTCAACGCGCACCGAACGCGGCGACCTGTCCCTTGAGTTGGGAAGCGAGCCCGGCATCCGGCGTATGCGCCAGAACGCGTTCCGGATCCACAGGGCCGGGAAAGACGATCGCTCCGGGACTGGTCCGTTCAAAACCGAGCGGGCCGTAATAGGGATAATCCCCCACCAGCAGCACGAAATGGCCTTCGCCCCGCGCGAGCGCCCTCCTGGTAACCTCGCGGACCAGCATCCGCGCCGCGCCACGGCCCCGGAAGGCAGGATCGGTGGCAAGCGGTCCAAGCAGGTACCCGTCGATCCCCGAAAGACTGATCGGCGTCATCCATACCGACGAGACTGGCCGTTCGTCGAGTTCCGCCACAAGGCTCAGGTCGGGATCGAGCGGGAACCGCTCGCGAACCCGAAAAGCGGCGCGCGCGTAACGTCCAGGGCCGAACGCGAGCGCATGCAGCGTTTCGATCCACTCGAGATCTTGCGGGAGTTGGTGCCGAATGGTGACGATACCCTTGCCGGGTACGCCGGACCCTGCGGCCTCGGGGTGCGGTTGAACGCTCATCAGACAATTCCAGAGTCGAAAAGGGGAAGAAACGCTTGGGCAATCGCCTCATCGGTTTCGTCGGATATCCCTTGCGACCTTGGTCATCTTGCGGGCCTCCTTGACCCATGCCGCCACATAGCATTCACCTGGTCTCCCGTCCACAAAAACCGCTGGCCGCAATCCGCAGTTGCACAATCGGCAACGCAGTGTTCACCCCCATTTCACTTGGAGATGGGCCGTTGAGTGCTACATCGGGTGCCAACAGCGAATACTGGAGCAGATGGATGGGACACCTGGTTCACGGCAAATGGTCGACCGACTGGTACGACACCAAGGCAACCGGCGGACATTTCAAGCGCAGCGCGGCGGGCTTTCGCAACTGGGTGACGCCCGACGGCCGCCCCGGCCCTTCCGGCGACGGTGGCTTCGCGGCCGAAGCGAGCCGCTACCATCTCTACGTGTCCCTTGCCTGCCCCTGGGCGCATCGCACGCTGATCTTCAGGGAACTCAAGGGACTGGCCGATCTGATCGACGTGTCCGTCGTCGCGCCGAAAATGCCCGACGAGACCGGCTGGAGTTTCACCACCGACCTGGGTTCGACCCCGGACAGGGTGAATGGCAAGCAGCACCTCTGGCAGGTCTATCTCGAAGCCGACCCGGACTATTCCGGGCGCGTCACGGTGCCGGTCTTGTGGGACAAGAAACAGGCAAGGATCGTTTCCAACGAAAGTTCGGAAATCATCCGCATGTTCAATTCCGCCTTTGACGGCCTGACCGGGAATACGCTCGACTTCTATCCGCAAGCGCTGCGCGAAACGATCGATGCCACCAACGCACGCGTCTATCGCGACATCAACAACGGCGTCTACAAGGCCGGGTTCGCCACCACCCAGGAAGCCTATGACGGCGCCGTTGCGGCCCTGTTCGACGCTTTGGACTGGGTCGAGAGCCTGGTGGCCTCAAACCGCTTCCTGACCGGGGATACCCTGACCGAGGCGGACTGGCGCCTGTTCACCACGCTGGTGCGCTTCGATGCGGTCTATGTCGGGCATTTCAAGTGCAATCGCCGCATGATCTCCGATTACGAGAACATGTCGCGCTACCTGAAGGAACTCTACGAGTGGCCGGGCATCGCGGCGACGGTGAATATGGACCACATCCGGACCCACTACTACTGGAGCCACACCACCATCAACCCGCACCGGATCATCCCGATTGGCCCCGAACTGGCCTTCATGCGCTAGGCGCTACCAGATGTCCGAACGCTGGACGCCCTCGAATATCTCGGCGAGCCGGCGGCGTGTACCCCGGCCGACGCCTTCGGGCAGTGCGTCGATGTCGAACCATCCGGCCTCGGCGATTTCGTGATTCGGTCGGAACTCGCGTTCCTTTTCGAAGTTCCGACAGACAAACAGGGCGACATGGTCCCGCCTTGAAATCTCGGCATTGAGATAAATGCCGAAAAGCTCGGCGGGCGCGGTCAACCTGTGGCCCGTCTCTTCGACCACCTCGCGCTCCACGGATTGCGCGAAGGTCTCTCCGGGCTCAACTCCGCCACCCGGCATGTGCCAGCCAGGCACATAAGTGTGGCGGATCAGAAAGATACGTCGGCCGTCAATCATTGCAGCGCGCGCGCCAAGTGTCATGCGGCGCCCGAAACCGATCGCAAAAAGCAGCAGGCGTGTGCGAAGAAGCTGGAACGGCGTCACGGTCTCGGGCACCATTTGCCGGACGCTCGACTGGCGTCCGGCGCCGGGGCAAGGCAACTGGCGCCTTTATTTCGCCGTACGCCTTGTGGCATTAGCCGGAAATGATCGCGCTTGCCCATATTTCAGACATCCACCTGGCTCCGCTGCCACCCGTGCGGCCGCTCGACCTGATGAACAAGCGCATCACCGGTTATGTCAACTGGCGGCTGAAGCGAAAGGACCAGCATGGGTCCGGATCGCTCGCCAGCCTGGTCGACCATCTCAAGGCCACCGCTCCCGACTTCATCGCGGTCGCCGGGGACCTCGTGAACCTTGCCCTCGATGAGGAATTCGCCAACTCCGCAAGGTGGCTGGAAAACCTCGGCCCGCCACAGAGCGTCTGTGTTGTGCCCGGCAACCACGACGCCTACGTGCCCGGCGCACTGGAAAAGGCGCGGTTGGCATGGGGTGGCTACATGCAGGGCGAAACCCTCGATGCCGAACCGTTTCCCTATGTCCGCCGCATTGGCGACGTTGCGGTGGTGGGTTGTTCGAGTGCCATCGCCACCCCGCCCTTCATTGCCGCGGGCCGTTTCGACGAACCGCAGGCGGCGCGGCTGGCCAGCCAGCTCAAGGATCTGGGCGAGGCCGGCTATTTCCGTGTCGTGATGATCCACCATCCCCCCTTCACTGAAGGCGTACCCCTCCACAAGCGCATGTTTGGCGCTCGCCTGTTTCGTGAAATCCTGGGTACGCACGGCGCAGACATGGTCTTGCACGGTCATACCCATGCCTCCACCATCCACGCCATCCCCGGTCCCGATGGCGAGATTCCGGTGATCGGCGTTGCGGCTGCCGGGGCCCGGCCAGGACCCGGTTCCGATCCGGGCCGCTACAACCTTTTTCTGATCGAGCGCATGCGGAACAGATGGTCATGCACGATGCGCGAATGGGGCTACCAACGCCTGGGCGATGAAATCGTGATGCGCCTGCAGACCCGTATTTGTTAAAACGCCACCGTTTCACTTGCCGCAAAACCGGCAATCTTCTACGCAGAAAGCCAGACATGGCCCAGATTGATCGCGTGAATACTTCGGAGTTTTGCGTCAACGCCCCGGCATTCGATACGGAGACGGGCCGCGCGCATTTCACCTATGTGCTTGGGGACCTGCGGTTCGAGGAAACCCTTGCTTTTCCAGCCGGCTTCGACCTCGCGGCCGCCAGTTCGCCTGCGTTCGCCAAACTGCTCGACCTCGCCGCAATCGTGCTCGGGGTGAGCTATTTCAAGCTGGCCGCGCCATTCCGCGTCTGTGCGCCCGATCTTGCGCTGACCGGGGCGGAAAAGGCGTTCGCTACCGACGTCTACGAGAACGGCCTGGGGGAATTCTACGCGCGCAACAATCTGCAGCGCTTTGGCCGTCTGAGCGTCATTGCACCGGACGACGTTGGCGAACAGCCGGCGGCCCCGCATCTGCCCCACCGCGCCTTGCTCCCAATCGGCGGCGGCAAGGATTCGCTGGTCAGCGTGCAATTGCTGGAAGCGGCGGGGCAGCCATTCACCCCATTCGCCGTCAACCCCAAGGGACCGATCCTGTCATCGATCGGACGCATCGGGATCGACCCGGTTTTCGTCGAACGGCGGCTCGATCCGCTCATGATCGAACTGGGCCAGGCTCCCGGTTATTTCAACGGTCATGTCCCCGCGACCGCGATCAATTCCATGATCGCCGCGCTTGCGGCACTGCTGTTCGGCCATGACACCATCGTGATGTCCAACGAGCGATCGGCGAGCGAGGGCAATGTCGAATTCGACGGCCGCATCGCCAACCACCAGTATTCCAAATCCCTCGATTTCGAGCGCCGCATTGGCGATGCGATCGCTGCGGCGACAGGCGGCGCGACCCGCTATTTCTCGGTTCTGCGGCCCTATTCTGAGGCCCGCATCGCCCGGATGTTCGCGCGCAGCCGCCGCTTCGACGATGTGTTCTCGAGCTGCAACCGCAACTTCCGTCTTGCTGGCCATGACGGCCCGCTCTGGTGCGGCGAATGTCCGAAGTGCCATTTCGTCTTTCTCATCTTCGCGCCGGAAATGGACAGGAAGCGCCTGATCTCGATTTTCGGCCACGACCTGCTCGACAGGCCGGAAAACGAAGCCTCGTTCCGTGAACTGACCGGCCTGGCCGGCCAGAAGCCCTGGGAATGCGTGGGCGAGATCCTTGAGGCCGCCGCAAGCCTTCATGTTCTTGCCAGCCGTGACGAATGGAAAGATGACGCCATCGTCGCCGCCTTGCGTCCCGAGCTTCTTGCCCAGTATGGCGAGGACAGGCTCGCGGCCGCATATCGCGACCTTTTCGTGGACAGCCCGGACCATCTGATACCGCCCGAACTCCAGGCGAAAGTGAACCCCGATGCCGCTTGACCGTCCGATCCTTCTTTATGGCGCTGGTCGCGAAGCCCGTTCGACCCGGGCATTCTTTGCCGCCCATGCACCAGAGGCGCCAGTCTTCGTCACCGTGGACAGCGGCGAAGTCGATCTCGAAGACGTCGCAACGCTCGACCTTGGGGAGGCCGAGGAGATGGTGCGCGACCGCTATTTCGCGCTGATCGTGAAGAGCCCCGGCGTCTCCCGCTACAAGCCCTTCTTCGAGACAGCGGCACAAGCGCGGGTCCCGGTCACCTCGAACCTGAACCTTTGGGGGGAGTTTTTCCGCAAGGGCCGCACCGTGATTGCCATTACCGGCACCAAGGGTAAATCGACCACCGCCACCCTTGTCCACCTCATGCTCACCGAATCCGGGATCGAGGCTGCCCTTGCAGGCAATGTCGGTGTCCCGCCGCTCGACGTGGGCGGCGACCACGATCTCGTAGTGTTCGAGCTTTCGTCCTACCAGACGGCGGACATCGGTTTCGCCCCGGATCTGGCGGGGATTACCAATCTCTCGCCGGAACATGTGGACTGGCACGGCTCGGTCGAGAAATACTATGAGGACAAGCTGAACCTGATCCGTCGCCCCGGCGATTTCCAGGTCGCGCTTGGCCGGCAGGCGATCTCCAACCCCCGTGTGCTCTCCGCAATCTCCGAGCCCGGCAAGCTCATGCTTCCTCTGGCCCCCGACATTGCACGTGAAATCGTGCGCCATGCCCCCCATTCGCGCCTCAAGGGCGAACATAATCTCGACAATGCGCTTCTTGCCGCGCAACTCGCCCATGCCGCCGGCGCAAGCCTGGATGGCATTCTTCGCGGCATCGAGATGTTCAAGCCGCTGCCGCACCGGCTTCAGGAATTCGGTCTTGGCGACAAGATCATCGTAGACGATTCCATCGCCACCACGCCGGAGGCGACAAAGGCCGCACTTGCTGCTTATCGCGGCCGCCGGATTGCCCTGGTCGCTGGCGGTCACGAACGTCAGCAGGACTATTCCGATCTGGCCGAACACCTTTCGGCCGCCGGCGTGAAGGTTCTGGCCTGCCTGCCGGTAACCGGCGGGCGTCTCGCCGCTGCCGCCCGCGCCGCCGCCCCCGATATCGACGTCGTCGAAGCCGACGACCTGATGTCGGCCATGCTCGAACTCAGGGAACGAAACGAGGCCTTCGATACCATCATCCTGTCTCCCGGCGCCCCCTCCTACAACCAGTTCAGGAATTTCGAGGAGCGCGGCGATGCCTTCGTGCAAATCGCCAGGGAACTGTTCGGCAAAGGTCCCGCCGGCGACGCAAGTGACGAGGCCGCCACGGCCTGATAGCGTCGCGCTTCTGTCCGAAGCCGACGGCACGACGTTTTCCGCGCCAGTCAGATGATGGTTCCCCGATGCATTACGTCTACCTCTTGCTCTCGATCTGCACCGAAGTGGCAGCGACCACCGCTCTGAAGGCCACCAACAGCTTCACCAATCCCGTGCCGACCGCCGTGGTGGTGATCGGGTATGCGTTGACCTTCTATTTCTTCAACCTCACGCTCAGCCAGATGCCCATCGGCATTGCCTACGCGATCTGGTCCGGTCTGGGCATGGTGCTGATCACGCTGTTCAGCTGGGTGATCTACAAGCAGGCCCTCGACCTGCCGGCAATGGTGGGGATTGCCTTCATTCTGGCAGGGGTGCTGGTGCTCAACCTGTCCTCCAAGGCGAGCGTTCACTGAAGCGCTTCCAGGAAAAGTGGAAACGGCTCTCCGGTTCGAAAGCCTGACCATTCAATGGCCTGGAGCCGTCGGGCGATTCGGAGAAAAGCGAAACGGCTCCAGCCTAGGGCTTCGCCACTTCCTCAAGCTCGATCAGGGTACCGTCGAAATCCTTGGGGTGCAGGAACAAGACCGGCAGCCCATGGGCGCCGATACGGGGCTTGCCGTCGCCCAGGACATGGGTGCCCGCCGCGGTGAGCCTTTCCGCGGCCAGGGCAAGATCCGGCACCTCGAAGCACATGTGATGGATGCCGCCGAACGGTGCCTTCTCAAGGAATTTCCCGATCGGGGAATTGTCCCCCAGGGGATGGAGCAATTCGACCTTGGTATTGTCGAGCTCGACAAAGACCACCGTCACGCCGTGTTCGGGCAGGTCCATCGGTTCCGAGACTTTCGCCCCGAGCACGTCACGATACTTGGCGCTCGCCTTGCCCAGATCCGGAACCGCAATGGCGACGTGGTTGAGCTTGCCGATCATGTCGGGACAAGAGCCTCCTGTTGTCAGGCGTTGGTGAGCCGCCCCTCGATGCGGTTGAGCACCGCGTTCGCCGCCTCGAGTACATTCGTGCCTGGCCCGAAGATATCGAGCACCCCGGCGTCGCGCAGGAACGCGTAGTCCTGCTCGGGGATCACCCCGCCGACCACCACCGCGACATGCTCAAGGCCTCTGGCTCGCAACAGCCCGATCAGCTCGGGGACCAGTGTCTTGTGCCCCGCCGCGAGCGAGGACACCCCGACCGCATCGACCTCCAGCCGTCCTGCCGCCATTGCGACCTCTTCCGCGGTTTCGAACAGCGCCCCCACATGGACATTGAAGCCCATGTCGGCAAAGGCCGTGGCGATCACCTTGGCGCCCCGGTCGTGACCGTCCTGGCCCATCTTCGCGATATAGACCGACGGCGCGCGGCCGTGGCCCTTGCCGAAGGTCTCGATCCGCGAGCGGATCGCGGCGTATTCCGCATCCTGCGCGTATTCGGCGCTATAGACGCCCGAAAGCAGGCGGGTAGTGGCATGGAAACGGCCAAACACGTTTTCCATCGCAAGGGAAATTTCCCCAAGCGTCGCCCGCAACCGGGCCGCTTCGATCGCGGCGGCGAGAAGATTGCCTTCCCCGCTGCGCGCCACCTCTTCAAGGCGCCCAAGCGCCTCTCGACACCCGGCCTCGTCCCGGGTCTGGCGGACCTTCTCGATCCCGGCAATCTGCTCGGCACGGACCTTTCTGTTGTCGATATCGAGAGCATCGACGGGCGGCACATCCTCCGCGCGATAGCGGTTGACGCCCACGATCACGTCCTCGCCACGGTCGATGCGCGTCTGGCGAATGGCAGCGGCTTCCTCGATCTCGAGCTTGGGGCCGCCTTCCTGCACGGCCTTGGTCATGCCGCCCTCGGCCTCGATCCGCTCGATCACCTGGGCCGCGCGCGCGACCAGTTCCCCCGTCAGCGCCTCGATATAGTAGGAGCCGCCAAGAGGATCGACCACATCGGTCACCCGCGTCTCGTGCTGCAGGATCAACTGGGTATTGCGCGCGATCCGGGACGAGAATTCGGTCGGCAGCGCAATGGCTTCGTCGAAGGAATTGGTGTGCAGCGACTGGGTGCCGCCGAGAACGGCGGCCATGGCCTCGAAGGCCGTCCTGACCACGTTGTTGTACGGATCCTGCTCGGTCAGCGACACGCCCGAGGTCTGGCAATGGGTCCTGAGCATCATCGAACGCTCCGACTTCGCCCCCAGGTCGCGCATGATGCCCGCCCATAGCGTGCGCGCCGCACGCAGCTTGGCGATCTCGACAAAGAAGTTCATGCCGATGCCGAAGAAGAACGAAAGGCGCCCCGCAAAGGCGTCGATATCGAGCCCCCGCGCCATGGCCGCCCGCACATATTCCATGCCGTCGGCCAGGGTGAACGCCAATTCCTGGACCGCTGTCGCCCCCGCCTCGTGAATGTGGTAGCCTGAGATCGATACCGAATTGAACTTGGGCATGAATTCGGCGGTGTGGGCGATGATGTCGGCGACGATCCGCATCGAGGGTTCGGGCGGATAAATATAGGTGTTGCGGACCATGAACTCCTTCAGGATATCGTTCTGAATGGTGCCCGAAAGCTGATCCTGGGAAACGCCCTGCTCCTCGCCCGCGACGATGAACATGGCCAATACCGGGATCACCGCGCCGTTCATGGTCATCGACACGCTCATCTGGTCGAGCGGAATGCCGTCGAACAGCACTTTCATGTCCTCCACGGTATCGATGGCGACACCGGCCTTGCCCACGTCGCCCGTCACCCGCTCGTGGTCGCTGTCGTAACCGCGATGGGTCGCCAGATCGAAGGCGACCGACAGGCCCTTCTGGCCCATTTCGAGCGCCTGGCGGTAGAACCGATTGCTCTCCCGCGCTGTCGAGAACCCGGCATATTGCCGGATTGTCCAGGGGCGGTTCGCATACATCGTCGCCCGCACGCCGCGGGTGAACGGTGCCGCGCCCGGCATGGCGGCTGCGGCCGCATCGGCGACGTCTCCGGCGAAATAGGCGGGCTTGACCGGCAGCCCGCCATAGTCGCGCAACAGGCTCTCCACGGGCACGCCACGCAGGTCTTTCTGCGCAAGCGCCTTCCAGCCTTCGAACGTCGCCTTGCTGATCGCGGTCATGTCGCCTCGAACTCCATGATGATCTCGTCGACGGCAAGGATTGCCCCCGGCTGGTGACGGATCGTCTTGACCCGCGCCCGCTTCTCGGCGCGCAGCACATTCTCCATCTTCATCGCTTCGACGATGGCAAGGGTCTGCCCGTCCTCGACCACCTGGCCTTCGGCCACCTCGATGCGCACGATCTGTCCCGGCATGGGGCAGACGAGGAACTTCGACATGTCCGGCGGCACTTTCACCGGCATGTGCGCCATCAGGTCCGCAACCCGCGGCAGCATGACGCGCGCCACCACGTCCGCGCCGCGATAGCGCATGCGGAACCCGCCGGTCACCCGTTCCATGCGCACGTAGATGCGGTCCCCGGCGATCTCGACCTCGGCGGTCCGCTCCCCCGGACGCCAGCCGCCGCCCACGACGATGGAATCGCCCTCGGCCCGCGCCAGCACGCAGCCGCCATTGGCCCTGGGAACCCCGAAATCCCAACGCTTCTCGCCGATCATCACCGCGCGCTGGGGAATATCGCGATGCATGTCGAGCGACCGGCGATCCTCGAACCCGCGCGCCTCCAGGGTGTAGGCCGCGCAGCAGGCAATCGCCGCAAGTTGTTCGAGCGTCGCGTCATCGAGCGAAACGCCCGCAAAGCCGTCCGGAAATTCCTCCGCGATATAGCCAGTCGTGAGCCGCCCTGCCCTGAACCGCTCCTGCGCCATCACCGCCGAAAGGAACGGAATGTTGTGCCCGATCCCCTCGATCTCGAACCGGTCCAGCGCGTCGGCCATGCCTTCGATGGCTTCGGCGCGGCTCGGCGCCCAGGCACACAGCTTGGCGATCATGGGATCGTAGAAGGTCGATATCTCGCCCCCCTCGAACACGCCGGTATCGTTGCGCACTTTCAGCTTTTCGCCGGTCTCCGCCTCTGGCGGCCGATAGCGCACCAGCCGTCCCACCGAAGGCAGGAAATTGCGATATGGATCCTCGGCATAGATGCGGCTCTCGATGGCCCAGCCGTTCAGCTTCACGTCGCCTTGCGAAACCGGCAGCTTCTCGCCCGCCGCCACGCGGATCATCAACTCTACCAGGTCGAGCCCGGTGATAAGTTCGGTCACCGGGTGCTCAACCTGCAAGCGGGTATTCATCTCCAGGAAATAGAACTTGCGGTCCTTGTCGACGATGAATTCCACCGTACCCGCGCTCGCATAGTCCACAGCCCGCGCCAGCGCCACGGCCTGCTCGCCCATCGCCCTGCGCGTCGCCTCGTCGAGGAACGGCGACGGGGCCTCTTCGATCACCTTCTGGTTGCGCCGCTGGATCGAGCACTCGCGCTCGCCCAGATAGACGCAATTGCCGTAACTGTCGGCCAGCACCTGGATTTCGATGTGGCGCGGATCGGTGACGAACTTCTCGATGAAGATGCGGTCGTCGCCGAACGAACTTGCCGCTTCCGATTTCGACCGCTCGAACCCCTCGCGCGCTTCCTTGTCGTTCCAGGCGATGCGCATGCCCTTGCCGCCGCCACCGGCCGAAGCCTTGATCATCACCGGGTAGCCGATCTCGCCCGCGATTTTCACCGCTTCCTCGGCATCCGCGATCAGGCCCATATAGCCCGGTACGGTCGAGACGCCAGCCTCCGCCGCGATCTTCTTCGAGGTGATCTTGTCGCCCATCGCCTCGATGGCCCCAACCGGCGGACCGATGAAGACGATGCCCGCCTTTCGGCAGGCCTCGGCGAACTTCGGATTCTCCGACAGGAACCCGTAGCCCGGATGCACGGCCTCGGCACCGGTCGCCTTGCAGGCCGCAATGATCCTGTCACCCAGAAGATAACTCTGGCTCGCAGCAGAAGCGCCTATGTGTACGGACTCATCTGCCATTTTCACGTGTAGCGCCTCACGGTCGGCATCGGAATAAACCGCAACCGTGAGGATGCCCATTGCCTTGGCCGAGCGGATCACCCGGCAGGCGATTTCGCCGCGATTGGCGATGAGGATCTTCTTGAACATCAGCGCTCTCCCTCGCCCCGCCTCGGTTCGTCCGAGATCGTGTGAAACAGCATGTCGTTCATGGCATTCCCCTCACAACGGAATGTTGTCGTGTTTCTTGGGCGGCACGGACTGCTGCTTGTTCTTCAGCGTTTCGAATGCACGGGTCACCCGGCGGCGCGTCGAATGAGGGAAGATCACGTCGTCGATGAAGCCGCGCTCAGCGGCGACGAAAGGATTGGCGAAGCGATCCTCGTAGTCCTTGGTTCGCCTGGCGATCTTCTCGGGATCGCCGAGTTCGGACCGATAGAGGATCTCGGTTGCGCCCTTGGCACCCATCACCGCGATCTCCGCTGTCGGCCAGGCATAGTTCACGTCTGCCCGGATATGCTTTGAGGCCATCACGTCATAGGCCCCGCCATAGGCCTTGCGGGTGATCACGGTGACCTTGGGCACCGTCGCCTCGGCATAGGCGAACAGGAGCTTGGCGCCATGCTTGATGATCCCGCCATATTCCTGGACCGTGCCGGGCAGGAAGCCGGGCACGTCGACAAGGGTGAGTATGGGGATGTTGAACGCATCGCAGAAGCGCACGAAGCGCGCCGCCTTGCGCGACGAGTTGATGTCGAGCACGCCGGCCAGCACCATGGGCTGGTTGGCGACCACCCCCACGGTCTCCCCGTTCAGGCGCACGAAACCGGTAATGATATTGGCTGCGTGGTCGCGCTGGATCTCAAGAAAATCCCCCTCGTCGGCGACCTTGAGGATGATCTCCTTCATGTCGTAGGGCTTGTTGGCGCTGTCGGGGATGATGGTGTCGAGACTGTCCTCGCGCCGGTCCACGACGTCGTTGACCGTAACCCTTGGCGCCTTCTCCCGCGCGTTGAGCGGCAGGAAATCGATGAGCCGGCGCACTTCGAGAAGCGTTTCGATGTCATTGTCGAACGCGGCATCCGCGACCGAGGAAATTCGGGTATGGGTGGACGCGCCGCCCAGTTCCTCGGCGGTGACGATCTCGTTGGTCACCGTCTTCACCACGTCCGGCCCCGTGACGAACATGTAGGAGGTATCGCGCACCATGTAGATGAAGTCGGTCATGGCCGGCGAATAGACCGCACCACCCGCGCACGGTCCCATGATGACCGAGATCTGCGGCACCGAACCCGAAGCCAATACATTGCGCAAGAACACGTCGGCATAGCCGCCAAGCGAGGCAACACCCTCCTGGATGCGGGCGCCGCCGCTGTCGTTCAGCCCGATCACTGGCGCGCCGTTCTGCACCGCAAGATCCATGATCTTGCAGATCTTCCTTGCGTGGGTCTCGCTCAGCGATCCACCGAACACGGTGAAATCCTGCGAGAACACATATATCAGCCGCCCGTTGACCGTGCCCCAGCCGGTCACCACGCCATCGCCCGGAATGATGGTGTCCGCCATGCCGAAATCCGTCGCCCGATGGGTGACGAACATGTCGTATTCCTCGAAACTGCCGGGATCGAGCAGCACCTCGATACGTTCGCGCGCCGTCAGCTTGCCCTTGCCGTGCTGGGTGTCGATCCGCCGCTGCCCGCCGCCCAGCCGCGCCCCGGCCCGCTTCTCTTCCAGTTGGCGGATGATTTCCTGCATCTGGTCCCCCTCATCTTGCACGAACCCGCAAAACCCGGTCTGTCCCCTCGTGTCGCTGGATAGGGACACCGCCCCTAATGGGGTCTGGCCACCCTAGCGCCATGGGTACGCTTGCGCGAGACAGAAACGGGCAAACCTGTTACAAATGTCCACATTGCAAATTGTAAACTTGTGGAACTTGTTGAATGGCCACGCGCAAGATATTCGCCGGCGCCAAACTGCGCGCCCTGCGCGAGCAGCACAGGCTGACCCAGGCCGAGCTGGCAAAGCGACTCGACGTGTCGACTTCCTATGTCAACCAGATCGAGAACAACCAGCGTCCTCTCACCGCCGCGGTCATGCTGGCGCTGGCGGAAGGCTTCAATCTCGACTTGTCCCTGCTCATGGCCGACACGACCGACCGCCTTCTCGCCGATTTGCGCGAGGCGCTGGCCGATCCGCTTTTTTCCGAAAGCCCGCCGGGACTGATGGAACTCAAATCGGTCACCACCCACGCACCGGGAATGGCACATGCGGTGCTCAGGCTCTACGAAGCCTACCGCAAGTCCAACGAACGCCTGGCCAGTTTCGACGATGCACTGTCGAGCCAGCCGACCGGCGCCATGCAGACCGCCTATGAGGAAGTGCGCGATTTCTTCCACTACGCGGACAATTACATCGATCCGCTCGACCGGGCCGGCGAAGCCCTGGCCGCGGAGTTGGGACACGGCACCCGCGACCGTCTGGACCGGCTGGTTGAATACATGCGTGCAACCCATGATGTGCAGGTCGACATCGAGGAACTGGCGCAGCCCGACATGTTGCGCGATTTCGACCGGGGATCGCGGAGGCTTGCGATCAATGGCCGGCTCGACACCCCGACCCAGTTCTTCCAGATCGCCAGTCAACTGGCCCTGATGGAACAGACCACCCTGATCGGCCAGATCCTGGACGGCGCCGGCTTCAAGACCGAGGAAGCCAGGGATATCTGCCGAATCGGACTGGCCAACTATTTCGCGGGCGCGGTGCAGATGCCCTATCTGGGCTTCCTGCAATCGGCCGAAGCCTTGCGCTACGACATCGAGGAACTCGCGCACCGCTTCGGCGCCAGCCTCGAACAGGTCGCGCACCGGCTTTCGACCATGCAAAGGCCACGTGAACGCGGCGTCCCTTTCTTCTTCGCGCGGGTCGATGCGGCTGGCACCATCACCAAACGCCACTCGGCCACGCCCCTGCAGTTCGCCCGCTTCGGGGGCGCCTGCCCCTTGTGGAACGTGCACCGCGCTTTCGAGGAGCGCGGCGATATCATCCGCCAGCTCGCCGAAACGCCGGATGGCAATCGCTATTTATGCCTCGCCTGGTCGTCCGAAAAACGGATCGGCGGTTATCGCGGCACCGTGCGCCGCTATGCCTATGCCCTTGGCTGCGAGATCGCCCATGCCGGCCGGCTGGTCTATTCCGATGGCCTTGACCTTGAACGCAACGCGGCCTTCGAGCCCATCGGGATATCGTGCCGCATCTGCGAGCGCCGCCAGTGCCCGCAACGCTCGGTGCCGCCCATCGCCGCCAGCATCGGGGTTGATCCCGACCATCGCCTCATCGTTCCCTACGAGATCGGCTAGGGCTTGTTCAGGAAAAGCGGATACCGTCTCTTTCCGGTTCGAACATGCGAGAATTCAATGACCTGGACCATGTAATCTGAGTCCATCAAAACGTGACAGGCTCTGGCGCGCTTGCCGCAGAACCGACAAGCCGGCGCCTGGCGGCATCACCTTTACCGGGCGACTGTCGCTCCTCGTCGCTCAGGTGCGCGGATTGACGATAACCCTCCCCTTGATGCGGCCGTTCAGGATCTCGTCCGCCGCCCAGGGCAGCGCGTCGAGGCCGATCTCCTTGACCATGCCCGAATAGACAACGCTGTCGAACAGATCCGCCAGCCTGTCCCATCCCGATACG
>DATCMU010000032.1:0-8840 GCA_036563245.1 Devosiaceae bacterium | reverse complement strand
GAGAATCCAGGCGCTCAGCCAAAGGGGGATGAATCCGTCGACGAAACCGGCATTGCGCAGGGTCGCGATGCCGGAAACGATTAGCGACATGAGCGCCGACAGGATGAATCCGAACAGGACAGGGGCGAAACGGGCAGGCATCTTTGAACTCCGATTGGAAGACTGCCTGCCAGATAGTCCCAACAGTCATCTTGCGGAACGCGCAGCATTCGCATCATATCCGTGCATGAAACGCCATATGTCGCATGGAGGCACGAATGGCGGACTTCAACCTTCTGGTGACGCTCGACGTTCTGCTGGCCGAGGGCAGCGTCGCCGCCGCCGCGCGGCGCTTGCACCTCAGTCCGTCGGCCATGAGCCGACAACTGGCGCGACTCAGGGAAGTAACCGGCGACCCGTTGCTGGTGCGAGCCGGGCGTGGACTCGTGCCGACGCCGCGGGCCACGGAATTACGGGCGCAAGTCGGGGCATTGGTCGATGGCGCCAACGCGGTGCTGCGGCCGGCGGACAAGCTTGATCTCCCCAGCCTCAAGCGCACGTTCACACTGCGCACCAGCGAGGGCTTTGTCGAAACCTTCGGCCCGGCCTTGCTGGCGGCAGTGGCGGCGGAAGCTCCGGGCGTGACCTTGCAGTTTCTCGCCAAGCCCGACAAGGAAGCAACCGCCCTGCGCGACGCCGAGGTCGACATCGAGACAGGTGTCGTCGATACCGGGACCGCACCGGAGATTCGTACATTGCCGCTGTTCGAGGATCGCTGGATTGGTGTCGTCCGCACCGGCCACCCGCTGCTGTCTCGGCCGCTCACACCCTCGGCTTTCGCTGAAGCCGGACATATCCTGGTGCTCCGGCGCGGCCTGCAAAGCGGGCGCATAGACGACGCCATGCGAGCGGTCGGACTCGAACGACGCGTCATGACCATTGTAAACGGCTTCGCAACCGCCATTGCCCTGGCGCGCGACACGCATTGGATCGCGACGGTTCCCGAGCGCCACACCGCTGGCCTGCGCCGGGATCTCGAAGGCTTTGCCTTGCCAGTCGAAACGCCGCCTTTTACCGTTTCCATGCTTTGGCATCCACGCATGGACGGCGACGTGGCTCATCGCTGGCTGCGCAAGCAACTGCGGGGCGTTTGCGCCAACCCGACACGACCCGTTTCGCCGGCATGATGTGGCGTTGCATGCAAGGATAATCTGCAAACAAAGCGCGTTCCGCAGGTATCGGGTTTGCTCTAGAGCTTTGAAGGCTTTCACCACGCTGCCCGGAGGGCATGAAATGGCCACGACCGACTACACCGCGGACGTAGATCCGCCTCTTTTTGCATCCACCACCGCTTCAACTCGCACCGAGGCTCACCGGCGCGCCCAGCGACTGGCACGGCTGACCGGTCTGTTTTTTCTCATCACCTACGCCGCTTCCATTCCACCTGTGGCAATCTTCTATATGCCGGCACTCAGCGATCCGGCCTTCATCCTTGGTGACGGCTTCGACATGAGCCTGTCCTGGGGCGCCGTGCTGGAACTCGTGCTGATCTTTGCCAATATCGCCTCGGCGCTGACGCTCTATCCGGTCCTGAGCAAGCGTCACGAAGTGCTTTCGCTGTCCTATGTCGCAGCACGTCTGACCGAGAGCGCCTTCATCGCTTTCGGTATTGTCGCACTTCTGGCGCTCAACACCCTGCGCGGGAACGCAGGTGCCGCCGATCCGGCCGCGCTAATGGTTGCCGGCCAGGCACTTGTCGCCCTTCACGACTGGACCTTCCGCCTCGGGCCTGGCGTCGTCGTCGGCATCGGCAACGGATTGATCCTTGGCTACATGATGTGGCGGACCCGTCTCGTGCCACGCTTCCTGTCGATCCTCGGGCTTGTCGGCGGGCCAGCCATACTCGCCTCCGGCATCGCCGTTGTCCTCGGCGTCATTGAGGCAGCATCCATGCCGCAGATCATCGCCACTATTCCCGAATTCTTCTGGGAGTTGCTGTTCGGCCTATGGCTCCTGATCAAGGGCTTCAACCCCAATGCACTTGCGAATATGGATAGCGCGGGAGATTGACGATCCAGATTTCCGTATGGCTTGGGGCGCTCCTACATCACCGGCGGGGCGCCGCCCACTTCTGACTGTCGGGTAATCGCGCGATACCGGCTTGCGACAGCATCACGCCACACGGGACGGCAGCGCCGAGCGACACTCTGCTTGTGGGGCAGCTTTGGAAGCGATCTAACCGTCTCCGGGTTCACCGGATCGCTCTGGCCGACTGCCAGCCTAGGCGCTTGTGGCATCGCTGAGCTTGCCGGCATCATTCCTGATGGATGTTGGCGTAATGCCGAACATGCGGCGGCAGGTTCTGGTGAGATGGGCCGAATCCGCGAAATTCGCCGCGTGGGCCGCCTCGGTCCAGGGCACGCCTGAATATCCGAGCGCGAGGGCCCGGTTAAGCCGCGCCCAGAGGATATACGGCCTGAAGGTCACTCCGGTTTCCGCTACGAACAGGTGGCGAAAGCGCTCCTCGGACAAGGCCACATGCGACGAGATATCGGCGAGTGTAATTGGTTCATCGAGACGCCTGTCGATCTCTTCCATTGCACGAAGCACGCGTGGGTCCACCGCTCCAGTAGCCTGTTGCTCGCCGACCAGGTTGTGAAGCGCCCTGGTGGCGATCTGAACGAGCTCGCTCTCAGGTGCGTTCGCAAAGTAGGCCGCTCTCAGGGGTGCGCCGAGCGGAAGGGCTTCCTGCGGCGCAAGCGCTACGATCCCGGATGTGCCGAAACGAGCAAGGATGCGTCGCCCGAGAACGGATTCAGGGGCACAAAAGACATGCGCCAGAACCTTGCCCGGCGCCTGGAAGGTATGGGGCAGATCGGGCGGGATCACCGCGCCATCGTATTCGCGCCAGTCGTCCGCGGGTGTGCGCTTGAACTGTACCTTGCCCTGAAGTCCAAGGGAGAGCTGAATGGCGTGATGGCTGTGAAGTTCACTGGGGGAGACCGCCGAGCCGATATAGAGGCTACCGCCTGCCCAGAACAGGAACTGCCCGAACCCCGATATCTGCACAGAATGCCCCCCACGCGATCTGCAATGATCGCCCAGACAGTGGGGAGGGACAAGAGGTTGAAGCGTGCAATCAGCAGCATACCAGGGAGTGAGATCGGAGCCGGCGCCGCCGTCTGTGGCCCGGCTCCGCAGAATGGTTGGCTCACTCGAAAACGGGCGAGAGGGGCACTCGCCGGTGCCCCCAGGCCGCAATGGCCAATCCGGCCATCCAGCAGGCGCTGAGCACCCAGGCCGAAACGATGGCGATGGACTGCGCCGGCGAGAACCCCTGCGAACCCGCGATCCATCCCTGGGCCAGATAGGCGAAGCCCGACAAGGCCATCAGGGCGGAAATGAGGAACGATCCCCATGCAGCGCGGCTCACCGCGATCGCGAAGACCAGCAGCGTCAGTCCCATCATGTAATCATTATAGCTGCGCATGCCCCATTCGAGCCATCGGATCGTCTCAGCGCCTGTAAAGCGCGCGGACTGGTCGGCTTCGGAAGCGTGCGCCCAGGCGCTCACGGCCTGTTTGAGAGCAACTCCGTCGACGGCCTGCAGCGCAGCATAGAGAGCCAGTGTGGCTCCCGCCAGCGCAGCGCCAAACCATCCAACCTGCCGCGCCCGCCCGTCGAGCGCAAGAATCAGGCAAACGAGCCCGGCGAGGATCAGGGCCATGCCCGCGAACTGGCCGACATGGACCGCCGACCAGATCCCGCTATGGGCATATTCTTCGAAGATCGCATGATGATCGTTCGCATCCCCGCCGGCGTGAAGCTGGGTGATGAGAATGTAGAAGGCCTGCCCGGTCAGAAGCATGCCGGCGGCCGACCCAAGTGAGCGACGAGTTTCTCCGACTGAAGTATCCATGGGCGTGCTCCTCGGTCAACGATAGGTGCGGACGCGGAGTTCGTGCTCGGTTATTCCGAGGTCCGCGAGCTGGTGGGGGGTGAGTCTGTCCGGGTCGAGAACGGTGGGACGTGGCCTGCCGCGCAAGCCCCTGATGATGCGGGAAAGGGTCATTTCAGTCTCCATGATTTGCGATGGGGCGGTTCTAGACGGTCTCAGGGCCGCGCGATTGAATGAAGCGGCTGAGTTATCTTGCTGTCGGCCGCGACGCCTCCCGCCGCCGCATGATCCAATGCGGGACAGCGTGTGCGGTCGGCGTGCCTGGATCGATGACAAACTCGTGGCGCTCGTAGAATCGGATGGCGCGCGTGTTGTGCCGTATCACCGTCAGCCAGATGGGTTGGTCCGCACCCAGCCACGCGAGCCCTGCGCTCATCAGGCGATCGGCGATGCCGGTTCCGTGATGCCGCGGATGGACCATCAGCCAGTCGAGTTCGAGGTCGTTGGGGCCGTGGCGGGTCGAAATGACGAACCCGGCGAGCCCGCGATTGTCCGCCAGCGCGGCAATATACTGGTTATCCGACTGCGCGGCGGTCATCGCCGTGCCGCCACTTCGTTCCACGACATTGCGGTTAGCGCGGAGTTGCGCAGCGTCGAGGCCGGGCGCCGGGAAGGTCACCGCGGTCGCGGCCTCCGTCAGCGCGCAGATATCATCGACCGAGAAGCGCTCGAAGACGGCAAGGTCCTCGAGCACACAGGCCGGTGCTGCAGCGACCAGCGAGTTGAGAGCATGGCTGGGTGTTGCGTTGACAGGGGCAGATGAGGTCATGGCGGGGTGCTCCGGCTCGGTCAGTCTTGCTGGTCTTGCATTCAGGCGGCCCCTACCGCTTTTCCAGTTCCGGTACTTGAAGGAAGCGGCTAGATTCGATTGCTCAGTGTCGCTCGGGTGGGGAGAGTTGCCCATGAGACTGCCGGGCATAGGCGGGGTCTTCTTCTGGCCGGGCGGCAGCCTGTGGATTGGCACCACGACCGTGGTGAGCGAACGCCATTCACATCATGCGATCCAGCTGGCCATCGGGATCAGCGGCCCCGTGCAGTTCCGCTCGGATGCGGATGCGCATTGGCAAACATATGATGCCGCACTGATCCCCTCGCGGTTCTTTCACAGTTTCCAGGCGCCTCGCGTGAGGCTTGCCAACATCCTTTTCGACCCGCAGTCGATTGCCGGGCGCAGCGCGGCGAAACTGGTTTCTGCCGGCCGCATCAGGCGCATGCAGGCTGCAGAGACGCGCTTGTGGGCAGACAGGCTGGGGCGGGCCTTTTCCGACGGCGCCGGCGATGAGGAAATGCAGTCGCTTGCCCAACGCGCCGTTGCCGACATCTGTTGCACCGAGGTGCCGGACCGGCCAACCGATCCACGCATCCTCAGGGCCATCGACTTCATTTACGGTCGGCTCGATGAGCCCCTGACCCTGGGGCAAGTCGCCGAGACGGTGCACCTGTCGGAAGGGCGGTTGCGCCATCTGTTTGTCCAGGAGACCGGTACGGGTTTCAGGCCATTCGTCCTGTGGGCGCGCCTCAACAGGGCCGTGGAACTCGGTTTTTCCAGCGGCAACTGGACTGATGCCGCCCACTCGGCAGGCTTTGCCGACTCTGCGCATTTGTCCCGCACCTGCCGGAGCATGTTCGGCTTCGCCCCTTCGAGCATGCGTCAGCGCAATGGTAGTCGACCGGCCGAAGTTTCCGGCTAGGTCGGCAAACTCAGCCGTTACATTCAAGTGCCCGATGTCGGTTCCCCAGTATTGGAGCGCCCATTGCTTCAATCTGGAAAGGAACCACACGATGGCAATGAAGTTTACCAGGCAGCGTGTTCTGCTTCTTGCGCTCGCAGGCGGGCTGTTGCTCGGCGGCGGCGGTGTTTGCGCGATGATGACCATGGCGCCTCCGGCCGATCTCGATCTCTCGCTCGACAAGCTCGGTGACCAGGGCCGCTACCACATCTCCGTCGCCTCCGAGCTGTCACCGGTTACCATCGGGACCATGCACACCTGGACCGTCAGTGTGACAACGCCGGACGGGGCACCCGTATCCGGCGCCAAGGTCGCGATGGACGGCGGAATGCCCCAGCACGGGCACGGGTTGCCAACCACTCCGCGCACGCTCCGCGAAACCGCGCCGGGTCAGTACCTCGTCGGCGGCATGAAGTTCAGCATGCCCGGCTGGTGGACCCTGACCGTCGACGTCGATGGCGCCGCCGGGGCCGACAAGGCCACCTTCAATCTCGTGCTCTAGGAGGAGCAGATGCGCCGCAATATCATCGGGAGCGCTTTTCTGGCACTCGGGCTAGCCGCCCTCCTCTCGGGGTGCAGCGATTCCGGCGGCGCTAATGTGCCGGACTGGACCGCGAAGGATCGTGCGCTCATCGGAAGCCTTTCGCTCTCGACCCTGCCACGCCTGCGGCCGGATCCGTCGAACCGCGTCTCCGACGATCCGGCGGCGGCGCGGTTCGGGCAAGCGCTGTTCTTCGACAAGCGGTTGAGCGGCAACGGTCAGGTGGCCTGCGCCACCTGCCACGATCCGGACCGTCAGTTTCAGGACGGCCTGCCGCTGGCAAAGGGCATTGGCACGACGGCACGCCGGGCGATGCCCATCGCTGGGACGGCGTACAGTCCCTTCATGTTCTGGGACGGCCGGCGCGACAGCCAGTGGGCGCAGGCCCTCGGTCCGCTGGAAAGCGCTGTCGAGCACGGCACGGACCGGACGGCAGTGGCGCATCAGGTAGTCGCAAACTACGCCGAGAACTATCGATCGCTGTTCGGTCCCCTGCCCGACCTTTCAGCGGTGCCGGCATCGGCTTCGCCCCTGGGGAGCGCCGAATCACGGCAAGCCTGGGCGGAAATGACTGCCGAGCAACAGGACCAGGTGAATACTGTATTTGCCAACATCGGCAAGGCGATCGCTGCGTTCGAGCGCCTGCAGATGCCCAAGAGGGGGCGGTTCGATGCCTATGCGGACGCAATTGCCCAAGGCAACGCAGCGGCCGCAAATGCCGCCTTCTCGGCGAGCGAGCAGCGCGGACTTGCGCTTTTTATCGGCAAGGCGAGCTGCGTGAATTGCCACAACGGTCCGCTGCTGACCGATCAGGGCTTTCACAACATCGGAGTGCCAGCGGCAGCTGGTCTTCCCCAGGATATCGGTCGGGCCAAGGGTGTGGTCGATGTGCAGGCCGATCCATTCAACTGCCTCGGCGCCTACAGTGATGCCCAACCCGAACAGTGTACCGAACTCATGTTCATCGTGGCCAAGGGCGATGATCTGACGGGCGCTTTCAAGACGCCATCGCTTCGCGGTGCTTCGCTGCGGGCGCCTTACATGCATGCTGGCCAGTTCGCGACGCTCGCGGACGTTGTGGCCCACTATAACGCGGCGCCGGCAAGTCCCGTTGGCCATACCGAACTAAAGCCACTGCACCTTTCCGCAGATGAACTGGCCGCACTGGAGGCGTTCCTGCGGGCGATAGACGAGCCAGTGATTAGGACTAGGGGAGACTAGGCGTACCACAGTGGCCGGCTGCGGGCTGAAATCAACCGTAACCGACCGGACTGCCATTGGCGCCCTGCGCAAACCGAACCGGGAAGAACCTGAGGCACATCATGATTGACCATGCTGCCGTGCGAAATCACCTCGCCCTCGAACGGCGATCCATGACGGAAATCGCCACCGGACTGACTGTCTGCGCGGTTACAGGTGCGACCCTCTATAATGTGGGCTTTTTCGCACCGATAGAGTGGAGCCTGATTTCGCTCTTGTCCGTACAGGACTTGTTGGTTGGCGTCGTGGTGGCGGCCGCACCGATGGCCGTGGCCGCATGGATCGCATTCATCATGGGCAAACTCATCGCGGCGACTTCGAGCCGCAAACGCTTGTCGCTGTTGCTCGGAACGCCGGCACTTCTGGCGTCGACCACGGGCTTCTTCTACTTCTATGCCGGACCTGGCCAATGGACACTCGGCCACCTGGCATCCGGCTATCTCCTGATCGGAATTGCGGCAGGCGGCGTGAATATAGTCGCCAAATGGCGACACATGTCACTGCTCTGGCTCTTGTTCTCCTTGATCTACATTCCGACAGCCCTGGGGATGGCAGACAGCGCAACGGCCGCAGGCTCAACCCGCGCCATCTCCGAAGTCGAGACAGATCGAGGCGTCATTGTCGGGCGGGTCATGCGGGTCACCTCGTCATACATCCTCATCGCCAAAGACAATGCGATCATCACCCTGTCGATGAACAAGGTCAGGGAGATCAGACGGCAATACGCGCATTCGCTCGAAGCTGATTTCCTGAGCGGACAGACGGCGTCGGAGTCTCACGTTGCGAAGACCATGCCCCTACCCTGAGTTCCGGCTGATCCTTGTGATCTCCAGCGCGGCACCTCATTCGACATACGAATGAGCCCTAATGCCGGAGCCTGTTGCCCTCCAAGCGGCTAAGGTTAGGCTGGCCTCAGTAGTCCGTCGACTTGATCGGCCGCGGCCAACATCTTGAGCCGAGCGCCAAGTGTGCCCGCACATGAGGGAGCCGATGTGTCTTTCGCGCCATTTGAGGCGTCGGCTAGGACCGAAAACCGAAACAGAGCGGCGACTAGCTTTGTGTCCGTCTTCGACACGCCTGCGGAAGGTGCCACGAAAGCCCTTCGCCGTGTTACCCCGGTGTTACCCCGACAACGGCGCACGGCAAAGCCGCGAGACCCCACCGGGAAAATAAGCCATATTTCAGAGAGTTATTGGTGCACCCGGCGAGATTCGAACTCACGACCTCTGCCTTCGGAGGGCAGCGCTCTATCCAGCTGAGCTACGGGTGCCTGTGGTCCGACACAATGCGGCGGGCCCAATGCGCGCGGAAACTACATGAGGGCGCCCGCTCGCGCAACTGCAGATGTGACGGCAATGGGCGCAAGATTCCA
>DATCMU010000036.1:0-6973 GCA_036563245.1 Devosiaceae bacterium | reverse complement strand
CCGGGTGACCGGGCGCGGCGGCAAGGGCATCACCGCCATGTCGATCACCCCCAAGAATGGCCCGATCGTTGCCTCCTTCCCTGTGGAGAACGACGACCAGATCATGCTCGTTACCGATGGCGGCAAACTGATCCGGGTGCCGGTTGAAGGGATCCGCATTGCCGGGCGTGCGACACAGGGCGTCATCGTGCTCAACACGGCGGAAGACGAGCGCGTGGTGTCGGTCGAACGGATCAGCGAACCTGTCGACGAAGACGATGGCGATGATGCGATTGACGGTGAGGGAAGCGCGGACGAACCCGGTGGCGACGATGCCTGATCCCCTGGCGAATTGCGCGCCGGGCGCTGTGCTGGTGCGCGGCCCAGTCGGTATTGTCGACGAGGCAGGCTGATCGAGCGATGTTCAGCGTATCGACGCTTCTGACCTTCGTTTCGGCGGCTTTCGTCCTGGCAATCGTTCCAGGACCGAATGTCACCGTGATCATCGGGAATTCGCTCTCGCGGGGAACGTCGGCGGGTCTTGCGGTAGTGGCCGGAACCCAGATTGGCGTTCTTTCCATGGTTCTGGTCGTTGCGGTGGGCCTGCAGGCCCTTGTGGCATTCATGGGGTGGGCGTTCGACTGGATCAAGCTCATAGGTGCCGCCTATCTGATCTGGATCGGCTTCGG
This sequence comes from Devosiaceae bacterium, assembly GCA_036563245.1. GTDB lineage: Bacteria > Pseudomonadota > Alphaproteobacteria > Rhizobiales > Devosiaceae > DATCMU01. The sequence goes on along the minus strand of DATCMU010000036.1, from coordinate 6,305 downwards.
AATGCTGCGTTCGACTGGCAGGCTTGGGCAGATTGCCGAACTCAAGCCCAAGTCCAATGCCCGGTTGATGCTGGAAGGGGCGTTGGTCTTGTGGTCCAATCCCAAGGCACTGATCTTCATCGGCGCCTTCATCCCCCAATTTATCGACACCGGACATCCGGCGTTTGTCCAGGTCATGGTGCTTGGGTTGGTATTCATGGCGGTGGCCACGATAACCGATGGCGGCTATGCCATCCTTGCCGGCACAGCGCGACACGCGCTCACAACGACACGAATAAGGCTGCTTAGCCGCATTTCCGGGCTGATCCTGATCGGCGGCGGCGTCTGGCTGGCGCTCCAGCGCAAGGCCTGATGTCGAATGCAGCTTCTTCACGGCGCTGACCTTGCAACCTTCATGCTGGCTACACTGGCGGTCATGGCAACGCCGGGGGTCACCGTTTCGGCCCTGATCGGGAATACCCTGGCGCACGGCGTCAGGGCGGGTCTTGGCGTCGAGGCCGGGGCGGTTGTGGGCCGGTTGAGCATGATTGCGTTGCTGGCTCTGGGATTGGGGGTGGTCGCGGAGTTGATGGGCGCCCTGTTCGATGTGATCAAACTGGCCGGCGCGGCCTATCTGATCTGGCTGGGGATCAAGACGATCCGGCATCCGCCCGGAATTGCGCCAGGAGACGGGGCGCCAGAGAGTTTGTGGCGGCAGGTTGCTCGCGGCATTGCCGTCCTCTGGTCGAATCCGAAGGCGTTCATCTTTTTCGGGGCCTTCATTCCGCAATTCATCGACAGGGAGCAGAACATACCCCTGCAGGTCATGTTCCTCGGGGCAATCTGGGTCGCGACGGCGCTGGCCACAGACACCTGCTACATCCTGCTGGCGGGCAGCGCGCGCCAACTGTTCAAGGGTGCCTTCGCCCGGCGCCTGGGCTGGATATCCGGAATCGTGCTGATTGGTGCAGGGCTCTGGCTTGCCTTGCAACACAAGGCATGACAAAAACCTGAACATGAGCAATCGCGTCGGTTTCTATCCAGGTTCGTTCGATCCCGTCACCAACGGTCATCTCGATGTCATCGAGCGGGCGTGCCGGCTTGTCGACAAGCTTTTCGTGGGTGTTGGCGTCAATTCAAGTAAGACCGGACTCCTGGCGCATGCCGACAGGATGGCCTTGCTGAAGCACACGGTTGAGCCGATTGCCCGGCGTACCGAGACGGAAATCGAGGTTGTCGAATTCAACGGCCTCGCGGTGCAGGCAGCCAGGCGGCTGGGTGCGCGGCTGATTATCCGTGGCCTGCGCGACACGACCGACTACAATTACGAGATGCAGATGGTGGGCATGAATGCCCAGATGGCGCCGGAGTTGCAGACGGTATTCGTTCCGGCCAGCCCGCATGTGCGCCATATTTCGGCAACACTGGTGCGCCAGATCGCACAGATGGACGGCGATATTTCGGCCTTTGTGCCTGCAGTCGTTCTCAAGGCCCTGAAATCTTCCTGAGGTATTTGCCATGAAGCGCAATGCGCCGATCGCCGCACTCGCGGCAGCGATTGTTCTTGTTGCGGCTATGGCGTTGATGTTGCGCCGCGACCTGACCGAATCCAGTTCTGGAAGCGGTGCGCAAACCGCATCCGGTACGACCGTTCCGGTCAAGGTCGTCATGCAGCTCAATGGGGGTGAGGTGGATATCGACCTGCGCCCCGACCTGGCCCCCAGGAACGTCGCCCAGCTCAAGACGCTGATCGACCGGAAATTCTACGACGGGCTCGTCTTTCACCGGGTGATCGCAGGGTTCATGGCGCAGACCGGAGACCCGACAGGAACAGGAGCGGGCGGCTCGGATCTGCCAGACCTGCCCGCCGAGTTCACCGACACGCCTTTCAAGCGCGGCGTCATCGGCATGGCCCGTACCAGTGATCCGAACAGCGCGAATTCCCAGTTCTTCATCTGTCTTGGCGATGCCGACTGGCTCGACGGGAAATATACCGTTGTGGGATATGTCACTTCCGGCATGTCGGCGGTGGACGGGATCAAGAAGGGTGATGCCGATCGCAACGGCCTGGTCGAAGATCCGGACAAGATCATTTCGATGCGCCTTGTTGACTCCGGGGCTGGGACGGCCAATTAAGCACCCATTCACTCTCATCGGCATCTGGCCAAGCGCAGACTGCCATTTGCTTGCGGGCCAAAAGACAGGATCCACACATGACCGACATCAAGGACCCCGAAAACACCATTCTTCTTTCCACGAGCAAGGGCGATGTAGTCATTGAACTGCGTCCCGACCTGGCGCCGAACCACGTGGCGCGGATCAAGGAACTGGCGCGGGAAGGCTTCTACGACGGTATCGTGTTTCACCGCGTGATCGATGGCTTCATGGCACAGACCGGCTGCCCGCACGGCACCGGAACCGGCGGGTCCAGCAAGCCCAATCTCAAGGCCGAATTCTCGCGCGAGAAGCATGTGCGCGGTACGTGTTCGATGGCGCGGTCGTCCAGCCCCGACAGCGCCAACTCGCAGTTCTTCATCTGCTTCAAGGATGCGCCGTGGCTGGACGGGCAGTATTCGGTCTGGGGGCAGGTGATCTCGGGCATGGAAGCGATCGATGCGCTCAAGCGCGGCGAACCGGTGCGCGAGCCCGACAACATCGTGTCCATGCGCGTGGCCGCGGACGCGGCATAGCAGCGGCTGCGTCAGGCTGGACGTTTCAAGGCATGCGCGTCGATGCTTTCGATTTCGATTTGCCGGCCGACCGGATTGCGCTGCATCCGGTGGAGCCGCGCGACTCTGCGCGCATGCTCGTGGTCGGCCCGGACGGCGCGCTTTCGGATCGTATAGTCACGGATCTGGTGGAGCTGCTGCAACCAGGTGATGTCCTGGTCATCAACGATACCAGAGTGCTTCCTGCCGAATTGCGGGGGACGAGATTCCGGGGCGAGCACCAGGCCTCGGTTTCGTGCAACCTGCACAAAAGGGTTGACGACGCCACCTGGCTGGCCTTCGCGCGACCGGCCAAGCGGTTGAAGCCGGGGGATGTCATCAAGTTCGGGGAGACCAGCGACAAGGCCTGCCTGCTCGGCACGCTCGACGCGCGGGTTGCCGAGGTGGGCGAGGCGGGCGAGATAACCCTGGCGTTCGATCTGTCGGGCGCCTATCTCGATGAAGCGCTCAAGGCTCATGGCGCCATGCCGTTGCCGCCCTATATCAGCGCCAAACGGGCGGTGGAGGCGCGTGACGAAACGGACTACCAGACCGTCTATGCCCGGCATGATGGCGCGGTGGCGGCTCCCACTGCGGGCCTGCACTTCACCGACGACCTGTTGAACCGCCTGTCTGAGAAGGGTGTGGCAATCGAGCGCGTCACGCTGCACGTGGGCGCCGGCACATTTCTGCCCGTGAAGGTGGACGACATCGCCGACCACAGGATGCACGCCGAATGGGGCGAGGTTGGCCCCCAGACCGTCGAGCGGCTCAAGGCGGCAAAGGCCGCTGGGGGGCGGATCGTGGCGGTGGGTACGACCAGCCTCCGGCTTCTGGAAACGGCGGCCCGATCAGGTGAGTTGCAGCCATTTTCGGGCGATACCGATATCTTCATCACGCCCGGATTTGCTTTTCACGCCGTCGATGTGCTGATGACCAATTTCCACCTGCCGCGTTCGACGCTGTTCATGCTGGTCAGCGCGTTTGCGGGGTTCGAGCCCATGCACGCGGCCTACCGTCATGCCATTGAGACGGGATACCGGTTCTATTCCTATGGCGATGCCTCGCTGTTGTTCCGGGCAGGCCCGGAAACATGACGCCGTTTCGCTTCACGCTGACCGCGACTGACGGACATGCCCGGCGCGGTCATATCGATACGGTGCGTGGTGATATTCAGACCCCGGCCTTCATGCCGGTGGGCACGGCGGGAACGGTCAAGGCCATGTATCCCGAACAGGTGCGCGCAACTGGCGCGGACATCCTTCTGGGCAACACCTATCACCTGATGTTGCGGCCTGGCGCCGAGCTCGTCGCTGAGCTGGGGGGACTGCACGAGTTTATGGACTGGCAGCGGCCGATCCTGACCGATAGCGGCGGCTTCCAGGTGATGTCTCTGGCAAAACTGCGCAAGATCGACGAAAACGGCGTCGCTTTCCGCTCCCATATCGACGGATCGGCCTATTCGCTGACCCCGGAGCGTTCGATCGAAATCCAGAAGCTTCTGGATTCCGACATCATCATGCAGCTTGATGAATGCATCGCGCTTCCGGCATCGCGTGAGGAAATGACGCGGGCGATGGAGCTTTCGCTCCGCTGGGCCGAACGCTCCAGGAAGGCGTTCGGCGATCAGCCGCAAAGGGCCCTGTTCGGTATCGTGCAGGGAGGCGACGACGCCGAGTTGAGGGCGGCGTCCGCGCGCGGTTTGCGCGAGATTGGGTTCGACGGCTATGCGGTCGGCGGACTGGCGGTTGGTGAGCCCCAGGAAACGATGTTCCGCGTGCTCGATGAGATCGCGCCGCAACTGCCGGACGACAGGCCGCGCTACCTGATGGGCGTTGGCAAGCCCGATGATATCCTTGGGGCCATTGGCCGCGGTATCGACATGTTCGATTGCGTGCATCCCACCCGCGCCGGCCGGCATGGACATGTCTATACCCGTTTTGGTGGCATCAATCTGAAGAACGCGCGCCACAGGCGCGATCCGCGGCCACTTGACGTGGAGTCGCCGAACGGGAATTGCCGCCGGTTTTCACGGGCCTACCTGCATCACCTCGTCAAGAACGAGGAGATCCTCGGGGCCATGATTCTCTCGCAGATCAATCTCGCGTACTACCAGGAGCTGGTGCAGGGCGCCCGCGCCGCCATAGAGCGCGGCGCTTTTGCAGATTTTGCCGATGCAACGCGGGAGAACTGGAAAAAGGGCGACCTGCCGCCCCTCGACTAGAAGGGAACTTGCATGATGTCTGAATTCGATCGCAAGGCCGCGTTGATCGCCCTGGGTGCACACAGGAGCCGGCTGCAGGCGCGAGACATGCGCGACATGTTCAAAGACGACCAGAATAGATTTGGCCAATTTTCAGTGCGTTATCAGGACATTCTCCTGGATTACTCGAAGAACCGAATTGATGCCGAAGCAATGGCAGCGCTGTACGATATCGCGCGCAAGGCCGGCGTCGAGGCGCGGCGCGACGCAATGTGGGCCGGGCAGCCGATCAATTCCACCGAAGGCCGTTCGGTGTTGCATATGGCATTGCGCTATCAGGGGAGTGAACCCGTGCTGGTGGACGGGGTGGACGTGATGCCTGGCGTCCGCGAGGTTCTGGCGCAGATCAAGGGTTTCTCGGATGCGGTCCGCAACGGGGAAATCCGCGGCACGGGTGGCGCGTTCACCGACGTGGTCAATATTGGCATCGGCGGGTCGGATCTCGGTCCCGCCATGGTCACGCTCGCGCTCGAGCCATACACGCGGGCGGATCTTCGGGTGCATTACGTCTCCAATGTCGATGGGGCGCATATGCACGATACCCTGAAGCGGCTGGATCCGCGGACCACGCTCTTCATCGTGGCATCGAAGACATTTACCACCGACGAAACGATGACCAACGCGCACAGCGCGCGGGCGTGGATTGCGGCGGCGTTGGGTGAAGCAGCGGTAGCGGACCATTTTGCAGCCGTTTCCACCAATCTGGAGGCTTGCGCGAAATTCGGCATTCGCGCGGACCGGGTCTTCGGCTTCTGGGATTGGGTGGGGGGCCGGTATTCGGTGTGGTCTGCGATTGGCCTGCCCGTCGCACTTGCTGTTGGGTTCGACTGTTTTCAGCGGTTCCTCAAGGGCGCCGCCGGCATGGACGCGCATTTCCTTTCCGCGCCGTTGGAGGCCAACCTGCCGGTCATAATGGGATTGCTGGGGGTTTGGCATCGGAACGTGTGGGACTTCGCTACCCACGCCATCCTGCCCTACGATCAGCGCCTGTCGCGCTTTGCCGCCTATTTGCAGCAACAGGACATGGAGAGCAATGGCAAGCAGGTTCGCCTCAATGGCGAGCAAGTGGGCTGGAATACCGGCCCGGTGATTTGGGGCGAGCCGGGCACCAACGGCCAGCACGCCTTCTATCAGCTCATCCACCAGGGAACGAGTGTGATCCCCTGCGATTTCCTGGTCGCTGCCAATCCGCAAGAGGACCTGCCGCCCCACCATGTCAAACTGGTGGCGAACTGCCTTGCACAATCCGAAGCGCTGATGCTTGGCAAGACGCCAGAGGAGGTGCGCGACGAGTTGCGCCGGACAGGCATGGACGAAGCGGCAATAAACGACCTCGTGCCGCACAAGGTGTTCCC
>DATCMU010000018.1:0-2121 GCA_036563245.1 Devosiaceae bacterium | reverse complement strand
TGGTCGCCGATGAGCGGGTGGCCCGGCGTCAGCCTGATCTCGGTGATGAACTGCATGGCCCGGCCACGCCTGCCGGGCTGGTCGGCCGAATTGTCGGCGACGATGCGCGGCACGACGAACAGCACGTAGAGGCCGCCCGCTGCGGCCATGGCGAGGCCCGGAACCGTGAACGAGAAGAACGTGACGCTGTCGACACCCGCCGCACGCGCAACGCCGGCGGCGAGCAGGTTGGTCGAGGAACCCAGAAGCGTCGTCATGCCGCCCAGAATCGAGGCAAAGCTGAGAGACATCATGTAGCGCGCCGGTGCCATCTCGCGCCGGCTCAGGATCGCCGCCAGAACGGGGATGAACACCACGACGATCGGCGTGTTGTTCACCACCGAACTCGCCAGCCCGGCGATCAGGAGCACCAGGAGGATCGCCCCGACCGGGGACCTTGGCCAGAGGCCGGATAACCGTTCGCTCAGCCCGCTCAGCGCCTCGGTCTGGATAAGCGCCTGCCCGGTGACCAGAAGAGCGAGGATCGTGATCATCGCCGGATTGGAAAATCCGGTCAGCAGGCTGTCCGGCGACAGGTTGGCCAGAGGGAACAGCATGCCCAGCGCCATCAGCGCGACGAGCGCGCCGAGCGATACCAGTTCGATGGATGCCCACTCGAAGCCGTAGAAAAGCATGGCGACCAGGATGATTCCGAGGGTCGCCCACATGGCTGCGGAGTCCGGCAGTATCGTCAGTGCGTTCATCGACGGCGATCATGGCCGCGCGAATGGAGCGCACCAAGCCCAATCTTTGCCGCCTGAACAGAAATTTCCCCGCATCTGACATCTCTGCAAAGTGCGATTGCAAACCGGCAGGATGAAGCAATCGGGGCGGGTTCGACGGATCTCAGCTGCGTGTGCCGCCCGCTGTGCCGTCGCGCGCATATTCGGCCCAGTGGCGGGCCATGGGGGACTTTCTGACCATCAGGGTTCCAACGATCAGGTCGTGAAGCAGTTCGCGACGTGGCGTGAACAGTGCAACCAGCAGCGAGATCGGCCAGAGATACCAGAAGGTGATCCAGAACACGAACGTATGCAGGAAGGCCTTCCAGCCATCCAACGGTGCGCCGCGCGTCGGTGTGAGCACGATGTCCATGCTCTGCATGCCAAGGGTGGCGCGATGGGTCGATCCAAGCGTAGCCGCGTAGTAAAGCACCACCACGGCCGGCACGACGAACGGGAACAGAAGCCAAAGGAGCCCGAAGGAAAAGACCCCCGCAATCGCCGTCGCAATGCTGGCGGCCACCAGCAGCCCGAAAACGATCAGCATGTCGATGCAGAACGCCATCACGCGCCTGATGAGAATGCCTTCGAACAGTTCCGGCGCGTTCGCCGGGTCTGGAAGATCCGCCCGCATTTGCCAGCCCTCTTGCCCCCGAAAGCCCATACAGCCTTCCGTAGCCAAACAACATCGGCGTTGCAGCGCCCATGCGCAAGGGTTGCGGCCTCAGCCGTTCATCAACCGCGCGGCGTCGAGCGCGAAATAGGTCAGGACCGACGCGCAACCGGCCCGCTTGAAAGCGTAAAGGCTCTCCATCATGGCGGCCTGCCGGTCGATTGCGCCGGCCTCGGCGGCAATGGCGATCATCGCGTATTCGCCCGAGACCTGGTAGGCGGCGACCGGAATGTTGTAGGTGTCCGCGACGCGCCGAATAATGTCGAGATAGGCCATGCCGGGTTTCACCATCACCATGTCCGCCCCCTCATCGATGTCCTGGCCGACTTCGCGAAGTGCCTCCTCGGCGTTGGCATAGTCCATCTGATAGGTGCGTTTGTCGCCCTTGAGCCGGCTGCCGGACCCCACGGCGTCGCGGAACGGGCCATAGAACGCAGAAGCATATTTGGCCGCATAGCTCATGATGACGGTGTTCTCGAACCCGTCGGCATCGAGTTCGGCGCGGATGGCGGCGATGCGGCCGTCCATCATGTCCGAGGGCGCGATGATGTCGGCGCCGGCCCTTGCCTGGGCGAGGGCCTGCTTCACCAGCACCGCAACCGATTCGTCGTTCAGAATCCGCCCGTCCTTGAGGAGGCCGTCGTGGCCGTGGCTCGTATAGGGATCGAGCGCCACATCGGCGACCAG